>CAZCAJ010000022.1:0-57550 GCA_964496645.1 uncultured Opitutaceae bacterium
GGGCGATCGACTCCTGCTCGCCGATCGCGAGCAGCTGGTCGAGCTCCCGGTCGCTGGGGTTGGGGCAGAGGCCCTTGGCGCGGGCGATCAGCTCGTTGGTCAGGCCCGCGCGCGCCGAGAGGACGACGACGGTCTCGTTGCCGTCCTCGCGCGCGGCCTTGATCCGCTCCGCGACCTTCCGTATCCTCTCGACGTCGCCCACCGAGGTTCCGCCGTACTTCTGGACGATTCTGGGCATAGTGTCGGGTCCCCTCCGGGCTCAGCCGTCCAGATCCCCTATGCGCAGGTGCAGCGGCGCCTCGCGCACGCTGCCGAGCCTCGCCAGCGCCCGCAGCGCCGCGCCCATCGAGCGCTCGTCGCTCTCGTGGGTGGTGAGGACGAGCGAGGCGGCGCCCGGCCGCTCGGACGGGTTCTGGATGACGCTCGCTATGCTGATGCGGTTGCGCGCCATGACGGTGGCCACGCGCGCGAGCACACCCGGCCGGTCCGCCACCGTCAACCTGACGTAGTGCCGCCCGTGTATGCGCTCCGGCGGCGCCATCCGGGCCCCGCCGAGCGCCGGGGGCTCCTCCTCGCCCATGAAGTGGGCGCCCTTGCCATGGAGCAGCAGCGCCACCGCGTCGGCGATGTCGCTTATGACCGCGCTCGCCGTGGCGTCCTGGCCGGCGCCGCGGCCGATGTAGAGAGTCGTGCCGACGACGTCCCCGGTGACGGAGATCGCGTTGAAGACCCCGCTCACCCGCGCGAGGACGCCGCCCTCGGGCAGGAGCGTCGGGTGGACGCGGACGCTGATCTCGTTGGTGGCGAAGTCGCGCGTGATGATCCCCAGGAGCTTGATCCCGAAGCCGAGCGCCGCGGCGTTCTTGAAGTCGGCGGGCGTGATCCGCTCGATCCCCTCGACTATCATGTCCCGCGGCCGCACCCAGACCCCGTGCGCCAGCCAGGCGAGGATGCACGCCTTGTGCGCGGTGTCCCATCCCTCGACGTCGAGCGACTCCTCCTTCTCGGCGTAGCCGAGCCTCTTCGCCTCCCTGAGGACGCTCGCGTACGGCGCGTCGAGCTCCTCCATCTTCGTCAGGATGTAGTTGCAGGTCCCGTTCAGGATCCCGTAGATGCGCGGAAACCGGTTTGCGACCAGCCCCTCGCGCACCGCCTTTATGAGCGGGATCCCGCCGGCCACGCTCGCCTCGAAGAGGAAGTGGCCGCCGCCGCGTCTGGCCGCCGCGAAGATCTCGGCGCCGTGCTCGCAGATCAGCGCCTTGTTCGCCGAGACGACGACCTTGCCCTGGGAGAGCGCGGCGAGCGTGACATCCCGGGCTATCCCCGTCCCGCCCATCAGCTCGCAGACGATGTGCACCGCGGGGTCGGTCGCGACGGCCATCGCGTCGCCGGTCAGCCTGGAGGCCGGCACGCGAACGGCCCGCTCCTTCGAGCGGCTCCTGACGGCGGCCCGGTAGAGCACGATCCTCGCACCCAGGCGCGACTCGAGCGCGGAGCGCATGCGGCCGAAGTGCTTCCAGACGCCCTGGCCGACCGTTCCAAGGCCGCACAGGCCGATGTTAAGCGTGCGCGCGGGGCTCATGGCTTCGCGCCCGGCGGGGGCCCGTCCGGCTTCTTGCGCTCGAACTTCTTCTCGGTGCCGGTGAGAAGGCGCTTCACGTTGGCGCGGTGGCGGACGACGACAAAGAGCGCCACGACCGCCGTCACCCAGGTCGCGATAGCGCCGCTCCCTAGGATAATCGCAAACAGGGGCAGGCACAGCGCCGCGAGTATCGAGGCCAGCGACACGTAGCGCGTCGGGTAGAAGACCAGCACCCACACGGCCGACGAGATGAGGGCCACGCAGGGAAGCAGGACGAGGAAGCCACCGGCGGCCGTCGAGACGCCCTTGCCCCCCCTGAACCCCGTGAAGCACGAGAAGGAGTGGCCGACCAGCGCGAACCCCAGGCCCACGTAACCCATGACGAGCGCGAGCTGGTGGGTGGCCGGCACCACCATCGAGGCCACGGGCGGCCCACCGGCGCCAGCGGACTGGCGGACGCCGGAGGACCACAGCGCCGCCAGTAGCAGGGGCCAGCCCGCGGCGACCGCGCCCTTTAGAGTGTCCAGGGCGAACACCGCTCTGCCCGGGCCCGCGCCGAGGACACGGCGGACGTTGGTCGCCCCGCTGCTCCTGCTGCCGACCTCGAAGATGTTGACCCCTCTCGACCGGGCCACCAGGAAGCCGAACGGGAGCGACCCGAGCAGATAGCCCGAGGCGGCCGCGACCGAGAGCGGCAGCACGTCACCGAGATCGGCGGGGCTTGGCATGGCGCGTTAAAGCTGGACGAACTTCGCGAGCCTGATGGCCTTGTGGCCCTTCAGCTCGCGGCGGGCGGCCTCGCTCGGCTCGCTGTCCAGGTTGATCACCATGAGCGCGGTCTGGCCCGGCTCCTGGCGGCTGAGGGACATGTTGGCGATGTTGACCCCGTCCCTGCCGAGGAGCGTCCCCACGTATCCGATCATGCCGGGCTCGTCGCTGTTCTCGATGACCAGGAGCTTGCCCGTCGCCGCGACCTCGACCTCGCGCCCGTTGATGGAGACCACCCGTGGGCTGCTCGCCTTGCCTATGAGCGTGCCGGCCACGTTGCGGGCGACCCCGTCCGCCCCGAGGGCCTCGACCTGGATCAGCTCGTTGTAGTCGGCCTCGCCCGTGGACTTGACGACCTCGCTGCGCACGCCGAGGCGCTCCAGGAGGACCGGGGCGTTCACGAAGTTGACGTTCTCGCCGCTTATGCGCCGCAGCCACCCGCGCAGGATGGCCCGGGTGATCGCGTTCGCGTCCAGGTCGACCACCTTGCCCCAGTAGGTTATCTTGAGGGAGGCGACATGGTCCGGCGAGACCTGCTGCAGGAGCGTCCCCAGCTTGGCCCCGAGGTCGAGGTAGGGCCCGATGACCTTGAGCGTCGCGGCGTCGAGGGTGGGCATGTTGACGGCGTTGCGGATGACGCCCCCCTTGAGCACGTCGACGATCTGCTCGGCCACCTCGACGCCGACCGCGTCCTGGGCCTCCACCGTCGAGGCGCCGAGATGCGGCGTCAAGGTCACGTTGGGCAGCTTGCGCAGCTCGCTGGCCGCCGCGAGGGGCTCGTCCTCGTACACGTCGAGGCCGGCCGCCGCGACCTGCCCGCTCTTGAGCGCCGCGATGAGCGCCGATTCCTTGATGATCCCGCCGCGCGCGCAGTTGAAGATCCGCACGCCGCGCCTGCATTTCGCGAGGGCCGCCTCGTCGAGCATGTAGCGGGTGTCGTCGGTGAGCGGCATGTGCACCGTGATGTAGTCGGCCTGCGCGAGGAGCTCGTCGAAGGGCACCGAGTCTATCTGCATCCCCTTGGCGCGGCTCGGCGCCAGGTAGGGGTCGAACGCCACCACGCGCATCCCGAAGGCCTGCGCCCGGCGGGCGACCTCGCCGCCTATGCGACCCAGCCCGACCACCCCGAGGGTCTTCCTGAAGAGCTCGATGCCAGAGAACGCCTTGCGGTCCCACTTGCCCTCGCGCATGGACGCCGCGGCCTGCGGCACCGGGCGGGCGCCGCAGAGCAGGTGCGTGAAGGTGAGCTCGGCCGTGGCGATCGTGTTCCCCGACGGCGTGTTCATGACGATCACGCCGCGCTCCGTCGCGGCGTCCACGTCGACGTTGTCGATGCCGACCCCCGCCCTGCCCACGACCTTCAGAAGTGGCGCTGAATTAATGATTTCAGCCGTGATCTTCGTCTCCGAGCGCACCGCGATCGCATGGACGTCCTTGACGAGCTCCTTCAGGGCGGCCGGCGAGGCCCCGTATGCCTCAACGACCTCGAGGCCCGACTGCGTGCGAAGCCAGGCTACCCCCTTCGTGGATATCTTGTCGGCGACGAGTACTTTCATGGCGCAAAATGCACATGATCGAAATCCCCAAAGCGTGGCCAAGCAAGGAAAAGCGGCGGTGCCCCCCGGTATGACGCGGATTCCCCGGCATTGCCCGCGCCGGCGCGGAGTTCCCGCACGTCGCGCTCCCCCCCTAGCGCGTCGCCGGCAGCTCGAGCGAGCCGGAGGGAAGGTAGTGGGCGGCGAAGCCCAGCTTGTCCGCCCACTCGTCGATCGCCTTCGAGACCGGCAGCGTGCCGCTCGAGCCGCCGTGGCCCGCGTTCGAGTCGATCCGGATGAGGACGGGCCCCGAACCGGGGACGCCCGCAGCCGCGCGCTGCATCTCCGCCGCGTACTTGAAGGAATGCGCCGGGAACACCCGGTCGTCGTGGTCGCCGGTCGTTACGAGCACCGCCGGGTAACGCACCCCGGTCCTCACGTTGTGGAGCGGCGAATAGGCCCGCAGGTACCTGAAGCCGGCCGGATCGTCGCTCGAGCCGTAGTCGGCGGCCCACGGGGCCCCGACCGTGAACTTCTGGAAGCGCAGCATGTCCATCACGCCCACGCCCGGAAGCGCGACGGCGCAGAGGTCGGGCCTCTCGTTGAGCACGGCCCCGATGAGGAGCCCGCCGTTCGAGCGGCCCTCGATCAGGAGCCGGTCCCTGCCCGTGTAGCGCTGGCCGACGAGGTAGTCGGCCGCCGCGATGAAATCGTCGAAGACGTTCTGCTTCCTCTCCTTGGTGCCCGCAAGGTGCCAGGCCTCCCCGTACTCGGATCCCCCGCGAAGGGTCGCCTCGGCGTAGATCCCGCCCATCTCGATCCAGACGGCCGGCGGCACGGCGTATGAGGGCGTTATCGCTATGTTGAAGCCCCCGTATCCGTAGAGCCACGCGGGCGACGAGCCGTCCGTCCTGAGGCCCCGGCGGCCGGTGATGAACATCGGGATCCTCGTCCCGTCTCGCGATGCGACGAAGACCTCGCGGGTCTCATAGTGGGAGGGGTCGAACGGGGTCGCCGGCCGCTCGAAGACGCCCTGCGCCCCCGAGACGACGTTGATGTTCAGGATCGTCGGCGGCGCGAGGAAGGACGAGAAGCCGAGGAATGCCTCGGGATCGGAGGCATTGGCGCTGATGCCCGAGACGGCGCCGATCCCCGGGAGCTCGACGCTCCTGAGGGGAGCGCCGTCGAGCCCGAAGACCGCAATCCGGCTCTGCACGTCGTGGAGCGTAGCGACGACCAGGCGGCCCCCCGCATCGGCGGCCCACTCGATGCTGTCGGGGCCCTCGGGGACGGGAACCGACCAGCCGGTGGCGGAAGGGTCCGCAAGGTCGATCGCCACCACCCTGCCCCGGGGCGCCGCGAGGCTGGTGAGGACGAAGAATCGCGGCCCGGAGTTGCCAACGAAGCGGTAGGTCGCGTCCATGCGGTCGAGAAGCTTCTCCACCGGCGCGCCGACATTCGGCTCGAGCGGGTTGGCAAGGTCGATGTAGTAGAGCGCATTCTGCGGGCGGTCGCTCTGCTCGACGGTGATCGCGAGGTAGCGGCCGTCGTCCGACATTCTCGCGTTGAAGACCCACTCCGGGTGCTCCCGGATCTCGAAGACGAGCTGGTCGGCGGACTGCTCCGCGCCCAGCCGGTGGTAGCGGAGCTGCCGGCCCGAGAGCTTGCCGAAGAGCTTGGCGCCGGCGGCCACCTCGGGGTACCGGCAGTAGAAGAAGCCGGCGCCGTCCCGGGTCCATGCAGGCTTGGAGAACTTGACCCACCGGACGACGTCCCCGAGGTCCGCGCCCGTGGTGACATCGCGCACGTGCAACTCGGTCCAGTCCGAGCCCGCCACCGCGAGCCCGTAGGCGAGGCGCGTTCCCCCGTCGCTCGGGGACAGGCCCGTGACGGCGACCGTCCCGTCCGTCGAAAGGAGGTTGGGGTCGAGGAGCACCCGCGGCGCCTTCCCCGGTGCGTCGATGACCCAGACGACGCCCTGGTTCTGCAGGCCGTCATTCTTCGTGTAGAACAGCCGCCCGCCCCGCTTCACCGGCAGGCCGAACCGCGGGAAGTTCCACAGTTCGCCGAGCCGGGCGCGGATTGCGGCCCGCTCGGGCATCGCGGCGAATGCGGCCGCGGTGTACGCCCGCTCCGCCTGGACCCAGGCGGCCGTTTCCGGCGAATCGAGGTCCTCCAGCCACCGGTAGGGATCGGGCACCTTCTCGCCGAAGTAGTCGTCAACCTGGGGCCCTCGCCTGGCCGCGGGATAATCGGCGCCGCGTGCGATACCGTGCCAAATCAGTGCGAGCGTGCATATTCCAAAGATTCCCCCCAGGTTGGAACGATTCATGGTACTTACTGTCGGCGATCCCTTGTGAAGGCCAAGCCCGAATCAATCCGATCCGCGCGCGACCCGCGCTACGACACGTTGCGGGGCCTGTTCCTCATCTGCATGACGGTCAACCACCTGCCGACGGAGCTCCGCTGGGTCACCGACCAGTCGCTCGGCTTTTTCACTGCGGCCGAGGGCTTTGTGTTCTTGTCGGGCCTCATGGCGGGCATGGTCTACACGCGGAAGCTCAGGGCGGGCGGGCCGGCCTCCCTGTGGGATGCGGTCCTCGGCCGCACGAAGACCATATACGCCTGGCACGTGGCCTCGTTTGTCGGCGCCCTCGCGTGCGTCGTCCTGGCCGAATACGCGTGCGGCTACTGCTCGCCGACCGCCCCGAGGCTCTTCTTCGAGCACCCGCTGGCGGCGCTCGGCCTCGGCGCCGCGCTTCTCTACCAGCCCGGGCTCCTCGACCTCCTGCCGATGTACTGCGTCTTCGTGCTCTTCCTGCCGGTCGTGATCCGGGGGATCGAGTCCGGCCGCCGATGGCTTGTCCTGTCCGCGAGCGTGCTCCTCTGGCTCGTCGCGCAGTGGGCTCCAGCCGCCGGGTCCCTGCGGACGTATCCGATTAACACCGGTTCCTTCAGCCTCCTCGCGTGGCAGCTCATCTTCGTGGCCGGGGTGGCGATCGGCCACGCCGGCATCAGCGGCCGCCCGCAGGTCGCCCGGCCGAGCCGCCTGGCGGTCCTCTGCGCCGCCTCGGTCGCAATCTACGGGTTCGGCGTGCAACAGGCGCACTGGCCCGCCCTGTGGCCCGGCGCCGTGTTCGGCGTGCTCCTCAACAAGCCGGCGCTGGGGCTCCTGCGCCTGGCGGACTTTGGCTGCGTCGCCTACCTCGTGGCGATCGTCGGCGCGCGCTTCCCGTCCCTCCTGGCATCGCGGCCGCTTGAGCTCCTCGGCAGGAACTCGCTGGCCGTCGTCGCGACCCAGAGCGTCGCCATAACGGCGCTCCTTCAGTTCCCGGCGCTCTTTGCGACCCCGGCCGACCGGACGCTCGTGGCGATGGGGACCGTGGCCCTGCTCTTCTGCGTCGCCGCGGCGAGGCAGGGCCTCGTCCAGGCCCTCCGCCAGCCCGCCCCCGTCAGTCCGCTCTCGCCAGAGGGCTCGCGCCGCCTTAATCCGGCCGCATGACCAACGAGCGGCTGAGGGCGCAGGTGCGATTCATCCTCGAGGTCGACAAGCTGAAGGAGGTCTTCCGGCAGACGGTCTGCACGCAGAGCCGCCGGCCCGAGAACGACGCCGAGCACTCCTGGCACCTTTGTCTCGCGGCCATCGTCCTGGCCGAGCACGCCAACGACCCCAGGGTCGACATCCTGCGCGTGCTGAAGATGGTCATCGTCCACGACCTCGTGGAGATCGATGCCGGCGACACGTTCGCCTACGACTCGGCGCGGATGGCCGGCCAGCACGACCGCGAGGCGCTCGCCGCGGACCGGATCTTCGGGATGCTGCCCGGCGACCAGGCCGTCGAGTTCCGGGCTCTCTGGGACGAGTTCGAGGGGCGGGCCACGCCCGAGGCGCGCTTCGCCGCGGCGCTCGACCGCTTCCAGCCGGTGCTCCTCAACTGCAGCACCGAAGGGGCCGCGTGGCGGCGCCACGGCGTAACGGAGGACCGCGTCGTCGCCCGCAACTCCCACATCGCCGAGGGCTCGGCCGCCCTCTGGGAGGAGGCCGCCCGCCTGATCGGGGACGCCGTCAGGTCGGGTCACCTCGCCCCGCGGCCCTGATGCCGCGCAGCCGGATCATTCCACCTCGTAGACCTCCACGAGGGCGATCCCGCCGTCGCCGCTCGCGCCCGACACCTGCGCGGTGTAGGCCCCCGGGGGAAGCGTCACTAGGATCGCGGCGTCCGGAGTCGACGCGCTTCCCCATGAAAACGCGCCCACCCAGGCCGCGGCCGTTTCTATCTCCTGGTTGGCGCCCCAGCCGGTGTTCGTCACCAGCGGGGTGCTGCCCGGCGCGGAGCCGTAGACCGCAAGCTTGGGGTCGACAAGGGTGCCGGAGAGTCCAAACGGGACGAGCGCCGGGCCCGACGCCCGGACGAGGACCGTCTTCGGCGTCGATCCGCCGATCACAAATCCGGCGATCAGGATGCTTCCCCCCGAGCCGACCTGCGAGCGCGCCGAGAGGTTGATCAGCCGCGGCGACGAGGGACCGACCGTCCCTGCGGGGGTCACGTCGTAAACCTCCGTCAAAGCCACGCCCGTGTCCCCGGCCTCCCCGAAAAGGTTGGCGGTGTAGGGTCCGGATCCCAAATTGGCAATGAGAGCCGCGTCGTGGCTTGAGGGACTTGGCCAGGGGAAGGCTCCCACCGCGGCCGCCTCGCCCGAAATCGCGGAAGCACCGCCCCAGCCCGTGTTGGCCGCGAGCAGGCCGCCGCCCGGGGCCGTGCTGTTGAGCTGGAGTTCCGGGTCCGGCAGCGTTCCGGAGACGCCGAAGGGGACGAGCGCCGGGCCCGAGCCCCGGATCAGCAGCGGCTCGGTCCCCGCCGCGCCCTGGCCTCCGACGACAAATCCGGTGATCAGCGCGTTCGCTCCCGTCCCCACCTGCGCGCGGCACGAAAGGTTGACCAGGCGGCTGTCGTAGGGCGCCGCGAGCTCGAGAATGGTCTCGTTGTCGCCGACGAAGAAGACGGAGTCGCCGATCGCCGCGGCGCCGACCAGGTCCACGGCCGTGCCCGATGCGAGCTGCTCCCAGGGCCCAAATCCGAGGGAGCCATTGGTGGAGGCCGAGGCGGCCTCGATCGACCCGGATTCCCCCGTCGCGAAGACCGCGTTGGAGCCGAGGACAAGGCCGCGGAAGTCGAGCGGAAGAGGAATCGCATAGCCCTCCAGGTACTCCACGGGGGGATACAGCCCCCCCAAGTGACCGAGGGCCGACCCCCAGGAGGTCGTGAAACTGGTCCCGTCGGCTCCAACGGCGGTGAAATTCACGGATTGGGTCGTGATCAGCGCCTCCAGGTCCTCGCCACTGCCCCAGGACCCCGACCCGCTTCCATATGAGGAGGCTTCGCTGGCCCAGGTGACTCCGTCCGTCGAGCTGATGATGGCGCCCGCCTGGCCCGACGCGACAAACCGCGCGGGCACGAACCCGCCGCTGATCGACGTGCCCAAACCGTACGTGTAGTTGTACCGGCCGACGTAGGTCAGCCCGCGAAGCCATCCCGTCACGCCCGAGGTCCGCGCCGTCCACTGGCGCCCGTCCGGCGAGGTGATGATGGTTCCCCCTTCGCCCACGGCGACGTATTCGCTCACCGCAAAGATCACGTTGTTGAGGCGCTCCGTCGTGGCCGACTGCGCCACGCTGGTCCAGGAGGCCGCGTCGGCCGAGAGGAGCACGCAGCCGTTGTCCCCCACGGCGATGTATTGGCCGCCTCCGTAGGCGACCGCGGTGAGCCAGTTGGCCGTCCCGGAGCTGCGCTGGGTCCAGGTCGCGCCGTCCCTTGAGCCGAGGATCGTGCCGCCGGTTCCCACGGCCACAAGGCCTGAGGGACCGGACGCGATGCCCCAAAGGAAGCTGCCCCCCGCCTGCGTGTTGCGGACGGTCATCGACGAATCCGGGGGCAGCGAGGGTGCGATGGTGAAGGTCGCGTAGGAGGAGCCGGTGTAGGCGGGGTCCACGATCGTGGCAAAGACGGGATAGCCGCCGGTGTTGGAAGGCGGGCTCGTGGACGGGCTGGGGCTGTATTCGTAGACGACGATCGTCGCCAGGCCGGCGGGGTTCGTCGTGACCGTCGGGCTCTTCGGGGCCCCGTCGTAACCCTGGACCAGGCTGCCAAGGGTCACCGTGGCCGCCGCCTGGACGGCCGCGGATCCGGCCCGGATGCTGAAGTTGTACAGGTCCGACACGTACACGTTGCCGTGCCCGTCGACCGCCACGGCGACGGGGGATTCGAACTGGGCGGCCGGGCCCGTGCCGTCGCCGCCCCCCCAAAGGCGCGGGATTCCCGCCAGGGTCGTCACCGTGCCCGCCGCGTCGATCCTCCGGATCGTGCTGTTGTACGTGTCCGCGACGTAGACGTTGCCGGCGCTGTCCACCGCGACTCCGTAGGGGACGAGGAACTGGGCCTCGCTTCCGGGACCGTCCTCGCTGCCCGCGACCCCGGCGGCACCCGCCAGGGTCGTCACGGCGCCCGCGGCGGTGATCCTCCGGATCGTGCTGTTGTTCGTGTCCGCGACGTAGACGTTGCCGCCCCCGTCGACCGCGATGCCGTCGGGGCTGGAGAACTGGGCGGCGGGGCCCGCGCCGTCGGCGCTTCCCCTTGTTCCCGGGGTCCCGGCCAGGGTCGTCACGACGCCCCCCGCCGCGATCTTGCGGACCGTGTTGTTGCCCGTGTCGCAGACATAGACGTTGCCGCTGGCGTCCACCGCCACGCCGGAGGGGCCATTGAACTGGGCGGCCGGGCCCGTCCCGTCCGCGCTGCCCTTCACGCCCGGGGTTCCGGCGAGGATCGTCATCGCGCCCCCTGGCGCGATCTCGTCGATCGTGTTGCTGCCCGCGTCAGCGACATAGAGGTTGCCGCCCGCGTCCACGGCCACGCCCATCGGGTCGGAGAACCGCGCCGACACTCCCGCGGACCCGGGTGTGACGGCCAGGGTCGTCACCACGCCGCCGGCCGCGATCTTGCGGATCGCCTGGTTGCCGCTGTCCGCGACATAGACGTCGCCGCCCCCGTCCACCGCCACCCCGTAGGCATAGTCGAAGCGCGCCGCGCTTCCCGTGCCGTCAGCATAGCCCGGGAAGCCCCCGGCCACCGTGGTGAATTTATAGGACGTGTAGGTCGTCTGGGCGGCAAGGGGAGGCCCAAGACCAAGGAAAAGGGCCCCGAGGAATGCAACGGAGCCATTTCCCATCGGGGTCAAGTCACGAAGGGTCATCTCCACACGTATGACAATCGGCGGGGAGATTTCCACCACTGTATTCCCGGGCGGGGCCGAAGCCTGCGCCCTCCCGCGGAACTCCGCCACGTCGCAAGCCCGGGACTCGCCGATCGGCGGATGCCGCCCCGGCGCTAGCTGAGGTCCTTCATGAGGCCGAAGTCCGGGTCGAACAGCCGCCGGTAGGTGCGCATGACCATCCCGTCGGTCAGGCCGGCAAGCCAGTCGCAGATCCGCCTCGCCTTGGCCCTCTTGCCCCTGGCGGCGTCTACAAGCGCCCCGACCGAGTGCGGGAGTATCCGCACCACCCGCGGCCCGGGCTCGACGTAGTTGCGCCAGCACGAGGCCCAGAGGTCGAAGAGGACGGCGCGGGCCTTGTGCTCCATCTGCTGGAGCTGCGGGCTCTCGAAGATGATGTCGTTGGCCAGCCTCTTGTAGAAGAGGGCCTGGCGCAGCGCCTCGGGCCCGACGACAAGATCGAAGCGGTACCGGTTGGTCCGCCCCGCCATGAAGTTGTCGCGCTCCCTGAGGCGGCACGCGGTGATGAAGACGCCGATCCTGTCCGAGACGATCCCCGCGAGCCTGTCGTTGCGGATGGCGTCCAGGAGCTCGTCGAGGAGGCGCAGCCCGGAGGCGTCCCCGACCGCCCCGTCCGCCCAGGCCTCGATCCTCTCGATCGTCAGGAAGCCCGCCTTCACCCCGTCCATGATGTCGTTCAGCGAATACGCCGCGTCGTCGGCCCAGTCCATGATCTGGCACTCGATGCTCTTGAAGGCGTTGAGCTTCTCGCCGGGGCCGAGCGCCCTCGGGGCCGCGGCCCCGCCGAAGACGAACCGGCGCACGTCGCGCTGCGTGTCGTAGAGGAAGTGGTTCCTGGGGGGCCGGCGGAACTCGCCGAAGAGCGTCTTGTACTTGAGGACGCCGTCCAGGAGGGCCCGGGTCGGGCGCATCCCGCGCACGCCCGAGCTGTCCTCGTACATGGTCGCGTTCAGCAGGTGCACGGTCTGGGCGTTGCCCTCGAACCCGCCCCAGCGCAGCATCAGCTCCTGGAGCGTCCGCTCGCCCGAGTGCCCGAACGGCGGGTGGCCCAGGTCGTGCGCGAGGCACACCGCCTCGACGAGGTCCGAGTCGATGTGGAAGTCGTCCCGCATCGGCCCCCTGAGGGTCCTCAGGTAGTGGCAGATCGAGCGGCCGACCTGCGCCACCTCCATCGTGTGGGTGAGCCTCGTGCGGTAGAAGTCGTACTCGCCGGAGAGGAAGACCTGCGTCTTCGACTGGAGCTTGCGGAACGCCTGCGCGTGGATGATCCGGTCGCGGTCGATCTGGAAGGCGTTGCGGTAGTCGGTTTTTCGGGCGCCCCCGAAGGTCTCGCTGTCGAAGTCCCGGTAGAATCGGTTGGTCATGGCCCGTGCGCATAAAGAGCACAGCGGCGGGCCCGCCGACGCAACACCCGAGCGGCGCCGCGCCCGGGCGCCGGTTCGGGATTGTTTTGCGCGCCCCCAGGCCCAACAATGGCGCGCACCAGAATGAGCGCCAAGACGATGCGAGCCCTGTCGAAGCTTAAGCCTGGCCCCGGCCTCGAGCTCACCGAGGTCCCCGTGCCCTCCCCCGGCCCGAACGACGTGCTCATCAGGATCAGGAAGACCTCCATCTGCGGCACCGACGTGCACATCTACAACTGGGACGAATGGGCGCAGAAGACGATCAAGACGCCGATGGTGATCGGCCACGAGTTCGTCGGCGTGGTCGACGAGGTCGGCGCCTCCGTGCAGAGGTTCCACAAGGGCGACCTGGTCGACGGCGAGGGCCACATCGTCTGCGGCGTCTGCCGCAACTGCCTGGCCGGGCGCCGGCACCTGTGCAAGGACACGAAGGGGGTCGGCGTGAACCGCGCCGGGGCCTTCGCCGAGTACCTGTGCCTGCCCGCGTCGAACGTCGTGCCGGTCGACCCCTCGATCCCGCTCGACGTCCTCTCCTGCTTCGACCCCCTCGGCAACGCGACGCACACCGCCCTCCAGTTCGACCTCGTGGGCGAGGACGTGCTCGTGACGGGCGCCGGGCCCATCGGGTGCATGGCGGTGGCGATCGCGCGCCACTGCGGGGCGCGCAAGGTGGTCGTGAGCGACGTCAACCCGGCGCGCCTCGCGCTCGGGATGAAGATGGGCGCGACGCGGGCGGTCGACGTCTCCCGCGAGAAGCTGCCCGACATCCAGGCGGAGCTCGGGATGAGGGAGGGCTTCGACGTCGGCCTCGAGATGTCCGGCAATCCGCGCGCCCTGAACGACATGATCGACAACATGGCACACGGCGGGCGCATCGCGCTCCTCGGCATCATGCCCGGCGCGGCGGCGGTCGACTGGAACAAGGTCGTCTTCAACATGCTCACCATCCGCGGGATCTACGGGCGCGAGATGTACGAGACCTGGTACAAGATGACCGCCATGATCCAGAGCGGCCTGGACATCTCCCCGGTGATCACGCACCGCCTGCCCTACGGCGAGTTCCGCGAGGGCTTCGAGCTCATGCGCTCCGGAAAGAGCGGCAAGATCGTCCTCAACTGGGACGCGTGACCCGGCGGGAACCCTCCCCAAGACCATCGCCCCGGATGCCCCCGACCTTCAAGACCCACATCCTGGAGACCCTCGCCGAGATCTCCGCGGCGGGCCTGACAAAGCGCGAGCGCGTGATCGAGACGCCCCAGGGGGCGTCGATCCAGGTCCCCGTCGGCGTGCGCGTCCTCAACTTCTGCGCGAACAACTACCTCGGCCTCGCCAACCACCCGGAGGTGGTGGCGGCGGCGAGGGCCGCGCTCGACCGCTGGGGCTACGGCCTGGCCTCCGTCCGGTTCATCTGCGGCACCCAGCAGATCCACAAGGAGCTCGAGGCCACCCTGAGCGCGTTCCTCGGCACCGAGGACACGATCCTGTACTCGTCCTGCTTCGACGCCAACGGCGGGGTCTTCGAGACGCTGCTCGGCGAGGAGGACGCCGTCATCAGCGACGAGCTCAACCACGCGTCGATCATCGACGGGATCCGCCTGTGCAAGGCGAAGAGGTACCGCTACCGCAACCGCGACGTCGCCGACCTTGAGGCCAGGCTGCGCGAGGCCGAGGCGGCGGGCGCCCGCTTCAAGCTCGTCGTCACCGACGGCGTCTTCTCGATGGACGGGTTCGTGGCCCCGCTCCGGGACATCTGCTACGCGGCCGCCGACCACGACGCCATCGTCATGGTGGACGACAGCCACGGCGTCGGCGTCCTCGGCCCCGCCGGGCGCGGGACGCCGGAGCAGTTCGAGGTCGTCGACCGCGTGGACATCCTCACGGGCACCCTCGGCAAGGCCCTCGGCGGGGCGACCGGCGGCTACGTCAGCGGCCGCGGGGAGATCATCGAGCTCCTGCGCCAGCGCTCCCGCCCCTACCTCTTCTCGAACAGCGTGCCGCCCGCCGTCGTCGCCGCCTCGATGGCCGCCGTCGGCCTCGTCACCCGAAACCCGCAGCTGCGCGAGCGCCTGCACGCGAACACCCGGCTCTTCCGCGAGGGACTGGCGCGCGCCGGGCTCTCGATCGCGCCGGGCAGCCACCCGATCGTCCCGGTCATGCTGGGCGACGCCGCCCTCGCCCAGCGCTTCGCCGCCCGGATGCTCGAGAAGGGCGTCTACGTCATCGGCTTCTTCCACCCCGTCGTCCCGAAGGGGGCCGCGCGGATCCGGGCGCAGGTGAGCGCGGCGCACAGCGAGGCGGACCTGGAGCGGGCGATCCAAGCCTTCGCCGAGACGAAGAGGGAGCTCGCCGGCTAGCGGGCCCGCCATGCAGAAGATCTCGCAATCCGCCTTCCGGCGCCTGGAAAAGGCCGCGCGCTCCGCGGCCGCCAGCGCCTATGCGCCGTACTCGAAGTTCCCGGTCGGGGCGGCCGTCCTTTGCGGCTCGGGGCGGATCTACCCCGGGTGCAACGTCGAGAACGCCTCCTACGGGCTGTGCAACTGCGCGGAGCGCACGGCCGTCTTCCGCGCCGTGGCCGCGGGCGAGAAGGCGATCAGGGCGGTCGCCGTGTACACGCCGACCCGGCTGCCGACGACCCCGTGCGGCGCCTGCCGCCAGGTGATAAACGAGTTCGGGCCGGACGCGCTCGTCATGTGCGTCTGCGACGCGGACGCCCGGATAGACACGAAGCTGTCCGCGCTCCTGCCGGGGGCCTTCGGGCCCGCCAGCCTGCCCTAGCGACCCTCGAAGAAGGCCCGCACGGCCGCGCCGACCTCGGAGGCGGGGAACTCGCGCTCGGTGCGCCCGCCCAGGTCGCGCATCTTGACGACGCCCCTGGCGAGCTCGTCGCCGCCGTAGATGAGCGCGATCCTCGCGCCCGAGTCCGCGGCCGCCTTGAACTGCTTTCCGAAGGCCAGCTCCTTCATGGGATAGTCGACGCGGTAGCCGGCCTCCCGCAGCCGGCCGATGTCGGCGAACGCCGCCTTGCGCTCCGTCTCGCCGCCGAGGACGCAGTAGACGTCGGGCGCGTGGAAGGCCGCGGAAAGGAGCCCCTTCTCCTCGAGCAGGAGCGAGAACGTCATCTCGCCGATCGCGAAGCCCACGGCCGGCAGGTCCGGGCCCCCCAGCTTGGCCACGAGGTCGTTGTAGCGCCCGCCGCCCGCGAGCGCCCTCAGCTCGCCCCTCAGGTCGGTCGCCTCGAAGACGAACCCCGTGTAGTAGGCGAGCCCCCTGACGACCCCCAGGTCGACCTGCACGTAGTCGGCCAGGCCCATCGCCCCCAGGCCGCCGAGCAGCCGGTCCCACTCCGCCAGCCGGCCGGCCATGCCGGCCGATCCGCCGGCGGAGCCGAGCGCGCTCTCGAGCGCCGCGAAGGAGCGGATGGCGAGGAAGTCGAGGACGCTCTTCATGAGGCCGGGGGGGATCGGCCCGAAGCCCTCCTCGTAGGCCTTGAAGGCGTCGCGGCCGCTGCGCTCGTACTTGTCGACGGCCGCGAGCAGCGAGCGGATCCTCGCCTCGTCGAGCCCCAGCCCGGACAGGTAGAGGACCCAGAGGTTGCGGTCGCTCAGCCTCACGCAGAAGTCCTTCTCCGTGAGGCCGAACGCCCTCATGCTCTGGATCAGGAGGGCGATCAGCTCGATCTCCGCCTCGGGGCCGGCCTCGCCGAACACGTCGGCGTTCAGCTGGTGGAAGCAGCGGCCGCGGCCCCTCTGCATCCTCTCGTAGCGGTAGAATTCGCCGATGCTGAACCACTTGATCGGGCGCTTGAGCGCGTTCGCCCGGGCGCCGACCAGCCGGCAGACGGACGGCGTCATCTCGGGGCGAAGGGCGACCTCGCGGCCGCCCTTGTCCGTGAACGCAAAGATCTGCCCCTCAATCTCCTCGCCGGATTTCGCCCGGTACAGGTCGAGCGGCTCGAGCACGGGCGTGTCGTACTCCACGAACCCGAACGTGGCCGCGGCCTGCCGCCAGAGGCGGAAGACGTGCGTGCGCTTGGCTAGGTCCTCGGGGTAAAAGTCCCGGAACCCGGGCAGGGTCTGAAACGTGGCCATCAGCGACGGCGGCTTTGGGCGGCGTCCGTCACAGGGCGAACCTAAAATGCTCCGGCACCGGGTGCCGTCAGGTGAGGGTCGTCAGATCGAGCTTCTTGAGCTGCTGCTTGAGGATCTTACCGGCCTTGAACTTGACCACGGCACGCTGCGGAATAATGACTTCCGCTTCGGGCTTGTTTGGATTCCGCCCTACCCTCTGTTTGCGCACCTGGACTTCCAGAACGCCAAAGTTACGCAACTCGACATTGCGGCCCTCCGACAGCGCCTTCTGGACTATGTCGAGCGTCTGCTGGACCGTATCGACAATCTGTTTCTGCGGGAATCCGGCCTTCCGGTATATCTCTAGCACGATCTCGCGTTTGGTGAGGTTCGTGGACATGAATTGTTCCTTTTGGTGTATACTTTAGCGATTCGTCTTAAATTATTCGTCTGACATGAATTGCGTCAATACTTATTGTCTTTGAGATATGGCTGACCCCGTGGCCGTGAATTCGATGTTCGGCCGCATCGCCCACCGCTACGACCTGGCCAACCGGGTGCTGAGCGGCGGAATCGACATCCACTGGCGATCCCGCCTGGTGGCCGCCGTCAAGCGCTCCCGCCCGCGGAACGTGCTCGATCTTGCGACGGGGAGCGGGGACGTGGCTTTCGCCCTGGCGCGCGCGCTGCGCCCCGACGTCGGCGTCTTCGGAATGGACTTCTGCGAGCCGATGCTCGAGAGGGCGGAGACGAAGAAGGCGCGCCGGCCCGGCCGCTACTCCCGGGTCGAGTTCCTCTTCGGGGACGCGCTCAACATCCCCGTCGAGGAGGCGAGCCTCGACGCCGTCACGATCGCGTTCGGGCTGCGCAACATAAGCAACCGCGCGCGCTGCCTGTCCGAGATCCGGCGCATACTCAGGCCCGAGGGGCGCCTCTTCGTCCTCGAGTTCTCGCAGCCCTGGCGCCTCTTGCGCCCCGCCTACCGCCTCTACCTGCACCGCGTCGTGCCGCCGCTCGCCGGGCTTCTCACCGGCAACCGGCAGGCCTACAAGTACCTCGGCGACACGATAGCGGAATTCCCCGGGCGCGCCGCCCTCTCGGCCGAGCTGGCCGACGCCGGATTCTCCGGCGTCGAGGCCAGGTCGATGACGATGGGTGTCGTGGCGCTCCACTCGGCCCTGCGCCAGCCCCACTTCAGTTGAAGGACTTCCCGCACCCGCAGGTCGAGTGCGCGTTCGGATTGCGGATCTCGAAGCCCTTGCCGTGGAGGCCGTCGTCGAAGTCGACAGTCGTGCCGTCGAGGTGCGGGAGGCTCCTGGGATCCACGACGATCCCGACGCCCTCGCTCTCGAACGAGGCGTCGTCCGCCTTCGCCTCGTCGAACGACATCCCGTACTGAAGCCCCGAGCAGCCCCCGCTCTCGACGAAGAGGCGCAGGCGCGCCGCGGGCGCGGCGGCGCCCGCGCGCATCGAGCGCACCTGGTCCGCGGCGCGGGGAGTCAGCAGGATCATGCGCGCACACTACCCGGCGTAAATCCGCTGTCAAACGGGTGCGGCCGGCGCCCCCGCGGGGTCGTGCAGCAGATTTCACGCCGAAGCCAAGAATGTTACCTTGCAAGGCGCGGATCCCGCAATTCAATGGAACACCGGTGCCCGCAATCTCGCATATCTTCAATGAGATCAGGTACGAAATGGTCCGCCAAATAGCGGAGGGCGGCATGGGCGTCGTGTACGAGGCCCACCAGCACGGCGCCGGGCAGTTCCGCAAGACGGTCGCCGTAAAACTGATCCGCGAGGAGTACTCCGCCATCCCGGAGTTCCAGAAGAACTTCATCGGCGAGGCGAGGCTCGTGGCGGACCTGATCCACACCAACATCGTCCAGACGTACCACCTCGGCCAGATCGGCGGGCAGTACTTCATGGTGATGGAGTTCGTCGGCGGCCAGAACGTCGAGCAGTTCATCGAGAGGCACCGCCTCCTCGGCCGCGCGGTGCCGGTCGACCTCGGCGCCTTCATCGTGTCGCGGGTCGCGCGCGGCCTCACGTACGCCCACCAGAAGCGCGACCGCGAGGGGCGCCACCTCAACATCGTCCACCGCGACATCGGCCCCAAGAACGTCATCATGAGCTACGAGGGCGACGTCAAGCTGACGGACTTCGGGATAGCGAAGGCCCTGAACCTCATGTACAACGAGGAGGGCAAGGTGATCGCGGGCAAGGACGAGTACCTGTCGCCCGAGCAGGCGAGCTACGCCGTCACCGACGCCCGGGCCGACCTCTTCCCCCTGGGGATCGTCCTCACGGAGATCCTCCTCGGGCGCAATATCTTCCGCCACGCCGACCGCGCCCAGTCGCGCCGCAACATCCTGACGATGCCGATCCCGCGCTTCTCGACGCTCAGGGCCGAGATCGACGAGAGGCTCGAGGCCATCATCCAGAAGTGCCTCCAGCGCGACCGCGACCTGCGGTACCAGTCGGCGGCCGAGGTCCTGAACGACCTCGAGCTTTACCTTTACAGCTACGGCTACGGACCGACGAACGAAAAGCTGGGAACCTACCTGCGCGACCTTTTCGGCGTCCGCGAACCCCAACCCCCCGTGGCCGCGACCTCGAACTCCCACCCGCCCGGTCCATGAGGCAAAACGCGCCTCAACGCACATGAGCGCAGGAGGATTCAGCCAGGAGCTTCGCCAGCGTCAGACGCAGTCCCTCGTCCTCGCGCCGCAGCTGCGCCAGTCGCTGAAGATCCTCCAGGTCGCGGCGCTCGACCTGCGCTCCGTGATCCAGGAGGAGCTGCAGGCGAACCCGACGCTCGAGGAGCTGCCGATGGAGGGCATGAGCCCGGAGAAGGCGAACGCCGAGAACGCGGAGGCGGACTCCCACGGGGACGAGCCGGTCGCGAGCCCCGAGGGCGCGCCGGAGCCCGTGACCGACAGCAAGCGCGAGGAGATGGACTTCTCAAAGGAGTTCGAGATCCTCGGCAAGATCGACGACGACTGGCGCGACTACATGGCGAGCGCCGGGGGCACGCAGAGCTACTCCGCCGCGGACGCCGAGAGGCGCCAGCACTTCTTCGACTCGGTGGCGACCGAGCCCTCGCTCCAGGAGCACCTGATGCGCCAGGCCGAGATGGCGGACCTCTCGCCGAAGGCGATCGAGGCGATGCAGCACCTGCTGGGGAGCCTCGACGACCGCGGCTTCCTGACGGTCACTCCGGCCGACGTGGCCCTCCAGACGGGCCTGCCCCTCGAGGCCGTCCAGGAGGCCGTGACCGCGCTGAAGGCGTTTGAGCCCCCGGGGATCGGGGCGCAGAACCTCCCGGAGTGCCTCCTCGCCCAGCTCGCCGCGAAGGGCCGGCGCGACTCCCTGGCCGCGCGGATCATCAGGGACCACTTCGAGCTCCTGGCTCGCCGCCGGATCCCCGAGCTCGCGCGCAAGCTCGGGGCCGCCTCCGACGACGTGCAGGGCGCGATCGAGGAGATCGGCAAGCTCGACCCGGCGCCCGGCCGGCGCTTCGCCGAGGACCAGAACCGCGTGGTCGTGCCCGACGTCACCGTCGAGCACGACGGCAGCGGCTGGAAGATCCACCTCAACAACGACTACATCCCGCGCCTGAGGATATCGAGCACCTATCGGGACCTGATCGCCAAGGGGTCGCTCTCGAAGGGCGAGCGCGACTACCTTCGGGAGCGCATGCGCGCGGGCAAGTTCCTGATCGACTCGATCGAGCAGCGCCAGAGGACGATCGAGCGCATAACGCGCGAGATCCTCAAGGCGCAGATGCCGTTCTTCGAGCACGGCGTCTCAAAGCTTCAGCCGCTCACGATGACCCAGATCGCCGACGTGGTGGGCGTGCACGAGACGACCGTCAGCCGGGCGATCGCCAACAAGTACATCCGCACGCCCCACGGCGTCTTCGAGTTCAAGTACTTCTTCACGCCGGGCTACCAGAACGACAGCGGCGCGTCGGTCTCGAACACGAGCGTCAAGGAGATGATCGCCGACCTGGTCGCGGGAGAGGACAAGGCGGCGCCGAGCAGCGACCAGGAGATCGTCGCGCGCCTTCAGGAGAAGGGGATCAACATCGCGCGGCGCACGGTCGCGAAGTACCGCGAGGAGCTGGGCATCCTGCCGAGCAACCTGCGCCGCGACTACAAGTAGGCTCCCGGGTCGATCCTGAGCGCGCTCCCCGCGAAGCGCCCGGCGTCGCCCGCGTCGGCCCAGGCGGCGAAGCCCACCATGCCCGCGTTGTCGCCCGTGTGGAGGGGGTCCGCGGGGAGGAACCGGGCCCCGGCCCGGCCTGCCGCCTCCCCCACCGCCGCCTGGAGCGCGCGGTTGTTCGCCACCCCCCCCGAGAGCCCCACGCTTGCGAAGCCGCCGGCGTCCAGTGCCGCGGCCGCCTTCTCGGCCAGGGCGTCGACGACCGCGGCCTGGTAGCTCGCGCAAAGGTCGCCGAGCGAGTCGCGCACGTCCGCCTCCGGCATCGCCTGGACCCGGTAGCGGAGGCTCGTCTTGAGGCCCGAGAAGCTGAAGTCCAGCTCCCCCCGCCTGCCGATTCCGCGCGGGAAGGCGTACGCGGCCGGCCTCCCCCCGAGCGCGAGCCGCTCGATCGCGGGGCCGCCGGGGTAGCCGAGGCCGAGGAGCTTGGCCCCCTTGTCCAGGGCCTCCCCGGCCGCGTCGTCGCGCGTCGCCGAGATCCTGCGGATAGCCCGGTCTGCGGACATCGAGAAGAGGACGGTGTTGCCTCCCGAGACGATGAGGCCCAGGTGAGGCAGGAGCTCCGACAGGCGCTCGGGGAAGCGCCCGGGCGACTGCGCATGGACGGGGATGAACGGCGACCAGGCGTGCGCCCGCAGGTGGTTGACGCCGACGACCGGCACCCGCAGGGCCCGGGCGACCGCCTTGGCGGCCGCGGTCCCGAGGGCGAGGCACGCGGCCAGCCCCGGGCCGCGCGTCACGGCGACCAGCGTGATCCGGGGCCACTCCCCGGCGGACCGGGCCCGCTCGAGCAGCGGGCCGAAGTTGCGCAGGTGCTCGCGGGTCGCGATGTCGGGGACCACGCCGCCGTGCTCCGAGTGCAGCCTGACCTGGCTGTCGACCCACTCGCAGGCGATGCCCGCGTCCGGGTCGAAGATCGCGAGGGCGGTCTCGTCGCAGGAGCTCTCGAAGGCCAGGATCACCTCTGGAAGAGCCGCGCGGCCCGCAGCACGTCGAGCGCCGCGTCGAGCTGGCGGTCCTCGATCGGCGCGTAGCCGAACCGCTCCTTGAAGTCTCCGGGGTCGGTGACGTCCGGCCGCGAGGTCTGCCGGTCGAGCTTCTCGTCCTCCTCGGGGGTCATGACGACCTCCACCTGGGGGGAGATGCCCCTGCCGTGGATCATCACCCCGCTCGGGGTGAAGTAGTGGGCGGTCGTCAGCCGCAGCCCCTCGCCGTTCTTGAGCTTGAAGATCGACTGGACGCTGCCCTTTCCGAAGGAGCGCTCGCCGACGACGACCGCGCGGCCCGCGTCCTTGAGGGCGCCCGCGACGATCTCGGCGGCGCTGGCCGTGTTCTCGTTTATGAGGACGGCGACCGGGAGCACCAGGGGATCGCCCTCGGTCTCCGAGAGGTAGTTCTCGCGGTCGGCCGGCCGGCGGCCCTGAGTGTAGACGATGAGCTCGCCCTTCTTGAAGAACGGCTCGGCGACCTCGACCGCCGAGTCGAGGAGCCCGCCCGGGTTGTTGCGCAGGTCGATGACGAGGGAGTCGATCCCGCGCTTGAGGAGCTTGTCGAGGGCGTCGTCGAACTGCTCGCCCGTGTGCTCGGAGAAGTCCCGTATCTGGATGTAGCCGGTCGTCCCGTCCAGGAGGCGCACGCCGCGGACGCTCACCACCTTGATCACCTCGCGCACGAGGTCCAGGTCCAGCCGGGCGCCGTCGGACGGGCGCCGCAGGCCGATCCGGACGTGGGTGCGGGGCTTCCCGCGCAGCCGGTTGACGACCGAGTCCATCGGCGTCCCCTTCTCCACGGTCTTCCCGTCGATGCTGGTGATCTCGTCGCCCACCCGGATCCCCGCCCGGTCGCCCGGCGAGCCCGGGATCGGGGCCACGACGGCGAACGCCCCGTCGTGCATCTCGACCTCGATGCCGATCCCGCCGTATTCGCCGTCGAGGTCCTCCTCGAGCTCCTGGTTGTCCTTGGACTCGAGGAACTCGGAATGCGGGTCGAGGTTGTCGACCATCCCGTGTATCGAGAGGCGCGCCAGCGCCTCGTAGCCCGCGGCCTTCGGGTCGACGTAGTTCTCGTTGACTATCTTGAGCACCTCGCGGACGTACGCCGCGGATCGGTCGAGGTCGCGGTTCGGGAACAGGCTCCACGAGGACGGCAGCCGCGCGACGCCCACGCAGGCGAAGAAGCCCAGGAGCGCCGCCGCGGATACGGCGATAATCCGTTTGAACATGCCCCGAAGTGTGTCCATCCGCTCTGCTTTGTAAATGAAGCCTTCGGAAGATCCTCCCGCCGACCCCGCGGTCCTCGAGGCGCTGCGCGCGAGGGCGCGAGGCGAGCCGGCGGTGAGCTTCGCCGACTACATGGACGTCGCGCTCTACGATCCCGGCGCCGGCTACTACCGGCGGCCCGGCCCCAGGATCGGGTACGGGCCCGGGACCGACTTCCTGACGGCCACCGCCTCCGCCCCGCTCTTCGGCCGGATGGTCGCCGCCGCATGCGAGGGGATCCTCGGGCCGGGGGTTGCGGCGCATTCCGAATTCGTCGAGATCGGCGCCGAGCCCGGCGGCGGGATCCTGGGAGCGGGCCCCCACCCGTTCGGCTCCCTGCGCCAGATCCGGGTCGGCGAGCCCCTGCGGATCGAGGGGCCGTGCGTCGTCTTCTCGAACGAGCTCTTCGACGCGCAGCCGTTCCGAAGGTTCCGCTTCCGCGCGGGGGCCTGGCGCGAGCTCGGGGTCTCGGTCGCGGACCTCTCCGAGGTGGAGCTTCCCCCGGGGCCGGCCGCCCCGGCCCCGTTCCCTCGCTCCGCCGCCGAGGGCTACGTGATCGACGCCCCGCTCGCGGCGGCGGAGCTGGCCCGCCGGATTGCGCGCGAGCCGTGGACGGGGCTCTTCCTCGCGTTCGACTACGGCAAGCCCTGGCGGGAGATCTCGCTCGAGACCCCGGCCGGCACCGCCCGCGCCTACCGGGGCCACGCCCAGGTGGCCGACCTGCTGGGGTCGCCCGGGAGGCAGGACATCACCTGCCACGTGTGCTGGGACTGGCTCGCCGACGCCCTCCGGGGCCTCGGCTTCCGGGAGCCGAGGGTCGAGTCGACGGAGGCGTTCTTCACCCTCAACTGCGGGGACTTCATCGCCGGCGTGGCGGAGGCGCAGGCCGGCAGGCTGAGCCCCGAGAAGCTGTCGCTCCTGCAGCTCCTGCACCCGGCGCACCTCGGCCAGAGCTACCAGGCGCTCTGGGCCCTGCGCCGGCCCGCATAAGTTTCACCTTGCGCCGCCATTGGGCGGCCCCCTAGCGTCTACCTTTCAACTCGTCGCAACCCACCATGGCCAGAACCTGCTACATCACCGGTCGCCGCCCCTCCAAGGGTAACATCATCAACCGCAAGGGCCAGTCGAAGAAGAGCGGCGGGATCGGCACGCACATCACGAGCATCACCAGGCGCAAGTTCCGGCCCAACCTCCAGCGGGTGCGGATCAGGATGGCCAACGGCGGCACGAAGCGTGTCTGGATATCGGCCAAGGCCCTCAAGGCCGGCCTGGTCCAGAAGGCCTAGAATTCCCGGGGCCACCTAGGAGGGGTCACCGCGGCGGGTCCAGCGGGCGGGCGTCGCCCGACCACAGCCTTATCGCGACCCGGCCCGGCGGCCGGGGTATCCGGCTCATGTCGAACCCGCGCGCCGCGACATAGTCGAGGCCGTAGTGGTGCGCCGCCCATAGGAGCGGGTACGAGAACACCCCCCTCGACTCGAGGGCCCGCTTCGCCGCGGCCAGGCGGTTCAGCCCGACGGCCAGGCTGGTCATGGGGTCCCAGACGCCGGGCTCGTAGGGGATCGCCGACGCGGCGGCCCACGCCTGGGGCTTGATCTGGAGCAGGCCGCGCGCCTCGCCCCTTCGGGCGCGCGGGTCGAAGCCCGACTCAGCGCCGACCAGGGCGTACGCGAACAGGGGGTCGATCCCCCTCGCCTCGGCCATCGGCTGGACCGCCTCCCAGACCAGGCGCCGCTGCGCGAGCGCGCCCGGGTCGCCGACCTGGCGCTGGGAGCACCCGGCGAGGAGGAGGAGGAGCAGGGCCGCGCCCGCGCGCCTCACAGCGCGCGAAAGACGACGGAGGCGTTCTGGCCGCCGAAGCCGAGGTTGTTGCTCAGCACCGTGCGCACCCGGGCCCCGCGCGCGGCGTTCGGCACGTAGTCCAGGTCGCAGTCGGGGTCGGGATCCTCGAGGTTCATCGTCGGCGGGATGATCCCCTGCTGGATCGCCTTGACGCAGATCACGGACTCGATCCCGCCCGCGGCCCCCAGCAGGTGGCCGGTCATCGACTTGGTCGAGCTCACGGGCACGCTGCGCGCGTGCCGGCCGAAGACGTGCTTGATCGAGAGCGTCTCGAACTTGTCGTTGTACGGGGTCGACGTCCCGTGCGCGTTGATGTAGTCGACGCTCTCGGCAGGGGCGGCCGCGCTCGCCAGGGCGCGCTTCATCGCCATGGACAGCCCCTTGCCGTCGGGGTCGGGCTGCGTGATGTGGTACGCGTCGCAGGTGGCCGCGTAGCCCGCGAGCTCGCAGTAGACGTGGGCGCCGCGCGCGCGCGCGTGCTCGAGGGACTCGAGGACGAGGATCCCCGCGCCCTCGCCCATGATGAACCCGTCGCGGCCCCTGTCGAACGGCCGGCTCGCCCGCTGCGGCTCGTCGTTGCGCGTGCTCATCGCCTTCATCGAGCAGAACGAGGCGTAGGCGAAGGGCGTGATGGCGGCCTCGCTGCCGCCCGCCACCATCACGTCCGCGTCGCCGCGCCGGATCATGTGCGCGGCCTCGCCCAGCGAGTGCGTGCCGGTCGCGCAGGCGGACACGGTCCCGAAGTTGGGGCCGCGCGCCCCGAGCTCTATCGCGACCAGGCCCGAGCACATGTTGCCGATGAGCGAAGGGATCGTGAACGGGGACACCCTGCGCGGGCCGCGCTCGTAGAGGACGCGCAGCTGCGTCTCGTACGTGTGCATGCCGCCGATACCGGATCCGATGACGACGCCCACCCGGTCGCCGTCCTCCCTGGCCATGTCCAGCCCGGCGTCGGCGACCGCCTGCTTCGCGGCGACGAACCCGAAGTGCGTGTACCGGTCGTTGCGCCGCGCCTCCTTCGGGTCCATGAGGAGGTTGATGTCCCAGTTGCGCACCTCGGCGCCGATCTGGCAGGCGAACTGCGACGGGTCGAAAAGCGTGACGCGGTCGACGCCGATCTTGCCCGCGATGAGCCCGGACCAGAACGAGGCGACGTCGTGGCCGATCGACGTGACGACGCCGAGTCCGGTCACGACGACGCGATGCGACGGCCCGGCGTGTCTCATTTATCGGCTACTCCCGCGATCGGCCATTTCCGTCCGGGGAAACGCGCGGATTGCCGGGGGTTTTTCCAGCAAAGGGTCAGCCCTGGCCGGCCTTGCCCTTGATGTAATCGATGACCTGTCCTACGGTCTGGAGCTTCTCCGCGTCGGACTCCGGAATCTCGCCCTTGATCTCGTCCTTGAACTCCTCCTCAAAGGCCATGATCAGCTCGACGGTGTCGAGCGAGTCGGCGCCGAGATCATCGAGAAAGGACGCGGTCGGTGTGATCTGCTCCTCGTTGACGTTGAGCTGGTTCACAATGATCTCTTTAACGCGTTGGTCTATGGTTTTTTGTTCAGCCATTTGGGATTATCCGATCAACGCAGGCTTCACATTGCCATGCCGCCGTCAACGGTAAAAACTTGCCCGGTGATGTAGCCCGACTCCTCGGAGCACAGGAAGGCGCACATGCTCGAAATGTCGGCGGTTTCGCCGAAGCGCCTGAGCGGCACGGCCTCCAGGATCTTCGCGGCCACCTCGGGCTTGCCGACGAGCTCGCTCGTCATGTCGGTCCTCACGAAGCCGGGGGCGACCGCGTTGACCGTGACGGAGCGCGACGCGAACTCCCGGGCGAGCGCCTTGGTGAGCCCGATCATCCCCGCCTTGGCCGCCGAGTAGTTGGCCTGCCCCGCGTTTCCCAGGATCCCGCTTACCGATGTGACGTTGACGATCCTGCCCCAGCGGGCCCGCGTCATGGGGCGCGCGAGGTGCTTCGTCCAGTGGAAGCAGCTCGTCAGGTTGGTCGAGATGACGTCGTTCCAGTCGGCGTCGCTCATGCGGAAGAGGAGCCCGTCGCGGGTGATCCCGGCGTTGTTGACGAGGATGTCGATGACGGGGATCTCGGCCAGGAGGCCCTCGGCGGCGCGGGCGATGGCGGCCCCGTCGGACACGTCGACCGCGAGCGCCCGGGCCCTGCCGCCCGCCTGCGCGATCGCGGCGGCGGCGCCGCCGCACGACTCGGGGGACCTGGAGACGCAGATGACGTTCACGCCCTCGCGGGCCAGGGTCTCCGCTATCGCCCTCCCGATCCCGCGGCCGGCGCCGGTCACGAGGGCGGTTCGGTTCTTGAATGTGAGCATGATGGGGACAACGTGTCAGTACACGTCTCGCTGGTAGCGCTTATCCTTCTTCATAAGCTTAACGTAGTCAATGGCCTCCGCGGGGCTCATGCCGCCCTGGCCGGCGACCACCTCGTGGAGGGCCTGGTCGACGTCCTTGGCCATTCGCGAGGCGTCGCCGCACACGTAGAAGTGGGCCCCCGCCCTGATCCAGGCCCAGAGGTCCGCGGCGCTTTCGCGCATCCGGTCCTGGACGTAGATCTTCTGCGGCTGGTCGCGCGAGAACGCCGTGCTCATGCGCGTCAGGCTCCCGTCGGCGAGCCACCGGGCCCAGTCCTCCTCGTAGAGGAAGTCCGACGCGCGCCTCTGGTCGCCGAAAAAGAGCCAGTTTCGCCCCGTGGCCCCGAGGGCCGCGCGCTCCTCGACAAAGGCCCGGAAGGGAGCGATCCCCGTGCCCGGCCCCACCATGACCGCGTCCCTCGCGCCGTCGGCGGGAGGCCCGAACGGCGAGCGGGCCACGAAGACGGGGACCCGGCCCTCCCAGACCGGAACCCGGTCGCTCAGGTGGGTCGAGCACACGCCCACCCGGTCGCGGCCGTTCGTCCTGTAGCGGACCGCGGCCACCGTCAGCTGGGCCTCCATGGGATGCGCGCGCCACGACGACGCGATCGAGTACAGGCGGGGCACCAGCCTGCGCATGTGGTCCACGAGCTCCTGCGGGCGGAGCCTGGCGCTCGGGAACTCGGCCAGGAGGTCGATGAAGTGGCGCTCGGCGAGCCAGGCGGCCAGCGCCTCCTTGGACTCCGGCGCGAGCAGCCGCGCGAGGCTCGCCTTCTCCGCGGGGTCGGAGGCCTTCTCTTCCAGGGTCTCCAGGATCCTGCGCGTCGGCTTCGAGAGCTCGAGCTTCGAGCGCAGCGCCTCGGCGAAGGCCACGGTCCCCGCCGCCTTCGGGAGCGCGACCGGCTCCTCGCCGCTCGCGCCGACCTGCCCCAGGATGGCGTCCACGTCCTGCGGCCGGTGGGACGGGTACACCCCCAGCGAGTCCCCGGCCTTGTAGCGCAGGCCGCTGTCCGCGAGGCTGACCACGATGTGGCGGGTCTCCTTGCCGGAGCCCGGCCCGCTCAGGAGCCGGTTCTCGGTCACCTGGCCCCAGAACGGATTGTCCTTGGTGTAGGCCGAGGTGGCTTTGGTTTCGGTCATTTTGCGGGGCCGCAATGAAAGCGCCCCCCCCCGCCCTTGCAAGCCGCTTCCGGTCCCCGGGGGCGGCGGCCCGGATTTGCGTTTTGTCCGGATCGTCGGATCGTTCAGCGCCCCAGGCCACGCCCCCCATGGAACCCACGCCAGCGCTTACCGGCATCCACCACCTGACCGCGGTGACGGCAAACGCGCCGCAGAACGTCGCGTTCTACACCCAGGTCCTCGGCATGCGCCTCGTGAAGAAGACGGTCAACCAGGACGACGTCTCGGCCTACCACCTCTTCTACGGCGACGGCGCCGCCTCGCCCGGCACCGACATCACGTTCTTCGACTGGCCGGCGGCGCCCGAGCGGCGCGGGACCCGCAGCGTCGTGCAGACCGGCCTCAGGGTGCGGGGCCGCGCCACCGTCGAATGGTGGCTGGCCCGCCTGTCCGAGAGGGGCGTAAGGAACTCGGGCGTCGCGACGCGCGACGGCCGGGCCTCGCTCGAATTCGAGGACCCCGAGGGCCAGCGCCTCTGCCTCGTGGACGACGGCGGCGCCGGCGACGCGCACCCGTGGGAGCGGAGCCCGGTCCCCCCCGAGCACCAGATCCGCGGCCTGGGCCCCATCAGGATGAGCGTCCCCGAGATCAGGGACACCGACCGCGTGCTCACCGCCGTCATGGCGATGGCGCCGGTCCGCACCTACATTTCCGACGGCAACGGGGGCTCGCGGGTGCACGTCTACCGGATGGGCGGCTCCGGCCCGGCCGCGGAGCTGCACGTCGCGGTCGAGCCCCACCTGCCCGCGTCGCGCTCCGGCGCGGGCGGGGTCCACCATGTCGCCTTCCGCACGCCCGACGACAAGGAATACGCCGCCTGGGCGGCGAGGCTCCAGAGGCTGGGGATGCCCACGAGCGGGCCCGTCGACCGGTATTATTTCAAGAGCCTCTACTTCCGCGAGCCGGGCGGGATCCTGTTCGAGATCGCGACCGACGGGCCGGGCTTCGCCACCGACGAGCCGATGTCGGCCCTCGGCGAGAGGCTGTCGCTGCCTCCCTTCCTCGAGGCCCGGCGCAGGGAGATCGAGGCCGGCCTCAAGCCCCTGTAGGCGCCCGCGGTGGCGCGGCCGGGGCCCGGCCCGCGGGCCTTTGCGTTTGCCATGAGCTCGCGCCCGCGCAAGCCTCTCCTTAGAAATTGATGCGCAAAACCTTCCAACAGGGCCCGGACGTCGGCGCCCTCCGCCTCCAGAAGTTCATGGCCGACGCGGGCGTCTGCTCGAGGCGAGCGGCAGAGGCGCTGATCGCAAGGGGGGAGGTCTGGGTCAACGGGACCAGGGCCGTGGCGGGCCAGAGGGTGTCCCCGGCGTCCGACAAGGTGACGGTGGGCGGGACGGTCGTGCGCGCGCTGGCGCAGCCCAGGATCACCGTGGCCGTCAACAAGCCCCGGGGCCTCGTCTGCTCGAACGACGACCCCCACAACCCCGACACCGTCTTCGGGCTCCTTCCCCGGGAATGGTCCCGGTACCGGTTCTTCTGCGCGGGGCGCCTGGACAAGGACAGCGAGGGCCTGGTCATCCTGACGACGGACGGCGACCTGGCGCACCGGCTGATGCACCCGTCGAGCGAGGTGGTGAAGCGCTACTTCGTGTCGCTCAGGGACGCCTTCCCCGCCTCGCGCCTGCCGAGGCTCACCAGGGGCCTCACGTTCGAGGGCGAGCGCCTCAGGGTGGAGCGCGCGGCGCTCGTCAACCCCGCAGCCGACGGCACCGCACGCGACCTCGACATCCACATGCACCACGGCAAGAAGCGCGAGATCCGGCTCCTCTTCTCGGCGCTCGGCCACGAGGTCCGGCGCCTGCGCCGCTACCAGATCGGCGCCGTGCGCCTCAAGGGAATCCCGTTGCGCGGAGCGAGACATCTTGCTTCAAAGGAGATCGAACAGCTTTTCCGGTCGCCGCGGACTCCGAACGCCGAGCTGCAGGCGACCGCCCGCAGGGATTCGTATTTAAATGAAGACTAAACTCATCCTCACCGGCGCGGGCCTCGCCCTGTGCGCGAGCCTCGGCGCCGCGACGCTCAGCGTCTCGACGGCGGTGCAGACCCAGCCCGACCCGTCATCTCCCGTCATCACCGTCCTCAAGGCCGGCTCGGAGCTGCCTGCGCCGACGGACAAGGCCGGCCCGCCGCCGCCCGGATGGGCGGCGATCGAGGTTCCCGGCCCGTTCGAGGGCTACGTCAGGAACAGGGACCTGACGAAGCAGCTCGACGTGCTGCCCGGCTCGTCGGTCTTCCTCGGGCCGGGCGAGGACCAGGGCGTCCTCGCCGTCTTCGCCAAGGGCGACAAGGCGGAGATCACGGGCCTGCGCGGGTCCTGGACCCAGGTGCGCCTCGAGAAGAGCCTCGTGGGCTACATAAGGACGGGCCCCGCCGAGCCGCTCGCCGTTCCCGTCCCGCCGACGGCCCCCGCCGCAGCCCCAGCTGCAGCCTCCGCCCCGGAGGCGCCCGCGCAGGCGTCGGCCCCTGCGGCCGCCGCCGCGGCCGGCCCGGCCCCCCCCTCCGCCGCGCCCGCCGAGAACGTCGCCCTCTCGCGGCTCTTCGAAGGCACGCTTGCGTCCACGAAGACGCTCATGCCCACGCGCAAGCCCTATGACTGGCAGCTCCTCGACTCCGCGGGCAAGCGGATCGCCTACGTCGACATCTCAAAGCTCCTGCTCACCGAGCAGATCGCAAGCTACGCCGGCCACGGCGTGGTCGTCCTGGGCTCCATCCGGCCGGTCAAGGACTCCGACGACCTCGTGATCGACGTCGTGGGCTTCCGCCTCAAGTAGATGGAGGTCATCGATGGAAACCGGATCGCCGCCTCCCTTGTCGCCGAGCTGAAGGCGGAGGTCTCGGCGATGCCGGGCCGAAGACCCTGCATCGCCCTCGTGCGCGTCGGCGAGGACCCCGCGTCGGTCTCCTACGTGAAGAAGAAGGGCCAGACGGCCGCGGAGATCGGCATCGACAGTCGCGTCATCCTGCCGCCGACCTCGATCGGCCAGCGCGAGCTCGAGGACCTGGTCGAGGGCCTCAACGCGGACCCGGGCGTCGACGGGATCCTCGTCCAGTCCCCGCTGCCGGGCGGCCTCGACGAGCGCGCGGTGTTCGGGCGCATCGCCCCCGAGAAGGACGTCGACGGCTTCCACCCGTGCAACCTCGGCAAGGTCGTCCAGGGCGACGAGTCGGGATTCGCGCCGTGCACGCCGGCCGGGATCATGGAGCTCCTGGCGCGGAGCTCGGTCGAGCTCGAGGGCCGGCACATGGTCGTCCTCGGCCGCTCGCTCATCGTCGGAAGGCCCCTGGCGCTCCTGGCCCTCCAGAGGAGGAGGGGCGCGAACGCGACCGTCACCGTCTGCCACACGAAGACGGCCGGCCTGGCCTCGGTGGCCAGGCAGGCCGACATCCTCGTCGCCGCGATCGGCCGCGCCGAGTTCGTCACCGCGGACATGGTCAGGCCGGGCGCCGTGGTGGTCGACGTCGGCATAAACCGGGTCGCCGACCCCTCGAGGAAGACGGGCTACCGGCTGGTCGGCGACGTGCACTTCGCCTCCGTCGCCCCCCTCACCTCGAAGATCACGCCGGTGCCGGGGGGGGTCGGGCCGATGACCGTGGCCATGCTGATGAGGAACACCGTCAAGGCGCACCGGATGCGCAGGGCCGCCTAGGCGGCGCGCCTTGGCTTGCGCCCGCGGGCACCTTGGCTTCATCCTAGGGGCCCACGGAAGCGACCATGTGCAGCGCCAAAATACTGGTTGTCGACGACCAGCCGATCAACGTCCAGCTCCTCAAGCGCAAGCTCGAGCGCGACAAGCTTGAGGTCCTGACGGCGAACAACGGCCTCGAGGCCCTGGAGCAGGTCAAGGCGCACAAGCCCGACCTGATCCTGCTCGACCTCATGATGCCGGACATGGACGGCATGGAGGTGGCCCAGCGCCTCTCGGCGAGCAGCGAGACGCGCTCGATCCCGATCATCTTCGTCTCGGCGCGCTCGACCAAGGAAAGCAAGCTCGAGGGGCTCAACGTCGGCGCCGTCGACTACATCACCAAGCCGATCGACCTCGACGAGACGATCGCCCGGGTGCAGACGCAGCTGCGCTTCGCCGCCATCAACCGCGAGAACCTCGAGCTCCAGCGCAGGCTCGAGGAGTCGCGCCGCGCCGCGACGATCGGCGCCGTGGCCCAGGGGATCGCGCACAACCTGAACAACCTCCTCGGCGTCGTCATCGGCTACCTGGACCTCATCAAGAACGGCTTCGAGAAGCCGGCGACCGTCAAGAAGAACGCCCAGAACCTGGACGACGCGATCCAGAGGATCGTCGGCATCGTGCGCCAGCTGAGCACGCTCGTCGTCAAGAGCAGGCCCGAGCTCACCCGGGTGGCGCTCACCCGCCTGATCGACGGGGGGATCCGCAGGTTCCACTCCGACTACAAGCTCACGGCCCCGGTGTCCATCGACAACCACCTGGGCGACATGGAGATCGACACCAACATCGAGACCTTCGAGGAGGTGCTCTCCAAGGTGCTCATGAACGCCTGGGAGGCGTACCGCGACCCGCCGGCCGGCACCGAGCGCCCGATCTCGATCGCGACCCGCATCATCGAGAGGCCCCGCGGCGAGAAGATGCTCGAGCTGCGCGTCGACGACCAGGGGGCCGGGATCGCCGACGACATCCGCGACCGCATGTTCGAGCCCTTCGTGAGCACCAAGCGCACCGTCGGCGTGGGCATGGGGCTCACGATCGCCCGCCACTCGCTGCGCAGCCTCGGCGGCGAGGTGACGCTCGTTTCAAGGCAGGGGGGAGGCGCGAGCGCCACCCTCATCCACCCCGTGCGCGACCCCCGCCAGCGGGACCGCGCCCAGGACGATGACGACTAGGCGCCCCGCGGCGGCCCAAATGGACGGCATCGCATTCCTGGGAGCGGGCAACATGGCCTCGGCCATGGTCGAGGGCCTGCTCGCCAAGGGCGCGCGCCTCCCCGCGGGGATCTCCTGCATGGGGGGCTCCGGCACGACGGCCGCGGCGCTCTCCGCGCGCACGGGCGTCCGCCTCGCCCGCACGCTGGACGAGCTCCTCTCCGGCGCGGGAACGCTCGTCGTCGCCTTCAAGCCCGCGCACCTCTCCGGGGCCGACCCCCGGCTCGGCCAGCTGACGGCCGGCCGCCTCGTCATCTCGATCCTAGCCGGCAAGAGGATGGCGAGCCTGTCCCAGGCCTTCCCCGCGGCGCGCAACATCGTCCGGAGCATGCCGAACACGCCGGGCCAGATAGGCGCCGGCATCACCGGCTGGTGCTCGCGCGATCCGCTGGCCCCGGCCGACCGGGCCACCATCGACGGGGTCTTCGGCGCCCTCGGCCGCTCGCTGGAGCTGCCCGAGGCGCAGATGGACGCCTTCACGGCGGTGTGCGGAAGCGGCCCGGCCTACCTCTTCGAGTTCGCCGCCGCGCTTCGCGACGCGGGGGTCGCCGCCGGCCTCGAGCGCGCCGGCGCCGAGTCGATGGCCGCCGAGACCCTCCTCGGCGCGTGCCGGCTCCTCGCGAGGCGCGGCGTCGGCCCCGAGGCGCTCCGCGACCAGGTCACCTCGCCGAACGGCGTCACCGCGGCGGGGCTGCGCCGGCTCTCCGAGCGCGACCTCCGGGGCATGGTGCGCGACTGCGTCCTCGCGGCGAAGGCGCGCTCCGAGGAGCTCTCGGCCTAGCCCCGATGAACGCCCTCGGCGGAAGAATCCTCGTCACCGGCGCAGCGGGATTCATAGGCAGCGCCCTCGTCTGGGCCCTCAACAGGCGCGGCCTCGCCGACATCGTCGCCTGCGACCTGCTGCGCTCCGACGAGAAGTGGCGCAACCTGGTGCCCCTGCGGTTCGCCGAGTACGTCGAGGGGGACGTCCTCCGGAGCCGCCTGGCGCAGAGCCCGGCGGCCTTCGGGAAGTTCTCGGCCGTGTTCCACCTGGGGGCGTGCTCGTCGACGACCGAGCGCGACGCCTCGTACCTGGTCGACAACAACACGGCCTTCACGCGCGAGCTGGCGGGCTGGGCCCTGGCGGCGGGCTCCCGGTTCATCTACGCCTCCTCGGCCGCCACCTACGGCGACGGGGGCGCCGGCATGGACGACAGGGACCCCGCGCTTGAGCGCCTGCGCCCGCTCAACATGTACGGGTACTCGAAGCACCTCTTCGACCTGGACGCCCGGCGCCTCGGCTGGCTCGAGCGGATCGTCGGCCTGAAGTACTTCAACGTCTTCGGCCCTAACGAGGAGCACAAGGGCGACATGCGCTCCGTCGTCTCGAAGGCCCACCAGCAGATCCGCAAGTCGGGCCGGGTCGAGCTCTTCAGGAGCCACGACCCCCGGTACAGGGACGGCGAGCAGATGCGCGACTTCCTCTACGTGAAGGACGCCGTCGAGATGACGCTCCACTTCGCCGACAGGGGCTCGCCGGCCGCCGGCCTCTTCAACGTCGGCTCCGGCCAGGCGCACACGTGGGCGGCGCTCGCCGCGGCCATCTTCGGCGCGCTCGGGCGCGAGACGAAGATCCAGTTCATCGACATGCCGGAGCCCCTGCGCGCGAGGTACCAGTACTACACCCAGGCCGACATCTCGAAGCTGCGCGCCACGGGCTACGACCGGCCGGTCACCCCGCTCGCCGAGGCCGTGGGCGACTACGTGAGGAACTACCTGCTGCCGGAGAAGCGCCTCGGCGAATAGGCCCCCGGGGCCTCACTGCACCTGCTCGAGCTCGGCCTCGCTCATCTCCTTGCGGTCGCCGACCGACTTGCGCACCGCGGCGACCTCCTCGGCCGTCACCGGGTCGGCGCCGTTGCCCCACTCGTGGCGGACGAACGTGAGTACGGCGGCGATCCTGTCGTCGTTCCAGTTGTACATGGTGCCGCTAACCTGGCCGAAGACCGGCATCGCCGCAGCGCTGAACTCCTTGCCCTCCACGTGGACGCTCCCCTTGAGCCCGTAGACCACGATCCTGATGGCGCGCGCCGGCGGGCCCTTGACCCACTCCGAGCCGGCGAGCGGCGGATAGATGCCCGGCACCCCGAGGCCGGTCGGCTGGTGGCAGGTGACGCAGACCGCCTGGAACTGGATCCTGCCGAGGGCCAGGGGGTCCATCTTCGGCGCGGCCTGGCCGGCCGACGGCTTCGCGTTCTCGTTGTAGACGCCGGCGCTGTAGTGGCCGGCGTAGCGGTTGAGATACGTGCCCGAGAAAAGCACCAGCCCGCTCAGCGTGAAGAGGATCCCGATCGGGAGCAGCCGGTAGCGGGCGCCGTCGTCGGGGTGGCGCCCGAGGAGCCCCTCGTGGGCGTCCAGGAGGCTCTCGTCGGTGGCGGCCGCCTGGTCCAGCCGGGGATCGCGCTCGGCCTGCGTGTTCATTGCGAGCCTCCCGTGTGTGCGGGCGCCGGCGCGGCTGCCTGTGCCGCTCCCGAGCCCGGAATCGGCGCCGCCGCACCGGCAGGCGTCGGCGAAGGAGCGGCTACCGGCGGAGCGGCTCCACCTGCCGGCGCGGCTGTTTGTGCCGGTGCCGCACTCGGAGTCGGCGCCGCAGCACCGCCAGGCGTCGGCGAAGGAGCGGCTACCGGCGGAGCGGCTGAACCTGCCGGCGCGGCTGCTTGTGCCGGTGCCGCGCTCGGAGTCGGCGCTGCAGCACCGGCAGGCGCCGGCGAAGGAGCGGCAACGCCCGCCTTCGGAGGCGCAGCGGGCTTTGCGGGGGCCGCAGCCCCGGCCGCTGGCGCCGCCGGCGTCTTGGCGGGCGCCGCGCCCTCGGCGCGCGGGGCCACATAGGGAACCGCCTCGGGATAGTCGTACTGCGCCTTGAGGCTGAGGAGGTAGGCCACGAGGTCCCGCGCCCGCGCCGTCGGCACGACCTCCCGCCCCCGCCCGGGCTCGAGCGCCCCGGTCAGCTTCAGGGCGTCGTCCGAGCGCTGGGCGGAGGACCCCAGGCGGCGCTCCTCGAAGAGGAAGCGGTAGGCGGGCATGTCCTCCGATCCGGCGTAGAGCATGTGCAGGAGGTCGTCCCCGTCCGGGGCGGTCGGCTTGCGGTCGGCCAGGTTCGCCAGGTCGGGCCCGACCCGGGCGAGCCCTAGCTGCGGCCACGGCTGGTAGAGGTAGTCCCGGGCGACGCTCTGGCGCTCGCCCCAGCCCCTCGCCTGGTCGTAGCCGAAGTCGGGCCGGCGCACCCGCTGGGTGTGGCACGCCGCGCAGCCGAGGTCCCGGTAGACCAGCTGGCCCCGCGCGGCCGCGCCCGGCATCCACTGAGGGAAGGCCGTCCCCTGGTTGTCGTCATAGTAGGGAGCCTGGGAGCCGAGCTGGGCGTTCGAGCCGAGGACGATCGCCACCCAGGAGATGAGGAGCGCGGCGAAGAGCCCGAGGAAGAACACGATGTTGCTCCTCACGGCGCGGGCGCCTCCATCGCGGTCGGCGGGTTGAACGACGCGGGCTCCGAGGCGTTCAGGAACCGGCAGGCGGTGCCGGCGAAGTTCATCGCGAGGGCGATGTTGCCCAGGAGGAGCGCCGCCCGGGCCGCGGTGGCCGCGGCGAGCCAGGGGCGGGTGTGGCGGAAGATCTCGGCGAAGGGCACCGCCGGGTCGGCGAGGCCGCGGCTCTGGGCGAGCGCGGCCCCGGCCAGCGAGGCGACGAGGAGGAGCACGCCCGCGACCGTGAGGAAGAGGTGCGCGCGGACGAGGCCCCCCGAGAGCCACGCCCGGCCCGTGATCCGCGGGACGGCGAAGTAGATCCCGCCGAAGATGATCGCCGACGCCGCCCCGTAGAGGGCGAGCTCCCTCTGCGCCTCGTCAAAGTAGGTGAACTGCGTGTGGGCGGCCACGGCGTGGAACGAGGTCGCGGCGTCCACAAGGGCTCCGGCGCCGTACGCGGCCAGCCCGAACGAGATGAACCTGAGCGCCACCCCCGGCCCCGTGAGGCACCCGCGCAGGTTCAGGAGGACGATGAAGACGTGGAAGAGGAGCAGCGCGCACGAGACGACGGCGACCGACGGGATCCACGCGGGCACCGGGCCGCCGAGGAGGTGGCGCCCGCCTGTCAGCCCCCCGACGAAGACGAGGCACCAGAACCCGAGGGACGCGAACTCGTAGGACGGCAGGACCCTGCCCGTCGCCTTGGGCACGACGTAGTAGGCCACCGACAGCGCGAGCGGCGCCAGCCAGAGGGTCCACGCGCACTGCGCGTACCAGCCCGCCGCGATCGACTGGACGACGCCGCGCACGGGGGCCGAAAAGAGCATGACATGCGCGATCGACAGGGCCCACGGGAAGAGGAAGAGGGCCGCCGCCGCGTACCACTGCGAGGCGTAGGAGACGAGCCGCAGCCGGCCCCACCACGCGAGGAGCCCGCCCACCGCGATCGCCGCGTACGAGAAGAGGAGGACCATGTGGACGTAGCGCGGGAGCCCGAGGAGCTCGAACCCGGTGGCGTCCCCGGTCGCGACGCCGGCCAGGGCCGCGGCGACCCCCAGGTTCCAGAAGACGCCGCCGAAGAGGGCCCAGTTTTGCGCCCGCAGGGGCTCCCCGGCGAGCCGCCCCAGGACCCAGAGGGCGAGCGCCAGCCCGGCGTTCGCGAGCCAGCCGTAGACGAAGGCCGTCTCCGCGAGCGCGCTCATCCTCCCGTACGTGAGGCACGGGCAACCCGAGAGGAACGCCGGCGAGTGCAGCTGGATCGAGGCGACGAACCCGAGGAGCCCGCCGATGACGAGCCAGGCGAGCCCCGAGAGGAGCAGGAGGACGAGCGGGGCCCTCGAGGAGGAGTCGGCGGCCGTGACTTCGGGCTTCATCCTACTTTTTCCCCCCGTGCTCCGCCGCGACGAGCTCCATGGCGCGCCCTATCGGGAGGCGCACCACCCCGGCCTTCTGGTCCAGCCAGCCGTAGGAATCCGCCTCCTTCGCCTGCTTCTCGCGCAGCTGCGCGAGGTAGGCCCTGCGCGTGTCCGGCGTCGCCTTCCACGCGAGCTCCTTCGGGAGGTTGTCGGGCCTCTCGTTCTGGGGCGCCGGCGACCTGCGGGGCACGTAGACCAGGACCGCCACCACCCAGAAGAGGGACAGCAGCACGAAGACCGCGGCGACTGCCGCCAGGGACACGGGCCTCGGGGACGGTGCGGTCTCGTCACTCATTGTGGAGGCATTCGCCGATGCGCGGGTCGCGGATCGGGATCAGCTTCGTCCCCGCGAGGCTCCGGAGGTAGGCCGCGACGCAAAAGCCCCCCACGCCGGCGAGCGACGTCAGGGACCAGAGGAGCCGGAGCGAGAGGAAGGGCAGCGGGTTGCCCTTGGGGTCCTTGAGCGCCGGCAGGATGTTGTAGGCGATGTCGATGAAGATGACGAAGAGGATCAGGTACGCGATCCTCCGGATCGTCGCGTGCGTGACCTTGTAGCGGTAGGAGAGCAGGAGCAGGAACGGCAGGAGGAAGTTGCCGAACACGAGGAACAGGCTCACGTACCACCAGTCGCCGTACTCGCGGATGTTGTACCAGAAGGTCTCCTCCGGGACGTTCGCGTTCCAGATGAGGAAGTACTGGTCGAACGAGATGTACGCCCAGAAGACCGTGAAGGTGAGCATCAGCTGGCCGATCGCCCAGAGGTGGTCGGTCTGGAGGATGCCCTTGAAGTCGCCCCGCCCGTAGAGCCAGAGCATGATCACGACGCCGAGCGAGAGGGCCCCGCGCGCGCAGTCCGAGAAGTACCAGACCCCGTACATGGTCGAGAACCAGTGGTACTCGAGGCTCTTGAACCAGTAGATCGCGGCCGCCGTGAGCGTGAGGGCGACGACCGGGATCCCGTATGCGGAGTTGAAGCGCATCACGCGGGTCCACTTCACGTCCCCGTCGGAGTCCTGGGTGAAGGACGCCTTGCGCAGCCTTGCCGAGATCCCGATCCAGACGGCGAAGAAGGCGGCCGACAGGACCGTGAAGAGCGGCAGGTTGAGGAAGGCCTCCTTTTTCTCGTAGAGGAGGTCCGTCCCGACCGTGCGCCCGCCGTGGACCGGGTGGAGCGGGTTCATCCAGGGCCAGACGGTGTCGCCCTTGCCGAGGTACGAGGCGAGGAGGAGCGGCGCGAACATGAGCGCGAGCCACGGGAACGCCGCCAGGCCGTGCTCGAACTGCCTGCGCAGCACCACGGACCACGACGAGTCGAAGACGTGCCAGATGGCTATCATCATGAGCATCCCGATCGCCATGGCGGCCCAGAACCCGAAGCCCACGAGCCACGAGGTCGCGACCTCGCGCGGGCCCGACACGAGGATCCCGAGGGCCGTCGCCGCCGTGCCTGCAAACCCGACCCAGAGGGCCTTTGATGCTCCCGTCGCGCTCATTGGATCCCGAGCTCCCCCTTGCGGTCGTCAGGCACGTCCGCCGCCGTGCCCGTGCGGGCGCGCTGGAGCGCCCGCACGTAGGCGATCACGGCCCAGCGGTCGGCGGCAAGGAGCTTGTCGCCGTACGGGTTCATCTGGCCCTTGCCGTTCGTGATCGTGTTGAAGATCTCGCCCTCGGCCATCTGGCGCAGCCGGTCGTCGTGGTAGCTCGCCGTGGCGCCCATCCCGTAGGCCCTCGTGACGCCGTTGCCGTCGCCGAGCGCCCCGTGGCAGGGCGCGCAGTAGATCGTGAACCGGTCGCGGCCGCGCCCGAGGAGCGCCATGTCGACCTTGACCGACGGCGGGAAGCCCCGGGCCCAGGTGCCGTCGGCCGCCTTGCCGCGGTAAAGGAAGTCGTCCGCGGGGAACGGCCGGCCGGCCGGGCCGAACGAGGCGGGCACCGTGTGGGCGGGGGCCTCGCGGTCCGAGCGGCCGTCGGCGAAGAACGGGCTCGCCACCTGCTGCGTCAGCTTCGGCTGGTACTTCATCCCCGGGAAGGCCCACTCGGGGAACACGTCCATCGGCGGCTGGGAGAACCTGCGGCCGCGAAGCCCCAGGATCGAGACCGTGAGCACGGCTGCGAAGGCAACGAGGAGGTAGGCGGTGCGCATGGCTCTAGCCCTCCAGCTCCGCGATGTCGCGGCCCCCGGCCTGCTCGAGGAGCTCCCTCGTGTTGGCGGCGTCGTAGCGCGGGTCGCGCCTCTCGATCACGACGAAGAACAGGTCGTCGGTGCCCCGGCGCATGTGCTCGTAGGTGAGCACCGGGTGGTGGTGCCTCGGCAGGCGGTTGACGAAGAACATCCCCCCGATCGTCGCGAACGCCGTGAAGAGGATCGTGAGCTCGTACGAGACCGGGAAGGCGAAGAGCGGGCTGAAGAAGGGCTTGCCGCCGACCGTCAGCGCGTAGTCGAACTTGTCCATGTACCAGATCATCGTCATCCCCGTGCAGAAGCCGGTGATCCCGCCGGCGAGAGAGAAGCGCGGGACCCTCGAGCGCGGCAGGCCCATCGCCTTGTCGAGCCCGTGGATCGGGAACGGCGAGATGCAGTCCCAGTCCCTGTAGCCCGCGTCGCGCACCCGCTGGGCCGCCCGCAGGAGCGCCCCGGTGTCGTCGAAGGTGGCGATGAGGCCGTAGGGTTTCTCAGCCATGGGCGGACTCCTCGGCCGGGGCGTGGCCGGCGTGCGGGTTGGCCTGCGGCGTCACGGCCTTCAGCTCGGCCACCGCCATGATCGGGCAGAATCGGATGAAGAGCAGGAACAGGACCGAGAACACGCCGAAGGTCCCGAAGAACGTGAAGATGTCGACGACCGTGGGGCTGAAGTAGCCCCAGCTCGACGGCAGGAAGTCGCGGGCGAGCGAGGTCACGATGATGACGAAGCGCTCGAACCACATCCCGCAGTTGACGAAGAGGGACAGCACCCAGACGAGCCACGTGCACTCGCGCACCTTCCTGAACCAGAAGAACTGCGGGGTGACGACGTTGCACGTCACCATGATCCAGTAGGCCCAGGCGTAGGGCCCGAACGCGCGGTTGATGAACGTGAAGCCCTCGAAGGGGTTCGCGCCGTACCACGCGATGAAGAACTCCATCGCGTACGCGTAGCCCACCATGCTTCCCGTCGCCAGGGTGATCTTGCACATGCAGTCGATGTGGTACTGCGTGACGAGGTCCTCGAGCTTGTAGACCGCCCGCAGGGGCAGGACGAGCGTCAGCACCATTCCGAAGCCGGAAAAGATGGCGCCCGCGACGAAGTACGGCGGGAAGATGGTCGTGTGCCAGCCCGGCAGCATCGAGACCGCGAAGTCGAACGACACGATCGTATGGACCGACAGGACCAGCGGCGTCGAGATGCCGGCCAGGATCAGGTACGCCATCTCGTAGTTGCTCCAGTGGCGGCTCGAGCCTCGCCAGCCCATGGCGAAGACCCCGTAGATCTTCGCCCGAAGGAGCTTGCCCACGGAGGCGAACCGGTCGCGCATCGTCGCCAGGTCCGGGATCATGCCCACGTACCAGAAGAGCACCGAGACGGTCCCGTAGGTCGACACCGCGAACACGTCCCACTCGAGCGGCGAGCGGTAGTTCTGCCAGATCTCGTTCGAGTTGGGCAGCGGGAACAGGAACCAGGAGTACCAGATGCGCCCGAGGTGAAAGACCGGGAAGATCCCGGCGCAGACGACGGCGAAGATCGTCATCGCCTCGGCCGAGCGGTTGATCGAGGTGCGCCACTTCTGGCGCAGGAGGCACAGGATGGCCGAGATCAGCGTCCCGGCGTGGCCTATGCCGATCCAGAAGACGAAGTTGACGATGGGCCAGGCCCAGTTGGTGGGGCTCCTGTGGCCCCAGACGCCGACCCCGGTCGCCACCAGGTACGTGAGGCCCCCGGCCGTGAACGACGCGATGACGCACGCGACCCCGAAGCACCACCACCACCAGGCGGGCGTCTTCTCCTCGGCGATCCCGCAGATCTTCGCGGTGATCCAGGAGAAGCTGCGGCCGTGGCCCACCAGCTCGGCGCGCGGAAGCGACGCCGGCCTCACCTCGGAGAGGATCGCCGGGGCTTCGGCCGACTGTTCTGCTGCTTGGGCCATGGGTCAGCTCTTCCCGGTCTCGTTCTTGTTCCGGTACTCCACCCTGCTCAGCGGCAGCGCCCCGTAGTCCGGCATCCTGGGGTTCGGGTTCCTGAGCCTCGCCAGGTACGTCGTCCTCGGCCGGGTGTTCAGGTAGCCGAGGAGCGCGTAGTCCTGCGGGCGGGCCTTCGCCTTCGACACGGCGCTCTGCGGGTCGAGGATGTTGCCGAAGACGATGGCGCCGACGGGGCACGCCTGCTGGCAGGCCGTCCGGATGACGCCGTCGGGGACGACGACGTCCTCCGGGTGGCCCTCCTGGGCCGTCTTCACCTTCCACTCGATCTTGCCGCGCTCGATCCGCTGCACGCAGTAGGTGCACTTCTCCATGACGCCGCGCATGCGGATGGTGACCTCGGGGTTCTTCGCCATCTGCACGAGCTCCGGCATGCCCTGGGGCCCCAGCGGGCCCATGTAGAGGCTGTCCAGGCGGCGCATGTTCCAGTCGAAGAAGTTGAATCGGCGCACCTTGTACGGGCAGTTGTTGGCGCAGTAGCGGGTGCCGATGCACCGGTTGTACGCCATGACGTTCAGGCCCTCCTCGTCGTGCACGGTCGCGTTCACGGGGCACACCATCTCGCACGGCGCCAGCTCGCACTGCATGCACGCGACCGGCTGCATCGAGACCTGCGGGTCCTCGGGTATGTCCAGGTTGCCCTCGCCCCCGAACGCCGCCGGGTCCGCCTTGCCGTCGGAGTAGTACCGGTCGAGCCGGATCCAGTGCATGATGCGCCCGCGCAGGATCTGCTCCTTGCCGACGATCGGGATGTTGTTCTCGGCCTGGCAGGCGACGACGCAGGCGTTGCACCCGATGCAGGTGTTGAGGTCGATGCTCATCCCCCACTGGTGCCTGCCGTCGAACTTCGGCGTCACGTAGAGCGAGTTGCCCCGCGGGATCAGGGTGGCGCGCTCGGCCGGCGGCACGGACGCCGGGTTGGGCCCGAGGACCACGGCGGGGCTCTCGGCCTCGAGCCCGATCTCCTTTGCGAAATCCGGGTGCTCCTGGAATTCGCCGAGGTTGCCCTCGCGCACCAGCTCGCGGCCCTCCATGGACCAGTGCCACTGCGAGTCCGCCAGGTACGCCCGCTCGTCCGTGACGGCTATCCTGGCGCCGTGCGCCACGTGGGGGGCCGCGGACTCGCGGGCCGCGTACGCGTTGAACCCGACGCCGTCCCCGACCCTGCCGGCCCTGCTCCTGCCGTAGCCGAGCGGCAGGACGACCGTGTAGTTGGCCAGGCCGGGCTGGATGTGCGCGGGGCCCCGCAGCTTGCGCCCTCCGACGGTCACCTCGACCACGCGGGCGTTCTCCCTGCCCTTGTCGAAGTCCGCGAGGTCCTTGCGCGCCACCTGCACGAGCGACGCCGGGGAGTCTATGCCCAGGTCCTTCGCGAGCCTGGGGCTGATCAGGACGGCGTTGTCCCAGCTTATCTTCGTGATCGGGTCGGGGCATTCCTGGAGCCAGCCGTTGTTGGCGAAGCGGCCGTCGTCCACCGTCAGGCCGGCGACGAACCGGACCTCGATCGAGTCCCTGCCGACCGCCGGCAGCTCGTGCTTCCTCGCGACGGCGAGCGCCACGCCGGCGCTGTTCAGGCGGACCGGGATCGACCTGAACTTGGTCCCCTCCAGGAACCCGTCGTGCAGGAACTTCTGGAAGATGCGCTCGGCGTCCTTGGCGGCGCCGCCGACGACCGCCCGGTAGACGATCCGGTACGGGTCCGTGTCGGGCAGCCCCACGACCGAGGCCAGCACCTCGTTCTGGGTCAGCCCGCCGAAGAGCGGCATGATCATCGGCTGGATCGGCAGGACGGTCCCGTCGACCGTCCTGGCGTCGCCCCAGGACTCGAGGTAGTGGGCCGCCGCGATGTGCGTGCCCGCCAGGGCGCTCGTCTCGTCGGCGTAGTAGCCCATGCGGATCACCTCCGGCACCGACTTCTGGAGCAGGGCCCAGTCCAGGTCCGCCGGGGCGTTGTACACGGGGTTCCCGCCGAGGATGATGAGCGTCTTGACGGCGCCCTTCCCGATCGCGCTTGCCAGGTCCCTGATGGAGGCGACCGGGGGCCTCGGGTCGATGACGAACTCCACCGTCCTGCCGATGCTGCCCAGGGCCTCGTTGATCGCGTAGGCGATCACGTGGACGTCGGCCGGAAGGTGGGCCCCGGCGACGACCAGGGACTCGCCCCGGTTCGCCAGCAGGTCGGCGGCGCACTCCTCGACCCAGCCCTTGGGCAGCTCGAGGTCGCCGGCCGCGATGGCGAACGCCTTGTTCCCCGTCACCCGCAGCGCGAGCGCCGCGGCGAAGGCGAGCATGTGGCCCGAGGCGAGGCGCAGGCGGTGGTCCGCCATCGTGCCCGTGATGGAGAGCGCGCTCTCCGCCACGTACAGGCGGTTCATCGGGTCGTCCTTCTTCTCCACCCGCCGCCCGTCGGCGAAGCCCCGCGCGTGCTGGAGGCTGCCGGCCTCGGCCTGAAGGAAGTCGGCGTCGATGCTGACGATCCTCTTCGCCGCGCCGAAGCGGTAGACGGGCTTCACCCGCAGGCTGAACGCCGTCAGCGCCGCCTCGACCGGGGGCTCCTCGGCCACGGGCTCGTACTCGGCCCACACGGCCCTGGGGAAGCGGCCGCGCACGTAGCGCACGAGGAGCGAGCGCGTGTGCGACGACGACTCGTCCGCCAGGAACGCGAGGCCGGCGCCGCGGTCGGCCGCGTGCGCCTTGCCGATGCCGGCGAGGAGCGCCTTGACGGCCGCCGAGTCGATCTGGGCGCCGCCCCGGGTGTGCGCCGTGGCCCTGTCCGGGTCGTACAGCTCGAGGATCGAGGCCTGCGCGAAGAGCGAGGTGGCGCCGCCCAGGGGGGCGTACGTCGGGTTGCCCTCGAGCTTGGTGGGCCGGCCCTGGTGGGTCTCAGCGAGGAGCGGGACGGCCCCCCGGCGCAGCGGCATCGCCGTCGCGTAGTAGACGGGGAGCCCGGGGACCGCGCCCTCGACAGACTTGCCGAACGGCAGGACGTTCTCCTCCGGCCGCCTGCACCCGGAGAGCCCCAGCCCCCCGAGGGCGAACGAGGCGGCCATGATCTTCATGAACTGCCGGCGGTCGACCCCGGCCAGCTCGGAGGCCCCCTCGGGAAACTCCCTCTCCATGGCGGCCCTGAAGCCCGGCGTCGCCGCGAGCTCGTCCAGGCTGCGCCAGTAGCGCGGCCCGCTTTCCGCCCTGGCCGATGGCTCCGGATGCTGGGTGGCGCGCTTCATCGGTGGCAGGCGGAGCAGGTCTGCGGCGGCCTGATGTCCAGGTCCCTGACGAACTTCCGGGCGGCCTCTATCCCGCGCGACGCCGCGATGGTCGGCGAGTCGAGGTTGAACACGTCCCTGGCCTCCCGCACGTGCTCGGCCGGGGCCCGGTGGCATTCGAGGCAGAAGCCCATGCTCATCGGCTTAACCTGGGTGACGACGTCCATCTCGTTGATCCTGCCGTGGCACTCGACGCAGCCGATCCCCCGGTTCAGGTGGATCGAGTGGTCGAAGTAGACGAAGCTCGGCATCACGTGGACGTGCACCCACGGGATCGGCCTGCCCGTCTGGGCGCTCTCGCGCACGAGGGCGAGCGCCGGGCTCGCCGTCCGGATCTGGCTGTGGCAGTTCATGCACGTCTGGGACGTCGGCACGGCGGCCCCGGCCGTGTCGATCGTGCTGTGGCAGTAGCGGCAGTCGAGGCCGAGCTCGCCCACGTGCTTCGCGTGGCTGTACGGCACCGGCTGGACCGGCGCGTAGCCCACCCGCGTGTACTTCGGCGTCATGTAGTAGTCCATCCCCGCCGTCGCCGCGCACGCGACGACGCACAGGTAGACGATGATCTGGAGGGGAAGGCGGTTCGCCGACTTCTGGAAGAGCGCGGGCATGATCCAGTGGGGATCCCGTTGAGCGACCGCCGGGCCCCTAGGCGGCGCCGCCGCGCCGCGCCACTGCGCGCGGCTCGCGGCGCAGCAGGAAGGGGGCGGCCGGGCCGCCCGCCTTGTTGTCCGGTGCCGGCGCCACGGCCCGCGCCACCGACCTAGGCGCGAGGGCGCCCGCGGCGGCAAACCCTAGAATCCTGGCCAGGAAGTGCTTTCTCGAAGGATCGTGGCTCACTTATCGTGATCTTTTGGATGGAATCGCTCCCGAAAGAACGCGGCAGCGTTTGGGTTGTAAACCAAAATTTCAGGCAATCGGAGACCGCCTGCAAATAAGGGGCGTCTGCCTCCCCGCGCCCCCTCCCCTCGCCCGCCCGGCCCCGTCAGATGAACAGGCCGTCGCGCATCGGCAGGGTGAAGTCGCACCTGGCGGCGATGTCGGGGTTGTGCGAGACGAGGACCACGGCCTGGCCGTTCTCCTTGGCCACGCGGGTCAGGATATCGAAGACGATGCCGGCGTTCGCCACGTCCAGGTTGCCCGTGGGCTCGTCGGCCAGGATGATCGTCGGCTGGTTGGCGAGCGCCCGGGCGATCGCCACCCGCTGCTGCTCGCCGCCGGACAGGTGGGTCGCGAGCCGGTTCACCTTCGCGCCGAGGCCCACGGCGTCCAGGAGGCGCGACGCACGGGCCTGCATCTCCTCGGGCGAGAGCCGGCCGAGCTTTCTCATGGGCATCATGACGTTCTCCAGGACCGTGAACTCGAGCATCAGGAAGTGGAACTGGAAGACGAAGCCCACGTGCTCGCCGCGCGCCGCCGTCCGGACCGCGTCCTGGCTGTTCGACATCAGCCTGCCGTTGATCCAGATCTCGCCGGAGTCGGGCTGGTCTAGGAGCCCGAGGAGGTACAGGAGCGTGGACTTGCCGCACCCCGACGGCCCGACGATCGCGTAGACCTTGCCCGCCATCGCCTCGAAGCTGACCCCCTTCAGCACGTGGACCCTGCCCTCGTCCTTGCCGAGGAAGCGGTGCAGCTGGCTGCAGCGCAGGGCGACCTTGGGTTCGTCCGCCATGGCTCCCCCTACTGGGCCGTCCCCCGGATGATGTCGCCGGGCTCGAGCCTCGCCGCGCGCCGCGACGGGATGAGGCTCGCCAGCATGACCATGGCGACGGCCGTGACGACGGCCTCGATGTAGTGCCAGCGCGACCACTGGACCAGGAACTTGTGCGTCGTGAAGATGCCGGTGATCGGCAGCGGCACCTGCGAGACCGCGTAGGTGACCGCGGCGCCGAGCGCGCACCCGAGGATGGTTCCAATCGCGAGCACGATGGCCGCCTGCCAGAGGAAGATGCGCGAGATGTCCTCCCGCGTGTACCCCATGGACCGCAGGATCGCGATCTCCTTGGTCTTCTCCATGACGATCATCGCCAGGGTGTTGAACATCGCGAGCCCCGCGATGAGCGTGAAGACCGACACCGTGATCGCCGTCGCGATCCTGAACGCCCGGAAGACGCCGAGCCAGGACTTCTCGCGGTCCTGCCACGCGGCCGCGCTGTACTGGAGGACGTTGGACATCACGACGGCGTCCTCCCGCGCCCGGTCCTTGTCGATGAGGCTCACCTGGAGGTAGGTGGCCCCCGTCGGCTTCCTGAAGAGAGCCCTCGCCTCCTCCATCTGGAGGTAGACCCGGACGCTGTCTATGTCGTTGACGCCCGTCTGGTAGATCGCGCTCACCTTGTAGTGGTGAATGTTGCCGAGGTTCACGATCTCGAAGGTGTCGCCGACGTCGAGCTGGAGCTTGTCGGCGATGACGCGCCCGACAAGCGCGCCGCCCTGCTGCACCCGGAAGTCCGCGAGCGAGCCCTGCACGATCTGCGAGCCGAGGTCGGAGACCCTGAGGTGGTCCTCGAGGTCGATGCCGTACGCCTGGCCCGTCTGCTCGCGGAACGAGCTGCGGATGACCACCGTGCCGCGCAGGACGGCCGACACGGCGGACACGTTCTTGAACTTCACGACCGCCAGCTCGAGCTGCTTTGGGTAGTCGACGCCCTCGACGTACTTCTGGCCCTCCTTCTGGCGTATCTCGTAGCCCGAGTTGTAGGCGCCCGCGTCGATGCTGCGCATGGTGGCCTGGAGCTTGTCCTGGATCAGGATCGCCCCGTTCGTCCCCAGGATCGTCTTGATGAAGAACCCCTGGAAGCCGCTCGTCGTGGCCTGCGTGACGACGAAGAGCCCGACGCCGAGCACGATGCAGGACAGGCTCATCAGCATGGCCCGCTTCTTCGCGGTCAGGAACCGGAGCGCGATGCGGAAGTTCGGGGACATCCTGACGGCTACTTCTTCTTCTCGATGACGTCCGCGGGCAGCTCCTGCACGCGGACGCGCTCGCCGTCGCGGAAGCTGTCGAGGTCCTCCACGATGACCTTCTCGCCGGTCTTGAGCCCCTCGACGATCTCCGCGCCCCTGAGCCAGACGTAGCCGGTCTTCACCTTGCGCAGCTCGACGACGCCGTCGTTGACGACGTAGACGCTCTCGTTGAAGAGCGCCCGGCGCGGGATGATCGCCTCGGCGTGGCGCCTGCCGACGACGATCGTCACCTCGCCCGTGATCCCCGGGACGAGCTTCTCCGGCGCGATGTCCGTGATGTGCAGGTCGACCAGCTTGCGCTGGGTCTCGGGATCGGCGGTCGGCAGGATCTTCTCGACGGTGCCGTTGTAGAGGAACTCCCCGTAGGGGAGGAAGATGACCGTGGCCTTCTGCCCCTCCTTGATGTTCGCGAAGTCCTCCTCGCTGATCTTCGCCTCGACGAGCCGGCTCGTCGTGATGAGGGTGACGATCGGCGAGCCCGGGTTTATCAGGTCGCCCGGGTGGGCGAACACGGCGGAGACGTCGCCCTCGAAGGGGGCGGTGATCGTCATCTTCTCCAGCGCGCGCTTCTTGGTCCTAAGCTGGGTCTCGTTGGTCTTAAGCTCCTCCTGGTCGATGACGCTGGCGAGTTTCAGCTGCTGCTCGTATGTCTCCACAGCCCTGCGGGCCTTCTGGTAGTTGCTGTCGCTCTCCTGGCCCATCTTGAACATGCGCTCGGTATTCGCGAGCTCCGAGCGCGCCGTCTCGAGCAGGTAGGTCGCCTGGGAGCCGACGCCGATCCTCGCCTTGGTGGAGTCGTACAGGTTCTGCGCCTGGTCAATGTCGATCTGGATGTCGCCCGGGTCTAGGTGGACGAGCACGTCGCCCTCCTTCACGTGCATCCCGGGCGTCAGCTTGTAGCCCTCCTTGGTCACCCTCCCGGCGACCTCGCTCTTCATGTCCATCGAGTACTCCTCCTTGACGACAACGCTGCCGGGCTTTGCGTCGATCGCGTCGCCGCTGACGACGGCCTCGACCCTCGCGGTCGGCATCGCGTACAGGACTATGCCGACGATGACCGCCGCGAAAACGAGGAGCGCCGCGAGCGCCTTGAGCCAGAGGGGGAACTTGACGGGTTTATCTGACATAGCGGGGGGAGACGTTGTCCAGGGCCGGGTCTATCCCGGCGAGCGAGATGAAGGCGCTCCACTGCATGAAGTAGTCGGTCCTCGCGCCCGCGAGCTCGACGTCTGTCTGGTAGAGGTTCTGGGTGCTCGAGTCGATGGTCGCCTGCGACGCGTACCCCAGCTTCACGTCGTCCAGGATGCGCTGCACCTCGGCCCCGATGAGCGCGTGGTGGACCTCTGACAGGGACAGGGCGCGCGAGGACAGCCCGACCTGCTGGCGCATGTCGGTGATCTGGTCGATCGAATTGTCGACGAAGTTCTTGCGCAGCCGCTCGTATTGCCGCTTGGTCTCGAGCGCCCCCAGCTTCGCGCCCCGGGTCGCGAACCCGTCGAATATAGACCAGCTCGCCCCGAGGCTGTAGGTCTCCTCCCGCACGGCGACCTGCGAGACGAACCCGGAGAAGGCCTGCGTGTTGTCCTCGAGGAGGTAGCTGGCCGTGAAGTTGACCTTGGGCAGGAGCCTCACCTTCGCTATCTGGTAGCCCAGGTCCTGCTGCTTTATCTGCATCGCGTACACCTGGCTCTGGAAGGCGCTCTCCACGCCGCCGCCCACGAAGCCCGTGAGGACCGCGTCGGCCAGCGCCGGTGAGAATTCCGGGTGGCCGATCTCCAGGGGGACCGAGTCGTCCGGCAGGCCGTCGATGCCCACGAGCCGCGTCAGCACCCGCTTCGCGTAGGCGAAGTCCTCCGCCGCGCGGTCCGTGTCGAGCTGGGCCTGCTCGAGGCCGAGCTTGAAGCCCTGGAGTTCGGCCTGGGACGCGGAGCCGGAGTCGAACTTCGCCTGGTCGGTCTTCAGGCCCTCCTCGGCTATCTTCTGCCTGAAGCGTGCATTCCTCAGTGTTATCTGTTTGCCCACCAAATACATGTACTGCCTCCGGATCTCGACAGCGAGCAGGCGGTAGCCCTCGGCAAACTGCCTGCGGGCGATCTTGACGCCCAGGTCTCCGATGGCGGCGTTGTTCTTCAAGGCCCCCCACTGGAAGATCGGCTGGTTCAGGGTGAAATTGTAGAAAACGCCCTTCTGGGTGCTGGGCGTGCCCCCCGTGACGGACTCGTCGATGACCGAGTAGTTGGCATTGCCGTTGAGCTGCGGCCAGAGGGACGAGGCATAGACGTAGCGCTGCGCCTCCTGCTGCGCCACGTTGATGTTTGACAGGATCGTGTTCGGGGATTTCTCGACCGCGGTCTTGAGGAGCGGGCCGAGGCCCGGGAGGAAATCCTCCGGCATCGTGCCCGTAACGGAGGGCGCCTCGGCTCGCAGCGACGCCATCGCAAGCAGGAGCAGCGGCAGGGTTTTGGGCAGTCTCATTCGCAGGGAATAGTAGTCGCCTAGCCCGCGGGAAATCGGATTCGAAGGCAATCACAAACCCCTGCCGGGCGGAGTTTTCTTGAGCCCACAGGGACACCTGGGACACGCTGTACGTTCCCATAAACCGAACCCAATGAACGCGGGCGACTCGCTGCCGGTCGGGCAGCACGACTTGGAGATCCAGGCCAACCGGCTGGCCTGGCAGCGCAAGCCGCAGCTGCGCGCCGTCTACAGGGGTTTCCACGAGCTGATCGCGTCGCGTCTCGACCGCTCGGTCAAGGGCCAGATCGTCGAGCTCGGATCCGGGATGGGCTCAATCAAGGAGGTCATCCCCGACTGCGTCACGACGGACCTCTTTCCCAACCCGTGGCTCGACCGCCGGGAGAACGCCTACCGCCTGACCTCGGCCGACGGGGGCGTCTCGAACCTCATCCTCTTCGACGTCTGGCACCACCTGCGGTACCCGGCGACGGCCCTCTCGGAGTTCCGCCGGGCGCTCGCGCCGGGAGGCCGCGTGATCATCTTCGACCCGGCGATCAGCTGGACCGGCCGCGTCGTCTACGGGCTCTTCCACCACGAGCCCGTCGGCCTCGGCCTTCCGCTCACCTGGGAGGCCCCGGCCGGCTTCAAAGCCGGCGACGCGGACTATTTTGCCGCCCAGGGCTCCGCCACGCGGGTCTTCTGGCGTCGCGAGGCGCCCGAGCGGCTTGCCGCCTGGGAGCTCTGCGAGGTGGCGCCGCTGCCCTCCTTCGAATACCTCGCCACGGGCGGATTCTCGGGCCCGCAGATCGGCGGCCCCGCGGCGTTCCGGCTCTGGCGCCGGCTCGACCGCGCGCTGTCGCGCTGGCCGAATCTCTTTGCAGCCCGGCTCCTGGTGGTGCTCAAAAGGGGCGCCGGCGTGTGACGAACGGGCCGGTTCCAGAAGCAAGCTCTCCGATGCCGCGGGCCATTTCCGAAATCAACGCCGAGCACCTCGAACGGGTGCGCGCGTGGTATGACGGGGCGCCGGCGGGCACGAAGCCCGCCTCGGCGAGCTACCGGGCGATCCTGGCCCACTACTACAACCTGCTGATTTCCCAGGATTCATCCGTCCTCGAGGTGGGCTGCGGCTCGGGCGGGCTCCTGAGCCTGCTGCGGGCGAAGCGAAGGGTCGGCATAGACCTCTCGGGGAGGCAGATCGAGGCGGCCAGGGAGCGCGCCCCCGGCTGCGAGTTCCATGTCCAGGCCGCGGAGGCGATCGAGCTCGGCGAGCGCTTCGACGTCATCGTCATCTCGGACACGCTCAACTTCGCAGCCGACGTCCAGCAGGTCCTCGAGGGGCTCCACTCGGTCTCCCACCCCGGGACCCGGCTGATCGTCAACTATCCCTCGTCCCTATGGAGGCCCGTCTACGTCCTCGCACGCGTCTTGGGGCTCATTAGGAGAGCGCCACCCAGCAACTGGCTGACGACCTCGGACATGATGGGGCTTCTGGAACTGGCCGACTGGAAGCCCCTAGTGGTGCAGCCGCGCATCCTCTGCCCGATGCGGGCCCTCGGGATCGGCACCTTCATAAACCGCTGGATCGCACCGATCCTCTCATGGTTCTGCCTCTCCGTCTTCTGCGTCGCGCGCACCGGCCGCGCACGGGAGACAGGTCCCCTGAGCGTGTCGGTCGTCATCCCCGCCAGGAACGAGGCCGGCAACATCGAGGCGGCGGTCCGGCGCACACCCGACATGGGCGCCGGCACCGAGCTCATCTTTGTCGAGGGCCATTCCCGGGACAACACGTGGGAGGAGATCGAGCGCGTCGCCAGGGAGCACCCGGGGCGCAGGATCAAGACCCTGAGGCAGGAGGGCCACGGCAAGGGCGACGCCGTCCGGGCGGGGTTCGCCGCCGCCGAGGGGGACCTCTTCATCATCCTCGACGCCGACCTGACGGTCCCCCCTGAGGAGCTTCCCAAGTTCTACGCCGCCGTGGCCTCGGGGCACGCCGAGTTCGCCAACGGCTCCAGGCTTGTGTACCCCATGGAAAAGGCCGCGATGCGGTTCCTGAACATGTGCGCGAACAAGACGTTCGGGATCCTCTTCACCTGGATCCTCGGCCAGTCCCTCAAGGACACCCTCTGCGGGACGAAGGTCCTCAGGCGCGCCGACTACGAGCGCATCGTCGCAAACCGCGCCTACTTCGGGGACTTCGACCCGTTCGGCGACTTCGACCTCCTCTTCGGCGCCGCCCGGCTCAGCATGAAGATCGTCGACGTGCCCGTGCGCTACCGCGACCGGACGTACGGCTCGACGAACATCCACCGGTGGCGGCACGGATGGCTCCTCCTGCGGATGGTGCTCTTCGCCGCGCGCAAGCTCAAGTTCGTCTGAACCCGAGGTTTGCCTTTCCCGGCCCCGTCCGCAAAAAATCCCAGCCTTCGATGGCCCCAACATCCTCCCCGGTGCGCATAGGCGTGATTGGCCTCGGCCAGTGGGGCCCCAACCACGTGCGCAACCTGCGCATGGTGGAGGGCTGCGAGGTCGCCCGGATCTGCGACAGCTCCGCCTCGCGCGTGGCCCTTGCGCGCAGGCAGTTCCCCGGCATCGAGGCGACCCGCGACACGCGCTCCGTGACCGACGCGCCCGACATCGACGCCGTGGTCGTGGCGACGCCGGTCGTTTCCCATTTCCCGCTGGTTCGCCGGGCCCTCGAGGCGGGCAAGGACGTCCTGTGCGAGAAGCCGCTCGCGCTCAACTCCGCCGAGGCGCGCGCCCTCTGCGCGGTCGCCAGGAAGAGGCGAAGGATCCTCATGGTCGGCCACGTCTTCCTCTACAACCCGTGCACGCTCCACCTCAAGCGCGCCATCGACCGCGGCACGCTCGGCCGGATCTACTACATGGACGCCGTCCGCACGAACCTCGGGCCCGTGCGCGGCGATGTCGGCGTCGTCTTCGACCTGGCGAGCCACGACATCTCCATCTTCAACTTCCTCCTCGGCTCGAGGCCGGAGTCGGTGTCGGCCGTCGGGGGGGCGTTCCTGCAGAGGGGCATCGAGGACATCGGGTTCCTCACCCTCACCTACCCCAGGGGCGTCATCTGCCACGTCCACACCTCGTGGCTCAACCCGCGCAAGGTGCGCCAGCTCACGGTGGTCGGCTCGGCCAAGATGGCCGTCTGGGACGACATGAACATCCTGGAGCCCGTGCGCTACTACGACAAGGGCGTCCTGCAGGACAACTACTCCTCGTTCGGCGAGTTTCACATGATCCTGCGCGACGGCGCGATCACGACCCCGAAGCTCAGGCTGTACGAGCCGCTCCTGCGCCAGGACCAGGAATTCGTCGACTGCCTTCGCAGCAGGCGCCAGCCCGCCGCCAGCGGCGCCTTCGGCTCGGAGGTCGTCCGCGTCCTCGAGGCGGCGCGCGCCTCCCTCGGGCGCGGCGGCCGGATGACCCCCATTACCTACCCGTGACGAGGCGGCCCAGATCGCCCCTCTTCCAGATCGCCGACGACGTGGTCCTGGGAGAGCGCGTGAAGCTCAACCCCTTCGTCAACCTCTACGGCTGCCGGATCGGGGACGACTGCATGATCGGCACGTTCGTCGAGATCCAGCGCGACGTGACCGTCGGCGCGCGCTGCCGCATCCAGAGCCATTCATTCCTCTGCTCGGGCGTGACCCTCGGGGACGACGTGTTTGTCAGCCACGGCGTCATCTTCATGAACGACCGGCATCCGTCGGCCGCCGGCGCCCGGGACGGAACCTGGAAGCTCGAGCGCACGGAGGTCATGGCTGCCGCCTCGATAGGCTCGGGCGCGCTCATCATGGGTGGCGTGACGATAGGGGCCGGCGCCATGGTCGGGGCCGGCGCGGTCGTCCTCAATGACGTGCCGCCTGGCGCCGTCGTCGCGGGCGTTCCCGCGCGCCTGTTCTCGCGGTGAGCGGCGGCGTGAGCACATCTGGCGCGCCGGCGCTCAGCGTCGTCGTCCCCGCGTTCAACGAGGAGCGCTTGCTGGAGGCCTCGATCCGGGGCTTGCGCGCCACGCTCGACCAGGTCGTCGCCGGAGCGGAGATCATCGTCGTCGACGACGGCAGCGGCGACGGCACAGGGGCGATCGCCGACTCCCTGGCCGGGGCGCTGCCGGGCGTGCGCGTCCACCACCAGTCCAACCAGGGAATCGGCGGCGCCTTCCTGGCGGGCGCCGGCCTCGCCGGCGGCGAGTACCTCATGCTCTGGCCCGCCGACATGCCCGCGGCGCCCGGCGACTTTGCGCCCTATGTGGCCAATTTCGGCCACGCCGACGCGATTGTCGGCTGCCGCAGCCGGCGCGTGGGCTACAACCCGCTCATGCTGCTGAACGCGTGGATATATCCGCGGCTGGTGTCGCTGCTTTTCGGGCTGCGCGTCCGCGACGTGAACTGGATCCACGCCTACCGCCGGACGGCCTTCATGCGCTTCCAGCTGACCCAACGGGGCATCCCGATGCTGGCCGAGGCGCTCGTGCGGATGCGCGACCAGGGGTCCAGCATAGCCGAGGTCGAGGTCGAGATGAAGCCGCGCCTGCACGGCGTGCCTTCCGCCTCGCGCCCCGCGGTAATGTGGCGCACGCTCGCGGGACTGATCTCTTTCTGGCGGACCTGGCGCAAGGAGAGGCGCTGACCGCCCGCAACCCAACCATGGCCACCGCGAAAGTCCCGTTCCAGGACATCCCGCTGCAGGTCCGCAGCCTCAAGGCGGAGATTGACGCCGCCGTCCAGGCCGTGCTCGCCCACGGCGAATTCATCCTCGGCCCGGAGGTGGCCGCCTTCGAGCGGCAATGGGCGGAGTTCTGCCATGTCCCGCACGCGGTCGGCGTCGGCTCCGGCACCGACGCCCTGCACCTGATCCTGCGCGCCCTCGGCATCGGCGCCGGCGACGAGGTGATCACCGCGGCCAACACGTTCATCGCGACCGCCGAGGCCATCTCCTACGCTGGGGCCAAGCCCGTACTCGCCGACTGCCGCATTGAGGACTACCTCATCGACCCGGCAGCTGTCGCCGCGGCCATCACCCCGCGAACGAGGGCGATCATCCCCGTGCACCTCTACGGCCAGCCGGCCAACATGAACGCCCTCGCCGCCCTGGCCCGGCACAAGGGCCTCGCCCTGATCGAGGACGCCGCCCAGGCCCATGGCGCCGCGCTGGTCGACGGCCGGGTGTGCGGCTCGCTTGGGCTCGCCGCCGCGTTCAGCTTCTATCCCGCGAAGAATCTCGGCGCCTTCGGCGACGGCGGGGCCGTGACGACGTCGGACGAGGGCCTCGCCGGCAGGCTGCGCCTGCTTCGCAACTGGGGCTCAGTCGTCAAGTACCACCACGAGGTCCAGGGATTCAACTCAAGGCTCGACACGCTCCAGGCGGCGATCCTCTCGGTCAAACTCCGCAGCCTCGGCGCCTGGAATGACGCGCGCCGCACGGCGGCGGGATGGTACCGCGCCGCCCTTGCGGGCTGCCCGGGTCTCGTACTGCCAGCCGAGGCCCCGTGGACCGGCCGCCACGCGTACCACCTGTTCGTCGTCCGGCTGCCCGAGCGCGACCGGGACGCCGTCGCCCGCGAGCTTGCGGCCCGCGGCGTGCAGACCGTGGTCCACTATCCCGTGCCGATCCACCTCCAGAAGGCCTATGCGGACCTCGGCCTGGGCCAGGGCGCCTTCCCCAACGCCGAGGCCGCTTCGCGAACTATCCTCTCGCTCCCAATTTTTCCCGAGATCACCCAGGTCCAGGTCGGATACGTTGCGGACAGCCTTCGGGCCGTGCTGGGGGCCTGACGCTGTCTTACGGAAACGGTGCACAGGAGACCTGCGTGCACACTATGCTCGCTTGACCGCTCAGTGGCGCCTGGCGATCCAGCGGCCCATCCGCGTGCCATGGCGGATCTCGAAGCGCCGAAACCATAGCCGCAAGGGCGAATGTCGGAGCAAATCGGCAACGCGCGAGGCAGCCACCGGGAGCCACCTGCCCTCCCGCAGCTGCTGTTCCCAGGCATCGGGCGCGAGGGTGTCTTCCTGGAGCTCCGCCAGGTCGCCGGCAATTGCGCCGATATCCACCGGCGAGACCTGGGCCTTTAAGGGAGCCTCCCGCTGCAGCATAACACCTCGGAAGATTGCATTCAGCTGAGCGCCCGTCTGCTCAAGCCGGAACTGCACCTCGACCCGCCTTCGGCCGGCACCGGCAAGCTGGCGGCGCAAGGGTTCATCCGTCAGCAGGGTGTCCAGCGCCTCCACCATTGCATCACCCAGCTGCCCGTCGAACGCCAGAAGCACGCCGCAATCCGGGGTCACCAACTCGCGCTGGCCGCCGACGTCGGTCGCAACGGGCACCGCGCCCATGCTCATCGCC
>CAZCAJ010000023.1:0-54934 GCA_964496645.1 uncultured Opitutaceae bacterium
CGAGACCAACACGATGCCGCTCCACGTGGAGATCCTCTACAACGAGTACAACATCGTGGGGGCGTTCGCCGTCGCCTCGCTGCTGGCCCTCCTGGCGCTCGCCAGCCTAGTCCTCAAGTCGATTGTCGAATGGAGGCAGGCCGTTCTGCGATGAGCATCGACGCGCACGGGATCCGCAAGGTGTTCGGGGCCTTTACGGCGCTCGACGGCGTCGACCTGCATGTCCCGCAGGGCAAGCTGGTGGCCGTGCTCGGCCCGTCCGGCTCCGGCAAGACGACGCTCCTAAGGATCATCGCGGGCCTCGAGTTCCCCGATCCGGGCAGCGGCCGGATACTCTTCCACGGCGACGACGTGACCGACATTCCTGCGGGCAGGAGGAGGGTGGGGTTCGTCTTCCAGCACTACGCCCTCTTCCGGCACATGTCGGTCCTCGACAACGTCGCCTTCGGCCTGAGGGTTCGCCGCCGCCGCACCCGGCCCTCGCGCGCGACGATCCTCGAGCGGGCGCACCGGCTCCTCGAGCTCGTGCAGCTCGACGGGCTGGCCGGGCGCTTCCCCTCGCAGCTGTCCGGAGGGCAGCGCCAGCGGGTGGCGCTCGCCCGGGCGCTCGCCGTCGAGCCCAAGGTGCTCCTGCTGGACGAGCCCTTCGGCGCCCTGGACGCGCGGGTGCGCAAGGAGTTGCGGCGCTGGCTGCGCCGATTCCACGACGACATCCAGCTGACGACGATATTCGTGACCCACGACCAGGAGGAGGCCCTGGAGATCGCCGACGAGGTGGTCATCATGAACCAGGGCCGCGTCGAGCAGGTCGGGACCCCGCAGCAGGTCTACGACAGGCCCGCGTCGCCGTTCGTCTACCAGTTCCTCGGGAACGTGAACGTGCTGCGCGCCCCCGCGCTCGCCGTGGCGTCACGCGGGGGCGGCCCGGCCGCCCAGGCCGTGTCGGACGGCCGGATCTACGTGCGCCCCCACGACATCGAGCTCACGCCGCACGACGCGGGCGGACCGGGGCTCTCGGCGATAGTCCGGCACATCCACGCGGCGGGCCCGCACGCGAGGCTCCTCCTGGAGCAGGTGCAGACGCGCGAGCCGGTCGAGGTCGAGATCTCGCGGTCCGAGCTCTCCGGGCTCGGCCTGAGTGTCAACGACCTCGTGCGCATGCGCCTCAGGCAGGCCCATTCCTTCGAGGAGGACTACGCGATCTAGGGCCCCGTCCGCCAGCTTTACCCAAGAAACAGAAACTCAAACCCACAACCCAAATGGCCAAGATATACAACGACATCACCGAGACGATCGGCAACACGCCGCTCGTCCGCCTCAACCGGACCGCGGCCGCCCACGGGGCGCAGGCGGAGATCCTCCTGAAGCTCGAATTCTTCAACCCGCTTTCGAGCGTCAAGGACCGGATCGGGTACGCGATGATTGACGACGCGCTCAAGAGCGGACGCATCAACAAGGACACCGTCCTCATCGAGCCGACGAGCGGCAACACGGGGATCGCGCTCGCGTTCGTGGCGGCCGCCCGCGGGCTGAAGCTGGTCCTGACGATGCCCGAGACGATGACGACCGAGCGCCGGAAGATCCTCAAGGTCCTCGGTGCCCGCCTGGTCCTCACCGAGGGCGCGAAGGGGATGAAGGGGGCCATCGCCAAGGCGGAGGAGCTCTCAACGAAGATCCCGAACAGCGTCATCCTCCAGCAGTTCTCCAACCCGTCCAACCCGGCCATCCACCGCCGCACCACGGCGGAGGAGATCTGGAAAGACACCGACGGAAAGGTCGACATCGTCGTGTCCGGAATAGGCACAGGGGGCACCATCACGGGCATTGGGGAGGTCATCAAGCCGCGCAAGGCGTCGTTCAGGCTGGTCGCCGTCGAGCCGGCGGGTTCGCCGATCCTCTCTGGTGGGCAGCCCGGGCCGCACAAGCTCCAGGGGCTGGGCGCCGGATTCGTGCCGGCCGTCCTGAACACCAAGATCTACGACGAGGTGATCACGGTGAAGGAGGACGACGCCGCCCCGCTGGCCAAGCAGATCGCGAAGCTGGACGGAATCCCGGTCGGGATCTCCTCGGGCGCCGCGGTCTGGGCCGCCATCCAGGTCGCCAAGAGGCCCCAGAACAAGGGCAAGCAGATCGTCGTGATCATCCCCTCGTCGGCCGAGCGCTACCTCTCGTCGTGGCTCTTCGCCGACCTGGGCGTCGAGAGCGACTCGATCGACGACCTTCTGCCACCGGCCAAGGCCTGACCCGCGCGGGCGCCCCGCCCCGGCCCTCGCCCGGGCTGCGGCGGGGCCCCCTCACTTCCCGCGGGCGGGAAGGGGCATCACCCAGCCGGGCGGGTTCACGGGGACGACCACGCGCTCCCCGGCGCGGATCCTGGGGGCGTAGCGGCTCCAGTGCATGTCCGCATAGGCGGGCTCGCGGTCCCTCGGGGCGTTCGCCAGGAGCCCGATGACCACGAGGGCCGCGGCCGCCCTCCCGGCCCGGCCCCCTTCGTCCGCCGTGACGAGGAGCAGCCATATCGCGACCAGCTGCGGGATGAAGACGTACCGCGCGTGTGCCAGCGGCTCGAAGTACTCGCCAAGCGTGTATCGCGTCCTGACGAAGGCCCCGAGGAGCATCGCTGCGAACGCGAGACCCAGGAGGGCCCGCTCCGCCCGGAGCCTGCCGGGCCTGAAGGCCATGTATCCCACCCCCGCGAGGGTGGCGACGCCCGCGACGGTCCCGATGACAACGTCCGTCTCGGGGGCCATGAGCGAGCCGAGGACGATGGAGGCGCCTATCCTGCGCGCGACCGCGGGAAGGAAGAGCCGGGCCGCGATCGTGTGAGCCGCGTGGGGATCCCCGGGAAACGGGGGCTCGACGAGGACCAGGGCGAGCTGGACGACGGCGCAGGCGGCGACGATGGCCGCGAGGACAAGGCTGGCGCGCGTCCTTCGGCTCCACGCCCGCCAGGCGAACAGCGGGGCGAGGATGATGCAGAACGGGCCGGTCAGGCCCAGGAGCGCTGCGGCGGCGACGTCGTGGGCCCACTGGCCCGCGCGCCCCGGGTCGCGCGAGACAAGGAGCAGGATCAGGCCGGCCGCCAGCACCCACTGGAGGTTCACCACGTTGAGGAACACCTCGTACGTGTCGGGGACGAGGACGACGGCGAGGGCGCAGGCGCCGGCGAAGCGGGGGAGGGGGCAGCGCCGCGACAGCGTCCGGGCCGCGACATAGAGCGTGGCGGCGCCCGAGGACGCCACGAAGATCGCCGGCGCGCGGGCGGGGTCGATCGCCACCGAGGCCTGCGCGATCATCCGCAGGACCGTGTGGAGGTACCCGGCGAACGGCTCGAGGAATGCCTTCCAGCCGAACACGTAGGCCCGCTCGAAGAAATAGGCGTCCTCGGCCCAGAACTGGGGGTTCGTCAGCGCCTCGGCCCGGCGCAGGCCGAGGATGACCGCGCACGCCGCGAGGACCGCGGCCGCCGGGGGATCGGCGAGGAGGCGCGAGAGCCGCTCGCGCGCCGTCAGGGCGCGGCTTGGGAGGACCTCGACCATTTGAAGAAGCAGACTCCGAGCACGGTCAGCGACACGGCCATTCCCACGGATTTCATGATGATGCCGGCAAGCAGCTGGTCGTCGGCGGGCGTGAACCCGGCGATCAGCCTCGGCGCATACTCGTAGGTCGGATAGAGAATGTCGCGCGAAAACACGATGTAGGCCGAGACCGGGATCATGGCGATCTCGGTCCCGACCGCGTAGAGCATGCGCACCCCGTAGCCCGGCGACGGAAAGGCCGCCGAGGGGCTCGCGAGCGGCCACCAGTACAGGAGCGACGCCGCGAGGAACATGAGGTGCTCGCCGACGTGGGCCAGCTTGTCCTGGAGCGTCCACTCGTAGAGCGCCGGCACGTGCCAGAGGCTTATGACCGCCGTCGAGACGACCGCGCAGGCGAAGGGGCTGAGGAGCATCCGCAGCGGCGTGCGCAGCACGGGCCGGGATAGGACCGGGTCCGCCATCCAGGCCGGGGTCCCCAGCAGGATGAGCAGCGGCACCGGGTACATGATGAGCAGGTGCTGCGCCATGTGCGCCGACAGCAGGAAGCGCTCGCCGACCTGGTCGAGCGGCGAGCCGACGGCGAGGTAGAAGATGGCTAGCGCGCCGTAGAACCCGACCGCCTGCCCGCGCGGGAAGGGCCTCCCGGGAGCGAGCATCGCCCTCAGGGGCCCGGCAAGGATCGCGTAGAGCCAGCCGGCGAGGATGAGGCCGCCCGTCAGGAACGGCTCGTTGTGCCAGTGCCGCCAGTCGATCATCTTTTCGCCCGGACGGCCGGCCGGGCGGCCGGTTCAGGCGGCCCTGGCGGCCATCGCCGGAGGGGCCGCCGCCGCGAGCGGCTTGCTTGCGTCAGCCCCGAAGAGCTTGAGGAGCGCGATCATCGTCCCGGCCGCGAGGACGAGGCCGATGAAGAACAGGATCGTGCAGAACGCCCTGTCCCAGCGCAGGTGCATGAAATAGAAGATGACGAACATGAACTTCACGGTCGAGAGGACGACCAGCACCGAGAACAGGATCCACCTCATGAAGGGCAGGTAGACGGTGACGAGCTCAAGGCCCGTGATGACGGCGAGGAGCATCGCTATCTGGACGAAGATCCAGAACTTGCTCTGCTCGAGCTCGTGGCCCTGGGAGGGGGCTGCTGCGTGGGTGCTCATGTCGGCATTCGGCGTTGGAGGGGGTCAGATGTACTCGAGCAGGTACACGGCCGTGAAGATCACGATCCAGACGATGTCGACGAAGTGCCAGTACAGGCCCATCGACTCGACGTCTATCGCCTCCTTCTCGGTCAGCCGGCCCGTGAACGAGTAAAGGAGCATCCCGCTGAGCCAGATCACGCCCACGAGCACGTGGAGGCCGTGCGTCCCGGTCAGGGTGAAGAACGTGGTGCCGAGGATGCTGTTCGTGATCGTCAGGTGCTTCTCGTACACGAAGTTCCTGAACTCGTAGACCTGGCACCCGAGGAAGATGCACCCGAAGAAGATCGTCGTCAGCAGCGACCAGCGCATGCTCTTCAGGTTCCCCTTCTGGATCGCGTTGACGGCGAGCGCCATCATCAGGGACGACATGAGCAGGATGAAGGTCGAGAACGACGTCAGCTCGATGCTGAAGACCTGCCTTGCCGGCGGGGTCCCCGGGGGCGGGTGAAGCCGGTAGATCAGGTGCGTCGAGATGAGGCAGCCGAAGAACATGCAGTCCGAGGCGAGGAAGGCCCACATGAGGACCTTCTTGTTCGGGATCCCGGTCGAGGTGGTCGGATCGAAATGGTGGTCGATCGTGGCTGTCGCCGCATCGCTGCTCATGGGGATTGGGTCGGCCGGGGGCCTCGGCTCCTCAGTGGTTTGACGGGTAGCCGCCGTGGGCGTCGTCGCCCGTCACGGTGCCGTCCTTGTCCAGGTGGATGTGGGTGCCTTCGCAGCCCTCGAGCGACCAGAGGACGATCGAGACGAACATGATCGCCCCTCCCGCCAGCGTGACGGCGATCTTCGGGCCCCAGAACCCGGGGTAAAGGTTGTGGTCGGCAGGGTCGACGATGGCCGTGCCGATCGCGCCGATCATGATGCCGACGCCCGCGAGGAACGGGTAGATCGACTGGAACGGCATGTGTATCCCCCCATGCGCCTCCTCGGCCTTCGCGTGTTCCTCTTCCTCCCTCGAGACCTCGTCCGCGTGGCGCTTCTCGTACCACCAGCCGTCGCGCGCGTGGATCGTCGGTATCACCCGGAAATTGTACTCGGGGACCGGGTTCGGGAGGCTCCACTCGAGCGTCCGTGCGTCCCACGGGTCCTTGCCGGTGCGCTCGCCCCTGTAGTACGTGTAGACCATGGTGACGAGGTAGACCCCGATCCCGCCGGCTAGGATGAACGCCCCCACCGATGAGATCATGTTCCCCAGGTTCCAGCCCATGTTCCCGTCGTAGGTGTACGTGCGCCGGGGCATGCCCTCGAGGCCCAGGAAGTGCATGGGGAAGAACGTCGCGTTGAAGCCGATGAAAACCAGCCAGAACGACGCCTTGCCCCAGAGCTCGCTCACCTTGCGGCCGAACATGAGCGGGAACCAGTAGTGTATACCCGCCAGGAGGGCGAAGAGCGATCCGCCGATGAGGACGTAGTGGAAGTGGGCGACGACGAAATAGCTTCCGTGCTGCTGCATGTCGGCGGGCGCCGCGGCGTGCATGACCCCGGAGAAGCCGCCTATCATGAACATCCACAGGAACCCGAGGGCGAACATCATCGGGGTGCGCATGCTCAGGTGGCCCCCCCAGAGCGTGCCTATCCAGTTGAATATCTTGACGCCCGTCGGCACGGCGATCGCCATCGTCATCAGCGCGAAGGCCGCGTTGGCCACCGTGCCCAGGCCGGAGGTGAACATGTGGTGGCTCCAGACGCCGAAGCCGAGCAGGCCGATGCTTGCGCCGGAGAAGACGACGATGGGGTACCCGAACAGGGGCTTCCTGGAGAATGTCGGCAGGATCTCCGAGATGATCCCCATCGCCGGGAGGATGAGGATGTACACCTCCGGATGCCCGAATATCCAGAACAGGTGCTGCCAGAGGATCGGCATGCCGCCGTTGGAGACCTCGAAGAAGTTCGTGCCGAAGAGCCGGTCCATCATGATCTCCACGAGGGCGATCGTGATCGCGGGGAAGGAGAGGATGATCAGGAACGAGGTGAAGAGCGTCATCCAGGTGAACACGGGCAGCCGCATCATGGTCATACCCGGCGCGCGCATGTTGATGATCGTGACGATGAAGTTGAGCGCGGCCGCGATGGAGGCCACCCCGAGCAGCTGCAGCCCCATGACCCACATGTCGATCGCATGGGTCGGGCTGAACGCCCTCGTCGTGAGCGGGGCGTAGCCGACCCACCCGGCGTTGGGCACGCCGTCCTTCATGAACCAGCCGAGGTTCACGATGATCGCGCCCACGAGGAACGTCCAGTACGAGAACGCGTTCAGCCGCGGGAAGGCCACGTCGCGCGCCCCGATCTGGAGCGGCATCACGAAGTTGAAGAACGCCGCCCCGATGGGCATGACGACGAGGAAGATCATCGTCGTCCCGTGCATCGTGAACATCTCGCTGTACTGCGCCGACGTGAGGAACGTGTTGTTCGGGACCGCGAGCTGGATGCGGATGAGCAGCGCCTCGATCCCCCCCATGACGAGGAAGAAGAGCCCGGAGGCGCCGTAGAGGAACCCGATCCGCTTGTGGTCGACCGTGGTCAGCCAGCTCAGGAGGCCCGTCTTTGCCGTCGGGCGCCAGAGGACGAGGGGCTTCGCGGGCTGCTGGCCCTTCGCGAGGAAGTCGGACTTGGCAATGGCTTCCATCGGGCGGCTCACTTGAGGCTCTCGAGGAAGGCGACCAGGGCGTCCTCGTCGGCGGGCGTCAGCTTGATGCTGTTCGCGAGGTACCCGTTCACCCACATCTTGTTGCCGGGCTTCACCTCGTTCGGGGCGTGGATCCAGCGGTGGAGCTCGTCGCGGTTGTTCTCGAGGAGGCCCCCGGCGATCGTCGTGCGCGCGCCGACGTGGGTGAGCTCGGGCCCCTGGATCCCGACGGCGCCGTCCAGCCCGCGGATCGTGTGGCAGCTGGCGCAAGTCTTAGACACGAAAAGGCCGCGGCCCTTCGCGATCAGGGCCGGATCCTCGTCCTTCCCGGGAAGCTGCTGCGCCCGCCAGGCGTCGAGCGGGGACACGTCGAACTTGTCGGTGTAGCCCGGCTCGTTCCGGCGGAACTCGCGGTAGGCGGCAAACTGCGCCCTCGGGGGGGCCCCGGCGGAGGCGACCGCGGCGGGGACGCCGCGGGCGGGCGCCGCCTGCGCGCTGAGCCAGTCGTAGAATTCCCTCGGGCTGAGCGCGATCACGCGGAACCGCATCACCGCATGCGACTCGCCGCAGAACTCCGCGCACTGCCCCCAGAAATACCCGGGCTTCTCCGCCTTGATCCAGAGGGAGTTGCCGCGGTTGGGCACCATGTCCACCTTGCCGGCGAGCTTGGGGACCCAGAAGCTGTGGATGACGTCGACCGTGCGCAGGTTGACGTGGACCGGCCGGCCGGCCGGGATCACGAGCTCGGAGCCCGTCGTCAGCGGGGCGCTGACGAGCTTGCCCGTCGCGTCGGGCGCCTGGGCCGTCTCGTTTGGATAGTCGAACTTGAACCACCACTGGTAGCCGGTGGCCGTGACCTCGTACGCGTCGGCCCTCTCGGCCTCCGGGACGTCGTAGGTGTACCAGACGCCCTTGAGGGTGGGGATGGCGATGATGACCAGCGAGAACACGGAGGCCGCGATCAGGCTCACCTCCACTACCGGGTTGCCGTGGTGCTGCTCGGGCGGCTCGGCGTGCTCGTCGGAATCGCTGCGGGCCCTGAACCTGATCATCGCGTAGGCCAGGGCGCTGCCGACCAGGATGAAGATCGCCAGCGTCACCCAGCACGTGACGTAGAACAGGTCCAGCTGCTCGCGCGCGACCGGGCCGTTGGGATCGAAGGTCGACTGCGGGCCGTCCAGCCAGAAGCATCCCGACAGGAGCGGCAAGGCGGCTAGGGCCGCGGCCGAGACGGCCCGTCGGAGGAGGCGGGTGGGAGGGTCCTTTAAACGCATTTGTGCAGTCGCAACTGAGCGGCGCCCCGAGGGGGGGCCGACAGAACGCGAAGTACAGTCAGCGAACATCCGGGCATTTCAAGCCATATTCGGACAGATTTTTCGCCTCCAAGCCAAGCGGAGCCGCCCCGTCCGGCCCCGGGGGCGGACGTTCCGGCACCGCCGGGCCCTCGCCGCGAGTGTTTCGATTTGCGATTGGGGCCGGCCTGGGCGAGCGTTTCCGCCCGATGAATACACGACTTCTTCTCCTCACTGCTGTTGTCTCAATTGTCGCTTCCGGCTGCGGCCAGAAGGACTCGTCGACGGCGGGCGCGGCGACCCCGGCCGGACCCCGCGAGATAGACATCACGGCGGGAGACACGATGAAGTACAGCATCACGGCGATAGAGGCCAAGCCGGGCGAGGACATCAAGGTGGTCCTGACGAACACCGGCACGCAGCCGAAGGAGGTCATGGGTCACAACTGGATCCTCCTGAAGGCGGGTTCCGACGTCGCGGCGTTTGACGCGGCCGCCCTCAACTCTAAGGACACCGGCTACGTCCCCGCCGCGCTCAGCGACGAGATCATCGCCCACATCGACCTCCTGGGGCCCCGCAAGTCGGGCGAGATCGAGTTCCAGGCGCCCACGACGCCGGGCGACTACAACTTCCTGTGCACGTTCCCGGCCCACTACCAGGCGGGGATGAAGGGCGTGCTCACCGTCAAGTGACGGCCGCCTGCCGGCCCCGGGGCGCGGGCTGAGGGCGCCCCCGTTGGGTCCGAATGCCTTTGCCGCCCCGGGGCGGCCGCGTCAGCGTAGGGCGACACCATGAGCTGGGAGAATGAAAGCCACTACGTCAGCACCGATCCCGGGCTCCTCGACCTCGACTTCGTGTGCGCGGCGCTTGCCGGGTCCTATTGGGCGCAAGACCGCCCCCGCGACGTGATCGCGCGGTCCATCGGGGCCTCGCTCTGTTTCGGGCTCTACGAGAAGCGGGGCGGCAGACAGGTGGGCTTCGCCCGGGTCGTCACGGACGCCGCGACCTTCTCGTGGCTGTGCGACGTCGTCGTGGACGAGCGCCACAGGGGCAAGGGCCTCGGCAAGTTCCTGCTGTCGTGCGTGGTCGCCCACCCGCACGTGAGCTCCACCAAGTGCCTCCTAGCCACCCGCGACGCGCACGCCCTCTACGAGAAGTTCGGCTTCGCCCGGGCCGAGCAGATGAGGCGGCCGCCGACCGAGGCGCGGCCGCAGGCCCGGGCGTAGCCCTTCTCTACCCGCGCTGAGGCCACCACCGGTACAGGAAGAAGTAGACGAGGACGCCCGTCACCGACACGTAGTACCAGATGGGAAACGTGACGCGGGCCCATGCGCGGTGGCGCTCGAAGTCCCCCTTCAGGGCGAAGACGAACGTCCGGGGCACGAGGAACGCGATGAGCCCGGCCAGCGGGATGTGGGTCCAGAGGATGGCAAGGTACACCCCGCGGATGGCGCCGGCCCCGCCGAAGGGCGTGTGGGCCCCCCTCATCATGGCGTGATAGGTGACGTAAAAGACTAGGAACAAAGCGGATGCCACAGCCGCCGCTAGCATGCATGCGCGGTGGGCCCCGCGGTCGCCCCGCTTGATGAAGACGAATCCGGCCGTTATCAGGATGGTGGCGATCCCGTTCAGCGCGGCCTCGATCGAGGGAAGGTCGTGCACGTTCACGGCCGGCTCAGGAGCAGCCTGTCCCCGACGAGCAGGCCAAGGAGCAGGGGGAGGTAGGCCAGCGAGAAGAGGAAGAGCCTTCGGGCGCCCGCGTCCCGCGACGCCGGCCTGAGGAACGCCGCCGCCCTCCACAGGAAGCACGCGCCGACCGCGAGCGCCGCGGCGCCGTACCACCGGCTGGCAAGCCCGAGGAACGCAGGGAGCACGCTCACGACCGTCAGCGCGGCGGTCGCGGCGAGCGACCAAAGCGCGACCTTCCCGCCCGACTCGTCGCGCACGGGCAGCATCGGGAAATGCACTGCGGAATAGTCGCTCCTGTAGGTCCAGGCGATCGCCATGAAGTGCGGGATCTGCCAGAGGAAGAGGATGCCGAAGAGGATCCAGCCCAGGGCCGAGACCGCGCCCTGTGCGGCGGACCAGCCTATCAGCGGCGGGAGCGCCCCCGCGATCGCGCCGATCTCGGTGCTCCACAGGCTCCAGCGCTTCGCCGGCGTGTACCAGCCCAGGTAGAAGGCGATCGTCAGGAGGGTGAAGAGGGCCGCGAGCCTGCCGACCTCCATGAATATGAGCATCAGCGCCGCGATGCACATGAGCCATCCGAGGACGAACGCCGAGCCCCCCGCGACCCTGCCCGTCGGGATCGGCCGCAGCGCCGTGCGCCGCATCCGCGCGTCCGTGTCGCTCTCCATCCACTGGTTGAGCGAGGCGACGCCGCCGGCGGCCAGCGAGGTTCCGACGACGAGGAGCCCGACCCGGAGCGGGTCGAACGCGGGCCGCGCCGCCACGTAGCCCACGAGCGCCGTCATGACCGACAGCAGGCTCAGCCGCGGCTTGGTCAGCTCGAGGTAGTCGCCGAATCGCGCATGCGCGGGAGCTGCGTCCTTCATGGGATGGTCCGCCCCTCGATCGCGTCGCGGTGGGCGAGCCACGTGAGCCAGAAGGCGGCGACGAGGGTGAGCGCCCCCACCACCACGTGGCCCGTCGTGACGCCGACGGCGCGGTAGGTCCGGATTATCAGGGCCCCGAGGAATATCTGGAGGGCGACCAGGCTGACGAGGGCCGAGGCGCCGGAGCGCATCCCGGGCGACGCCCCACGGTCCCGCCAGACAGCGACCGCGAACCCCGCGATCGCCAACGCGACGGCGCACGCCATGGCGCGGTGGGCGAACTGGATGGCGACCTGGAAGCTCCACGCCGCGGGCAGCAGGCCGCCCGCGGGCGTCGACCATGGGAACGTCGGGATCGCCAGGCCTGCGAAGCTGTGGCGCACGACGGCCCCGATGGCGAGCTGCGCGAAGAGCAGGGCGCAGCAGAGGACCCCCATGCGCCTCGCCCCTTTGCCGACCGGCATGGGCCTCGTGATCCACCCCCTCGAGCAGGAAACGGCCAGCGCGACGAGGGCGCAGGCGAAGGCCTGCGCGAGGCAGGCGTGGAGCATCGCAATCAGCCGGCCGAGGCTCGTGTCGAGGGGCTCGATGTGGATCCGGTCGAGCAGGACGCGGAGCCCGCCGACGACCGCCTGGGCGACCACGAGGCCGAGCGCAAGGTACGAGAGCCTGCGCAGCCACGCCCTCTGCTCGGTGCGCCAGAGCCAGGCGGCGAGGACGAGGGTGAGGGCCGTCATCATGCCCGCGCTCAGCCGGTGCGAGTGCTCGGCGAACATCGACAGGTTCGTGAGCCAGCCCTCGGGGTTGAGCGAGCCGTTCGAAAGCGGCCAGTCCGGGAACGCCATTCCCGCGTTGATCGTCGTCGTGAAGGCGCCGAGCGCCACCAGCACGAAGACCCAGGCCGCGGCAAAGGCCGAGAACGCAGCGAGCGCCGGCCTGTATGAGGCGTTTTGCTGGTGATCGGGCCGTGCGTCCATGAGCGGGGGGAATGAGCAGAAGAAGGCAACATCGTGCCCGCCTCAAACGCTTTGACAAATTTTTCCTCGGGCGGATTGGTGTCTCCATGCGAACCACTGCCGGGCGCCAACTCCTTGCGTGCGCGGCGCTGGCCGCGCTCGCGTCGGGCGGCTGCGGGAGGGGGACCGGGGGAGCCCCGGCCGTCTCCTCCGCGCCCCCCGGCGAGAGGCGCTTCGCCCTTTCGGGGGAGATCCTCTCGGTCGACGCCAAGCGGAAGGTCCTCGTCGTGCGGCACAACGAGGTCGCCGGCTACATGCCCGCGATGACCATGGAGTTCCCGGTCTCCGCGGGCGACGCGGCCGCCGCGAGGCCCGGCGAGCGGATCCGGGCGGAACTCGTGGTGGAGCGGGGAGGGGCCCTCCGGCTCGAGAGGATCTGGCCAAACGACTCGGTCTCCCTCGACACGATCGACGCGGGCGCCCGCATGCTCCGCCAGGACACGCTTGCGAAGGGCGGTGCGGCCTTCAGGGAGGTCGGCGAGAGGGCTCCGGAGTTCGTGCTCTACGACCAAAACGGCCGCGTCGTCAGCAGCGCGCGCTTCCGCGGCAAGCAGATCATGCTCAACTTCATCTACTCGCGCTGCCCGGTGGCGAACATGTGCCCGCTGTCAACGGCGAAGATGATGGCCGCGCAGAAGCTCGCGAGGGAATCGGGCGTGGGCGACATCGAGTTCGTATCGGTCACGATGGACCCGGCGTACGACACACCGGGAGTCCTCAGGGATTACGCCGACCAGCGGGGGATAGACACGTCCAACTTCTCCTTCCTGACCGGCCCCGAGGCGGCGATCCGGGACCTGCTGGCGCAGTTCGGCGTGATCGCGGAGTTCAGGGGGAACATCCTCGACCACACGCTGGCGACGCTCCTCATCGACGAGAAGGGCCGGATCGCGTGGAGGGCCGACGGGAGCGCCTGGGAGCCGAGGGAGTTCGTGGAGCGGATGCACCGGTGACGGACGGCGGGGACACACCGAGAATCGGGGCCCGCGAGTGGCGCCAGATCGCCGCGATCACGGCGTCGGCGATCCTGCTATTCCTCGTCGTCCGCGAGCTGCCGACGGGGACCAACCTGAGCCACATGGACTTCCGGGTGCAGGGCGCGAACACCATCGAGTTCTGCGACCCGGCCAACCCCCAGTTCCTGCCTGTGGTCGCCGTGCGCTCGCCGGTGTCGCTCACCGTGTCTACGCCCTCGCCGCCGCGGGCCGGCTCGGAGGTGGCGGCGACCCTGGTCCTCACCACCTTCAGCGGCAAGCCGATCGCGCCGGAGGACCTGCAGGTGGTCCAGACGAGGCGCGTACACCTCCTGATCGTCGACCCGTCGCTCGACGACTACCAGCACGTGCACCCGGTGCCGGGCCGCAGGCCAGGCGAGTGGGAATTCAGCTTCCGGCCGCGGTTCGGCGGGGCCTACCGGATCTTTGCGGACTTCACGCCGGTCGCCACGAACCGCGGACTCTACTCGGAGACCGAGATGGGCGTAGCCGGGGCGCCCAGCCCGGTGGCCGCGGGATCCCAGCCGCGGTCGTGGGCCTGGGCGGGGGACGGATACCTCCTCGAGCTCTCGCCGGGCGCGCCGCCGATACGCGCGGGATCACCGGCCGACCTCAGGCTCGTCATCACGGCGACCGGAGGCGGCCCGGTGCCTCTGGAGACCGTCATGGGCGCGTATGCGCACCTGGTCGCTTTCGACGCGCAGAGGAGCGGATTCGCGCACATCCACCCGCGGGAGGCCGACGTGACCCGCCGGCCCGATCCCCTGCGCCCGGCCTTCACGTTCAGGCTGATGATCCCGCATCCCGGCCGGTACGTCATCTGGAGCGAGGTGAACCTGGCCGGCAAGCTCACCTTCGCCCCCTTCTGGTTCGACGTGAGCCCGTGACCCGGATCAGAACTTGAGGTGCTTGACCGTCAGCCCCTTGTTGATGAGCTGGTTCAGGGAGTCGATGCCGATGTTCAGGTGCATGTCGACGAACTTCTCCTCGACCCTCATGTCGCTCTCGATCGTCTTCACGCCCTCGGGGACCATCGGCTGGTCCGACACGAGGAGGAGGGCGCCAGTCGGGATCTCGTTTGCGAAGCCGACGATGAATATAGTCGCCGTCTCCATGTCGACGGCCATGACGCGGATCCTCTTCAGGTACTTCTTGAAGTCGTCGTGGTGCTCCCAGACCCGCCGATTGGTCGTGTACACCGTGCCCGTCCAGTAATCGAGCGCGCGGTCCCGGATCGTCGTCGAAATCGCCTTCTGGAGCGCGAAGGCGGGGAGGGCGGGGACCTCCGGCGGGAAATAGTCGTTGCTCGTGCCCTCGCCGCGGATGGCCGCTATCGGCAGGATCAGGTCGCCGACCTCGGCGCGGTGCTTGATCCCGCCGCACTTGCCGAGGAAGAGCGCCGCCTTCGGCCTGATCGCGCTGAGCAGATCCATGACGGTCGCCGCGTTGGCGCTTCCCATCCCGAAATTGATGATCGTGATCTTGCCCGCCGTGGCGGTGGGCATCGGCTTCTCCCGGCCGTGGACCTGCACCTTCTGCGCCCTGGCGAACAGGTCCACGTACCGCTGGAAGTTGGTGAGCAGGATGTACTCGCCGAACCTCTCCAGGGCCACCCCCGTGTAGCGAGGGAGCCAATTCTCGACGATTTCACGGCGTGTCTTCAGGGCGCACATAGGGGCGTGCCGGACCGGCCGGGGCGCACGCGGGCGCCTCGCGGGGCCTCGGGATCTTCCCGCCTGCAGCGGCCTCCGCTCCTTGGTGCGCCTGTGGGGTGGGTCGGCAAATTGGACGAGCCAGTAGACAGAGACATCCGCGCGGAGCGCAAGCAGTTTGGTCGCGCCCCGGGGGCGCGCGAGGCGCCGGCCCGTCAGGGCGCCGGCGCCGGCCGGCGCATGCTGTCGACGAACATGCGCTCCAGCCGGGGGATGTCTATCGCGCGCACCACGGTGACGATGGGTTCGCCCAGCCCGGGGCCGAATCCGGGGAGCCAGCTCAGCGTGGCGCCGTAGCCGGCGCCGTGGTCGATGTCGACGTCCACCGCGAGCTGGTCGCTGCGCCGGACAATGGAGGGGTCGAGCCAGACGGCGGCCGCGGTCTCGTCCCACATGGGGAAGCCGGGCGCGCCGAAGCGCGCGAAGTACCGCGACGCCGGCGTGTCGGCGCCGCCCGCCTCCCGCGCGAGCGCCGCCGTCATCTTGGTGCCGACGGTCGCGTCGGTGGGAACGACCGTGATCTTCCTCCAGTGGGCGTGCAGCGTGATCCTCGCCGCCTCGGGATCCCAGCGGCAGTTGAACTCGACGCGCGGGCTGTTGACGAACTGGAGCGAGAACTCGTCGCGGGCGGACGCGTCGGGGTTGAACGAGCCGGCCATCAGGACCAGCTCCTTCGCGTTGGCCGCGAAGCCCTCGTCGAGCTCGGCCGCCAGGGCGATGTTGGTGAACGGCCCCAGGGCGAGGATTGAAACCTCGCCGGGCGCCTCGCGCACCTTCCGCGCGAGGAAGCTTGCGGCCGGCTCGGCCAGGGGCCGCGTCGTCGGACTGCCCTCGTCGAGGGGCGGGACGACGTCGGGGGCGTGGTAGTGCCTCCTGTTGGCCGTGTTGTAGTCCGGCCACGCGTCCGTCCATGCCCCCTTGTAGGGCAGCCTCCCGTAGAGGCCCTCCCAGCGCCTGGTCTCCTCCTCGGAGTTTAGGAGCGGAAAGGTCGCTCCCGACACGACGGGGATGTCCGTCCTGCCGACCAGTTCCAGCATCCGCAGCGCGTGAGCCGTGCTCTCCTTCTGCCAGCCGTCGCCGCTCTCGATGGTGACGCCCACGACCTCCACGTCCTGGGCCTGGACGACCATCAGGATCGGCTGGAGGTTCACGCCGCCGTAGGCGTCCTGGTCGATGATGACCCTGCGCCTGGGCGGCGACGCTAGGACGCTGCAGCCGAGCAGGAGCGCGGCCGCCGCCGCGGCCCGCCTCAGCGCGGGGGGTGTGGGCTTGGATCGCATGGGGGATGGTGTCGCAGACGGGAGACCACAAGGCCAGCAGGTCGTGCGCCAGGGGCGCCCCGGGGAATGCTGGGCCGCCGCAGCCTGCATCGCAGCGGGGGCCCCGCTCGGCCGTCCCCCTAGAGGCGCTAGGAGGCCCTGGCCGGGGCCAGGGCGCCCGTGTACCTGCTCGACTGCTCGTCGGCGTGGTAGCTCGAGCGAACGAGGGGGCCGCTCTCGACGACCCCGAAGCCGACGGAGAGCCCGAATTCCTTCCAGTGGAGGAACTCCTCCGGCGTGACCCAGCGGTCGACCGGCAGGTGCTGCCTCGTCGGCTGGAGGTACTGGCCGATGGTGATGATGTCCAGGCCGTCGCCCGCCAGGTCGCGGAGCGTCTGCTCGATCTCCTCCTGTCGCTCGCCGAGCCCCAGCATGATGCCCGTCTTCACGGTGAATCCGCGGCCCTTCGCGTGGCGCAGGACACCGCGCGAGCGGTCGTAGCGGGCCCGGACCCGGACCGGCCGCTGGAGCCGCTCCACGGTCTCGACGTTGTGGTTGAAGATGTCGGGCCTGGCCTCGAGCACGGTGTCGATGTCGGCCGAGCGGCCGTTGAAGTCGGGGACGAGCACCTCGATCGCCGTGGCCGGATTCCGCCGGCGGACGGCGCGGATCGTCGCCGCCCAGACCGCCGCGCCGCCGTCGGAGAGCTCGTCGCGGGCGACGCTCGTGATGACGCAGTGCCGCAGCCCCATCGCGGCCACGGCCTCGGCGACCCGGGCTGGCTCCCCAAGGTCGAGCTCGGTGGGGCGGCCGGTCTGCACCGCGCAGAAGTTGCAGGAGCGCGTGCAGATGTTGCCTAGGATCATCACCGTCGCCGTCCCGCGCGACCAGCATTCGCCGAGGTTGGGGCACTGCGCGCTCTGGCAGACGGTGTGGAGCCTGTGGCCGTCCACGAGGCTGCGCACGGCGGCGTAGCCGGGGCCGTTGGGAAGCCTGGCTCGCAGCCAGGCGGGTTTGCGCGTCGTGTCCATGGGCGGGCCTGTATCCGGATCGATACCGCTGAAATGGATACGATCGCCGCCGAATCACAAGCAAGGAACCGGCGGAAGTTTCCGTTTGCCCACGGCGCCGCACTGCGGCACGTTAACCCGCTCACATGAGCGAGATCCCCGCCGAAATCACCCACGACCAGCACGCCGTGCGCCGGCGCAAGCTCGCCGAGATGCGGGCAGCGGGCGTGGACCCCTTCAGGACCGACTTTGAGCCGACCCATTTCTCGGGCGAGGCGCTGGGGGCGTACGCGGAGGGCAGGGAAAACGAGGTGCCGGTGGCGGTCGCGGGCCGGCTCGTGACGATCCGCGACATGGGCAAGAGCCAGTTTGCCAAGATCCTGGACCAGCAGGGCGAGATCCAGCTCTACGTGAGGAAGGACGTCGTGGGCGACGACGCCTACGCCGACTTCAGGAAGCTCGACCTGGGCGACATCATCGGGGCGAAGGGGACGCTCTTCAGGACGAAGAGCGGCGAGGTGACCGTCCGGGTCGCCTCTTGCGCCCTCCTCGCCAAGGCTCTCCGGCCGCTCCCCGAGAAGTGGCACGGGCTGGCCGACCCCGAGCAGGTCTACCGCCAGCGCTACCTCGACCTGGTCGTGAACAGGGAGTCGCGCCGCCGGCTGCTTCTGCGCTCGAGGATCGTGTCGTCGATCCGGCGCTTCCTGGAGGCGCGGCAGTTCATCGAGGTCGAGACGCCCGTCTTCCAGACCGTCGCGGGCGGCGCCGCGGCCAAGCCGTTCTCCACCCACCACAACGCGCTCGGCGTGGACTTCTTCCTGCGGATCTCGCTGGAGCTCTACCTGAAGAGGATGCTCGTGGCGGGCGTCGACCGCGTCTTCGAGATCGGGCGGATCTTCCGCAACGAGGGCATCTCGCGCAAGCACAACCCCGAGTTCACCATGCTCGAGGTCTACCAGGCCTATAGCAGCCACCGGGGCATGATGACGCTCGCGAGGGACATGATCTCGACCGTGTGCAGGGAGGTGCTCGGCACCGACAAGGTCCCTCACCCGGCCAGCGGCCAGACGATAGACTTCGCCGCCCCTTGGCGCGAGGTGGCCTACAAGGACCTCGTGCGAGCCGAGACGGGCGACCAGGAATGGTTCACCAGGGGCAAGGCCGAGCACGTCGCTGCGGCGGAGCGCCTTGGCCTGAAGGTCGAGGCGGGCTGGGAGGACTTCGAGGTCACGAACGAGATCTTCTCCAAGCGGATCGAGCCCGGCCTCGTCCAGCCGACGTTCGTCCTCAACCTGCCGAGGGAGCTCAACCCGCTCGCGAAGATCAGCCGCGAGGATCCGTCGACCCTGGACGTGTTCGAGCTGTGCATAGGCGGCATGGAGATCGCCCCCGCCTACTCCGAGCAGAACGACCCCGACGTCCAGCGAGAGATGTTCGAGAGGCAGGCCGGGGGCGAGCCCCAGAGCATCGACCACGACTTCCTGTTCGCGCTCGAACACGGCATGCCGCCCGCGGGGGGGATGGGCGTGGGGATCGACCGGCTCTGCATGCTGCTGACGGGCGCCGAGAGCATCCGGGACGTCATCCTCTTCCCGCAGCTTCGCCCCGCGGATGCGAAGCCCGCCGGCGGCGCCTGATTCCGTGCCCTGGTACCTCCACCTCGCCCTGAGGCAGCTCTTCCCGACGGGACGGTGGTTCCCGTTCTTCACCCTCATCTCGACGCTGGGCGTGGCGCTCGGGGTCGCCCTCCTCGTCATCGTCATGAGCGTCATGGGCGGGTTCGCGCACGAGATCCGCCACATGATCGTGGACACCGAGGGGGAGGTGCAGATCGTCGCCCGGGGCTGGATCGCGGACTACCCCTCGGTGATCAGAAAGGTCGAGTCTGTGCCGGGGGTGTCCGCGGCGACGCCCTACGCGCGCGACGCGGTGATGATCAAGTTCGGCGACAAGAGCGCATTCCCGATGCTGCGCGGCCTCGACCTCTCGAGCGTCGAGCGCGTCACGCGCCTCGCCGGCTACGTCCGCATCGGCTCCCTGGACGACCTCGACGACGACTCCATCATCCTGAGCGCCCAGCTCGCCGCCAGCATCGGGGCCAGCGTCGGGGACACGGTCGAGGTCTACTCGCCGCTCATCATCAACAAGCTGAGCGCGGACGAGGTCTTCCTGCCGAGGCAGGTCAGGGTCGTAGGGATCCTGGAGATCGGCCACCAGCAGCTCGACAGCAGCACGGTCTACGGGACCCTCCGGCTCGCCCAGGACCTGTACGGGCTGGGCTCGACGGTCCACGGGATAGACGTCCGCCTCGACCCCGGCGTGCGCGAGGACGAGGCGGCGGCCCGGATAAACGCCGTGCTGCCCGAGGACGTGCGGGCGTTCTCCTGGGAGGAGAGCTTCTCCGAGTTCCTGTGGGTCCTGAACCTCGAGCGCGGGATGATATTCTTCCTGCTCCTCTTCATCGTGATCGTGGCGGCCTTCTCGGTCACAAGCTCGCTGCTCATCTCGGTCGTGCGCAAGACGCGGGAGATCGGCCTCCTTGGCGCCCTCGGGGGCAGGGCGGTCCACGTCGCGGCGTGCTTCTGCGCGCAGGGCCTGCTCATCGGCGTCATGGGGACGGCCGTCGGCCTCGCGATCGGCTTCACGGCGCTGGCGTTCCGCAACGACGTGGTCCTCTGGATCGCCAAGGCCACCCGGCACGAGGAGGTCCTGACCCGCTTCTACCAGGTCAACAGCCTCCCGTCGTACACCTCCGGGTCGACCGTCGCGCTCATCATCGTGCTGACCGTCGCGATCTCGACCCTGGCCGGGCTCCTGCCGGCCTGGAAGGCCGCGAGCCTGAGGCCCGTGGAGGCGCTCCGCAGTGAGTGACACCGTCCTCGGCGCCCGCGCCATCCGAAAGAGCTTCCCGAGCGGCGACACGCGCCTCGATGTGCTGCGCGGCGTCGACCTGGAGGTCGCGGCGGGCGAAAGCGTCAGCATCCGCGGGGAATCGGGCTCGGGCAAGTCGACGCTCCTGAACCTCCTCGCGGGCCTCGACGCGCCGGACTCCGGCACGATCACCTGGGCGGGGTCGCGGGACACCGGCGCGAGGCGCAGGGCCGCCTACCTTGGGATGGTCTTCCAGTCGTTCTACCTCGTGCCGGAGCTCGACGCCTTCGCCAACGTGCTCCTGGCGCGGCGCATACTCGGGGGCGTCGACGGGGCCGCGCGCGCCCGGGCGCGGGAGCTCCTGGGGCGGGTCGGCCTCGCCGAGCGCGCCCACCACCTGCCGTCCCACCTCTCCGGCGGCGAGAGGCAGCGCGTCGCGCTCGCCCGGGCCCTCATGAACTCCCCCAGGCTCATCCTGGCGGACGAGCCCACCGGGAACCTCGACGAGAAGACCGGCGGCGCCGTGGTCGAGCTGCTGCTCGGGCTCTGCCTGTCCGCCGGCGCGGCCCTTGTCCTCGTGACCCACAACGCCGCCCACGCCTCCAGGACCCGGCGCGCGCTGGTGCTCCACTCCGGGGTGCTGGGCCCCTCCCTTACAGGCTGAGCGGGATGACCGCGCTGCCGGGCACCAGGGCGCCGTCCTTGACGGGCGGCAGGAAGAGCCAGCCCGAGAAGCCCTTGTTGAGGGCGTCGGCGAGGTCGAGGTCGCTCAGGCCGACCGGCCTGGCCCAGAGCACGTGGCCGTCGGTGCCGACCCGGATCTCGACCTTGACGGTGGTCCCGTGGTACTTGGCCTTCACGGCGTCGGGAAGGCTGAAGTGCAACTGGCGGAAGGCCCCGAGCGGCGCGTCCGCGGCCTTCTCAAGCCGCTCGGCAATCTTCCTCTTAAGCGCGGCAGTCTCTATCTGGTCGAAGTAGCCGGGCAGGATTTCGCCCATGCCCGTGCTCTTCACCTGCCTGCCGGCGTCGTACACGAGGAGGTGCCACCCCGAGGCCTCGTCCTCACCGAACTTCGGGAGCCTCGCGCTGAAGCTCTTCTCCTTTCCCGCCGTCAGGTCGCCGATCTTCCGCGCCATGACCGCGAGCGTCTGCTGCGCGTTCGGGTTCGGGTTGGGCGCGTAGGTGATCAGGAGCGCGTAGGCGTCCGGGATGTCGACGTTCGACGTCAGGTTGGCCTTCACGTCCACCTGGGTCGCCTTCAGCTCGTGCGAGGCGATGACGTCCGGGTCGGTCGTTGGCGGGACATCCGACGAGTAGAAATCGGTGACGGTGACGAACCCGTCCGCGTAGTGGTCGCCGACCGTCAGGAGGATGCCGGCGCCGGAGGTCAGGGGCACCGTGGTCCCGTCCGCGAAGATCACCGGGGCGTCGACCGTGGCCCCTACTACCGCCGTCCAATTGTCCTTATACTTGGTGATCGCCGAGGCGGGGCGGTCGGGCAACTGGGGCGCGGCGAAGGCCTGCGCGCCGATTGAAATCGAGACGACTGGGAGCAGAGCGAGGAGGCTTGGGTGTTTCATGGTCGGGAATCTCCTGAAAGGGGCGGGGGCGGCCCTCCGGCGCTTCCAGAACGTAGCGAATGCGCCGCCCAAAGGCGATTTTTCTTTGCGGCTCGCCCCGGGGTCGGCGGCCGTTACGGTTTGTCCCCATGCCCGCCCCAAGAATCCGCTGCGGCGTCGCAGGAGTAGGCTCCCTGGGACAGCACCATGCCCGGATCTACGCCTCGCTTGCCGGCGCCGAGCTCGCCGGGGTCTTCGACACGTCGGAGGCGCGCGCGGCAGAGGTCTGCGCAAGGCTCGGCTGCCGGCGCTTCGCCTCGCTCGACGAGCTCGGAGCCTCGTGCGAGGCCATCTCGGTCGTCGTCCCGACCGACAGGCACGCCGAGGTGGCGGTCCCGCTACTGGCGCGCGGCTGCCACCTTCTCATCGAGAAGCCGCTCTGCGCGTCGCTCGAGGAGGCCGAGCGCGTTCTGGCCGCCGCGAAGGCCGGCGGGTGCCTGGTCCAGGTGGGCCACGTCGAGCACTTCAACCCGGTCATGGCCTTCCTCGAGAAGGAGGCGGACAGGCCCCAGTACATCACGGCGGAGAGGCTCGCCCCCTACCAGGTCCGCGGAACCGAGGTCGGGGTCGTCCTCGACCTGATGATCCACGACATCGGGATCGTCCTGGCGCTGGTGAAGTCGCCGATAGCGCGGATCGACAGCGTGGGGATCAACCTGCTCTCGAGGACCGAGGACATCGCCAACGCGCGGATCCAGTTCGAGAACGGATGCGTCGCCAACCTGAGCGCAAGCCGGATGAGCCTGAAGAAGGCGCGAGAGATCAGGATCTTCCAGGACAACGCCTACCTTTCGCTGGACTTCATGAACCAGTCGGGGCACCTCGTGCGAAAGAGCGACATCATCGCGTACGGGCTCAAGATGAAGGTGGGCCTGGTCAAGACCGGCGACATGAGCTCGATCCCGGTCCACGAGATACCGATCGAGAAGGGCGAGCCGCTCACGTTCGAGCTGGCCCACTTTGTCGAGAGCGTGGCCCGCTCGAGGCAGCCCAAGGTCGGGGCGGCCCTCGGCAAGAGCGCCCTCGAGGTGGCGATAGCCATAACCGAGCAGATCGCCAGGAGATGACGGGCCCCCCCCCTTTCCGGCTCCCTGCGCCGCTGGGCGGCGCGACCGACCTCCTCGTGGTGGCGGGCGAGCATTCCGGGGACGAACACGCGGCCAGGATGGTGGCCGGGCTGCTGGCCCGCCGGCCCGGCGTGCGCGTGGCCGCTCTGGGCGGCCCCCGCCTCGCCGCGGCGGGGGCGCAGCTCCTCCACGACCGGACGGAGCTGTCGATAGTTGGCTTCGGTGAGGTGCTCCGGAACCTCTCCTACTTCCGGGCCCTCATGGACGAGACGGTCCGCTGGATAGGGCGCCACCGCCCGTCCGCGGTCTGCTTCGTCGACAACTCGGGGGTGAACCTGAGGCTCGCGGAGGCCCTCCGGCTGCGCGGCTTCAGCGCGAAGGGCGGCGGGAGCGTCCGCACGCTCTACTACATCGGCCCCCAGATCTGGGCCTCAAGGGCGGGCAGGCGCTTCACGATGGCCCGCAACCTGGACGCCCTTGCCGTCATATTCCCGTTTGAGACCGGGTGCTACGAGGGCACCGGGCTCGGCGTCGAGTTCGTCGGCCATCCGTTCACGGCGCCGGACTACCGCGCGCCGGTGCGCCATGACCCGGACGGCCCGGTGCTGCTTCTGCCCGGAAGCCGCGCCGGGGCCGTTTCCCGCATCTTCCCGGCGCTCCTCGCCGGCTACCGGGCGTTCGCCGGCGGCGGGCCCGGCAGGGGCGCCGTGGTCCTTTACCCGAGTGCCGCCATCCACGCGCAGCTGGAGGCCGCTGCGCTGCCGGACGGGGTCCGGCTCCAGCAGGCCGGGGCGCCCGTCGCCGCGAGCGCCGTCCTCACAAGCAGCGGGACGATGTCGATGCACTGCGCCCTGGCGGGGATTCCCGGGGCGATAGCCTACCGCACCGACCCGTTCACCTACCTCGCGGGCCGCTGGCTTGTGCGGGTGCCCTTCCTCGGGATCGCCAACATCCTGCTGGATGAGCCGATGTACCCGGAGTACATCCAGGGCGCGGCCTCGGCCTCCGCCCTTGCGCGGGAGCTCGCCTCCTGCCTGGGCGACCGGGCCCGCCGGGCCCGCACGCAGGCCCAGTCAGCCCGCCTGAGGGCGATGCTCGCGCACCGGGGCGACACCGAGGCGGACTGGCTCTCCCGGATGCTTCCCTGACCGTGTCACATTGGCGCGGCCTGGCGCGAAGCCTCCGCGCTCTGCCCGGGCGGGCCCGCGGCGGCGACGGAGCGCAGCAGGGGCTCGACCTGCCTCCAGAGGCCGTCGGCGCGCTGACCGAGCATGGCCCTGCACCTGGCTATCTCCGCCTCGCGGGCGAACCGGTTTCGCTCCGCGATCCTCGCGAGGTCGTCAAGATTGTACAGGAACACGTTCTGCAGGTCCGCCGCCGACGCCTCGACGTCGCGCGGGATGGCCAGGTCGATGAGAAGGAGGGGTCGGGCGGGCCGCCTGCCCATCGCCTCGGCGATGGCGGAGGTCTCGAGCACCGCGCCCGGGGCCGCCGTCGAGCAGACGACGATGTCGTAGTCGGAGAGGCGCGAGCGGCGCTCGTCAAAATCCACCATTCCCGCCCCCAGGCCGCCGGCGACCTCGGTCGCCCGCTCCCTGTTGCGGCCCGCTACCGCGAGGTGCGCGGCACCCCGGCTCATGAAGGCCCGCGCCGTCCCCTCGCCGATCTCGCCCGTCCCGAGGACGAGGACCCTTGCGCCCGCAAGGTCGCCGAAAATGTTGGAAGCCAGCTCGACGGCCACGTTCGAGACGCTCACGCGCCCGGCCGATATCCCGGTGTGGGTGCGCACGTGCTTGGCCGCCTGGAACGCCTTCTGGAAGACTCGGTTTAGCACCGAGCCGGTTGAGCCGCGGGCCTTGGCCGCGGCGTAGGCCTCCTTCACCTGGCCGAAGATCTCGTTCTCGCCCAGCAGCTGGGAGTCGAGCCCGCTGGCGACCTCAAAGAGGTGGAGCGCCGCGTCGCGACCCGCGTGCCTGTGCCGTATGCGCTCGAATTCCGCGGCGTCGAACCGCTGGCGCGCACAGTACGCCGCCTTCACCAACTCCTCCGTGTCCCCGCCAGCGCCCACCCCGTAGATCTCGACGCGGTTGCACGTGTTGAGCACCGCGAACTCACTGAGGCCGGGAACGGCGGCCAGGTCGGCCCGGAACCCGTCCTCGGAGACCAGAGCAAGCCTTTCCCTGACCTCGACCGGCGCCCTGTGGTGGGACGCGCCGATGACGAAAAGGCGGGGCTCGCTCATTGCGAGGTCCGCTCGGGGGCCGGCGCGGCCCCGGGGTGGCGGCTCCCCTCGACCGCCTCCAGGGAGAGGAGCGCCGCGGCGAACAGGGCCAGGCACGTCCAGGCGAACCTCCGGGCAAGCAGGCGCCCGGCGATCCTCATCCCGAGCGCCGCGGCGTACGCGATCCAGACGGCGACCGTCGACGCGAGCTTCAAATGGCCCACCGTGGCGGTGTCCCGCGACCAGTACACCCAGCCGAAGCCGAGCGCGGCCGTGAGGATCGCCACCCCCGCCCCGAGGAGGCGCACCTCGATGTGGTCGAGGTCCATGATCGACGGAAGGAAATAGAACCAGCCTCCCAGGTTCTTGGACTTGAGCGAATAGTGGCGCATCAGGAACATGGCCGAGGCGAGAGCGAGCAGCCCGAAGACGCCGTAGCTGAACATCGCGAGGGCCGCGTGAAGCTCGATCCACGGGTTGCCGCCAAAGATGTGCGTCCGGCGGATGGCGTCCCAGGACGGGATCGAGAGCGACACGAAGGTGAGGGCGGCGCCGAGGCACGACGTGAAGACCCCGAAGATGCTCGAGCGGAACGTTACGCCGACGACGAGGTAGAGGGTGATGGCCGACCACGCGGTGAACTGGAAGATCTCGAACCGGTTGCCAAGAGGGCAGCCGCCCGTCGCGTGGCCGCGCATGCCCAGCCCGACGAACTGGAGGAGATAGCCCAGGGCGATCGCCCCGTAGACGGTCGCGCCGGAGGTCCTCCCCCCGCGCAGAAGCGACACCGTGCCCAGGAGCACCCCTGCGGCGTACAGCGCCGCGGCGCCCCAGAGCCATTGCCGGTCGGACAGGTATGCGGTCATTGACCGACGATGCTGCCGGGGCCGCGGCCGCGGGCAAGCCCGCTAGCGGCCGGCAGGCGACCAGGAGGACAGGAACGCAACGATCTTCGCGGGGCTGTGCGCCTGGCCCTCCTCGAGCTCGCCCGAGTCCTTCGTCGTGAGCTGCCGGCCGTCGGAGTCGAGGACGACAAGCACGGGGATCCCGTGCCCGGTCGGGTTGCCGTATCGCGCGACCACGTCCGCGTTGCGCTTCACGCCCCTGCGAGTGTTGACGTCGACCATGACGACGACGAAGCCCCTGCCGAGGGCCCTTGAGACCGAGGGGTCGTTCTCAAAGGTCGAGTGGAGCCTCCTGCACCAGATGCACCAGTTCGCCCCGAAATCCACGATCACGCGCTTGTGCTCGGCCGCGGCGATGCCGACGGCGGCCGCGATCTGCGCCGAGCCGTCCGCGCGGACGTCGTAGATGTCGGGCCCCATCCTCGGGTACTCCGGATCGGCGCGAAGGGACGGCGCCGCCAGCGCGGCGAGCGCGGCCATCGCGGCCGGCACGATTCGGAGGAGCGGTCCCATGGCGGTGAGGAGCAGGAGAATCGCCCAAAGGCGCCCCGCCGCAAGGCCGAATCCCGGGCGGGCTCCGCGGCCCCGGCGCCCGGCCCGCTAGGCCCGGCGCCTCCACGACGCGACAAACATCCCGTTTGCGTCGAGGTCCTGCGGGTAGAGCGAAATCCGGGAGCCGGCCGGTCCCGCTGCGATGGGAAGCGGCGCCGGCTCAAAGTCGGGATGGGATCCCTCAAAGCCGTCGGCGACGGCCGCGGTCTCGCTCCGGGTGAGGGTGCAGACGGAATAGACCAGCCTGCCGCCGGGCTTCACCGAGGCGGCCGCGCGCGCAAGCAGGTCCCCCTGGACCCCGGCCAGCTCACGGACGTCCTCGATCGACACCTCCCAGCGCGCGTGCGGGTTGCGCTGCCAGGTGCCGACGCCGCTGCACGGGGCGTCGACCAGCACGCCGTCGCACTTCGTCCGGAACGGCGCGGGCCCCGCTCCGGTCCAGGCCGCCGCGCGGTAGTTGAAGACGCCGGCGCGCGCGGCGCGCCGCCTGAGGACCGAGAGCCGCCGAAGGGACCGGTCGGTCGACCAGATCAGGCCCCCGTTGCGCATCAGGTCCGAGAGGTGGAGCGTCTTCCCTCCCTCGCCGGCGCAGGCGTCCCACCAGGTCTCGCCGGGCCGCGGGTTGCAGGCATGGCCCACGAGCTGCGACGAGAGGTCCTGGATCTCGAAGGCGCCCGACTGGAACCCGGGGGCCCTGTGAAGGTCGGCCGTCCCGAGGTAGCGCATCGCGGCCAGGTCGGCCGGGGTCGAGACCGGGCCGGGGAGGCTGGGCTCCCCGCAGCCGCCGAGGCTTCGGGCCACCTCGGCCCCGGCGCCGATCTTCGCGCGGATCCAGAGCGGGGGCTCCCTCTGGAGCTGGCGCAGGAAGCCCGCCGGCAGGTCCATCTCCCCGCCGAGCCATGCCGGCACGGCGCGCGCTGCGAGCGCCTCGGCCTTCACGCTCGAGGGGTCCCTCTCGAACCTCGCCTGCATGCCGAGCGCGCCGACGATCCGCCTTTGAGCCGATTGGCCCGGATCAAGCCAATGGAGCCAGCGGAAGTATGAGAACACCGCCCGGCTGACCGAGCGCTTTCCTATGGAGCCGAGGCTGCGCGTGCGCGCGAGGTACTCGCGGAGCGCGGCGTCGGCCGGGACGCCGGGCCGGGCCAGGGCCAGCACCCGGGCCGCGTGGTTCTCTAGCGTCTCGCCCATCCGGTGTCCGGCTTCAGCTCGAGCGGCCGCGCCTCGAGCGCGATCCCGGCGACGCTGGGATGGGAGCGCAGTTCCAGGAACACCGGCGCCGTAAGGCGCCACGAGAGCGCGGCGCTCGCCTGCGCCACGGGCGCGTCTCCCTCCTCCATCGGGAACGCGAACTCGATCCTCGTGTCGCCCGGCTCGCGGACGACGGTCTCGCGGAGCCCGCGCAGGAAGTCGCCGGTCCCGGGGTGGTCCGGCTTCAGCAGCCAGGTCACCTTGCGCACGAGCCGCGCCACCGCCGCGTCGAGCGGGTAGCATTCCCTGACGTTGACGCGGGGGCCGTCGGCCCCGCGTATGACGTTGCCCTGGACAAGGACCGGCGCGCCCTCGGCGAGTGCGGGCCCGTATGCGGCGTAGGCGTCGGCGAACATGTTGAGCGCGATCGTCGGCCCGCGCGTCGCCAGCGTGAACGCGACCCACGGCCGGTTGTCCCTCTTCGCGTATTTCTTGGCGATGTTGCCCGCGATCCCGCAAAGCCGGAATTCCCCCCGGTCGGGAAGGCTTGAGAGCTCGTCCGCGGGCGCCGTGTCGATCGCCTCCCAGAGCCCGGCGTAGCTGTTCATCGGGTGGCCCGTGACGTAGAACCCGAGCAGTTCCTTCTCGAAGGTGAGCCGGTCCCGCGCGCTGAAGTCCGCCGCCGGGTCGGCATCGCCGGGGCCGGCGCCGTTGGCGGGGGCCGCGGTCGCGGCGAGCATCACGAGGAACGTGTCCTGCCCGGCCGCCTTGTCGCGCGCGCGGGCCGTGCCCGCCGCGATCGCCGCGTCGATCCCGCCGAAGATCCTGCGCCGGCTCGCGCCGCTGAAGTCAAAGGCTCCGGTCTTGACCAGGTGCTCGAGGACGCGCTTGTTGACGGCCCGCCCGTCGACGCGCGCGGCGAAGTCCTCGAAGTCCGCGAACGGGCCTTTCGCCTCCCTCTCGGCGATGATCCGCTGCGCCGCCAGCTCGCCCACGCCCTTTATCCCGGCGAGGCCGAACCGGATCCTGGCGCCCACCGGCGTGAACATCTCGCGCGACTCGTTGACGTCGGGGCCCATCACGTCCAGGCCCATCGCCCCGCACTCGGCGATGAAATGGGCGACCTTGTCGGCGTTGCCGAGCTCGGAGCTGAGCATGGCCGCCATGAACTGCACGGGGTGGTTGGCCTTGAGGAAGGCCGTCTGGTAGCTCAGGAGGGCGTAGGCCGCCGAGTGCGACTTGTTGAACCCGTATCCCGCGAACTTGTAGAGGATGTCGAAGATCGCGTCCGATGTCTCCTCGTCGATCCCGTGCAGCCGCCTCGCGCCCTCGACAAACTTTCCCCGCTCCTTGTCCATGGCCTCCGGATCCTTCTTGCCCATGGCCCTGCGGAGCATGTCGGCGCCCCCGAGGGTGTAGCCCGCTATGATCTTCGCCGCCTCCATGACCTGTTCCTGGTAGACCATCACGCCGTAGGTCTCGCGGCAGACCTCCTCGAGTAGCGGGTGGGGGAAGCGCACCGTGCTCGGGTCCCGCTTTCCCCGGATGTAGTCGGGTATCCACTCCATCGGCCCCGGCCGGTAGAGCGCGATGAGCGCGATGATCTCGTCGATGGAGGACACCTGGAGCTGCCTGCAGAGGTTCTGCATGCCGCCCGACTCCAGCTGGAACACGCCGGTCGTCCTGCCGGTGTTGAGGAGCGCGAAGGTCTTCGCGTCGTCGATGGGGATCTTCTCGATGTCAAAGCCGGGGTCGGCCGTCCGGCGGATGTTGTCCACGGCGTCCGCGATCACGGTGAGCGTCTTCAGCCCGAGGAAGTCCATCTTGAGCAGGCCGAGCTTCCCGACGGCGTTCATGTCGAACTGCACCGTCACGTCGCCCTCCTGCAGGGTCAGGGGCACGAACTCCTCCAGGGGCTGGTCGGTGATGATGATGCCGGCCGCGTGCTTGCCCGTGTTCCGGACCATCCCCTCGAGCACCTTCGCCTGCTCGAAGATCTTGGTCGCGGCGGGATTCTTCGCCACCTCCTCGCGCAGCTCGGCGGACTTCGCGACGGCCTGCTCGAGGGTGATGTTGAGCTCGTCCGGTATCATCTTCGCCAGCCGGTCGGCCTCGGCGTACGCTAGGTTGTGGACGCGCGAGACGTCTCGGATCACCATCTTCGCGCCGAGCGTGCCGTAGGTGATGATGTTCGCGACGCAGCCGGCGCCGTACTTGAGCCTCACGTAGTCGATGACCTCGCCCCTGCGGCGCATGCAGAAGTCGATGTCGAAGTCTGGCGGCGAGACGCGCTCGGGGTTTAGGAACCTCTCGAAGAGCAGCTTGAACCGGAGGGGATCGAGGTTGGTTATCCCCAGCAGGTAGGCGACGAGGCAGCCCGCACCGGAGCCGCGGCCCGGGCCGACGGGGATGCCCTTCGACTTCGACCAGTCGATGAAATCCCAGACGACGAGGAAGTAGTCGACGAAGCCGGTCGACGCTATGACGCCGAGCTCGTACTCGAGCCGCTCGACCAGGATGCGCGCCCTGTCCGGGTCCGCGGCAGCCTCGGGCGCGCCGAAGTCGACGCCGTACCGGCGCCGCAGGCCCTCGATGCAGAGGCGCCTCAGGTACCCGGGCCGGTCAGTCCCGACGTCGGGCGGAAGGGGATACTTGGGGTAGCGCTCGCTCCCCGTCGGGAATGGGATCGTCAAGTCGCACATCTCCGCGACCGCCTCGGTGTTGCCGACCGCGTCTGGGACCTCGGCGAACAGGCGCTCCATCTCGGCGCGCGACTTGAGGTAGAACTGCTGCCCCTCGAATCGCATCCGCTTCTCGTCGTCTATTTTCGCACCGGTCTGGATGCACAGCAGGGCGTCGTGCGGGCCGGCGTCGGACGCGTGCACGTAGTGGACGTCGTTCGTGCACACGATCCTGAGGCCGAACTCGCGGGCGAGCTTGAGGAGGCCGGGGATGATCCTGCGCTGCTCGGCGATGCCGTGGTCCTGGACCTCCACGAGGTAGTTCTCGCGGCCGAAGATGTCCACGAAGCGCGCCGTCGCCTTGCGGGCCTCCTCCCAGCGCTCGTTTATCAGGTGCTGCGGGACCAGGGACGCCAGGCATCCCGTGAACCCGATAAGGCCCTTCGCGTGGCGGGCGAGGGTGTCGAGGTCGGTGCGGGGCCTGTAGTAGAAGCCCTTCAGGTGGGCGTCGCTGACCAGCTTGAGCAGGTTCTGATAGCCGCCGATGTCCCGGGCCAGGAGGCCGAGGTGGAATATGCTCCTGCCCTCGTCGCTGCGTCCCTGCTTCTCGAGCCGGGAGCCCTCGGCGAGATAGAGTTCGCAGCCGATCAGCGGCTTGATCCCCTTGCTCTTCGCGGCCGTGTAGAAGTCAATGGCTCCAAACAGGTTGCCGTGGTCGGTTAGCGCGAGCGCCGTCATGCCGAGCTCGCCGGCCCGCTGGGTCAGCCTGTCGATCCTGCACGCCCCGTCGAGCAGGCTGTAATCCGAGTGGACGTGGAGATGGACGAAATTCCTGTTGGTGGACGGCACGCGAGGCTTAACCAAGATCAGTGCGCCGGAGGCGCAAGCAGGAAGGGGTGCAATGTGACCGAGGGCTTGCCATTGGCGGCAGGTCGGCTTGGAGTCCGCTTCGTGTGCATCAATGACTGACCCACACTTGCGGGATGTACAGTATTGAACGCGTTGGGCCCATAAGGGGGCGTTTTAAGGTCCTTGAAGGCCCCGTGCACGCCAGGCGTGGCGCACTTCGGCAACCCCCGGCCCCGGCCGCACTCGGGCCGGGACGGCGCATCGGCCGGCGCCGCCGGGCCGGCGACGCTGGCGATCACCCGGCGAAGGCGGGCGCACGTGCCCGACGCGACCGCGATGCCATAGCCGGTCATCCGCTTTCCCTGGAGTCCAGGGCTTCAACAACCAACCCCCATGAATTACATCTCCTGGGGCATCATCGCGGTGGTCGCGATCATCGCCCTCCTCAACTACAAGCTGATCATCCGCATCCTCGGGATGGTCATCATCCCCAACAACGGGGTTGGCATCGTGACCAAGAAGTTCTGCCTGGGCGGTGTGAACACCACGCTGCCCAACGGCAAGATCATCGCCCTCAACGGCGAGGCGGGCATCCAGGGTGACACGCTCGCCCCCGGCCTGCACTTCTGGCTGTGGCCGTGGCAGTTCTCCGTGCAGGTGGCGCCGTTCCTCACCGTGCCCGACGGCAAGCTGGGCGTCGTGGACGCCCGCGATGGCGAGCCCATCGCGACCGGGCGCGTGCTCGCCCGGCACGTGGACTGCAACGCGTTCCAGGACGCTAGGGCGTTCCTTAAGAACGGCGGCCAGCGCGGCCCGCAGATCGCAGTGATGCCTCCAGGCACCTACCGCATCAACATGCAGCTGTTCACCGTCCAGCTCGTCGACGCCCTCGAGGTTCACGACGGCACCGTGGGCATCGTGACGACCAAGGACGGAGCCACGCTGCCTCCGGGAGAGATCGCGGGCAGCACGGTGCCGGGTCACCAGACGTTCCAGGACGGCGAGGCCTTCGTCGCGGCGGGCGGCTACAAGGGCCTGCAAGAGCAGGTGATGCTCCAGGGCCGCTACTTCGTGAACCCTGAATTCGTCACGGTCGAGGAGGTGCCGCTCACGGAGGTTCCGATCGCGCACGCCGGGGTGGTCATCGCCTACGTCGGGCCGAAGGGCAACGACGTGACCGGCGAGAACTTCAAGCACGGCAACCTCGTCGAGAGGGGCAACAAGGGTGTGTGGATAGAGCCGCTTGACCCCGGTCGCTACCCGATCAACCCCTTCACCCACAAGGTGGAGGTCGTCCCCACGGCCAACGTGGTTCTCAACTGGGCCAACGGGAAGAGCGAGGCGCACCAGCTGGACAAGAACCTGTCCACGATCACCGTGCGCTCAAGCGACGGCTTCACGTTCAACCTGGACGTGTCGCAGATCATCCACATCCCGCGGAACGACGCGCCCCGCGTCATCGCCCGTTTTGGCAACATGCTGAACCTGGTCACCCAGGTGCTGGAGCCGACCATCGGCAACTACTTCCGCAACGCGGCCCAGAAGTCCGACGTGATCGTGTTCCTGAAGGCGCGCTCCGAGCGGCAGGCCGACGCCAAGGCGCAGATCAGCGCCGCCCTCGAGCAGTACAACGTCGGCGCGGTCGACACGCTCATCGGGGACATCACGCCCCCGGCCGAGCTGATGAAGACGCTCACCGACCGGAAGATCGCCGAGCAGGAGCAGGTGACCTACGAGACGCAGCGGCAGGCGCAGGTCGTGCGCCAGCAGCTGGAGCAGGCGACCGCGCTCGCCACCACGCAGGCGCGGGTCGTCGACTCCGAGCGCAGCGTGCAGATCGCCGAGTTTGGCGCCAACGCCGTCGTCAAGAAGGCCGAGGGCGAGGCCAAGGCGAAGACGATCGTGGCCGCCGCCGACGCCAACGTCGTCATAACGGTCGGCACCGCCGAGGCGGAAAAGATCATGAAGATCGGCTCGTCCGAGGCCAGCGTCATCAAGCAGAAGGGAGAGGCGATCACCGCCGACAACTTCGTAGCGATCGAGGTCGCGAAGGCCCTGGCCGCCAGCGGCCAGCGCCTGGTTCCCGACATCGCCATCGCCGGCGGCGGGGACGGGAAGGCGTCGCTGATCGACGTGGTCCTTGCCTCCATCGTCAAGCAGGGCCTCCAGGCCAAGCCTGGCGGTCCCGCTGCGGGGTGAGCCCCCAATCTCATCCGGCAGGCCAAGCGGGGCCATCGGGTTACGGGGAAACCGCTCAAGAGCCCCCCGGGGCCGATCGCCCCGGGGGCAGACTGACCCACGACCTTTCCCTTTTAACCGTTGACGGTGCCGCCCCGGCGTGGCCTAATAAACGACTTTTCCTCAAAGTACCGTCCGCAGCCAATGTCCATCGAAATCAAGATCCGCAAGAGCGAGCCCATCGACCGTGCGCTCCGCCGCATGAAGAAGAAGCTCGACCGCGAGAACATCATCAAGGGCACCCGCGCCAAGCGCTACTATGAAAAGCCCTGCGAGAAGCGCCGCCGCAAGGAGAAGATCCAGGCCTTCACGGCGATGCTCAGACGCCGCTACGACAGCTGACCCGCGCGCCTGCGCATCCTGAAGCCGCGTTCCGACCCTGGTCGGCCGCGGTTTTTTTTGGTGCAATCCGCGCGGCAAGTTCGATCTTGGAGGTTCAGTGAATCCGGTCCCCGCTCTCTCGACATCCTGGTGTTCGCAGCGGCACCGGGACGGATACGCGATGCTGAGGGAGGTGGCCGACCTCGGCTTTGAGCGGGTCGAGCTCAGCCACGGGGTCCGGATCACGCTGGTCCCGGGAATCCTGAAGGCCGTCGAGGACGGGGTCGTCAAGGTCGGCTCGACGCACAACTTCTGCCCGCTGCCGATGGGCGTGCAGCACGCCGCGCCCAACCTCTTCCAGCCGTCGTCCGCTGATGACCGCGAAAGGGAGCAGTGGGCGAGGCAGACCAAGCGGACGATCGACTTCGCCGCCCAGGTCGGGGCCTCCGTCGTGGTCTGCCACCTCGGGAGCGTCGGGTACGTGTGGCTGCGGCCCGACCGGCAGATGGAGGCCTACCGCCGCGCCCATCCGGACGCGGTCAGGTCGGGGGACAAGGCCTACGCGGCCCTGAGGGAGAAGGCGCTGGGCAAGTTCAGGAGGCGGATGGCGCCGTTCTGGGAACGGTCCCGGGAGTCCGTGCGCAGCGTGCTCGACTACGCGGCGCAGAAGAAGATCCGCCTCGGCCTGGAGAACCGCGAGAGCTTCGAGGAGCTCCCGCTGGACGCGGATTTTCCCGAGCTCCTGGCCGCCATGCCGCCCCCCGCCCCCGTGGGATACTGGCACGACGCCGGCCATGCGCACCTGAAGGAGACGATGGGGCTCATCGACCACCGCAGGCAGCTTGAGGCAAATGCGGGCCGGCTGCTCGGGTTTCACCTCCACGACGTGGATTCAGAGGGCCATGACCACCAGCCGGTCGGATCGGGCGGCGTCGACTTCGAGATGGTGAGCCGGTTCTGGCGCCCGGGGCAGCTGTTCGTCATCGAGCTCAGCCCGCGCGTGACCGCGGAAGGGGTCGCCTCGTCGAAGGCCCGGGTCGAAGCTCTTCTGGCCAAGATGGCGTCCTGATCGCGGGCCCTGGGGTCACATCGGCGCCTTCAGGCGAAAAACGGACAATGAGAATGCTCCTTCGCCACCTGGCCGCGATCACGGTCCTTCCGTTCACGGTCACCGTGCTCGTCCCGCTCTGGATCGCCCGGGACTGCGGCGTGAGGCTGACGGTGGGCGGCGCGGCCGGCTCCACCGCCCTGCAGGTCGTCGGCATCGCCCTCCTCATCGTCGGCCTTTCCCTCTTCCTGTCCTCGCTGTGGCATTTTGCGACCGAGGGGAAGGGGACACTCGCCCCCTGGGATCCGCCGCGCGAGTTTGTCGCGGGAGGCCCGTACCGCTTTGTCCGCAACCCGATGATCTCCGGGGTGTGCTTCGTCCTCTTTGGCGAGGCGCTCGTGCTGTTGTCGCGGCCGCACGCCGTCTGGGCGGCGTGCTTCGTCATCCTCAACCTGGTCTTCATCCCGCTTGTGGAGGAGCCGCAGCTCGAGCGGCGCTTCGGCGACTCCTACCGGGAATACCGGAGCCATGTGCGCCGGTTCATCCCGCGCCTGCGCCCGTGGAGCCCCGCGGCGCGGCGCGGCGGCGGCGCGTGACCGGCTCCGGCGGGCGATGCCAATGCGGCGCGGCGCAAGAACCCTCGTGATAGTGGTCGCCATTCTCGCTCTCGCATATGTGGCGGTCGGGGTGGCCGTGACCGTGAGCCAGCGAAGCTTCATCTTCTTCCCCACCCACGATGGCTTTGACACTCAGCTGAGACCGTGGGTCGCCGGCGGCCAAGTCATCGGCTATTGCCGGGCCGTGGCTGATCCAGGAACCGTGTGGCTCATGGCCCACGGCAACGCCGGTCAGGCCAGCCACCGGGCCTACGTCCTTGAGCACATTTCCGGGGCAGATTCCCTCTACGTTCTCGAATACCCGGGCTATGGCCTGCGCAAGGGGCGCCCCTCGAGGGACTCGATGGATGGCGCGGCCGCAGAGGCATATCGGATCCTTCGCGAGCAGTACCCGGGCACTCCCGTCGGAGTGATCGGCGAGTCGATCGGAAGCGGGCCGGCGTCCGGCCTGGCATCGGCGCGCGTCCCGCCCGACAAGATCGTCCTGGTGGCCCCGTTCGACACGTTTGCGAGCGTCGTCGCGGAGCACATGCCGTTCCTTCCGGTCCGGGCCATCCTGCGGGACGACTGGGACAACGTGAGCGCGCTGCGGGGTTACGCGGGCCCGGTCGACATCTATGGCGCGGTCGACGACACGGTTATCCCGTGCGAGCACGCCAGGCGGCTCGCCGCGGCGCTCAAGAACGCGAGATTCGTCATGATCGAGGGCGGGCACAACGACTGGTCGGCCAGCGCATTGGTGCGCATCGAGAGACAGCCTGGAAATGGCGGGCGGACGCGTTGACGACCTTGCTATGATCGCGACCTGCGGATAACGTCGAGGCCCTGCGGAACGCCTACAGCCCATGACCAAACACAACAACCGCAAGCCTCTCCGGAGACGGCACCGCAGCGGAGGGGGTTCACCATGAGCGTTCGAATCGTGCGCCTGGGAACGCCGCGTGCGGACGGGGAGGGAACGAGGATCGGAACGGTCCGACGCCCTCCCCGCGGAGTGCCGAAGGCGCTGTTCTCGGCCGAGGACTGGTATGATGTTTGGTTCCCGAACCTCGCACCCAGCGTCGCGACGATGAAGCTCGGCCACCAGGCCGCGTCGCCCGCGCAATGGTCCGCGTTTGCGAGGCGATACAGGGCCGAGATGGCGTCGCCCGAGGCCAGACACGACCTGGAGCTCCTGGCCGCGCTGTCGCACTCGGCCGACTTCTCGGTGGGCTGCTACTGCGAGGACGAGGGGCATTGCCACCGCTCGGTCCTTAGGCGGCTTCTCGTCGAGAACGGGGCGAAGGTCGTGTAGCCACGCTGCCGTTGAGCAAGGAGCACCCCCTCGGCCGGCTCGGAGCCAAGGAAGGCGATCACCCGGACGTGATCGCGCTTCCGCCGCTCATCTTTCTCTTGTTCTTCGCCGCGGGGATCGGCTCGCACCTTGCCTGGCCCATTCGCGTGGGCCCCGCCGGCGCAATCCATGCGGCCGGCGCGGTCCTGAGCCTCGTTTCGGCGGCTCTGGCCCTCTGGGCGCGGCAGGCGATGAAGGCGGGCGGCACCTACGTGCGCCCGGATCGGCCGACCCTGGCGATCGTCACAGGCGGGCCATTCAGGTACACGCGCAACCCCCTGTACCTGTCCCTGTGCCTGCTGCAGGCGGCCACCGGACTACTGGCCGATGACTGGATCCCGCTCCTCCTGGCGGCGCCCTTGGCCCTCGCGCTGCACTTCGGGGCCGTGTTGAGGGAGGAGGCCTACCTGGAACGGAAGTTCGGGGTCACCTATCTGGACTTCAAGCGGCGGGTCAGGCGCTGGGTGTGACTCTTGGGCGGATGAAGCCGACATGACCCGATGAAGACGACCTGGAGTTTGGCGACAGCCTCGGGGCTTGCGGGCATGGTCCTTGGGGTGGCCGGCTGCGAGGCACTGGTTAAACCCTCGCGCGATGCGAGGATATCCTCCGCCCAGGCCGGCGAGGCGCACTTCGCCGCCCGGATCGGGGAACTGCGGCGCTCGGTATTCTACATCTTGTCGAGCGACACCATCCTTAGCCCGGGATTCTCGGTCGAAAAGGGCCATTTCACGTTCGCGCCGAGCAGCTCTGACTGGAGCGCTGCGCTGGCGGCGGGCATATCCCGCGACGGATACCTCCTGACGGCGGGCCACGTCGTGAGGAAACACAACTGGGCCGTCGGGTGGATGGACGGGAGGCTCTCGATGGCCCCGGCGGGCGTCGTCGAGAGGAGGGATTTCGGCGCGGTCGGCGCGGAATTCGCGATCCTGCGCGTCAAGGCGTCGATAGACAGCCCGCTGGCGTTTTCGGCCAAGGAGGGGTTCAGCGCGGACCTCTACGCGATGGCGGCCGAGCGGGGCGGGTCCCACGGCATCGATTGCCTCGCCGGCCGGGCCCTCAGCTACTCGAAGGCGCTGGGAGACTCGGCCTGCTTCGTCGTGCTGGCTGATCTCCCCACGTGGCACGGCGACAGCGGCGGCCCGGTGCTTTCGTCCGACGGAGACCTTGTCGGCGTGGACGTGGGGTGGACGTTCACGTCGCTGTTCTCCAAGCCGGTCAAGACCGTCTGCTGCCCCAATCCCGCCCTGGTCCGCTCGATCATGGGCAAGGACCGGGGAATGGCCCCAGGGACGGAAGGTCGGTTGTAGCCGAGGCCGCTTTTCGCGGCGCGCAGTACCGGGTAGAGCCCGGGCTCCGGCGCACGCCGCCTTGCGCCGGCCCGGTTGGCGCCCCAAGGTGTCGCCCCAAGACGCAAGCGCGACAGCCGGTCACCCAATGCGAATCAAGACGACCACGGTCACGGCGAACGACGAAGTGCTTGGCCGGGTCAGACTGGTCCACCCGTATGCGTGGCTCTGGGAGGCGCTCGAGTCCGAGGCCTCGTTCCTGCTGCGTCCGATGTTTGGAACCAAGGCCGCATACCTCGACGGCAGGCTTGTCCTCTGCTTCTCGGCGCGGGAGGAGCCCTGGCGCGGCGTGCTCGTCTGCACCGATCGCGAGCACCACGAGTCGCTGATCGCCGAATTCCCGGCGCTGGCGCCGCATCCGGTGCTGCCGAAGTGGCTCTATCTTTCCGACTCGATCGACGCGTTCGACAGGCTGGCGGAGCGGCTCGTCTCCCTGGCGAGGGGGCGCGACCCGCGCATCGGGGTCGACCCAAGGGACAGGAGGCGAAGCCGTGCCCGGAAAGCCTAGCCGGCGCCGCGGCGTTGGCGGAGGCCGCCCCGCGCTCAAGATACGCCGCTTCAGGACGAGCGACAGCGCCGCCGTCGTTGGCCTGTGGCGGCGCTGCGGGCTGGTGCGGCCCGCAAACGATCGCTTTAAGGACATCGCAAGGAAGCTGAGGGTACGAGGGGACCTTTTCCTGGTCGGGCTCCGAGGCGGGCAGATCGTTGCGTCGGTCATGGTCGGGTACGAGGGGCATCGGGGATGGATCAATTACCTCGGGGTCTCCCCTGATTATCTGAAGCTGGGGTACGGCCGCAGGATGATGGGCGAGGCGGAGCGGCTCCTGCGCGCGGAAGGATGCGCGAAGATCAACCTCCAGGTGCGCAGGTCAAACACCGGGGCGGCGGCGTTCTACGCCGCGATCGGCTTTGCGCAGGACGACGTCCTGAGCTATGGCAAGCGCTTGGAATATGACTCATAGAAAGCCCGGCCTGCGCCGCGCCGCCAAGGAGCAGGCCCCCCGGCCGCCGTCCGGCGCCGAATTGGGGGCCGCGCTGGGCCCGTCGCACGGCGTCTGGCTCGAGCTGATCGCCGCGATGAAGGCCGAGTTCCCGCTGATCGAGGAGGCCTGGAGGCCATCGAAGGTCGAATTCGGTCGCATCTGCCTGCTCAAGGTCGGGGCGCGCACGCTGCTCTACCTCATCCCCTCGGCCCCGGGGTTCGACGTCTCCGCGGTCCTCGGAGAACGGGCGGTGGAGCTCGCGATGGCCAGCGATCTGCCCGCGGCAGTGAAGAAGCAGCTAGCGGAGGCCCGGCGCTACGCCGAGGGACGGGGTGTCAGGATCGCGATGACCTCGCTCGACCTGGTACCCGTCGTCCGCAAGCTGGCTGCAATCAAGGCGACCCCGCGGTGAAGGGGCCTTCGGGCGCCGGCCGCGCCAACGCAACCTTGACCTCGGTCGTGCGCTCAATGAGCTTGCCGGGGTGAACACCAAAACCCTTTGCAAGGCGCTCCTGGCGCCGTGCCTCTGCGCCGTGCTGATCGGATGCGCCTCGAAGACGAAAGACAGCGGATTCAGGGTCGTCCCGATGGGCAACGACACCTACTCGATCACCTGCGAGGCCAGGAACGCCTTCGACAGGGACACCGATCGCCTGAAGGACGACGCCACGGCGGCCGCCAACAACTACTGCGCGACGCAGAACAAGCAGATGAAGCTGGTCTCGCTGACGTCGGACGTCCCCCTGTTCAGCACGGGCTATGCGAAGGCCAAGATCGTCTTCAAGGCCTTGAACCCGGGGACTCCGGAGGCTGCGAGCGAGTCCGCCACCGCCGAGGCGGCCGCACCCGCGGTGGCGCCCGCGCCCGCCGTGGAGTCCGCAAAGAGGGCGCTGACGACCGACGACCTTTACGCCCAGCTCACCAAGCTCGACGACCTCCGAAAGAAGGGCATCCTCACCGACGAGGAGTTTCAGGCGGAGAAGAGGAAGCTGCTGAGCCGGTCGAATTGAGGGCGCCCCGGGCCCAGGAGCGGCCCGCCACAGCGCCGAGCCCCCATGGCGCAGGTCGTTGACATCATCACCGCAGAGTCCCCGGCCGCGCCGGCGGTCTCCCAGGCGAGCGTCCGGGCGGTTCCCGGGCAGGGGCTCAGGGGCGACCGGTACTTCAGCGGGACCGGAACGTTCTCGCCCCATCCCCAGAAGCCCGACTTCGAGGTGACGCTGATCCAGAAGGAGCATATCGACGCGTTCGCCTTGAGCGCCGGGATCACCTTCACCGCGCGCGACGCCCGCCGGAACCTGGTCACCGCCGGGCTGGACCTGAACGCCCTGGTCGGGCGCGAGTTCCAGGTCGGAAGCGTCCGCATCCGGGGAATCCGTCTGTGCGAACCGTGCAGCCACCTTGCGAAGCTCACGTCGCCCGAGGTCCTCCGCGGCCTTCTTCACAAGGGAGGCCTGCGCGCGCAGATCATCACGGAGGGCGAGATCCGGGTGGGCGATCCCGTCGTCGTGCTCCCTCCCGGCCAGCCATCGGGCCCGGCGCCCGCCTAGCCCGGGCCCCGGGCGTTTATTAGGGCGCGGAGGGCGCCGCCCCGCGGCGGGTTTCCCTTTGATTTTCGGCCGAGTCCGGCCACGTTGTCCCGCTAGACCGTTTCAAGCCATGAGGACGGACAACGCGCCAGCAGACCCACCTGCCGCCCACAGCGCTGCGCCCCGGAGCGGGACATCCCCGAAGAGGCTCCTGCGCCTGGTTGGCGACTTGGCCCTCGTCGCCTTCCTCGCGGCCCTCGTGGTCCTGTTCCTGTCGCACAACGGGTTCATTGGAAACGGCGAGATCCAGCCCTACCCGTATTAGAGAAGCCGGCCCTGAAGCCCAAACCCGTCGCCCAAACAGGGAAGCCATGGCTGGATATTCTGGCACCCCGCTCTGGAAGAAACTCGGCTACGGCGCCGGCGCCGACTGGCTCGTCGACGGCGCTCCGAGCGGCTATTCCAGGCTGCTGGCCCTGCCCGCCGGCATGGAGGTCTCGTGGCGCGCCGTGGCGCGGCCGGGGATGGGCCACGTCCACTTGTTCGCGACTGGCGCCTCCAGGCTCGCCGCGAAGCTGAGGTCCTACCGAAGGAAGCTCGCCCCGAACGGCGTGATCTGGGTTTCGTGGCCTAAGAAGAGCTCGGGTGTGGCGACCGATATCACCGAGGACGTGGTCCGGGACCTGGCCCTGCCGATCGGGCTTGTCGACATCAAGGTTTGCGCCGTCGACGAGGTGTGGTCGGGCCTGAAGCTCATGGTTCGAAAGGAGCTGCGGTGACCGGGACATTAGTCGAAGGCCGCGGGGCCATGTGGGATTCACGCCGGCCCGCAGTCAATAGGTGAACGGGCGCCAGAACGTCTCGTCGGGCACGGCGTGGGAGCCGATCGTCGGCTACTCCCGCGCGGTCCGCGTCGGCTCGGTGGTCCACGTCTCGGGCACCACGGCTACCGGCGCGGATGGCAAGATAGTGGGCGCCGGCGACCCGTACCGCCAGACGGTGCAGGTCCTGAGGAACATCGAGTCGGCGCTGGCCCGCGCCGGCGCGTCCCTGCAGGACGTCGTGCGGACGCGCATCTATGTCATGGACATTTCCCAATGGGAGCACGTGGGCCGGGCCCACGGGGAGGTTTTCAAGGAGATAAGGCCGGCCACGAGCATGGTGGAGGTCAGCAGGCTCATCTCCCCCGAGATGCTCGTGGAGATCGAGGCCGAGGCGATAATCATCCGGATGTGAGGCCGCGCGCCGGCGGCGGCGCGCCCCCTCCCGGGCCCCGGGCCTGGCCCTTCCCCGCGGAGAGTATCTGCGCCGTCCAGCGGCGGTGGGGTCCGGACAGGGCGATCGAGCCCAGGTCCCCGAGGCGGACCCAGACCAGGCCCGGGCCCGGCCTCGCACCGGGGCGGCGCACCGAATGGATCGACTCCGCGATCCGGAAGCGCGTGATCCCGCGGATATTGCGAGCGATGAGCGGCCCCTCCGCGACGCGCGCCGGATCGAGTCCCGCCTGGCGAGCGGTGGGGAGCTCGTGGAGGTCGGCAAGGCGGCGCGCGCCGGGACCGTTGCGGTGCAGGAGCACCGCGCCGGCCCTCTCGCACCACACCCGGACGACCGACCTCCGCTCGGTCCGCCTCGCCTCGAGCCTGGGAAAGGCCTCGGGGTCGCCAGCCGAGGCGCTGGCGCAGAACCCCCGCACCGGGCAGGCGGGGCAGGAGGGCCGCCGCCTCACGCACACGGTCGCGCCCAGCTCCATCATCGCCTGGTTGTGGTCGCCGGGGTCGGCGGGATTGACGAGCTCCTGCGCAAGCGGAGCGAACGCCCTCGACGCCGATGCGCCGTCCGTGAACCGGGTCCCGTCCCGGCTGAGGCGGGCCAGGATCCGGACCACGTTGCCGTCAACGCATGCGGCGCGATCGCCGAAGGCGATGCTCGCGACCGCGGCCGCGGTGTAGGGGCCGACGCCGGGAAGCTCATCCCATCCGGCCGCGGTGCGCGGCAGGGACCCGGCGCGCGCCACCTTCCTCGCGAGCCGGTGCAGGTTGCGGGCGCGCGAGTAGTAGCCGAGTCCCTCCCAGAGCTTCAGGACCAGCGCCTCGGGGGCGGCCGCGAGCGCCTCGAAGTCCGGAAGCGCCTCCATCCATCGGGCGAAGTAGGGCAGGACGGTGGCCACCTGGGTCTGCTGGAGCATGAATTCGCTCACGACGGTCCGGTACGGCGAGGGCGACTCGCGCCAGGGCAGCGGGCGCCGGCACGCCCGGTACCAGGCGAGCAGGGCTGCCTGGAAGGCCGCGCGCCGCGCCACCAGGGCGCCCCGGGCGGAAGTTTTGCGTGTCATTGGCGCCAATTCTGCGAGTATTGGTCCGTCATGCCCAAGCGCGGCCAGCACGACGAGGAAAAACCCAAGGCGCTGAGCACCTACACGCTCAAGCTCGACGACGCACAGATGGAGAGGCTGCGCTCGATCCTGAGCGGTCGCGGCTGGGAGTCGTTTGACGTCGCCTACGCGCGGTACGCCTTCAGGGGGAGGGACTGCAACGTCACCGCTTACGAGAGCGGAAAGCTGGTCGTAGCCGGCAAGGGGACGGAGGAGTTCGTGACGATGACGCTCGAGCCCGAGGTCACCAAGAGGCCGGCGCTCGGGTACGACGAGGTCCACCACCCCGAGTGGTTCGAGCCGCACGCCGGCCTCGACGAGAGCGGCAAGGGCGACCTCTTCGGGCCCGTCGTGGCCGCTACGGTCATAGCGGACCGGCCGGCGATCGACGGGTGGATCAAGGCGGGCGTCAAGGACTCGAAGCGGATCGCAGAATCCCAGATCATCAAGCTCGACAAGCTGATCCGCGCGACCCCCGGGACGGCCGTGGCCACCTGCCTCTGCGGGATGCACCGGTACAACGTCCTCATGCTGCGGCCCCACGCCAACCTGAACCGGCTGCTCGCCTGGCAGCACGCGACGGCGCTGTCCCAGGCCCTGTCGAGGAAGAAGGTGCCCTGGGGGCTGCTCGACCAGTTCAGCAAGCAGCCGCTCACCCAGCGGGAGCTCTCCAAGATGGGGATCAAGGACTTCGACCTGAGGATGCGCACCAAGGCCGAGGAGGACCCCGTGGTCGCCGCGGCCTCCGTCGTCGCACGCGCCGAGTACGTTCGCCAGATGCATTCGCTCTCCAGGCGCTTCGGCGCGACGCTTCAGAAAGGAGCCGGGCCCGTCGCCAAGGAGCAGGCGGCGCAGGTCATCGCCCGCTTCGGCGCGGGCGCACTGGGCGACTTCGCCAAGCTCCATTTCCGGACGTCCTACGAGGTCGTCCTCGCCGCAGGAAAGCTGGACGAACTGCCTCTTCCCGAGCCCAAGGAGCGGGTGGAGTGGCGGGGGTGAGGGGGAGGCGCGCGTTTGCCCGATGCCGAAACGCCGACAGCTGCGCAGCTTCGACCTGAAGAAGATTGAGGGTTTCGAGAGCCTGATCGGCGTGGACGAGGTCGGCCGCGGAGCGCTCGCTGGCCCCGTCGTCGCCGGCGCCGTCCTGGTGACGCGCGATTTCCTCGAGGGCCGCTGGGCCGTGTACAAGTCCGGGCGCGTCAACGACTCGAAGCAGCTCTCCGCCCCGGAGCGCGAGGCGCTCTGGGGCGAGTTCGAGGCGCTCGCGACCCAGGGGCAGATCCACGCCCACTACGGCTCGGCGAGCGTTGAGGAGATCGAGCAGCACAACATCCTCGGCGCGACCAAGCTGGCGATGCGCCGGGCGATGGAGGGCATCTACCCGGTCGCCGCCTTCCGGCGCAGGGACGAGCCGGACCTGTTCTCCTCGGTCGAGGAGAGGGAGTCGTTCGTCCCGGCCGTCTCCTGCCGCGTGCTGGTCGACGGGCTGCCGCTCAGGGGGTTCCCGTACCCCCACACGGCCGTCGTCAGGGGCGACTCGCGGTCGCTCTGCGTCGCGATGGCGTCGATCATCGCCAAGGTGGTGCGGGACCGGATGATGGCGGAGCTTGACGCGGCGTACCCCGGGTACGGGTTCGGCAGGCACAAGGGATACGGGACCGACGACCACCGCGAGGCGGTGATGAGGCTGGGGCGCAGCCCCATCCACCGGGAGGTCTTCCTGCGCAAGCTGCTCGCCCAGCGGGTGGATCCGGACCAGATGGATTTTCTTCCCGGCCGTTGACCCCCGGGGCCGCGCGGGCAAGAATGGCGGTCATGGCCGGAAAGAAACACACCTCGCTCGACCGCGTGCTGGGGCGGCTCGACAGCCTCGACTCCGTCGGCCTGACAAACCTCGTCCAGCGCCTGGCGAGGGAGCGCACCCTCCTCGAGGAGATCTTCAACACGCTCCAGGAGGGGGTCCTCGTGATAGCCGCTGACGGGACGATCGAGTACGCGAACGACGCGGCCCACCGCCTCATGGGGTTGGACGGCGACCGGCTCGCCGGGCAGACGCTCTGGCGGCTCGTCCCCGGGCTGCGGTCCTCGCTCGGCGGGGACGGGAGCGCCGGCGTCCAGGCGGTCTCGCGCGAGTTCGAGCTTTCGTACCCCGAGCCGCGCACGGTCAGGTTCTACATGGTCGCGCTGCGCGAGGAGGGAGGCGGGGCGCGCCGACGCGCGGTGATCCTCGCCGACGTCACCCCGGAGAAGCTGGCGACCGCCAGGCGCATAGAGGACGAGCGCACCTCGTCGATCCTCCTGCTTGCCGGCGGCGTGGCGCACGAGCTAGGCAACCCGCTCAATTCGCTCGGGATCCACCTTCAGCTGATCGCCCGCAAGCTGAAGCGGTTCAAGGGCAGCGCGCAGGTCGACTCGATCGCGGAGTCGGTCGGCGTATGCCGCGAGGAGGTCGGGCGCCTCGACCAGATCGTCACCAATTTTCTCGAGGCGGTCCGCCCTCGCCCCCCGGACCTGGCGGAGACGAACGTGGCGGACGTCCTGGCCGAGGTCCTCAGGTTCCAGAAGCGCGAGTTCGCCAATCGGGGGATAGCCGTGGAAGCCGAGACGCAGGCCTCGCTCCCGAAGGTGTTGGCCGACCGCGGCCAGCTCAAGCAGGTGTTCTTCAACCTGACGAAGAACGCGATGGAGGCGATGCAGCCCGGGGGCAGGCTAAGGATCAGGTCGCGCGCGGACGACGACTCGGTCTACCTCGTCTTCGGCGACAGCGGCGCCGGGATACGCGAGGAGGACATGGGCAAGCTTTTCCGGCCGTACCACACGACGAAGCCCGGGGGCCACGGGCTCGGGCTGACGATCGTCCAGCGGATCATGCGCGCGCACGGCGGCCAGGTGGGCGTGGAGAGCAGCGAGGGGATCGGCACGGTCGTCACGCTCCAGTTCCCCCGCAAGGACCGGAGCGTGCGGATGCTGCGGGGCTGACGGGCCGGCTACGGGGCAGCGGCCTTGGGGCTCCCGGAATCGGTGGGGACGTCCCTGACCGAGATCGTGCGGGACTCGCTGGACTTGCCCAGCTGGAGCCTGACCTTGAACGGAATCTCGTCGGAGCTGACGCCGAGCTGCGAGACCATGGGAGTCGGCTCGGCCGACCGGCCGGGCGGGATCGTGACCGTGTCGGGATCGACGACGAAGTTCCCGAGATCCGAGTCGAAGTCGAGTATCTTGACCGAGATCTCGTCGGGGCCGGTGTTCGTGAGGATCAGGTGCAGGGTGACGGGGGGCAGCGGGCTCCCGAGGGTCTGCTTGACGTCGCTGTTCGCATAGGCGGCGTACGCGCTCTTGTCGGCGGAGGCGCCGCGTCCGCCTTCGCCGCCCTTTCCCTGCTTGAGGCCGTGGCCCACCCCGCGGCTCACCGTGATCTTTGATGCCACCATGCCTCCGAAGAAGGAGCCGGTCCCGGCCATGGCCACGGGCCGCTCGCCTGAAATGACCCCCTTTGTCATCTCGTCATTGTCCTTGGAGGCGCAGCCGGAAGCCAGGAGGAGCGCCGCGAGGCAAGCCGCCGGAGATATGGTTAAGTAATGGCCAGTGTACATCTTATGCATGTTTGATGCGCGCCTGCGCGGCCGGTCCCGCCGCAATCGAACGGGGTGGACACGCGGGTCGACGGAAGGTTGCATGGGGCGTGCTCTTGCGCCAATGGTAAAAGCGCATCTTTCCGACCCGATCTACGTCTGGTCGGTCATAGAGCAATGGCAAACGCATGGATGAAAGTTCACCGACCACGCTGGGTGCCCGGGTTCGCCGGGCGCAGCGCGGGGACGAGGCCGCACTGCGCGAGCTCATTGTGTCCTACCAGCACCGCGTTGCCGGGTTCACCTACGCCATCACCGGGAGGAGCGACTCCGTCGAGGACCTCGTCCAGATGGTGTTCGTCAAGGTGGCGCGCTCCATCGCCCGGCTCAAGGCGCCCGACCAGTTCGAGCCGTGGCTCTTCCGGCTCGCCCGCAACACCTGCATCGACCACCTGCGGCGGCAGAAGCTGCGCCGGATCTTCATCCCCTTCGCTCCCGAGCACGAGAACGTGCCCGAGCCTGCCGGGGCCGTCGACGCGGAGGAGCTCGACGCGCTCCGGCACGCGCTCGCCCAGCTCCGGCCCAAGGACCGCGCGCTCGTCGCGCTGGTTCAGGAGGGCCGCAGCCACGCCGAGATCGCCGAGAGCTTCAACACGAGCGTCGCTGCCGTGAAGGCTCGCCTCCACCGCGCGCGCGAACAACTTAGACAACACTACCAAAGCGATGAGAACTGAGAAACAAACATGGGCGCTCCTTCGCGAGCACGCGGCGGCCCAGATTACGCCCGGATTCCCCGAACGGGTCCTCAAGGCGGCTCGCGCCGCGGCCTCGCCGCTGTTCATCACCCACTTCGCAATGTGCGCTGCGACGGCTGCGGCGTGCCTCGTCGCCGTGGCGCTCTACCACGCGCGCATCTCCGGGGACGAGGACACCCAGAGCGTCGCGGGCTGGGGCGAGATCGTCGCGCAGGCGAACGACTTCGAGCAGGGCCTATGAGGGACCGCGTCCTCGCAGCGCTCCTGACCGCGCTCGTGTTCGGGATCGGGTTCGGCGCGGGGATGTGGGCCGAGCGTCACCGGCCTTTCCCTCCCCCGCCGGGGCCGTTCATGGGTGAATTCGACGCCAGGCACGGCTGGGTCGCGCGCGCCACGCCTCCCATCAACCGCGCCCAGTTGATGGAGCAGATCGACGCGATACGGCCGCAGATGGAGGCCTTCAGGACGCGGGTCGGCGAGATCTACGCCGAGTTCGACCGCGACATCGCGACGGTGCTGACGCCGGAGCAGCGCGAGGAGTACGAGCGCCGGTTCCGGTCGCAGCGCGGGCTCCTGGGCCCCGCCGAGTCGCCCGCGCCCGACAAGCCCTTGTCAGACGAGCAGATCGAACGGCTTCTGCAGCGGCCGTTCCGCACGCTGGCCTTCTTTGTCGTCCTGCCGATGACGCTCGACCGGATGACGAGCGAGCTCAAGCTGGACGAGGCACAGCGCGGCAAGGTGAACGACCTCCTGCACGTGCGCAGGGAGAAGTTCATCGAGCTCGTGGACAACTCCCCGCCGCTGAGCCTGATGCTTAGCCGGCTGGCGCCGATTGCGCAGCGCCTGGCGGAGCCGGGCAAGGCCGGCGGCGCGCCCGCGCACTAGGCGTACGCGCTTGCACGGGGCTTGACCGCCGGGGCGTGTCGCTTGGAATGGCGGCATGGTCCCAAGCGTGCTCATCGTCGACGACGAGAAACACACCCGCGAGGGCCTTCAGCAGGCGCTCGCGGAGAACTACGACGTGAGCGTGGCCGCGAACGCCGACGAGGCGTTCAACCTGATGGACGCGCAGCCCTTCGACGTCATCCTCACGGACCTTAGGATGCCCGGGAAATCCGGCCTGAGGGTGATCGACCGCGCGCTCGCCCTGCCGAACAAGCCGGCCGTCCTGATGATGACGGCCTACGGGAACATCGACACGGCAGTGGAGGCGATGAGGAGGGGGGCGGTGGACTTCCTCACGAAGCCGGTCAACATCGAGCGTCTTGACGTGCTCATCCGCCGGGCGCTGAAGACGAAGACCCTCGAGGTGGAGGTCAAGCAGCTCCACGAGCGCCTGGACGAGAAGTTCGACCTCGAGGGGATCGTCGGGAACTCGCCGCTCCTCAAGGACGTGGTCGAGACCGCGAAGAAGGTCGCGCAGTCGAAGGCCACGGTCCTCATCGAGGGCGAGTCGGGCACGGGCAAGGAGCTGATCGCCCAGGCGATCCACCAGTCGAGCCCGCGCTCCAGGGGGCCCTTCGTCGCCGTCCACTGCGCGGCGCTTTCCGAGAGCCTGCTCGAGAGCGAGCTCTTCGGGCACGAGAAGGGCTCGTTCACGGGCGCCACGGAGCGCCGCATCGGGAGGTTCGAGTCCGCGGACGGCGGGACGCTTTTCCTTGACGAGATCGGCGAGGTCTCCCCGGCGATCCAGGTCAAGCTGCTGCGGTTTCTGGAGACCAAGTCGATCGAGCGGGTGGGGGGCTCTAAGACGCTGACCCTGGACGTGCGCCTGGTGACGGCGAGCAACCGGAGCCTGGAGCAGCTGGTTCGCGAGGGCAAATTCCGAGAGGACCTGTTCTTCCGCCTGGACGTCGTGCGCTTCGTCATGCCGCCTCTGCGCCAGAGGAGGGAGGACATCCCGGAGCTCCTCGCCCATTTCATTAGGCTTTTCTCGGAGGAGAACGGAGTCCCCCCGATCGAGATCGAGCCGGGGGCGATGAAGACGCTCCAGACCTACCCCTGGCCCGGGAACGTCCGCGAGCTGCGCAACTTCTGCGAGAACGCGGTCGTGCTCCGCAAGGGGGGAAAGCTGACCGAGTTCGACCTCGATCCCCGGTTCCGCGGGGCGCCCGGCTCGGCTCCGTCGGCGGGCGGAACGGCGGATGCCGGCTCGGCGTCGACCCTTTCGGTGGAGCAGAACGAGAAGCGCATCCTAAGGGAGGCGCTCATCAAGTCGCGCGGCAACCGGACCAAGGCCGCGGAGATGATGGGCATTAGCCGGCGGACGCTCCACCGCAAGCTGGCCCAGTGGCCCGAGCTCGATGTGACCGATAAATGACGGCCCGCCCGCGCACCACGCAGGAGCTGATCCACTGGCTCGAGATGGGCGGGGGCGCGCGGTGGGTGCGGATGGGGGCGCTCGTGGTCTGCGGGCTCGTAGTCTCGAGCCTGGTCTCCTGGCGCCAGTTCCACGGCGCGACGAGCGAGGCTACGCTGGCGCAGGCCGACATGGGCAGGCAGATTGCGTTCGGCCGGGGGTTCACGACCCGGGTCAACTACCCGCAGGCGGTCGCGTTCTTCGCGGCCCGGGGGATCCGCTTTGACCCCTCCCGCCCCTATCCGGAGGTGTACCAGGCGCCGCTCTACCCGATGGTAATCGCGGGCGCGCTGCGACTCCTGCCCCACGCGGTGCGCGAGGGGCTCTTCGGGTCGGCCCCCACGCCCCCGTTCGGTTTTGGCGCCGACTACCTGCTCCTCGGGCTGAACGTCGTCCTCTTCTGGCTCGCGGTCTGGCTCGCGTTCGACCTCGGCCGGCGCCTCTTCGGGGCGCCCGCCGGCTGGCTGGCGGCGATCGCCCTGTTCGTCTCGGTGCCGGTCTGGCAGCAGGTCGTCTCGGTCGACGGCGCGGCGCTCATGATGGTGCTCGGCCTGGGCGCGTTCGAGGCGTGGTGGGGGGCGGAGTCGGCGGGGGACCTCCGGCGCGCCGCCATCCCGCTCGGGGCCCTCGGCGCCCTGTGCGGCGCCCTCTTCCTTGCCGAGTACTGCGCGGGGGCCCTGGTTGTCGCCGTGGTGGCTGGCGTGTGGCGGCGGTTCCCGGGCGCGGCGAGGTGGCGCGCTCTCGCGCTGGTCATTTGCGGCTTCACCCTGGTCGCCGGGCCCTGGGTCGCGCGCAACATGGCCGTCACTGGGATGCCGGTCGGCCTCGCTTCCCAGAACATCGCGCTAAAGGCGGGCGACTCCACCGCCGAGCCCTCGATCGTCCGCGCGACGCTCTCGGCGCAGATTCCAGCGATCGACCTGAACAAGCTCTCCAACAAGTTCCTGACTTCGATACAGGAGAACCTGCGGTCGCGGGTGTGGTCGGGCGGCGCGCTGTGGTTCCTTGGGCTCTTCGCGGCGGGCTGGCTGTACGCCTTCCGGTCGGAGTCCGTCAACCGCGTCCGCTGGCATTTCACGGTCTCGCTCGGGGTCCTCATAGCGGCGCAGGCGGCCTTCAACTCCGGCGAGAGCGAGCGCCAGGCGGTCGTTTGGCTATCGCCCCTCATCATCGTATTCGGGGCCGGCTTCTTCTTCGTCCTCCTCTCGAGCAACCCCGTGCTCGCGGCGTGGCCGAGGGCCTGCGCCGCGGCGCTGCTCGCCCTCCAGGCGCTCCCGCTCGTTCACGACGCGCTCAACCCGCACTGGCTCCACTTCGAGTATCCGCCGTATTTCCCGGGCCTCCTTCAGGGCATGGGCAAGCAGCTCGACGCCTCCGACCCGACCGGCCGCTTCGGGCTCATGGCGGACGTGCCGGCGGGGCTTGCCTGGTACGGCGGGACGAGGGCCTGGGCGCAGCCCGCGACGCTCCGCGACTTCTATGCCGTGCAGGACGACCAGCTGACCGGCGAGCTTCTGCTCACGCCCAGGACCCTGGACCGCCCGTTCTTCTCGGATCTGAACGCCCGGCCCAAGTCCCCCGGGCTCCTTTCGGCCTCCACCCAGGGGACCGGCGAGTGGGGCGAGGTGTACGGGGGCCTGCTCACGGGCGCCATGCCGCGCGATTTCCCGCTGACGGTGCCCCAGAAGCTTGCGGAGAATCTCTACGTCCTCATAAACCCCGCGCTTCCTGCTGCGCCTCCCAGGCGGTAGGCCACCCCCGGAATGGTCTTGCCAGCGGAGTTCGAATTGCCAGCTTGGCGGTCGCCTCTGACCAGCGCCACATGAGACAATTGCGAATCATTCTCGTGGGTTCGTCGCTAGGCATCTGCGCGACCGCGCGCGCCGTGTTCGCGCCGATTCCGGAGGAGGAGAAGGGCAAGGGCCTGACGATCTCGCTCGAGAGCGGGATCACATACAACAACAACATCTTCGGCTCCGCGACGGACGCGATCGGCAGCGCCGTGTTCGAGGTGTCGCCCAGGATCGCCTTCAACTCGTCCCTCTCGGAGCAGTCCTTTTTCTCCGCGTCCTTCGAGCCCAGGCTCGACTATTTCGAGGACCGGCCCGGCTCGAAGACCCTCTACAGCCAGGACCTGGACGCGCGGCTCGCGCACTCCTTCTCACAGACCTCGGTCCTGGACCTGAACGACGCCTATTCCTACGACCAGAACCCCGAGGCTCTGCTGTCCGGCGTTCCGGTGAACACCAACCAGACCCTCGAGAGCAACCAGTTCAACGGCAAGTTCACGTTCTCGCCGGTCGAGAGGCTCAGCATGGCCCTGAAGACGCGCGTCATGTACTTCGACTACATCGACCCGGTGATCGGGGACGAGCTCAACCGATTCGAGAACCTGTACGGACTGGAGTACGACTACTCCCTTCTCCCGAACCTCGCGCTTGCGGGCGAGTACCGGCACCTGGACGTCGACTACAGGGACGACCCGGCGGAAAACGACAAGCATTCCGACTTCCTGATGGCGGGATTCGACTACAAGCCGGGCCCGAAGGTGACCGCGAGCCTGCGCGTGGGCGGCGAATACACCCGGCGCGACGGCCTGTCGGACGAGACGACGCCCTTCGTTGAGTTCGCGGCGAAGTACGAGTACGCTCAGGGGTCGTTCATCAGCGCGGGCTACACCTACGACCTGGAGGAGACATCCAATCCGGTGCTGTTCTCCGACCAGAGGACGAACCGGATGTTCGTGAACCTCCAGCATGCGATAACCGCCTTCGTCGTCGCCTCGGCGTCCGTCCAGTACGCCCCGGCGACGCTCGTCGGCCGGTCCGGGCAGGCGGACATCGAGGAGGACTCGACCCTCGCGGGCCTGGCCCTCACCTACCTGCCGAACAAGAACTGGAAGATCACCGCCTCCTACGACTACCAATTTGTCGATTCAGGAATCTCGTCGCGCGGGATGAATAGGTCCGTGACAGGCCTGAGCGCCACCGTTATCTTCTGACACCGTTGGCCCGAGTCGCCCGCACCGTGGCGATTCCAAAAGAACCCATGGCATCGTCTTCCGGCTCAAAGGAGAGCGCTTCCCTTGCCGACCTGTTCAGGGTCCTTAGGATGCGCTGGGTCCTGATCGCGCTCGTCATGGGGCTCGTCATCGCGACCACGCTGGTGGTGACCGCGCTGCTCCCCCAATGGTACCTCGCGACGGCCAAGGTGAGGGTGGAGAAGCCCGAGGGGGAGGTGAAGCTCTTCCAGGCGCAGAGCACCAGCGCCTACGACCCGTACTTCCTTCAGGACCAGTTCAGGATCATGCAGGACGAGAAGATCCTCTACCCTGTGATCGAGCACCTTGGCCTCAATACGAAGCTCGCGGCCGCCATGGGGGCGCCCGGCGCGACGCTCACCTCCGACATCACGTACCGGTTCCTCGTGAACAAGATGCTCAGGGTGGAGTCCCAGAGGAGCTCGTCGCTGATAGAGATAAACGTGTACGCCCAGCAGCCTGCGCTCGCCGCGGACATCGCCAACGAGGTCGCGCGCGTGTACTCGGACGACCGCATCGCGCTCGCCACGTCGCAGCAGCGGGAGGGCCTGGTCCAGCTGCAGAAGGAGCTCGAACAGCAGGAGGGCGAGGTCACGAGGCAGCGCGACGTCGTCGAGAGGCTCCGCAAGGACCTCAACATATCCGGGGTCGACCTCAACGCGAAGTACTCGGACATGGAGATCGAGACGCTGCGCCAGATGCAGAACTCCCTCATCGCGCTCAGGGTCGACGCGATCGGCCGGAAGACGCGCTGGGAGAGGTTCAAGAGCATCCCGATCGAGGAGCGGATGGGCCTCGTGAACTCCGAGCTGATCCCGGACCAGAACATCCAAAACCTCCTCCAGGCCTACCTCATCGCCGACCAGAAGGTCACCCAGCTCAAGGGCCGCCTGGGCGAGGCGCATCCCGACCTCGTCTCGGCGATCGACAACCGCGCCAAGATGAAGGAGCAGCTCGAGTCCCTCCTGCGCGGGTACGAGAGCGGCCTGGAGATCGCCTACAAGGAGGCCGAGGCGCGTGTCGAGGAGCTTGAGAGCCAGCTCGCGAAGGCCAAGGTCGACCAGATCCTGTCGGCGCGCGACAGGATGCGGCCCTTCGAGGAGGCGGCCCAGAAGCTGGACGACGAGACGAGGCTGTACACGACGCTCAAGCTGACCCTTCGCCAGCGCGAAATCGACTTCCAGGTGCCGAAGCGCACGATCGAGATCCTGAACACGGCCGAGCCCGCCCGCCGGCCCAGCCGCCCGAACTGGATACTGAACATCGCGAGCGCCATCGTCTTCGGGGCCATGCTCTCGGTCGGCGTCGCGCTCACGCTCGAGTACTTCGACATGAGCCTGCGCGACGTCGCGGACATTGAGGAGAAGCTCAAAGTCCCGGTGCTCGGAGTGATCCCGCACCTCCACGACCCCATGGGCGCGCAGAAGGACGACCCCGGCGAGGCGGAGCCGTATCGCGTGCTCCACACGAACATCAACCTGGCGCTCAAGCCCGGCCAGCCCGCGGTCATCATCGTCTTCTCGGCGGGGCCCGCGGAGGGCAAGAGCACGACCATCTGCAGGCTCTCCCACCTGATGGGCGCGTTCGGCGAGCGCACGCTCCTCATTGACGGGGACCTGCGCAGGCCCGCGCAGCATCATCTCGCCGGCTGCCCGAGGGCGCCCGGGCTCAGCGATGTGCTCGCGGGCAAGTGCGCCGTCGAGGCGGCCATCCGAGGCTCCGTCTCGCCCGGCGTCGACCTCCTGACGAGCGGGGGCGTGCCCGGGTTCTCCCTTGGCCTGCTCCATGCAAACCGTCTGCGCGAGCTGGTCGCCTCGCTCCGGGCCCGCTATGACCGGATCATGATCGATTCGCCGCCGATAATCGGCGTGAGCGACTCGAGCCTCCTGGCTGGAGTCGCGGACGGCGCGATCCTCCTCATCCAGCACCGGCGGAACCCCGCGAGCATGGTCCTCAGGGCGCAGCAGACGATCGTGGGGCTCAAGGTTCCGATCCTGGGCGCCGTTCTGACCCAGGTGCCGAGGGGCTCCGGCGAGGACTACGGTTACTATACCCGGGCCTACTCGTACTATTCGGGCCGGCCGGCGGGCGGGTCCGGTGATGCCGCCACACCGCGTGGCGGCGAAGCGGGGTCCGGGCCCGACAAGCTGGTCCTGAAATGATGTTGACGGCGGGGTGGGGCGGGTAGTCTCATCCGACCCCTAATCCGCGGGCGTAGCTCAGTTGGTAGAGCACCACCTTGCCAAGGTGGACGTCGGGCGTT
>CAZCAJ010000024.1:0-54849 GCA_964496645.1 uncultured Opitutaceae bacterium
CTCAGGCACCAATGACAAGGCCGGCATCTATGTCACAAATGACCAATGCCCGCAGATGATTCAGGCGCTCGTTGTTCGCGGGACCATAGCTCCATCCGTGTTGCAACGTTCGATTGCTAATGCCGTCCACGAAATTGATAAGGACCAAGTGCTGGAGCAGATGACGACGCTCGAACAGATCAAGTCCAATTCACTTGGCTACGACCGTCTGCGCTCTTCCTTGGTTTCGATCTTCGCAAGCGTGGCCCTGTTGCTATCAGCCATTGGCCTTTACGGCGTAATCTCGTGTTCGGTGGTTCAGCGCACCCGTGAGATCGGGATCCGCACGGCACTCGGCGCTGACTCCAAGAATATCCTCATACTGATCGTGCGAAGCGGCATGACGCTCACGGGAATCGGTCTTCTCATCGGTATCGGCGGAGCGCTCGCCCTTTCGCAAATTCTGTCGTCCATGCTCTTCAACATCGGCAAATATGACCCGACTACGATAGTCGCAGTTGCCGGCATTTTGATAGTCATGGCGCTGCTGGCGTGCCTCATCCCGGCAAGACGCGCCACCAGGGTCGATCCGATGGTTTCACTACGGTGCGAGTGATGTACACGCGATCGCGTGTTGGGGAATGGACCCTTCTGACTCGATGGTCGATTTTCAGGATAACCCACCTCCACTTCCCACAACTGCCTCTCCCCTAGCCTCCTGTCGTCGAATCTAACAGAAGCTCCGGCAGTCTAGATTCGAAAAAAGGGTCGAAGGGAAGTGGGAATGACGGAGGCCCATGGTCCTCGATTTGCCCTCGGCCAGTGTACCCGCCGCTAGACCATGGCCGCAAAGCCGTGCTCGTGATGAAGTCGCACCCGCGCGTTTCTAGGTCCCACCCCACCCTTCCGTTTGCCACCGGGACAACCAGTGCCAGGCTCAAAAGCCACAGGAGCCTTCGTCTTGCGCGCTATGGCAACCTCTCGGACTGCGTTGCCTTTCGGGCCAGTCCCCGCCCGTTCCGACTCCTCGGTGCTCGCGATGCCTCCGTGATCCGTAATCGCGTGCAGTGACGACCGCCCCGAGGCTTCGTGCCAGATAATTACAGCGCCCGATTGTCACTCTAGCTCTTGCTGCTCGATCCTCCTCGGAAGGGACCATTAGGAGATTTGATAAGTACGATTAACAGACCGAATACTCGCCAGCCCTGTATCATTTACTGGTTCTTATGTATCGACGATTTATCTGCTTGGGCAAAAAAAGGGTTCAAGACCATTCGAGCCTAGGCAGCATTGGAAAGACGCACTAACGCCTACACAGCCATAAAAAGGAGCAAAATTCGCGAACACGACTCCCGCCTCTTGTTCGCTGGGAATGGCTCGATATCGGCAAGGGCAATAAACGCCCATTCAAATGGGCCCAAGTCACCCACGATAGATCGACGTAAGAATGATCATCGCGCTGACGCTGGGTTTGGTCTCGATTAAGGGCGGTGTTTTTTCGGCTACACCGGCCGTGCCTGCGCCTCAGCAAGTTACTCTTCCATGGGAGGGAAGGACGCCCGCGGAATCGGGCTCCGAGGGCGAGTCAGGGTCTGGAAGAAATGAGGGTGAAAAGCGCGAAGCAGGAGGCGCGTGAGAAATGCCCGGAGAATCTTCCAATCATTCTAGTTGGGACGCGGGCAGATTGGGATGGGTGCTCGGCCTGACCTTTGTTGGCCTGGCCGCGGGTATCGTGGCTGCCGGTTCGCTCTATTACCGGAATTTCGAAAAAAGATACCTCTCCCAAGTCGAGCGCCAATTGTCTACTGTAGCGGAGTTGAAGGTGGCCGAGTTGGCGCGGTGGCGCAAAGCACGCCTGAGTGACGGAGCGTTCTTTTTCAAGAACCGCAGCTTCTCGTCCTCGGTACACCGGTTTCTGGAGAAGTCGCACGAACCGTTAAGGCGGGCCGAGCTGCAAGATTGGCTGAGCCACCAGCTAACCGATTCTCAATACGACAGGATCCTTCTGATCGACACCCAAGGAGTCGAGAGGGTCTCGTTCCCCGAAACGCCAGAGCCGGTCGAACCTCATCTGGCGCAGGCAGCCGTCGAGGCGTTAAGTTCGGGCCAGTCGGCGTTCTTGGACTTTTACCGTGATGCGCCTGGCCGACCGGTCCATCTGGGAGTCCTAGTCCCCATACTGGGCGAACCAGACACCGGGCCTCCTCTCGGCGTGCTCATATTGAGGATCGATCCCGCAGCCTATCTCTACCCTTACCTCCAACGCTGGCCAACGCCCAGTTCGACCGCCGAGACCCTCCTAGTTCGCAGGGAAGGCGACAAAGTCATTTTTCTCAACGAACTCCGGTTTCAAAAGGACACCGCGCTAACCCTACGCCGTTCTCTCGCCCAAAAAGCACTGCCGGCGGCTCAGGCCGCCTTGGGGCAGGAAGGCGTCATCAACGGAATCGATTACCGGGGTGAGCAAGTGGTGGCAGCCTTGCGCGCCATTCCCAACTCGCCGTGGTTCATGGTGGTCCGCATGGACATCTCGGAAGTATATGCACCGCTGCGCGAGCAGTTGAGATTGGTGGAGGCGCTCATCATCGTGCTTCTGCTCGGCGCGGGAGCCAGCGTGGGTGTGGTCTGGCGGCAGCAGCGCGTGCGTTTTCTCCAGGCAAGGTACAAGGCTCAAGAGGATCGTGCCAAACTCGCCGCCATCGTTGAATTCGCCGAAGATGCCATTATTGGCAAGAGCCTCGATGGCACGATCACGAGCTGGAACCCGGCTGCGGAACGCCTTTTTGGCTACCAAGCTGCGGAGATGATCGGACAGCCCGTTACACGCATCATTCCACACGACGACCTAGCCTATGAGCCAGAGATTCTGAAGCGGCTTCAACGCGGCGAGTCCATAGTGAGTTACGAAGGCGTTCGCATCGCCAAGGATGGCCGGCCCATTGCAGTGTCCTTAACCGTTTCACCGATCCGCGATTCGGCTGGCACGATTATCGGAGCGGCCAAGATTGCCCGCGACATAACCGAGCGCAGGCGGGCGGAGGAGGCGCTGCGGGAGAGCGAAAGGAGGTTCTCCCAAATATTCAACTTCAGCCCGGTGGCCACGTCCCTTTCCACCGTCAGGGAAGGCCGCTATCTTGATGTGAACGATGCATGGGCAAAAATGTATGAGAGGGCCCGCGACGATGTGTTGGGACGCACGGTCTTTGAGTTGAACATCTGGGTGGATCTGGAGCGTCGGGCAGCTCTTTTTGCAAAGCTCCAGGAGCGCGGCGCGGTGAGTGATTTTGAAATGGAGCTGCGCACGAAGTCCGGCCGGATAGTGCAGGTTTCATGGTCGGGTGTGACGATGGTCATCGGTGGTGAGAGCTGCTTGCTAGGTTCGGCGCTGGACATCACGGAGCGCAAGCAGGCACAAGACACTCTTCGCACGCTCAACACAGAACTGGAGCAGAGGGTGCGCGAACGCACCGCTGAACTGGAGGCTGCCAACAAGGAGTTGGAGGCATTCAGCTACTCGGTATCGCACGATCTGCGCACGCCGCTGCGGGCCATGGACGGCTTCAGCATGGCCCTGCTGGAGGATTGTGCCGGCAAGCTGGACGAGACCGCCCAGGACCACCTGCGCCGCATTCGCGCCGGTAGCCAGCGGATGGCGGAGCTGATCGACGACCTGCTGAACTTGTCCCAGATGGGACGGGCGGAGATGCGGTGCGAAAGCGTGAATCTGACGGTCATGGCAGAAGAGATCGGCGCGGAATTTCAGAGGTTGCAGCCGGAACGTCACGTAAAGTTTGTCGTGGCCCCGGCCTTGGTAGTCCACGCCGACGAACGAATGTTGCGGGTGGTGGTGAACAACCTATTGGGCAATGCTTGGAAGTTCACCTCCAGGCAGGAGCAGGCACTTATAGACGTGGGCGCGTGGGACCAGGACGGCCAACGTGTCTTCTTTGTGCGCGACAATGGGGCGGGATTTGACATGGCCTACGCCAGCAGGCTCTTCGGCGCCTTCCAACGCCTGCACAGCACCCATGAGTTCGAGGGCACCGGCATCGGGCTGGCGCTCGTGCAGCGGATAATTCATCGGCATGGCGGCCGCGTGTGGGCCGAGGGCGCCGTCGGACAAGGCGCCACCATCTATTTCACGTTGGGAAAAGAAAGGGACTGACTCATGAACGACAAAAAGATAATTCTGCTGGTAGAGGACAACCCGGACGACGTGGCGTTGACGCAGCGCGTATTCAAAAAACACAATGTCGCCAACGAGATCGTGGAGGCCCATGACGGCGTCGAGGCGCTCGATTACCTGTTTGGCACCGGCGCGCACGCCGGCCGCGACATACGCCAACAACCCCAGCTCATCCTATTGGACCTGAAACTGCCGAAGTTGAACGGCCTAGATGTGCTGCGCAGCGTGCGGAACGATCCGCGGACCAGACTCCTGCCTGTGGTCATCCTCACATCGTCGAATGAGGAGAGCGACCGAGTGAATGGTTACGCCCTTGGTGCCAACAGTTACATTCGAAAGCCCGTCGACTTCAACCAGTTTGCCGAGTCCGTCCGCCAGTTGGGCCTCTACTGGCTGTTGCTCAACGAACCGCCTCCCGTGATCACAGGAACACCATGAACAAAGCGCTGCATTGCCTAATTGTCGAAGATTCAGAGGACGACGCGTCGCTTTTGGTACGCCATTTGCGCGGGAGCGGCTACGACGTGACGTGGGAGCGCGTCGAAACCGCCGAGGCAATGCTCGCCGCGCTCGGCCGCCAACCGTGGGACGTTGTCATCGCAGATTACAAGATGCCTCACTTCAGCGGGATCGCCGCGCTGAAACTGCTCCAAGCGAGCGGCAAGGACCTTCCTTTCATCATCGTGTCCGGCACGATCGGCGAGGAGGTCGCCGTAGCGGCTATGAAGGCGGGCGCTCACGATTACATCATGAAAGAAAAGTTGGCGCGCCTGGTTCCTGCCATGGAACGCGAGTTGTGCGAGGCTGCGGAACGGCGCGAACGCAAGGGGGCGGAGGCGGCGCTGCGCCAGGAGGAGGCCCTTTTCGCAAGCTTGGCCAACACGATACCCGACCACATCTATTTCAAGGACCGGCAGAGTCGCTTCATCCGCATTAACGCCTCCATGGCGCGAAGCTTCGAGCTGCGCGATGCCGCTGAGGCGGTCGGCAAGACCGACTTCGACATCTTTAGCAACGAGCACGCCAGCAAAGCTTACGCCGACGAGCAGCGGATCATGGAGAACGGCGAGCCGATGATTGGCGTCGAGGAGAAGGAAACGTGGCCCGACGGCCACGTCACTTGGGTTTCAACCACAAAGATGCCCCTACGTGATGCGCAGGGTCGCATCATCGGGATGGTCGGCATTTCCCGCGACATCACCGAGCGCAAGCAGGCCGAAGCGGCGATGCACGCGAGCGAGGAACGGTATCGCAACCTGTTTGATAACGCCGCCGTCGGCATCTACCGCACGACACCCGGCGGACAAATTGACGTGGCCAACCCGGCGCTACTCCGGATGTTGAACTACGCTTCGCTGGCCGAGTTGCAGCGGCGCAACCTGGAGAGGGACGGATTCGAGCCTGGGTATCTGCGCGCCCAGTTCCGCGAACGCATAGAGCGGGATGGTAAGATCATCGGGTTGGAGGCCACCTGGACACGTGCCGATGGCTCGGTGGTCTATGTCCGTGAAAGTGCGCGAGTTGTCCGCGATGCGGCGGGGAAGACCGCGTATTACGAAGGAGTCGTCGAAGACATCACCGAGCGCAAGCTCGCCGATGCCCAGCTCCGCGAGCAATATGAGATTCTATCCAATTCGCACGAAGGCCTGATGATCGTGAATCTCAGCAACGAAATCACGCTCTGGAATCGCGGGGCCGAGGAAATCTTCGGTTGGAGCGCTGTTAAGGCGCTGGGCCAACGGCCCGAGGATCTGCTGGGCATCGAAGATCGCGAATCCGTGGTCGCAATGCGAGCGGCTGCTGAACGCAATGGATTCTGGAACGGCGAAATCCGGATGAAAGATTGCAAGAACCACAACCTAATAATTGATGGCCGCATCACACTTGTCCGGGATGAGGCGGGCCGGCCCCGCGCCCGTCTCAATTTCCTCGCCGACATCACGGAGAAGAAGCTGCTTGAGGAGAAATTCCTCCACGCGCAGCGGCTCGAGTCGATCGGCATGCTCGCTGCGGGCATCGCTCATGACCTCAACAACGTGCTCGCCCCGATCATGTTTGCAGAGCCGTTACTACGCGAGAGCCTGTCGGCCCCGCGCGACCTCAAGATCCTTGACACGTTCAAGAAATGTGCGGAACGCGGCGCCGGGCTGGTGAGACAAATCCTTGGGTTTGTGCATAGCACCGCCGGCGAAGTCCACCCCATCCAGGTGAAGCACATCGCCCGTGACATCATCAGTGTCATTGAAGAAACGTTTCCCAAGTCTATTGAGCTTCAACACTCAATTCCCGCCGACCTCTGGCAGGCGCTGGGCAATGCCACCCAGATTCACCAGGTGCTCCTCAATCTTTGCGTGAACGCCCGCGACGCCATGCCAAAGGGCGGGACGCTGCGCATCATTGTGGCCAATCGCCGGCTCAATGCGAAGGAGGCCGACGCGATTCCAGACGGCCGGCCAGGCGCCTGGCTCATGCTCGAAGTCACCGACACGGGTACAGGCATTCCTCCTGAGGCGATGGGAAAAATTTGGACACCCTTCTTCACGACCAAGGACATAGGCAAGGGCACAGGGCTGGGGCTGTCCACGGTTCGCGGCATAGTAGCCAACCACCACGGCTTTGTCGAATTGCGCACGCAGGTTGGTCGCGGAACCACTTTTCGCGTCTTTCTACCCGCCGACGAAAGCGAGCTACCCCAAACAAGAAGAAGCGCCTCACCTTTTGACATACCTGACGGTCGCGGCGAATTGATCCTCCTTGTGGACGACGATGCCGGCATCCGCAGCATAGCCACAGCTATTCTTGAGAAACATGGCTATCGCGTCGTGAGCTGCGTCGATGGCGTGGAGGCTGTCGTCTTGTTTATTACTCGTGCCCGGGAAATCTCTCTCGTCATTACGGATGTCGATATGCCCCGTCTTGGCGGCATAGAGCTGGCCAGGACTCTGTCGCAGATTCGCCCAGACATCCAGCTTCTCGCCATAAGCGGATTGTCTCCCGACGAAACCGGCGGCTCTGCCGTCTCGGCAGCCATAAAGCTGACTCATGCCTTTCTCCTTAAGCCTTTTGACGAAAAACGTCTTCTCGGCGCCGTTCACCGCCTACTTCATCCATCCAAAGAACCTAAACTGCCGGGTCTTGAAGGCGGTTCGTCGATGACGACGAACTCTTCAGCAGAGTCCTCGCGATCGCTATCGGCGGGCGCGGTTATGCCGTCACCCAAGCCTCCGACGACGAGACAGGCGTAAAGCTGTTTTCCTCCCCTACTGATCTCGAGATGCCCGAGCAGGATGCCACCGCCACCATCGCGAAAGATTGCGACCAACCGTCACAACCCCGCGGGTGACCACACTACCGCCCCAGTAATCACACGATTGAGCCTGGACGCAACTTCCTGCGCTAACAGTGCATAGCGGTGCGCATCGGCTACCCCCCAAAAAGCCCCCCTAAAACAACGTCTTTTTTGGGCCGTTTCATAGGGAAACAGCGTCAGGCTCATAACCTGACGACCACACTTCAGCGGACCTAATGAATCCTCACTGGGAGCAGGTCCCCAGTAAACACGGAATGGGCTTCGCCCCGGCAAACACCTTCGAGACTTGCGGAGCATAATTGGTGCATAATTCACCGCTCGAAACACCTTCTGCGTTGTATCCTCTCGAAATTTTACTTTTGGAAATACCTAAGGAATAAGTAATAACAAATGGAATCAAAACCGTCGCCTCTGGTTCAAATCCAACCCCTGCACCCAATTTCAGGGCCCTTGGTACCCCCCAAGGGCCTTCTTCTTGAGCGGGTTGCGCCAGCGTCTAACTGATTGACCGAACTATGCAGCAACGGCGAACACCGGCGCGCATTCGCGAACAGGTGTGGAAGAACTCACACAAGTTTTCCGTGCGCAGGGGTCAACACAGCTTGTAAGTGCGCTTCCGGCTTGAGCACTCGATTGTTCGGCGCGAAATATCCCCCCGAGGGCCCCGGCTGCCAAAGGACGGCACCTTGGGACCCAGACGCCGAAGCCAGGACCGGTGGTGTTTAGTCCGGTCCTGCTGGGCTCAGTCCATTTGTGTCGTAAGAAATGGCGCATAGCACCCTCAGCTATGCTGTGGTTCACCTAAGATGAATCATTGGCCTTTGCTTGCGGAGGGTCGTTCCCCCCTGGGCACAACAGCTGAGCTAGCAATGGCATCGCGCGCCTAGGCTTGGCCTCGGCCAATCTACCCTAAGCATCCGCATCGAACGAACGCCATGCCAGGGAAGTCGGAGTTGGGCCCCTCTTTGCTAAGTGGGCTTGCGGCCCGCTCAAAGCTGGGCCCGAGCGTCGAGCCGAAAAGCGCTCGAGACAGACATGGCGTTCTGAGCGGGCTCGCGGGACCTGTCCACCCTCTTCTTCGCCCCCAACAGGGGCCGCCAGCGCGCCGTCTCCCATCACCTGATGCAATCGAGTCTCCAGGGCAACCTACGTGCCGCCACTCCGTCGATTGTTCTTATTGGCCGCGAAAACGTGGGCCAACGCAGCCTACTCGACCTTGAACCCGGCTGTCGCCGCATTGCGTTTTCCGCCATGGGCGCCCATAGATGCGGCAGGCAAATTCGAAATCCGGCTCTTGGACATGCGCGATTAAGCCGCATTCGGAAGAGCGGAAGGCTCAATGTTTCCCCAATGATTCCACGAAACCTCCGGCTCACCGCAATCGTTTCTATCCTTTGCTCTTCGTGCCTGCTTGGCGAAGTGCGCGCCCAGCAAGAAGCGGACCCGTTGATGCGCGGGTTCTCAAATCCGCCAGAAAGCGCATGGCCCCGTGTGTGGTGGCATTGGATGAATGGAAACATCACCAAGGAAGGCATCAAGCTGGACCTCGAGTGGATGCACCGGGTGGGCGTGGGAGGCTTCCACAATTTTGACGCGAGCCTGTCGACGCCGCAGGTAGTCGAGAGGCGGCTGGCCTACATGACCCCCGAATGGAAGGACGCCTTCAAATACGCGATAACGCTCGGAGACCAGCTCGGCATGGAGGAGGCGATTGCGAGCTCCCCCGGCTGGAGCGAAACGGGCGGCCCCTGGGTGCCCGCGTCGCAGGGAATGAAGAAATACGTCTGGAGCGAGACGTTCGTCGAGGGCGGCAGGCCGTTCACGGGAACACTGCCACATCCTCCGTCAAACACGGGGCCATTCCAGAACCTCCCCGACCGTGACAACCCGCCCCCGGCGGGCGGACGGGCGGCTCCGCAGTTCTACGGCAACGCCGCGGTCGTCGCGTATCTTAGGCCGTCAATTGACGTGCCGATCGAGTCGCTGCACCCGAAGGTGACGGCGAGCGCGGGAGCTCTCGACGGGTCGAGGCTGAGCGAACGCAACCCGGGAATGCCGACGAAGCTTCCGATTCCCGCAGTGGGGGAAAGCGCATGGATTCAATATGAATTCGCGGAGCCCGTGTCGTTGCGCGCAGTCACGATCGCGATGAACGACCTCGACGAGATCGCCGCCGTCGTCACGGGGACATCCAATCCTGAGAAATCCCTGGAGGCCAGTGATGACGGGCAGACCTTCCACTCGATCGCAAGGCTCCCGGATGGTGGCGCCCCCGAGCACACGGTCTCGTTCCCCGTCGCGAGGGCAAAGTTCTTCCGGGTTGTTTTCAAGCGCGGACCCGCTCCGGCCACGCCCTCATGGATGCTTGGCATCGATCCTTCCTCCTTCGGGATCAAGACGCGCCCGACCGACTACCAGATCGTCAGGCTTGCGCTGCATCCAGGGCCGCGCGTGAACAGGTTTGAGGAGAAGGCCGCCTTCTCGCCCTATCCAGACCTCTATCCACTCGCGACGCCTGACTTCGACGCGGCCCTTGCGGTCTCGAAGTCCGATGTGGTCGACCTGACCTCGAAGCTGAGGGCGGACGGCACGCTCGACTGGACGCCTCCGCCCGGCGATTGGGTCGTGCTCTGGTTTGGGTACTCGTTGCTGGGGACGACCAACCATCCGGCCACTGCGGAGGCCACCGGGCTCGAGGTCGACAAGCTTAATGCCGGCTATGTGAAGAGCTACATGGACGGCTACCTGGACAGCTACAAGGAGACCGTGGGCGCGGACTGGATGGGCAAGCGCGGCATCCGCTACGTTGTGACGGACAGCTGGGAGGCGGGCTCGCAGAACTGGACAGACGACATGATCGCCAAGTTCAAGGCCCGGCGCGGGTACGATCCCGTTCCCTGGATGCCGGTGCTCGCCGGGCGCCTGGTCGAGAGCGCCGCGGCCAGCGACCGGTTCCTGTGGGACTTTCGAAAGACCATCGCCGACCTGATCGCCGACGAGCACTACGGCCAGGTGCAGGCGTCGCTCAAAGAGCGCGGCATGGGCCACTACGGCGAGTCGCACGAGGGAGGCCGCGCGCTCATCGCCGACGGCATGGAGGTGAAGAAGCTGGACGACATCCCGATGAGCGCGATGTGGACCCAGCTTTTCGGAGAGAACAAGGAAAGCTACAATTACAACGCGGACGACCGGGAATCGGCGTCGGTGGCGCACATCTACGGCCAGAACCTCGCCGCGGCCGAGTCGATGACCGCCGCCGCGGCGCCGTGGGCTTGGTCGCCCGCCACGCTCAAGCCGACGGCCGACTCGGAGTTCCTAAACGGGATCAACCGCTTTGTGATACATGAATCAACGCACCAGCCTCTCGTCGGCAAGGCCCCCGGGCTGACGCTCGGGCCCTTCGGCCAGTGGTTCAACCGGAATGAGACCTGGGCGGAAGAGGCCGGCCCGTGGGTGAGGTACATCGCCCGCAGCAGCTACCTGCTGCAGCAGGGACTTTTCGGCGCGGACCTGGTCTACTTTTACGGTGAGGATTCGAACCTAACGTCAATCTTCACCGCCAAGGCGCCGCCGGTGCCGGCCGGCTACGGATTCGACTATATCAACGCCGACGGCCTGATCCACGAGCTGTTCGCAAGAGACGGCCGAATCGCGACCAAGAGCGGCATGAGTTACCGGGTGCTGGGGCTCGACCCGTACAGCCAGCACATGTCCCTGCCCGTGCTGCGGGCCATACACAAGCTGGTGGAGGACGGCGGCGTGGTGGCCGGCGGGAAGCCGACTGACGATCCCAGCCTCGCCGACGACCAGTCCGAGTTCCGCAGGCTGGCCGACGAGCTTTTTGGCGGCGGCACGGGCGTGCACAGGGTTGGCAAGGGCGCGGTGTACGCGGCCTGCACCCTGGCGGATGTCTTCGACGGGTTGGGGGTGAAACCGGACTTCGATTACACCAGGCCCGAAAGCGACACGCGCATACTCTTCGTGCATCGCAGGCTCTCGGACGGCGATCTCTTCTTCGTGGACAACCGGAACGACCGCGGCGAGACGGTGGACGCAACCTTCCGCGTGTCGGGCAAGGCGCCCGAGCTATGGCACGCCGAGACAGGCACGTCAGAGCCGGTATCCTACAGAACCGCGGACGGTCGGACGACCGTTCCGCTGCACCTTGAGCCGTGGGGCGCAGTCTTTGTCGTGTTCCGCAAGGCGACCTCGGAAACCTCGCGCACCCTTCCCGAAGCGAGGGAGACACTGCTGGCCACTGCGGGCGGCCCATGGACCGTGAGCTTCCAGCCGGGCCGCGGTGCGCCCCCCAGCATCGAATTGGATCCGCTGTCGTCCTGGAGCGACAACCCGGATGCGGGCGTGAAGTATTTCTCCGGAACCGCCACCTACGCGAAGACCATCGATGCCCCGCCCGACTGGTTCATGAAGGGTGCCCGCCTTTGGATCGATCTGGGCGACGTGAAGAACCTTGCCGAGGTGACGGTGAACGGAGAGTCGCTGGGCATCGTCTGGCATGCCCCGTATCGCGTGGATGCGACCAGCGCGCTGAAGGCCGGCGCAAACGAGGTGTTGATCAAGGTCACCAATGCGTGGGTCAACCGGCTCATCGGCGACCAGCAGCCGAATGCCGCAGTCAAATACACATTCGCAGACATCGAGCCCTACAAGGCGAACTCGCCGTTGCTGCCCTCGGGCCTGCTCGGGCCGGTGCGGGTATCGTCGGTCACGACGCAACCACCCGGCTCATGATGCAGGGAGCGCCGGTTAAAGTCCGGCCCCTGCACCTGTTTGGCCCCTTGGGTTCGCATAGCTAGGGGGACCTGCCTTCGCCACCCGATGCGGCCGAGCCTCCCTTGCGAAGAGGAGAACCCCAGTCATCTTATTCGAACCATGAACGAGAGAGTGTCGGCCGACAGACCGGATGCTGCGGAAAGCGGGGTCTTCAAGATCGGCGGTGACCTTCCGGTGCACCGCCTGGGCTTTGGCGCCATGCGCATCACCGGGCCGGGAGTCTGGGGGGAGCCGAAGGATCCGGCCGAGGCGCGCCGAGTCCTGCGGCGAGCCGTGGAGCTGGGCGTGGACCTCATCGACACCGCCGACTCATACGGGCCGGAAGTGAGCGAGCGCCTGATCGCTGAGGCCCTGCACCCCTATCCAAGCGGCTTGGTCATCGCCACGAAGGGCGGCCTGACCCGCTCCGGGCCCGGGAAATGGGCGCCGGTCGGCCGGCCGGAGTATCTCCAGCAGTGCGTCGAGATGAGCCTGAGGCGGCTGAGAATTGACCGTGTCGATCTCTATCAGCTTCACCGCATCGATCCAAAGGTCCCGGCGGCCGAGACCCTTGGGGCGCTAAAGGAACTCCAAGAGGCGGGCAAGATCCGCCATATAGGCTTGTCGGAAGTGTCGGCCGCTGAGATCGAGCGGGCGGGAAAGGTCGTCGCGATCGCGAGTGTCCAGAACCTCTACAATCTCGGCAACCGCCAGAGCGAGGCGGTACTCGACTACTGCGCCAAGCACGGCATGGGTTTCATCCCTTGGTTCCCGCTGGCGGCCGGCGAAATGGCCCGCCCAGGCGGCGCGCTGGACCAGGCCGCCCGGAAGCACGGTGCCACGGTTTCCCAGCTGGCCCTTGCCTGGCTCCTGCATCGATCGCCGATGGTGCTGCCCATTCCGGGCACCTCGAGCGTCGCTCACCTGGAAGAGAACCTGGGCGCGGCCTTGCTTAGGCTATCAGAGGCTGAGTGGGCTGAGATCACCAAGGCCCCCGGTGGGTGACCGGTCGATGACAACCCGGGACGCGCCCAGTACGAGGTTCATCTGCGGGAATCTAACGCGGTCGGCTTCAAGGGCCATGCGGACGAAAAATCCCCGAGCGCGCTTGTAACCGCGGCTGCAACGCCGAGGGTCCCTGGTTACTTCGTTCCCGCGAGCGCCGAGTCCAGGCGGGCCTTGATCGCCGGGTCGTCGGGATCCAGCCGATGCGCGGCCTGGAACTGCGCGATAGCCTCCCCCAGACGGCCCTCGCCGGCAAACACGTTGCCAAGGGCGAAATGGGCCATGGCATAATCGGGAAAGTCGCCGACCAAAGCCTCCAGGACGGCCTGCGCCTCCGACGCCCTCCCCTCGTTGAGCAGCACGAGGCCGGAACCGAACCGCGAAAGCGGGCTGCGGGGCGAAAGAATGCGCGCGGTCTCGAAATCCCGCTCCGCCTCGGGGAGATCGCCGTACATAAGGCTGGTGAGGCCGGAATAGGCCCGGTCCGACGAGCAGCGCTCGATTCCATAGAGGACAGGAAACGCAGCGGACAGGACTAGCGCGGCGATCCACACGCAGCGGGCGACCAAGCGGAGCCTTCCGGCCACGGCGCTCTCGACAGCCATGATGCCCACCGAGGCCAGCAGGGCCAGCTCGGGGACAAACTCGAATTGGTACCTCGAGCACGCGCCGATGAAAAACGACAGCACGGAGAAGGAGCTCAACGCGACCCACGCCGCGGAAAATGCTATAAGCGCAAGGCATCGGTCGGGGCGCGCGAGGCGGGCCAGCACGGGCACCGCGAGCGCCAACCAGAGGATTGGATCGTTCAGGAGAGCGCCCGAGATGTGCTCCATGCCGGCGTGATTCGGAGGAAGGGCCCCGGTCGCCGGCACATGGGTGAAGGGAAACACAGACGACCACCTGACCGGCTGGAAGAGATAGAAGTTAACGTTCGTCCAGACATAGCTAGGGCTGAAGGCATGGATCTTGGCAACGTAGTGGCCCGAGATCTGGTAGCGCATCCCGAAATCGAAGGGATCGCCGAAGCGCTCGGCGTTGTACAGGGCGACGCCCGCGCCGCACAGGGCCAGCGGGATCACAGCCGCTGCCCACGCCAATGCGCTCCTGCGGGTTTCCCTTGAAAGGAGCGGCAGCAGGAGGATCGCCGCGCCCGGCAGGATGATCGGGCGCGCCGCAAACGCCGCGCCGAAGGCCGCGCTGGCGAGAGCGATCCACCCCGCCGGGTGGCCGGTATCTGCATACGCCGCCCATAGGCACCTGAGCGCGATCGACACCGAGAGATAGCTGAATGCAATCGGGATCTCCCACATGTCGCCGCGGGCGACAAGCAGGGGCGCGTAGGATGCCAGCCCCAGGACCGGAACCATGGCGGCCATGATCCAAGGAGGCAGGCCGGGGAACATCCTTCGCCTTATCGAATGTACCAGCGAGAGATTGACCAGGACGCCAGCGGCGCAAAGGAACACGACGGCTGCCCAGTGGGGGAGCCAGCCGCCCGTCACGAGGTGCCACGGGATGAAGACGAACAGCGCGGGCGCGACCCCGAAATAGAGGTACAGCCTTCCTCGGAAATAGCTGAAGTCGTGCAGGTGGTACGCTGGATTCAGCCTGGCCGTCCTGTTGATGGCGGGATCGTAGGGGTCGGAGAGGCCCGCAAGGACCGCGGGCGCCTCCTTGTCGAGGTAGAGATGCCCGGAAAGCAGGCCGCGGGCCAACAGGTTGTACGCGGCGTCCCGGGGATTGGGGTTGCCGCGGTCCGTCACTCCCATTCCGCCCAGGAATAGGTAGGTTGCGAAAACGACGATAAAGACTGCGGAGGCTAGCCGGAATTCCATTTTCAGGGCCTGTGTCCGTCTGAGCGTATTTCCAGCACCACGCAATCAATTGCTGGGTCGACGCGGACGTGTGGCGCAATGGGCTCCGGCAGCCCCTGCGCGGGCGCGCCATCCCGCGGGGCCACGCCTATCGCGCCGGCCGGCCCCGCGGATGCGCACGGTGCCTGGCGAACCGATGGAAATAGCTCCGTCAGGCCGGCCCCGATCCCCGGGGCATCCATTCCTGTAAGATTAATGGCGATAATCGATTGCGTTCCCGCTGGAGACATCCATCCGGTGGCCGGGCGTCGCAATTCAGACCCGGGCCCGACAGGGGGATTCGAGCGCATCTCCCTTGCGGCGGGTTTTCGCCGCGTCGTAAACTTTTGCTCGTTGAATTCCCTCCGGCCATCCCTCCAGCCCCCGGGAGCTAAGCGGGATGAATCATTCTCGCGCCGGGACCTGCTGTTTCTCGGCTTGGTGTCGGCCATCGGCTTCGCCGTCGGGCTGAGGGGGATTACCCATTACGGTTACATCGGGCAGGACTTCGTTTTCCACCGCACCGGGATACTCTCGTTTGCCCAATCGCCTGCCTTTACCAAGGCCGATCCCCCCGGGCTATACTGGTTTGGGACCGTCATGCGCAATCGCGTTGGTCCCGCCCACTACCTGGAAGCCATCGCTCTGGCGTGCCTCACACTCAATTCCGCAGCTCTCTGGGTCATCTACGGGTTTCTATGGAAGGGCATATCAAGACCGCCGCTTCGATACGCGGCCGCGGCCCTCGCGACGTTTGTCCCCTTCCGGGTCATTCACTCGGTCGTGCTGGCCTCAGATGAGTTCACGCTTCCCGGTTTCGCACTCGTCGCCTATTTCACGCTTCGATTGTTTGACAATCCCCGGAGCCTACTCTCATGGGCCGGGATGTCGCTCAGCTTGTCCGTCGGCCTGCTCTTCAAATACACCTTCGTGGGCCTGCTGCCTCCCGTCGCCCTGCTGGCTGCGGTCGCCATCTGGCGGCGCCTTCCCGAAGGGGGGAGGCCTCGCTGGGTCGGGATTGGGATCCTTGCGCTGGCGCTGCCGACCGGGTTTGCCGCCTTCCAGCTCATTGCGGGTACAAACGAGAACTCGTATCACTTCACAAGGAAACCGTGGCTGCCCAAGGACTTGCCGCCGGCAATGCGCTGGAGCGACATCCTGACGCTTCAGAAAAGCGACCTCAGGCTCCTCGCGGCCCCGGACTACTACCGGGGCGCGCTGTACGGCTTCAGGTCCTACAGCTACATGGGGCTGCTCCACGTTTCCTCGTTTACCGACGTGCTGGAATGCTTCCAGCCGCCGGCAAAGGCGCCGTCGACGGATTGGAACCAGACCACTGTGGATCCGATACCTCGGGACCGAAGCCCGCTTTCGCAGGCCCTCCAGACGGTGGCTGTCCGATGGTGCATTGTCTTTTCAGCACTGGCCATTGCGGGGACCCTGTACTGCGTTGTGCTGAGCGTCGTGACGCTGCTGCTCGGAAGACCGCTGCTCGCGGGCGCGACCGTGGTGATCACCGCGTTGGCGACCGGGTTTTTTCTGCCGATCCTGCTCAGCCTGCATGAGCTGACTAACCCTTACGTTTCGGGTTATTGGCTCCCGCGGCTTATCCTGCCGGCCCTCCTGGTCTTCTTCACGCTGGGCTTCGTGATGATCGATTCAGGATGCCCCCACCTAGGGCGGCTGAGGCGGCCTCTAGAGCGGAGCCTGTGGCCATTCTGCGCCTTTACGCTGGCCGTCTGTCTGCTCTTCATCGGCTTTCTCTCTTAGGCCTTCGTCCTGCATCGGTTGTCTGACAATGGTGTCCCTGGGTTGTCTCGAAGGGGGGCGCGTCAGGCTCATGTCCTCCGCCGATTGGACGATAGCTCCCTCGCCGAGGCCTATCTCAGGCCAAGCACGTTGAAGACAATATAGAAGCCCGAAGCGAACAAGACGGCGCCAAGAAAAATGCAGACCGGGAGCGTAAGAACCCAGGCCAACAGCAGATTGCGAAGCGTCTGCATCTGCAACCCAGAGCGATTCGCGGCCATGGTCCCTGCCACTCCCGAGGAGAGCACGTGGGTCGTGCTGACGGGAAGCCCGAAATAGTCGGCTGCCCCTATGGTCGCCATTGCGACGAGTTCCGCCGATGCCCCCTGTGCATATGTCAGGTGGGACTTCCCTATCTTCTCGCCCACGGTGATCACTATGCGCTTCCAGCCGATCATCGTCCCAAGACCCAGCGCGAGTGCCACGGAGACCTTCACCCAGACCGGGATGTATTTTGTGAGCCTGTCGGCATCAGATTTGTAATGGGAGCAGATCTTCTGGTCATCCGGATTGGCGAAGCCGTGTGTCTTGGAGAGCTTTCCGATGCCCTCCCCCGCCAGGTAGAGGTTGGTGCGAAGATTCCTGCGCTCCGCCTCGGGGAGTTCCGACATGGCCGAGAGTTTCTCGAGCCTTGAGGCGATCTCACCGGTGAGGGACGCGAGCGCGGGAAATGTCCTCGTGGAGAGCGTGCCGTTGCCCTTCAAGAACGCGGACATCTCAGAGGAGGCCTCCCTCGGGGAAAGCCCGGTTCCGGCTCCCTCGGACCGATTCGCGAGCACCATTGAGACCTGTCTGGACTCGCCGGCGATCTGATGAATCATGCTGGCTTCCGAATCCATCTTCAGGGCAAAGGCTCCCGGCACCACCCCAATCATGATCAACATGATCAACCCCATACCCTTCTGGCCGTCATTGGACCCGTGGGCGAAGCTGACGCCTGTGCAGGTGAGGCACAGGATGCCGCGAATCCAAAGAGGCGGAGGCTTGTCCGGGGCAGGGGCGCTGTAAAGATCGGGCCGCTTGATCAAGGCCTTGGCAAGGAGAAGCAGGAGGGCGGAGCAGGTGAATCCCACCACGGGGGAGACAATGAGCGAAAGCCCGATGTTCTTCGCCTGACCCCAATTGACACCCTCGCCAAACACGTGATTGGGGGCCAACAGCGAATTCGCCAGGCCCACTCCCATTATCGACCCTATGAGTGAATGGGAGCTGGAGGCCGGCAGCCCCAGGTACCACGTGCCGAGGTTCCAGATGATGGCGGACAGCAGAAGTGCGAAGACCATCGCAAACCCGGCGCCCGACCCGATGTTTATCACCAGCTCGACCGGGAGGAGGCTGACAATCCCATATGCAACCGCCCCGGTCGACGTCAGGACCCCTATCAGATTCCACATCCCCGACCACACGACCGCGACGTAGGGCCTCAGGGTATGCGTGTAGATGACCGTAGCGACGGCGTTTGCCGTGTCGTGGAAGCCGTTTACAAACTCAAAGCCTAGCGCAAGCCCCAGTGCAAGAAGCAGAAAAACAGCCGACCCGCCAGAAAGCGCTTCGCCCCAAAGATTCATTCGATGACCAATTATCCATGGCAATCGTTACAAAAGCATGGAGGCGGCGTTACGCTTCTGGGAAAACCGCGTGCGTCGCTTGAATGCCGGACAGCCCCCGGCAGGGCGTAACACTGGCAACCGCAGACCCCGGCCCGACACGCCGCTCAATGAATGCCGTGCACAATCGTAAATTGACGCGGAAACATTGTCGCCGTCGAATGGCAGGGCGGAGGCCGAAGTGGGATCAGCTCGCTCGCGGGCTTGGGGCGGCAGCCGCGGCCTCGTCGAGCGTCCGGCGCACGACCGAAAGCAGCGTCTCGGCGTCAAACGGTTTTGGCAGGAACGTCGCGGCGATTTTCTTGCGGCCATCGACGACCTGACCGGTTCCTCCTCCCATGGTTATCACCGGCAGCGCGGGGTTCAGCCCACGCAGGGCGATGGCCAGCGTCAGGCCGCCCACTTTGGGCATGTCCAGGTCGGTGAGAAGCAGTCGAACCTCCGACGAGCGGGGCACGAACTCCTTGATGGCGTCCGCGCCGTCGTGCGCCGTGACTATCCGATAGCCGTAGCGTGAGAGGATCTTTGCTCCGATCTCGCACACGGATTTCTCGTCATCAACCAGCAGGATGAGTTCGCCCCTGCCCCGGTGCACATGGTCGCTCTGCTTGTCGGCCTCGCCCCCTGCCGCACCCTCGGCGACCGCCGGCAAATAGACCGCGAAAACCGTTCCGTGGCCGCTCTTTCCGATGGGCGAGGTCAGCACGGTCACGAATCCGTCGTGCTGGCGCACGATGCCACGCACGGTCGACAGGCCGAGGCCGGTTCCCTTTCCTTCGCCCTTTGTGGTGAAGAACGGCTCCCATATCCTGTCCAGCGCTTCAGGAGGGATTCCCGTGCCGGTGTCGCGCACCTCGACCGAGAGGAACGTGCCGGGACGCGCGCCGGGGATTATCGCCGCCTCGGCGGCATCCAGTGTCCGATTCGCCGCGGTCAGCGTGAGATTGCCGCCCTCCGGCATCGCGTCACGCGCGTTGATGCACAGGTTCAGGAACACCTGGTGGATTTGCGTCGGGTCGCTCAGCACAGTCCACAGATTGTTGGGCAGACGCGAGACGACCTGGATGGACTTGGGGAAGGTCGTCCTTGCGAGGTCCACCACCTCCTGAAGGACGTGCCGGACCTGCACCACCTGCTTCTGACCGGCCGTGCCGCGGGCAAACGAAAGCATCTGGCGGACGAGGGCGGCGCCGCGCGTGGAGGACTTGTCCACCATGTCAAGAATGTGCAGCGCGTCGGGGTCGCTCACGTGTGACCGGAGCAGCGGGCCGGCCATGAGGATGGGCGCGAGGGCGTTGTTGAAGTCATGCGCGATGCCGGCCGCAAGCGTGCCGAGGGCCTCCATCTTCTGCATCTGGTGAAGCTGGCCCTCCAGGTTCCTCTGCCTCTGTTCGGCCTGCCGCCGCTCGGTGATGTCCTGAATCGCCGTCATCCTAAGCAGCCGGCTGCCCATGCGCATCATCTTTGTCCGGGCCTCCGCGGTGAAGCTGCTGCCGTCCTTGCGCATCAGCTGGTGCTCGTATGTCAGCTCCCGCTGGGCGCGGATGTTGTCGGCCACGAGCCCACGCGATTCCGGGCTCACAAAATCAAGGGCATCCCTTCCGACCATCTCGGCCCGCTCGCAGCCGAACAGCTTCAGGCCCTGGTCGTTTATGTCCACGATCCGGCCGCCGTCGGTGATCACGATCCCCTCGAACGCCGCCGCCGTGAGGTTGCGGAAGCGCTCCTCACTCTCATGCAGGGCCTGCTCGGCCTTCTTTCGCTCCGATATGTCCTCGATGACGCCGTCGTAGTAGAGGACGTCCCCGTCGGCCCCGCGAACCACGGTGGCGCTCTCCCTTACAAAGATCGCCCTCCCGTCCCGGCGCGTGCACGACGTCTCCCAGCCGCTCAGCATACCCGCGCTTTCAATCTTTTCCTTGAACTCTCCCCGGGGGTAACTCACCTCGAACCTGCCAGACTCGAGGTTATGGGACGCCAGCTCCTGAAACGAACCGTAGCCCAGGATCCTCAACAGGGCGGGATTCGCCATGACGATCCTCCCGTCGGGAGTTGACCGGTAGATGCCGACATTCGCGTTCTCGATGAAGCTTCTGAAGCGCTGCTCGTTGGCCAGCAGGGCCGCATCCGTCCGCTTGCGCTCGGTTATGTCCTGGACGATCGTCAGCACGCATGTCCGCCCGGCCAGGTCGAAGCATTCGGCGCTGAACAGGACGTCGATGGGGCGCCCCGCGCGGTCGAGAATCTGCCGCTCCATTCGACGTACACTTCCCGTGGCGCGCAGCGCCTGCACGAAACTATCCCTGTCCTGCTGGTCCTTGAATATCCCGAGCTCGATAGACGTTCGGCCAATCAGCTCTTCCCGCCTGTAACCGGTGAGTTGCTCGTGGCTGTCGTTGGCGTCGATGTAGCGGCCCGACGCCAGTTCCGTTATGACCATCGTGTCCGGGCAGGAGCGAAAGGCCTTCGAGAACTTCTCCTCCGCAAGTTGGAGCCGGCTAAAAATGGTCCGCATGTTGCGCAGGACGTAGGCGATGATACCGGTTATCGTGCAAACGGCCAGGAGCTGCCCAAGCATCGCGCGCATCCAGAAACTGTAGTTCTCCGGCAAGAGGCGGGCCACGCGGGGTCCAACCGGCAGGAGGCCGTGGGTCCAGCCCCACGCCCCGGCGGCGAGCAGCAGGAGGCTCGCGGCGCCCGCCAACAGGCCGCCACGCCAATCGTAGTAGACGGCCGCGAACAGGATGGAGAGGCCCAGCAGCACCGGTATGCCGGGGTCAACGCCATAGATTAGGACCGCGACCGACGAGGCGACGAAGAACCCTATCTCCAGGATCGCAAACCGCGTGCGGTCCGAGGACGGCGCAAACGAGGCCGCCCATATCACAGCCAATACCGTGATGGTGGCTTTCCCGTAAAAGCTCAGGATCAGTACCGGCGTCGCCATGAAAACGGCTGCAAGCCAGGCGGTTCCCACGACAGCCGTGAGGCGTATCGCGGCCGCCATCGATGGCCTGCGCCAGGCGCACTCGTTTACCTGGAACGACCCGGCGGCCTCTCCTTCTTCAAGGGCGCGATGCTGTTTGCTTCCCGACATCATAACGAGTTGGGCGCCAGGAACCTCCCGGGGAAGAGGCGCTCGATCACCGCCGGCAGTTCGCGGGGCAAGTCAATCTTGTCGACTATCGCGTCGACATCTGGCCGTGGATCGGACGCCGCCAGATAGGGCGCGAAGTTTGAAACGACCACCACACGGCACCCGGGGCACCTACGGCGCAGCGCGCGCGCGGCCTCCAGCCCGTTGAGGTGCGGCATCGCAAAATCGATCAGCGCGAGGTCTGGGCGCGCCGCGGCGCAAACATCGGCGGCCTCCGACCCATCGGCGGCCACGCCGGCGATCTCCACGGACGGCAGGGATCCGAGGAAATCGCAAAGCGACCTTCGCATTTCGCCTGAGTCGTCGGCGACGACTATCCGGATGCGGCGCTCGGGGGCGTCTGGAAGCTCTTTGGGGATATCCACGCCTCGATCTTCGCGCGCGGCGGGACTCGCGTTCGAACCCGGCGATTCTGTATTCTAGCCGGGGAAAACCTGTAGGGGCCCTCGGGTCCCGCTCGGGGCGCCGGCCTGGTGGCCAGCAGCCCATCCTGCGTTACGGCTCTATCAGCTTGTTGCGGACGGCGTAGCGGACCAGCTCGGTGATCGAGTGGAACCCCATCTTCTGCATCACGTTGTTGCGGTGCGTCTCCGCGGTCTTGACGCTGATCCCGAGCACTGCCGCCACCTCCTTGTTGCTGCGGCCCTCGGCCAGCAGCTGGACGATCTCGCGCTCGCGCGGCGACAGGCGTCCCGGCTCGTCGGACGGTGACTCCGCCTGGGGCGCGTTGAGGAATCCATCCAGGACCATGCGGGCGACTGCGGAGGTGAAATAGGGCTTGTTCCCCAGGAGCGCGTCGATGGCCCGGATCAATTCCCGCCCGGCGTCGGACTTGAGCAGGTACCCTTGTGCGCCGGCCTCCAGCACCTCGCGGACGATCTGCTCCGACTCGTGGACGCTGAGTATCAGAACCCGCGTTTCCGGGGCCGCGGCGAGGATCTGGCGGGTGGCCTCCAGTCCGTTGAGCTCCGGCATGGTGACATCAAGCACGACCACCGCGGGCTTCAAGCTGGCGGCCAGCCGGACCGCCTCCCGGCCGTTGGCCGCCTCGCCGAGCACCCTCCAGTCCGGCCTCTCGGCCAGCACAGAGCAAAGGCCCCGCCGAAGCAGCTCGTGGTCGTCGGCGATCACGATGCCCACGCGCTCGGGCGCCTCCGCCGCAGGATCGGCCGCCGCTCCGGTCAAGGGTTCCGCGGGGTCGCGCTCGCCTTTCATGGCACGTCTCCCGATGGCCGCGTTGCGCCCGGTGCGCGCCCGCTACTCGGCAGGCTTGCGCGCAGGACGGTCCCGTTGGAGCCGGATTCAATCTCGACTTGCCCTCCGAGCTGGCGCAGGCGCTCGCGCATGCCGGCTAGGCCAACGCCGAGGCCTGCCCCTCCCTCGCGGAACGAGGCCAACGCGGCCGGACGCATGCCTTTCCCGTTGTCCGAGATCGTCAGCGTGACAGCTCCTGGCGTCTGCTCGAGGACGACGCGGATCAAGGTGGAGCCGGCGTGCCGGTGCGCATTGGTCAAGGCTTCCTGCAGAACACGAAAAAGCGAAAGCTCGTCCTCGGGCGGGAGGCGGACAAACCCGGAGGGCAGCCTGGCCTCGACCTGGATTCCGCTGCGGAGGCGGAAGCCGTCCAGTTGCCATTGGACCGCGGAGACAAGGCCCATCTCGTCCAGCAGCGGCGGATGCAGCAGGTAGGAGGCGGTGCGGATGCTGTTCGCGCACTGCTTGGTCTGCGCAATGCATTCCTGGAGAAGGGTATGGGATCTGGCGTCGAGCCCGCCGGCAGTGCGGCTGAGCATAGCCATGTTGATCTCAAGCACGGCCAGAAGCTGGCCGGTGGAGTCGTGCAGGTCCCGCCCGATCCGGCGTCGCTCCTCGTCCTCGGCCTTCATCAGCTGTCCGGCAAGTTCGTGCAGGCTGCGCGTGGACCGCTCGCGTTCCGCGTTGAATATCGCCTGGGCCATGTGGTCACCCAGCGCCCCGCCGAACGCGATTTCGTCCGGCTGCCACTTCTTCAGTCTTCCCAGGGTTGCAATCCACACGACGCCTCTCACCTGGCCGCCAATCCGGACGGCCGTCGCCAGGGCGGACCTGATGTCGTCGGATGGCGCCTCGCCCCGCAGAACCGGGATGATGCTGGGATCAAGCTCCACGTCATCGAGCACGATGGTCCGGCCATTCGCGAGGTTGCCGAGGGCGGCCGGGTACTTCGACATGTCGATCTCCATGCCGGCGGTATGTTGGCCCAGGGTCCGGTCATAGCGATCCACGCACCGCATGATTGCGCCATCGGGCTCAAGGAGCCAGATGCTCGTTCTCTCCGTCCCAACCACCCGCGTCGCCATTTCGGTCAGCTTCCTGGCGGCACTTGGCACATCCCCTGTCGTTATCGCGGGGTCGAGCGAGAACTTGAGCAACTCGTCGGATTGGCAGCGAACGCGCTCCGACAGCACAATCCGCTCGAGCTCGGCTCGCTTCCGCTCAGTGACGTCATGAAGCACCCGCAGCACGTATCTGCAGCGCCCTTGGCTGTTGTGGACCGGGATGTCGATGCGTTCACTGCTGACCTCCCCAATCGGCCGCACCTGCGTTTCGTCCCATCGGACAGTCTGCCCGGTTCGCACCGCCTCGTCCATGTGCTCTCGCCCCGCTTTGATTGCCGTCTCCTCAAGCAACAGGACTTCGCGCGCCATGTCATCATAAGGGCGGCCCATCACCTCGCCTGACGTAACAGGTCTTCCCACGCGCTTCGTCGCTATCCGCAAGAACGCGGGATTGATCAAGGACAGCCGGTAAACGCCCGCCGCTTCCACCTCATAGAGAGCGAGCGGATCGTACGCGTTTTCAAACACCATCGAGAGGTGGGCTTCGCTTTCCCGCAGGGTCGCCTCGGTCCGCTTTTGTTCGGAGATGTCACGCAGGACTCCGATGGTGTAAACCTGGCCGTCAAGCTCGTAGGTCGAGATTGCCACGGCCATTTCAAATACCGTGCCGTCCCTTTTGATTCCGCGCGTTTCGTAGAACGCCGGGGCTGGCTCTCCCGTTGAGCGCCGGCGCGCGAATTCCCGAATCCGCGGCAGCTCCTCCGGGGCTATATCATTGAAGAGGGAGTCGCCTGCCAAGTCTGCGGCATCCGGGTAGCCGAATAACCTCAGATAGGCGGGGTTGACCATTACGTGGACGCCGTCCCTCGCAAGGCCCATGGCGTAACCGGAGCCCTCGAAAAGCGCGCGCAGTTTCGCCTCACTCTCCTTCAGCTTCTCCTCGGAAGGGTTCGGGTAGGTTCTCAGATTTTTGAAGCTCTGGTAGGAAGGTATCGCCTTCGAATTCGACGGACAAGGAAAACCACGATTCGGACTCTGGCGGACGACAAAGAGCCATTGGCATCGGCGGGGGCCTGGTCCCCGCGTTTGCCCTCAATGAGAAGGGTCTCGGCGGCATCCGCGGCAGAAACGCGAATCACGGCAACGCCATGCGGCGAACGGTTCCAAGAGTGCGGCTCTTGGACAGCGCGCGACGACTTCGATGTTGAATGCACCCGACGGTTCGGAAGGATGCGAAGGTGTGAAGATCTTGCTCATTCTCAGCCATCCAAATGCGGGCAGCTACAACCACGCTCTTGCGGCCGCGGTCCGCCAGGCCCTGACCAACGCGGGGCACCAGGTGGTCCTTCGCGACCTCCATGCGGAGGGATTTGACCCCGTATACGGGGCCGAGGAGCACAGGAGCGACGCCAGCCTCCCTCCGCTTGTCGCCTCCCATGTGGAGGATATCTGCACGGCCGAGGGACTAGTCATCGTGCACCCCAACTATTGGAACCGCCCCCCGGCGATGCTTTGCGGATGGACGGACCGTGTGTTGCGCCAGGGCAGGGCCTTTCGGTTCATCCCTGACGGCAGGGGCGGGGCGCGTCCCGAGGGGATGCTGGGGCTCAAGTTTGCCTTTGTGGTGACGACCGCCAACACGCCAAGGGAGGTGGAAGTCGGCTACTACGGGGACCCGCTCGACCAACATTGGCGGAAGGTGGTCTTCGGCCTCTGCGGCGTGCCACGCATCGAGCGCAGGTCGCTGTGCGGGGTCATCACGAGTTCGCAGGAGGAACGCGCCAGGTGGCTTTCGGAGATCTCGTTAAAGGCGGTCGAGTTGGCATGCACGAAGCCCCCGGCCGGGACATAGACTTCGCCAATCAATCAATCGCGGCGACTCGTCCCAAAGGAGGGCGGCATTGGTCATGTAGACCGCATAGGGCGCCACCTCGCCCATGTGGGAAAACGGCACGAGCCTTGGACGCCTCCGGAAAAGGCACGGGCGGCAGCGCCGGGCTGTGGAAATTGGTTTTCTTCGCAGGCCGCCTTCGCTATTAACTCCGGCGGCCCGGGCGATTCGATTTGGCCGACCCCGTGCAGAGGGAAGCCCCCACCCCATCCGGACAATCGCGAGAACCATGAAAAAATTGATCCAATCTCATCTAGGGCTGCCGGCACTTGTGGTCTCCGTCGCCGGCATCATGGCAATGGGCCCCGCACAGAGTCGCGGCGCGGCGGCAGACCCGGCGGCTCCGCATCTGCAAAAGCAGGGCACGGCCACGCAGCTCGTCGTGGACGGCCGGCCGTTCCTCATCCGGGGCGCGGAACTGAACAATTCAAGCGCATCGAGCCTTGACTACCTGAAGCTGCTCTGGCCGCGGCTCGTGGCCAGCCGCCTCAACACCGTGCTGGCCACCGTGAGCTGGGAGCTGATCGAGCCCGAGGAGGGCAAGTTCGATTTCAAGGTGGTTGACGGCCTGATCGACGGGGCGCGGGCAAGCGACCTGCGCCTTGTCCTGCTCTGGTTCGGCAGCTGGAAGAACGGCAAGTCCACCTACCAGCCCCTCTGGGTAAAGACCGACCAGGCGCGCTTTCCGCTCGTCCAGAATGAGCAGGGGAAAAGCCTGAACACCCTCACCCCCTTCAGCGACGCCAACTGCGAGGCCGACGCCCGCGCGTTCGCCGCGCTGATGCGGCACCTTCGCGACATGGACGGGCGCAGGCACACTGTACTCATGATCCAGGTGGAGAACGAAATGGGCGTCCTCGAGGAATCCCGCGACTACGGGCCGGTTGCCAACAGGGAGTTCGCGGGTCCCGTGCCGGGCGAGCTGATGAATTATCTCGTGGCGCACAGGGACGCGCTCGTGCCGGAGCTCCGCGGGCTGTGGGAGGCCAACGGCTCAAGGACATCGGGCACATGGACGGAGGTCTTCGGACCGGGCAAGCCCGCGGGGAAGGAGATTCCTGTGCGCACGCTCAGTCCGCCCATGACGGCAGAGGAACACGAGAGCGCCTGGCGCAAGCTTTACTGGCCGGTCGACGAGATCTTCATGGCATGGCGCTACTCCCTGTACGTCAACAAGGTGGCCGAGGCCGGCCGGTCGGAATACCCGCTGCCAATGTACGTGAACACATGGCTGCAGCAGCGCGACCACGCCTGGCCGGGCACCTATCCCAGCGGCGGCCCGGAGCCGCAGGTGATGAACGTTTGGCAGGCGGGCGCGCCGGCGATCGCGGTTCTGGCGCCGGACATCTACGTTCCCGAATTCGAGGAGGTGTGCGAGCGGTACCATCGCTGCGGCAATCCGCTGTTCATACCCGAGGCCCGCGGCGATGAGCGAGGCGCAGCCCAGGCGATCTGGGCGTTCGGCAAATACGACGCCATCGCATACTCGCCGTTCGGGATCGACCGCTTTGCCGGGGCGGACACCGAGCTCGCCGAAGCCTACGATGTCATTGCGCAGCTGTCGCCGCTTATCCTCGAGCACCAGGGCGCAGGAACAATGACCGCCATGATCCTGGACCGCGACGGGGCGCCTCAAACGGTCCGCCTCGGCAACTACCAGATCGAGGCGCGCTATTCAGCGCGAGCCTTCGGCCCGGCCGGCGCCACTACGCCACCCGGGCGCGTGGCGGGGCTATTCATCTCCACTGGGCCCGACGACTACGTGATCGCGGGCCGCGCCGCGAACGTCTATTTCTCCTCCGCCGTTGCCCCGGGAGACAGCGTCGGACTCGGCACGGTTGAGGAAGGCGTCTACAGGGACGGCATCTGGGTGCCGGGCCGCCGGCTGAACGGCGACGAGACCCCGGAGTGGAAAGCGCTGCGGTTCCCCGCCGACAGATACAGCATTCAGCGCGTGAAGCTTTACCGTTACCACTGACTGTCCCGGCTCAAAGCGCCGCCGCGGCCCAGGCGATGGCGCGCCGGTCCGCGCGCCGTTCGGTCATCGGATCAGCGACCTGATCGTCGAGAACAGCTGCTTTTCGGTGAAGGGCTTCCTGAGAATCGCCCGTGCCCCGAAAAAACGGGCGACCTTCAGGTGCTCGCCCCTGCGGACGATCCCCCCGCCGGACATCGCGACTATGGGAAGTTCAGGATAAACCCTGTGCACGTCCCTGATCACCTGGAAGCCGTCCTTTTCCGGCATGAACATATCCGTTAGGACCAGTGCGAAGGACTCCGTCGCAAGCAGCCTGCTTGCCTCAAGGCCGTTGGCCACGGCCTCAACGGCATAGCCCTTGTCTTTAATCAAACTGCACAGCGTCTCCCGGAAGTCGTCGCTGTCGTCAATGATCAGGATGGGCGCGGCACCCGTGCCGGCTGGCGCCGGCGACTGTCCGGCCGAGCTCCTTGTCCGCGGACGAGACGCACCTTTGTCTGACGCCGCCCTGCGCGACTTCGCGGTCCTGGCGGTTGAAACGGGTTTGCGCGGCATAATCGACTGATACTAGGCCACAAAAACTCGGTCAACTCGCAACGTCGCACCGTGTCGTTTTCCTCATTCTTGACGGGTGTTGCAGAATCCTTGGACCAATAATTGATTCCCCTCGGCGCTATCGCATCCCCTCTGCTGCAAGCCCACTTAGGACGGCGGATCGCCGGACACCCCTCCCCCTTTCGCCGCACCTGGTTGCGGAACCTACACCCCGCCTCCGAGCTTCAATCCCTCGTGTTCCGCGAATATTCCGGCGCAATTGGAATTCGTTGCAACGCGGACGGACGGATGAGACAAGCGGCTAATGAAAGCCGTCCTTACTGACGCCTCCCTGCGGGCGATCCGATACCTCGAGGGCCTGGCTGAGCGCCCGGTTGCACCCTCTCCCTCCGCCGTCGCAGCGCTCAACGTACTTGACGAGCCCCTTCCGGAGTCGGCGAGCAACCCGGCGGAGACGATACGGCTTCTCGATGAGGCCGGATCGCCGGCCACGATGGCGATGGCCGGCCCGCGCTTCTTCGGCTTTGTCATCGGCGGGTCGCTGCCCGTTGCCCTGGCCGCAAACTGGCTGGCAGGGGCCTGGGACCAGAACAGCGCGCTTTACCGCGCGACTCCCGGCACGGCGCGCCTGGAAAGCGTCGCACTGCGCTGGCTCCTCGACGTGTTGCGCCTTCCCGCCGGCTGCGGGGGCGCGTTCGTCACTGGCGCGACCGTCGCCAACTTCTGCGCGCTTGCCGCCGCGCGCCACGCGGTCCTAGACCGCATCGGCTGGCACGTCGAGGCCGACGGGCTGTTTGGAGCCCCGCCCGTCACGGTGATCGTCGGGGCGGAGATGCACCCCTCTGTGAGCAAGGCGCTCGGTCTTCTCGGCTTTGGCCGCGACCGCGTCGTGGCTGTGGTTACGGACTCCCAGGGCCGGATGCGCCCAGAGCGCTTGCCGAGGCTTTCCGGCCCGACAATCATCTGTCTTCAGGCCGGTAACGTGAACACGGGCGCGTTCGATCCGGCGCCCGCGATAATTCCCCTCGCGCGCGAGGCGGGTGCCTGGGTGCACATCGACGGCGCCTTCGGGCTGTGGGCTGCGGCCGCGCCCTCCCGCGCCCATCTTGCCGAAGGCCTGTATGACGCGGATTCCTGGGCGACCGACGCACACAAGTGGCTGAATGTGCCCTACGACTCGGGGCTGGCGTTTGTGCGCGATCCGCACGCGCTCCAGGCGGCGATGGCCATCACCGCCGACTACCTTCCCACCGAGACGGAGCACCGCAATCCCGGCGACTTCACTCCCGAGCTGTCGCGGCGCGCCCGCGGCGTGGAGGTGTGGGCGGCGCTTCGGTCGCTCGGGCGGGCGGGCCTTTCGGAAATGATCGAGCGCAACTGCGCGCAGGCCCGGCGGTTCGCGGAGCGCCTCGCCGCTGCGGGCTTCGAGATCCTGAATGAGGTCGTGCTCAACCAGGTTCTCGTCTCATTTGGGAGCCCGGAGACCACCCGGAGCGTGATTGAGGCGATCCAGGCCGAGGGGACCTGCTGGGCAGGCATCACGTCGTGGCAGTCGCGCACGGCGATGCGGATAAGCGTATCCTCCTGGGCAACGACCGACAATGACGTCGAGCGAAGCGCGGACGCCATCATCAGGGCCGCCAACGGCCTGCCATCGGCCCGCACCAAGCCTCGCGCGCCAGTCCGAGGCTGAGGGCGCGCGGCATGGAGCCGCTAATTCGAGGGGTAGACGTGGGCGCGAATATCGTTGGCCACCCCGACAGGATCGGCCCCCTTTAGAGGGAAGCTGCCCGACCAGAACACGTTGCTCTGGTCGGCAGCCTCGAGCGTGACCTCGAGGTGGAGCCCGTCACCGCTTCCTTGGATCGACCCAAAGAGCACCTTGCTGGCGCCCCGGTCGCGGGCGAGCTTCAGCGGGTCCCCTTGGGCCCCGGCCGGCCCCGGCTTGGCGAGCGCAACCTTTCCCGGCGCGGCCATGGACAATTGGCCGTATGCGGACGCGAACACCGTCCCCGCGAACCTGCCGGCCGCCTCGTCGTCCGCGGGCGCGGCGAAGGGCACAGCGAGGATGTCGGGCTCGCTGCCGGCCTCGTCGCCGAGCTCGCGGTTGACCGCGGCCGCGATATCCGTCCCCAGTTTCACGAGGTCGACCTTCTTGTCCTTCGACTGGGAGGCCGCGTCGAATTTCTCCCCCATCTCCGACATGATCTTCTGGGCCTTGGCCTTCTGCTCGCCCGTGGGTTCGGGCGCGCGGTTATTGCCGGAGCACATCTTGGCAAGGACGAAGATAACGAGGACGACGAACACTAGCCGTCGCCAGCCCCGCGACAGGCGATGGTACCAGACCCAGGCGGTGCGCAGCGCCCACCCCACGACCAGGAAGAGGAAGTGCAGCTTCTGCCCGGCCTTTTGCTCTGGGAATTGGGGGTACTCCAGGTTTCGGCCAGCCGCGGCCCGCGGCGCAGCGGCCTTGGTCGGCCTGGGGGCCGCGGCGGGGGCGATGTCGCCGCCCAGCAGTCGGCGGCACCAGGCGTCGAAGGCGGGCGTCGGCCGGCCGCCGGGCACAGAGAGCCACTGGACCGAGAGAAACTTCTCGGGTACGCGGGCCCGCGCCTGGCCGGTCGAATCCACCGTTATCGGAACGATGAAGGTGACGTCGTCCGCCATGTCATGGCTCCGGTCGACCGCGAGCCTCCACTCCCTCCTAAAGTATCCCTCGTGCCTGGCGTCGGAGTTGCCCGATATTACCGGCATGAAATACGTGCAGTCGCGGATCTGTCGGCGGATCTTCTGGTCCCAGGCGTCTCCGCCCCCGAGATCGCTCTCATCGTACCAGACCTCGAAGCCGGCGGCGCCGAGGGCGTCGCGAAGGTTTCGCGCGGCTTCGCGGTCCTGCGACGCGTAGCTGATGAAAATGGAGGGCGCGGGCCCGATGGGCGGCGGCTCGCCGGTCGGCATTGCCACGAAAGCTTTCGGGAGGCCCAGCACGAGTCAAGACGCACCCTTGCCGGCCCGCCGTAGACGACTTGGCCCGGCTCACCAGGCCATGCCCACAATGCTCCGGGGCAGTCTGCCGCATCCGGCGGCCGGCCTACTTCCGCAGGGCACGCTCACGCTCAACTGGCGTTGGGTGAGAGTAATACACCATGCTGTAGAGGGGATGCGGCGTCAGGTTGGACAGGTTATTCTGAAAGAGCTTTCGCAGCGCCCCGATCATCGCCGCGCTCGATCCGATCGCGTTCTTGGCGAAGGCGTCAGCCTCATATTCGTTCCTGCGCGACAACCAGTTCATGGCGGGCGCAAACCAGAAAGCCACCAGGCCGCCGAGGATGCCGACGAGGAGGAACGTCGGCGCGAGCGTTCCCTCAGGCAGGCCGAATGCGGTGTTGAACCATGGCGTCCGCGCCAGCCATGCGACGGCAGCGAATGCCCCGAACTGCAGGAACGCGGTGAGGGCGATGAACTTCGGGATGTGGCCGCACTTGAAGTGACCTATCTCGTGCGCGAGCACCGCCTCAAGTTCCGCCGGGGCCAGCTGAGCCATGAGCGTGTCGAAGATGACAATGTGGCGAAAGCGGCCGAAGCCGGTGAAGAAGGCGTTGGAGTGGCCTGAGCGCTTGCTTCCGTCCATCACCTCGATCGTTCTGGCCGGAAAGCCCGTGCGCTCGGCCAGGGCCAGCAGGCCGGCGCGCTGATCGCCGTCTGGCAACGGCGAGAGCCTGTTGAACAGCGGCAGGATGAGCTTCGGGTAGAGGACGATCATCAGCATCTGGACGCCGAACAGGAGGGCGAATCCCCACACCCACCAAAATGAGCCCGCGCGGTTAACCAGGACCAGCATCACCCAGGCGACCGGGAAGCCGATGGCAATCCCGAGGGCCATGAACTTGACCTGGTCGGCCGCCCACAGGCTCAGCGTGCTGTTGTTGAAGCCGAATCGTTCCTCCAGCCTGAATCTCGACCACCATTCCAGGGGCAGTTGAGACAGCCCGAGGAGTAACATGGCGGCGACGACGAAGAGCGCCCCGCTCCAGGTCGCGCCGGGAGCGAGGGCGCTGAATCTCGCCCACAGCCACGGCAGGAGGCCGCTGAACACGAGCGCCAGCAGGATGGCTGCCTCGCAGACAGCCTCCACGGAGCCGAGGCTGCTCTTTGCAAGGGTGTACTCGACCGACTTCGCATAGGTTGCGCCGTCCATCACCCCCTCCATGGAGGCGGGGGTGTGTCCGGCATTCCTGCGCGCTTCGGCCCGGTTCAGGGCCTCAAGCGCCAGTTCGGCCGCAAGGCGCAAAACCACCAATGCGAGGACACACCGGCGAATCCAATCCATGGCTTCACTTCATGGGCGTTCAAATCCACGCCAATCCCAAACCGCCAATTGGCAGCCGCGTGGAGTCGACCCTCCCGGCCCCGGGGAATCGGGCGGGAACGCACGGTGGTTGGGCAAAGGAACGGTTTCCCATGGGCTTCCGCCAGCTGCGCAAGAATCGGCCGCCGATCCCGGATAGACTACGGGTGCAGCAAGCGCCTGTAGATGCGCCATTCGAATGCCCCAAGGCTCACCGCAGGCAGGCCCTCCTGGGCGGCGGCGCCCTCGGCACCTGACTTGAGGGCCAACACGAATTTTTCCCCGTTGTCGACCTGGACTGCGGCTGAATGAGGGCGGTTGGAGAAGTTGACAAGCGTGACGAATTCCTCGTCGTCGCCCTGGCGAAGGAAGGAGACGACATCCTGCGGAGCGGAGTTCTCCAGCCAGACCACGGTGCCGGTCTGCAGCGCGGGATGGCTGTGGCGAAGCGCGATCAGCTTCCGGTAGGTCTCGCGGAAGCCTTCGCGCTGCTTGGGCTGCCAGAATATGGGCACCCTCTCGAAGAGCGCCGGAGCGCCGGACTCGGTTGAGTCGCCGACCTCCATTCCGTTGTACAGGAGCGGAACACCATCGAGCGTGAACATCATTGCGCTGGCCGCGAGGGCTCCATTCCAGCCAAAGCGGCTAATGGCGCGGGCCTCGTCGTGGTTGTCGGTGCACCGCAGGTGGAGGGCGCCGATCGGGAATGCCGCCTGCTCCGATCTCTCCCAGGTGCGACGCACCTCGGTCGCCGGGGCACCCTCCATCAGGACCCTGTTCACTGCGCCGAGCATTGACCAGGCGTAGTCCGCGTCGAAGGCGTGCACCAGGAGCTCGGGCTTGTCGCTCTCCGCAAGAAGAAACAGGCCGGGTCGAAGCTTGTCCAGATCCTGCCGCAGCTGCTCCCAGAAATCTGTCGGGACCTCGCCTGCCGCGTCGCAGCGGAACCCGTCAAGCTGGAACTCGCGGACCCAGTACTGCATCATGTCGCTCATGTACCGGCGAGTCTCGGGATTGCCGTAGTTGAGGCCCGCGACGTCCGTCCAGTCGGGGTTCGGCGGGATGACGTGGCCCTCCTTGTCCTGCTTGTAGTAGCGCGGATTGGACATCATCACGCTGTCCCACGCCGTGTGGTTGGCGACCACGTCTATGATGACCTTCATCCCCCGGGCATGGGCTCCGTCGATGAGCCGGTGCAGGTCGTCCTTTGTCCCGTAGTCGGGATTGACACCGTAGTAATCCCGCACTGCGTACGGGCTTCCTATGCTTCCCTTGGCATTGAGGCGGCCGAGCGGATGCACTGGCATCAGCCAGAGCACGTCGACGCCGAGCGCCTTCAGCTCGTCCAGGCGCCCGGTGATGCCCGCGAAGTCCCCCTTCTGCGAGAACTGGCGCGGGAAAACCTCGTAAACGACGGCGCCCCGGACCCAGGCCGGGGCCGTGCGGGCGTGCACGGCCGACCAGTCTTTCGTAGCGTCCGCTCGCAGCGGCAGCGCGGCCAGGGACGCGAGGAGGATGGGAACGCAGACTCGGGGAAGCAGGTTGATGGTTTTCATTCCGTTAGGTCCGCCGTTTTCGGGCGGCGTTTGACTGTCGATGGGACCCGGGGGCTGGCCCAGGAAAGGATGCAGGAGCCGGCCTGGCCGCCGCGAGAACCGAAGCCCCGAGGCAACTTGGATGGACCGGATAATTCCTAGACTCCCGGGCCGCATCCGTGGACGGCCCACCCGTGCCAGCGATCCCGCTTGCGCATCACGGACCCGTGGCGATGCGCAGTGGTTGTCCATTGACTCCGGCGGCTCCGGCGCGACTCCCCGGGCCCATCCGGCTGCCCGCCGGCCCCGGAGCGAATCGGCACGGCCTCTTACGGGACGGTGAGCTCCAGCGGGGCGTAGCCCTTGGCACTGACCGCGACCTTGTCGGCGGCGGCAAGCTCAGTGATAGTCCAGACCTCACCCGCTGCGATCGCGTGGCCGGAAACGTTTCGGACCCTCGAGTTCGCATGAAACGTCACGCTGGAGGTCACATGCACGTCGACCGTTATGGAGTCGCTCGAGATGTTCTTCAGATGCAGCAGGTACGGGCCGCTCTCGCCCTCCGTCACCTTCTCGAATGTGTAGGTCAAGGGAAGGCTCTGAGCCTTGTCCTCCAGGCGCGAAGGCGCGGCCGCGCCGGCGGCCTTCGCGGCCGGCAATTGAATGAAAGCGTATCCGAAGGCGCAGGCCAGCGCGATCAGGCCGGCTCTGCAAATTACCGCGGGAGCGGAGGATGTGTTCGAGGGAATCATGGTCTGAGGGTTCGGTTTCCTATCGGATAATCCCGGGCACCGCAAGGAAGACTGGCGGCCGAGGGCCGCGCCATTCGAAGCCACGATCTTTACTCGTGCGCGGCGATGGGTAGACTAACCCTCCCATGCAGTCCGTTGACAACGCCGTCGATGCGGAGGCGGAGCGCCTCCTCGGCGCATTGATGCATGTCGATTGCGACCCGCGAGGGCGCACCTGGAACCTGGAAACCTGCCGGGAAATCGCGCCGCTGACGCTCGAGATCAACCGGCTCAAGAAGGAGAAGGAGGCCGTCATCCTCGCCCACTCCTACGTCGAGCCGGAGATCATCTACGGCGTCGGCGACTTCAAGGGCGATTCGTACTACCTCAGCATGCAGGCCAGGGACTCGCGGGCGAAGGTGATCGTCTTCGCGGGCGTGGTCTTCATGGCCGAGACGGCGAAGATCCTTTCGCCCGAGGCGACCGTCGTCGTGCCCGACCGCGGGTCGGGCTGCTCCCTTGCCGATTCCATAACCGGGGAGGACGTGCGCAGGCTCAGGAGCCTCTATCCGGACGCGGCGGTCGTCTGTTACATAAACAGCACCGCCGAGGTGAAGGCCGAGTCCGACGTCTGCGTCACCTCGGGCAACGTCTACGACATCGTCGCGTCGCTGCCGGCGCGCCGCATCGTCTTCGTGCCCGACCGGCTGATGGCGGAGAACCTGAAAAGCGAGCTGAGGCGGCGCGGCGTCGAGAAGGAGGTCGTCTCCTCCGACGGCACCTGCCTCGTGCACGAGGAGTTCACGCTGGGGCAGGTCGGGGCCGCGCGCGCGCAGTTTCCGGGTCTCAGGATCGTCGCGCACCCCGAGTGCGCGCCGGAGGTGGCCGCCGCGGCCGACTTTGTTGGAAGCACGGGCGCGATGATGCGCTACGTGAAGGGCACGGCCGCTCCGTATTTCCTCATGCTCACCGAGTGCGGCCTGGTCGGGAGGCTCGAGGTGGAGGCCCCCGAGAAGAGATTCATCGGCGGGTGCCGCCTCTGCCCCTACATGAAGCTGAACTCGCTCGAGAAGGTGCGCGACGCCCTGGCCGCCCCGCGCGGGGACCAGATCATCACGCTGGACGAGAAACTTCGCCGGCGCGCCGCGCGCTGCATCGAGAGGATGTTTGAACTTGGACCCGCGCACTGACCACCTGATCGACCTCGCCCTGGAGGAGGACCTGGCGTTCGGCGACGTCACCAGCCGCGCCATCTTCCCGCGGGACCACGAGTCGTGCGCATTCATCGAGGCGGGAAGCGACCTCGTCATCTGCGGGCTGGATGTCGCGGCCCGGGTGTTCGCGCGGGTCGATCCCGCCCTGAGGGTCAGCCCCTCGGCCCGAGACGGCGACCGCGTCAAGCGCGGCGCAAGGGTGTGCCGTGTCGCGGGCCCGACCGCGTCCCTGCTCGCGGCCGAGCGGACGGCGCTCAACTTCCTCCAGCGCCTCTCCGGCATCGCCACGCTCGCCCGCCGCTTCGCCGACGCCGCGGCGGGAACCGGGGTCGCCGTCGTCGACACGCGGAAGACCACCCCCGGCTTTCGCTCCCTGGAGAAATACGCCGTGCGCTGCGGGGGCTGCGGCAACCACCGAAGCTCGCTTGGCGAGCACGTCCTCATCAAGGACAACCACATCGCCGCGGCGGGCTCGCTCGGCCGGGCGGTGCGGCTCGCGCGCGCGGGCGCGCCGCACCTCTGCAGGATCGAGGTCGAGGCGGAGTCCCTTGCCGAGGTCCGCGAGGCCGTCCGCGCCAAGGCCGACGTCATCCTGCTCGACAACATGAGCCCGCAGCGGGTCCGCGAGGCCGTGGCCGTGATCGGCGGAGCCGCGATGGTTGAGGTGTCGGGCGGCGTGCGCCTCGAGAACCTGCGCGACTTCGCCGCAGCCGGCGTGGACTTGATCAGCGTCGGCGCCCTCACCCACTCCGCGCCGGCCGCGGACCTGAGCCTAACGCTGCTTCCGGGGCGCCGGAAAGCCGGGGCGCGCCCCCGCTGAAGCCCGGCCATGGAGGTCCGCGAATCAGACTGCCTCGTGATCGGCGCCGGCCTCGCCGGCTCGGCCTACGCGCTCCACGCGGCCAGGCTCGGGCTGGCGACGGAGCTCCTGTCACTTTCGGATCCGCTCGCGGCCAACAGCGACTGGGCCCAGGGCGGAATCATCTACGACGTCGGCCATGACCCCGAGTCGCTCGCGCGCGACATCCTCGAGGCCGGGGACCACGGCTCGAACCCGGCCGCAGTCGAGCAGCTTGTCCGGGAAGGCCCCGGCGCCGTGAAGGAGCTTCTCATCGACGAGCTCGGGGTCGAATTCGACCGCGGCGCCGACGGCGGCCTGGATTTCGCGAGGGAGGGGGGCCACAGCGTCCGGCGGATCATCCACGCGAAGGACGCGACGGGCCACGCCATCCTCACCGCCGTGGCGCGTCGGGTCGAAGCCAGCCCGCGCATCACCCGGCGCGCGGGCTTCGTCGCGATCGACCTGCTCACCCTCTCCCACAACTCATCCGACCCGGCCGACCGGTACCAGCCGCTCACCTGCTATGGCGCCTACGCCCTCGACACGGCAACGGGCCAGATCATCGCCATCGTCGCCAAGAAGACCGTCCTCGCGACCGGGGGCCTGGGCCAGATCTTCCTCCACACCACGAACCAGCCGGGCAGCGTCGGCCACGGGGTAGCCATGGCCTACCGCGTGGGCGCCCGCTTGGTCGACATGGAGTACGTCCAGTTCCACCCGACCGTGTTCGCCCGCAAGAACGCCCCGCACTTCCTCATCACGGAGGCGCTGAGGGGCGAGGGCGCCGTGCTCGTGAACGCCCGGGGCAACCGCTTCATGGACGCCATCCATCCGCTCGGCTCGCTTGCGCCGCGCGACATCGTGGCCCGGGCCATCCACCAGGAGCTCGCCGCTAGCGGCGAGCCGTGCGTGTTCCTCGACCTGAAGGCGATGGCGCCCGGCTTCATCCGCGAGCGGTTCCCGAACATCTACGAGCGCTGCCTCGCCCACGGGCTCGACATCACCCGCGAGCCGATTTCGGTCGTGCCGGCGGCGCATTTCGCGTGCGGCGGCGTGCATGCCGACCTCAACGGCCGCACTAACATCCACCACCTGAGCGCCATCGGCGAGACCGCCTGCACGGGGCTTCACGGCGCAAACCGCCTGGCGAGCACGTCGCTCCTGGAGTGCCTGACGAGCGCGAGGTTCGCCGCGATCGCCGACTCCGGGGACATCGCGCGGGAGTCCTTCCGCCTGCCCCGGCCGAGCCCGTGGGAGAGCCCCAAGCGGGAGGCTGACCTCGTGCTCGTGCGCCAGGACATGCTGCAGATCCAGCACACCATGTGGAACTACGCCGGCGTGGTGCGGTCGCAGCGGCGCCTGACCCGGGCGCGCCGGATCCTCCTCGAACTGCGCGAGGAGATCCAGAGCTTCTATCGCGGCTGCCGCCTCACCCGCGAGCTGGTCGAGCTGCGCAACGCCGTGCAGACCGCCCTCCTGGTCGTGCACGCGGCCGCCCTAAACCCGGTGAGCAAGGGCTGCCACTACGTCGTCGACGGCGACTGACGGCGGGACGCACCCGGGTCTCAGGGAACGCGGGCAAAGCGCAGGGCGGCCCCGCCCCCCGGCGCCATGTGCAGGTCGAGCGTGTCATCGGCCGAGACGTCCCGCTCCTCGGTCTCGAGGTGCCCGGCGTTGTCCGCGCTGTCCGCGGCGTCCCGCCACCAGCGCAGGTGCCACTTGCCGGGCCCGAGGAAGTCGAGCCTCACGGACACCACGCGCGTGAAGCTGTTGTTCAGCGCCCCGAGATACCAGTCGGGGCCGGAACGGCGCGCGACGACGAGGTGCTCGGCCACGACGCCTGAGAGGACGCGGGTGTCGTCCCAGACCGTCGGCACTAGCTTGAGGAAATCGACCCCGGGCTGGCCGCGCATGTTCACGGGGTGGTCGCAGACGCACATGACCGGGCTCTCGTAGGCGACGAACAGCGCAAGCTGGCCGGCGCGGGTGCCCTGGACCTGGGTGGGCGAGACGCCCGACTGGAACCTGTCCGGCGGCCGGTTGACAAAGCCGCCGGGCGTGAAGTCGCCGGGGCCGGCAAGGAAGCGTGTGAACGGCAGGGTGACGCGATGCTCCGGGGTTACGCGCCGGCTCCACTTGTTGTACTCGTTGCCGAGAACGCCCTCCCTTGTGATCTGGTTGGGCCAGGTCCGGATCATCCCCGTCGGCTTGAAGGCGCCGTGGAAGTCGACGAGCAGGTGGTGCTCGGCCGCGCAGCGCGTGATCTTCTCGTACCAGTTGACCATCTCCTGGTCGTCGCGGTCCATGAAGTCGATCTTCACGCCGGCGATCCCCCACTTCTCGTAGAGCGCGAACGCCCGCTTGTAGGCGTCGTCCCTGTCGACGTCGCTCCAGTAGAGCCAGACCCATAGCCGCACCCTGTTCTGAGCGGCGAAGCGGAGCAGCCCGTCCATGTCCACCTCGGGGACCGGCCGCGTGATGTCGGAGGCGGCCGAGCGGGTGCCCACGTACCACCCTCCGTCGACGAGCTGGTAGGGCCACCCCATCTCGCCCGCGAACTCGATGAAGTCCTTCATTGTCCCCGTGTCCATCCGCCCGATGCCGGACCACCACCGGTCCCAGGCCATCATGCCGGGCTTTATCCAGGAGGTGTCGGCTATCTGGCAGGGGGCGCTAAGGTTGAGGACCAGGTCGCTCTCGACGAGCCGGCCCGGCTCCCCGCCTATCAAGAGGACGCGCCATGGGGACTGGCGCTGCGCGGCGCCGGCCACGAGGCCGCGGCCGTCCCACCGCGGCGCGAGACGGCTGCGGAGCGTCACAGCGGTCGTGCCCGCGGCCTGCGGCTCGCGGGAGAGCCAGAGGCCGGCCCAGTCTACAAGGTCGGCCTCGGTGACGGCGACCCACGCCGCCGGGGTATGAGTGAGCAGCGGCAGTCCGGTCACGGTCTCGACCGCCAGGTCGGACAGGCGCTGCCTGCGGAACTCCCACTCCTGCGATCCGTGGAATCCGCCGCGCGAGTCGTAGGCGTCGGGCGGGACGGCTATGTGGTCGCCGGCGAAGCACACGTTGTCGGCCGTGAATGCAAATTGCGTCAGCTCCTCGTCCACGGTGTAGTCCGCGGCGCCGCCGGCGCGGGGCAGCACGTAGCGGAAGCCCACCCCGTCGTCATAGGCGCGGAACACCACCGAGAAGGTCTGGCCGGCGCCCGACCTGTCGCGGAGCGTGACCGCGAGCTCCCGATGGCGGTCGCGCACCTCGCGCCGCTTCCCGAGCGGGTTGATCCATGTGGAGTCGCCCTCCGAGCGCGACGCGCCCACGAGGGCGACGTCGGCGCCGAGCACGCCGCCTGGGCGCATCCGCAGGCCGAGCCGCGACTCGTTCAGCACCGGCGTGCCGTCGACGGCCACGCTGTAGCTGAGCGCGCCGGTCGGGTTGACCGTCACGGCGATGCGACCATCGGGAGAGCGCAGCTCGAGCGCGGAGGCGGAGCGCTGGGCTTCGGCCGCCCGGGCACCAGCCGGGGAGGCAAGGACGAGCGCAAGGACGGCGGACGGCCACGCGCGGCGGGGCCACGCGGCGAGCCGCTGGGGTTGCATATTCATCGGGGGGACTCCGGGGGTTTGATCCGCAGGACGCCGCGCAGGGGTTTCGTGCTCGGCGCGCCCGCACCGCTTACGCTACCCGCCGCGGGGGCGCGCGGTCCAAGCAAAAATGGCGCCCGGCGGCCCGCGGCCCTACAGCCGGATCGCGCGCAGGCGCAGGGAATTCGTCACGACCGAAACCGAGCTGAGGCTCATGGCCGCCGCGGCCATCATCGGGTTCAGCGTCAGCCCGAGGAGGGGATAGAGCGCGCCCGCGGCGACGGGGATGCCTAGAACGTTGTAGGCGAACGCAAAGACGAGGTTCTGGCGGATGTTGGCCATCGTCGCGCGCGAGAGGCGGATCGCCCTCGCGATGCCGCGCAGGTCGCCGCTGACGAGGGTCACGCCGGCGCTCTCCATCGCGACGTCCGCGCCCGTCCCCATCGCGATTCCCACGTCGGCCGCGGCGAGCGCGGGCGCGTCGTTGACCCCGTCCCCGGCCATGGCGACCGCGCAGCCCTCGCGCTGGAGCGACTTTATCCACTCGATCTTGCCGGCGGGCCCGACCTCGGCCTCGAAGCGGTCGAGGCCGAGCTGGCGCGCCACAGCCCCGGCCGTGCGGCGGTTGTCGCCGGTCACCATAACGAGCCTCACGCCGAGGGCGTGGAGCTGCGCGATCGCGTCGCGCGAGGACTCCTTGATCGGGTCGGCGACGGCGAGGAGGCCGGCCAGCCTCCGGTCGATCCCGACGAGGAGCACCGTCATGCCGTCGGACTGGAGGGACGCGGCGCGCCCCTCAAGCGCGGCGTCGAGGGACACGCCCTCCCCGGCAAGGAAGTCCGGATTGCCGACCGCGGCCGCCCTAGAGTCCACCAATCCCGCGACCCCGCCTCCGGCGACGGACCGGAAGTCCGCGACCGGGCGCAGCGCGATCCCCCTGTCGGCGGCGCCCCGCACGACGGCCGCGGCGAGCGGATGCTCGGAGGCGCGTTCGAGCGACGCCGCAAATTGGAGGATCGTTTCCTCGTCGGCGCCCGGGGCGGGCCAGACTCCCGTCAGGCGGGGCTTCCCCTCGGTGAGGGTCCCGGTCTTGTCGAGGACGAGCCACTGCGCCGTTCCAAGACGCTCCAGCGCCTCGGCGTTCCTGACGAGCACCCCGGACTGCGCGCCCCTCCCCACGCCCACCATGACGGCCATGGGCGTGGCCAGCCCCAGCGCGCACGGGCAGGCGATGATGAGCACGGCCACAGCGGCAACGACCGCGTGAGACAGGCGGGGCTCCGGGCCGAGGAAATACCAGGCGAGGAACGTTATCACGGCGGCCGCAGCGACCGCCGGCACGAAGACGCCGGCCACGCTGTCCGCAAGGCCCTGGATCGGCGCCCGACTGCGCTGCGCGTCGGCCACCATTTGCACGATCCGGGAGAGCAGCGAGTCCGCGCCCACGCGCTGCGCGCACATGATGAAGCTGCCCGTTCCGTTGATGGTGCCGCCCGTCACCAGATCGCCGGATCCCTTCTCCACCGGGATCGACTCGCCGGTTATCATCGACTCGTCGAGCGAGGAGTGGCCATCCGTGACGACCCCGTCGACCGGGACCTTGCCGCCGGGGCGGACCCGCAGGCAGTCGCCCACCTTGACCTCCGCCAGCGCCACCTCGATGTCGCCTTCGGGCGCGACCCGGGTCGCGGTCGCCGGCGCGAGGCCGAGCAGCGCGCGCAGCGCGCCCGAGGTCTGGGCGCGCGCGCGAAGCTCGAGCACCTGGCCCAGGAGGACGAGCGTCACGATCACCGCGGCGGCCTCGAAATAGACGCCGACGGCGCCGTGCGTGCGCGCGGTCTCCGGGAACAGGCCCGGCAGGACGAGCGCCAGGGCGCTGTAGGCCCAGGCCGCGCCGACCCCGAGCGCGATCAGGGTGAACATGTTCCAATGGCCCGACCGGAGCGAGCGGGCGGCGCGCACGAAAAAGGGGAAGCCGGCCCACCACACCACGGGCGCCGAGAGGACGAACTGGGCCCACTTGGCGAGCGGTGGGCCCCCCGCCCGCGCGAGACCCGGCTCAAGGTGCGCCATGGCAAGGGCGAACACGGGCAGCGTGAGCGCGGCCGCCACCCAAAGGCGCCGGGTCATGTCGGACAGCTCGGGGTTGGCCCCGCCGCCGGCGCCCCCTGCCGGTGCATCCTCCTCGAGCGCCATGCCGCAGATGGGGCAGGCGCCGGGATGGTCCTGCGCGACCTGCGGGTGCATGGGGCAGATGTAGCGCGCGCCCGCCTGGTTGCGCTCGAGCGCCATTCCGCACCTCGGGCATTCGCCGGGCGAGAGGGATTCCACGCCGGGGCACATCGGGCAGTAGTAAGGCGCGCTGGGCCGCGCGTCGCGCGCGGGGCCGGTCGGCTTGTCGGGAGACGTCATCTAAGCAGGTGACATTGTAGCGAAGTCAGGCCGGCGCCAGCCCAACGCCGCCAGCCTGCGCCGACGGTTTCGCCAGTAGGGCCCTCCCCGCGCGGCGAGGCTTGCTCACAGAAAAAATCCCGGTGTTACGAACGGTACTAACAGTCATTTGATTATGTAATGAATTCCATCGACAGCCATAGGGAGCCACCCGTCGGTCGGCGGCAATTGATGCGGATGATTTGGCAATCAATGAGCTGTCCCAATGCTGCCGAAAAAGGTACACTATCGCTCTCCATGAGCGATTCCCACGATACCTTCACACGGAAACCGTCGTCATTCTGGACCTCTGCGCGCAGAGGCGCGGTCGCCCCCTCGGAGGCGGTCGCATCGATCTGCAGCCGGACCAATGTCTTCATCCACGGGGCTGCGGCGACGCCCACCCCGCTGGTCGAGGCCATGTCCGCGCGCCGGGACCTGGAAAACGTGCGCCTCTACCACCTGCACACGTCGGGCCCGGCCCCGTTCGCGGAGCCCGGCCGCGAGAAGGAGTTTCTCTCGAACTCGCTTTTCGTGGGCGCCCCGCTGCGCCCCGCGATCGCCTCAGGCCAGGCCGACTTTGTCCCCGTCTTCCTGTCGGACATCCCCGCGCTCTTCACCGGCGGCATCGTGAAGCTCGACGTGGCGCTCCTGCAGCTCTCGCCGCCCGACGAGCACGGGTTCTGCTCCCTCGGGACGTCGGCCGACTGCGCCAAGGCCGCGGCGGATTCGGCGCGGCTCGTGATCGCGGAGATCAACGAGCAGATGCCCCGCACCCACGGCAACAACGTGGTCCCCTTCAGCCGGATCCACGCCTTCATCGCCACGGACCGCCCCCTGCACGAGCATCACCCGGAGCCGGAGTCGGCGACCGACGCCCGCATCGGGGAGATTGTCGCGGAGTTGGTGGACCACGGCTCGACCCTGCAGGTGGGGATCGGGGGCATCCCGGACGCCGTCCTGGCGCGCCTGTGCGGCAAGCACGACCTCGGCATCCACACCGAGATGTTCTCGGACCGGGTCATCGACCTCGTGGAGTCGGGCGCCGTGACCAACCGGCACAAGGTGGTCGGCCGGGGCCGCATCGTTACCAGCTTCATCAACGGAACCCGCCGCCTGTTCGACTTCGTGAACGACAATCCCCTTGTGGCGTTCTACCCCTGCGACTGGACGAACGACACGTCCATCATCCGCCAGAACCCGAAGGTGGTGGCGATCAACTCGGCCATCCAGATAGACCTGACCGGCCAAGTCTGCGCCGACTCGATCGGCCACCGCATTTACTCGGGCATCGGCGGCCAGATGGACTTCATCCGGGGGGCCGCCCTCTCAAAGGGGGGCAAGGCCGTGATAGCGCTGCCCGCGACCGCCGTCGGCGGACGCATGTCGCGCATCGTCGGGCAGCTCACCCCCGGGGCCGGCGTCGTGACGACGCGCGGCCACGTCCACTGGGTCGTGACGGAATTCGGAGCCGTCAACCTGCACGGCAAGAGCCTGCGCGAGCGCGGGGCGGCCCTGATCTCGATCGCCCACCCCGATTTCCGCGCCGAGCTGCGGCGCCACCTGACCGAGGTGCGCCACTTCCCGGCCGTCGCCTGAGGCCCCCTCCTTCGGGCAGTTTCAGTGGCGGATGATTGACGGAGCACCAATCGGACCCCGGTCGGCAATGAGTTCTCTTGGCCGCCCAAGGGATCCGCGGCTATTCTCGGACGCAACTCCATTCCCGATAGGGGAGTTCCGAGGCCAAGCCTCGCTTCCGATGTTGACTAGCCACTCTTAAGCTCGTCCCCGGGATCCGGTGCGACCCGAGGCACCTTTGAGAGCACTCGACGATATCTCGAAATGCTCCCGCGGGACGAGCGCTCCGCCAAGTAACGCTCGGTGTCGATCGCCGAGAGCTTCTCGGCAACAGCCGTGCTGATCAACTGATTGATGGAAATCCCCTCGATCTCGGCAAGCCGCTTGGCGTGCCGGTGAATGGAGTTTGGAAGGCGTAGGCTCAATGTGCTCATAAACTAATCTCCTTAATGAGTTCCTGGGGACTGATCACCTGTATCCCGAATCGTTCGCTCCCCAGGAAATCGCGCTGATTGTATGTCACTATCGCATCGGCCTGGCCCGATACGGCCGATTCGAGGAATAGATCATCATCCGGATCCGGGAGCTGGGGCCGCCAGAGGAAATTGACCCGGACGTGGTCGCAAGCCGAAGCCATAAAATCCAGAAAGTCTTCTATATCCTTTGCGGAGAGGTGCGGAAATTGTTTCGGGCGAAGTAAGACTTCCTCATACTCAAAAAAGACCGGAGTCGAGACGGCCGGGCGAAATTTGGAACTGGGTAGCGATCTAATGATGCGAAAAGATGCGCCGCGTGACGAACGGAGGGCCGAGAACAGAATGCACGTGTCGAGAACGACCCGCATCGTGGTATCATGGGCGATACCACGTTGATGTCAAGCGCGCCGTTGCGAACCGACCCTTGTTGGGCCGGACTTCTCTACACATCCGCCCCCCATGTCCCCGGAGCGCCCTCCCCGCCATCCAGAGGAACCGGCCCCAGGCGAGCCCGTCAAAGTCAGGAGTTCTAAGGGCATTTGGAAATATCCTACCCGACCGGCTGGCGCCTTCTTCGCCAATCTTGGCAATCAATACGCATTTCTTGATCGGGATTCGCAGCAAGCGGCGCGGCAGAATCTTCAAGAAATGATCAGCCATTTCCAGAATACGCGTTGAAGCATACCGCGGAATTTTGCAGGATTGGGGCCTGTGAAAACCGTCTCGAACCGCTCCGAGAAGAAGGGCTCCGTGGCCCGCGTAATGCAGCACGCAAGCGGGGACAAGCGCTTCAAGATCCTGGAGGCCCACATCAAGAAATTCCAGGGCCGGCAGGACGCCCTTATCGAGGTGCTGCACAAGGCCCAGGAGCTCTTCGGCTTCCTCGAGGACGACCTCCTGCTCTTCGTGGCCTACCGGCTCAAGCTTCCGGCGAGCCGCGTCTACGGCGTCGCGACGTTCTACCACTTCTTCAAGCTCAAGCCCCAGGGCGTGCACACCTGCGTCGTCTGCCTCGGCACCGCCTGCTACGTGCGCGGGGCGGACCGGGTCCTCGCCGCGGTCGAAAGCGAGGCGAAGATAAGGGCCGGCGAGACAACGGCCGACAAGCAGCTCTCGCTCCTCACCGCGCGCTGCATCGGCGCATGCGGCATAGCCCCCGCCGTCGTCTACGACGGGGTGCCCACCCCGCGCCAGACCCCCGAGCTGGCCGTGGCCCACGTGAAAGGATGGATTCATCCATGATCATCGACGACCTCATCGAGATAGCAGAGAAGGAGCGCGCCTCCCACAAGAAGACGGTGATCCGCTGCTGCATGGCGGCCGGCTGCATGTCCTCCAATTCCGAGGCCGTGAAGGGCGGGCTGGAGAAGGCGGTGAAGGACGCGGGGCTTGGCGACCAAGTAGAGGTGCGCGGCGTCGGCTGCATGCGGCTGTGCTGCGAGGGGCCCCTGGTCGGAGTCGATCCGGCCGGCGTCCTGTACGAGAACGTGACGCCGGAGGACGCCCCCTCGCTGGTCGCGTCGACCCAGGGCGCCGAGACGGCCGTAAAGCGGGGTGACCCCGGCCACGCCTTCTTCAAGAAACAGCATTCCATCGTGCTGGCCAACAGCGGGCAGATCGACCCTGAGCGCATCGAGTCGTACGTCGAGGCCGAAGGCTACCGCGCCCTGCACGCCGTGCTTCGCGAGATGACGCCCAAGGACGTGGTCGACGCGGTGATCAAGAGCGGGCTCCGCGGCCGCGGGGGCGCCGGCTACCCGAGCGGCCTCAAATGGGCCACCGTGGCCAAGACGCCCGCCGCCCAGAAGTACGTGGTCTGCAACGCGGACGAGGGCGATCCCGGGGCGTTCATGGACCGCAGCGTCCTCGAGAGCGACCCCCACAGCGTCCTCGAGGGGATGGCCATCGCGGGCTACGCGGTCGGGGCGAACCAGGGCTTCATCTACGTCCGCGCCGAGTACCCGCTCGCGATCAAGCGCCTTCAGGTCGCGATCAAGCAGGCCAGGCAGATCGGCCTGCTCGGCAGCGGGATCTTCGAGTCGCCGTTCAACTTCACGGTCGACCTGCGCATCGGCGCCGGGGCCTACGTCTGCGGCGAGGAGACGGCGCTCATGGCGTCGATCGAGGGCAAGCGCGGCACGCCGAGGCCCCGCCCGCCATTCCCCGCAGAGAGCGGGCTCTGGAGCTGCCCGACGCTGATCAACAACGTCGAGACGCTCGCGAACATCGCTCCGATCATCCGCAACGGCGCCGAGTGGTTCGCGGGCATCGGCACCGCCAAGAGCAAGGGCACCAAGGTCTTCGCGCTGGCGGGCAAGATCGCGAACACCGGCCTCATCGAGGTGCCGATGGGCACGACCCTGCGCCAGATCGTGGAGGAGATGGGCGGCGGCGCCCCCGGCGGGGCCAAGATCAAGGCGGTCCAGACCGGCGGGCCCTCGGGCGGGTGCATCCCGGCGCAGGAGCTCGACAGCCCGGTCGACTACGAGTCGCTCACGCGCCTCGGCTCGATCATGGGATCGGGCGGCATGATCGTGATGGACGAATCGACAAAGATGCCGGAGGTCGCGCGGTACTTCATGGAGTTCTGCATGGACGAGTCGTGCGGAAAGTGCATCCCCTGCAGGGCCGGCACGGTGCAGATGCACCGCCTCCTGGACAAGATCGTCAAGCGCGAGGCCACGCCGGGCGACCTCGCCAAGCTGGAGGACCTCTGCGACATGGTCGCGAAGACGAGCCTCTGCGGCCTGGGCCAGAACGCGCCCAACCCCGTCGTGAGCACGCTGCGGTTCTTCCGCAACGAGTACGTCGAGCTGCTCCGCCCCGAGATCAACGGTGGGCCCGCCGCGCCGGCCGGCCCGGCTCGGTCCAACAACGAGGAGGCCAAGTGAATCCCATGGCAGCCAAGACCCTTATCATCGACGGAACCCAGGTCAGCGCCGAGGAGAACGCGACCATCCTCGAGGCCGCCACCGACGCGGGCATCAAGATCCCCACCCTCTGCCACCTCGGGGGCGTTTACGACGTGGGCGCCTGCCGCCTGTGCCTGGTCGAGGTGACCGGTGTGAAGAAGCTGCTCTCGGCCTGCACGACCCGCATCGCCGAGGGCATGGAGGTGCGCACCTCCTCCGAGGTCCTGAGCAAGTACCGCCGGATGACGCTCGAGCTCCTGTTCGCGGAGCGCAACCACGTCTGCTCGGTGTGCGTGTCCAACGGCCACTGCGAGCTCCAGGCGCTCGCGTGGCAGCACGGGATGGACCACGTGCGCTACGACTACAACTTCCCGAATTGGGGCGTGGACGCCACCCACCCGCTATTCGGCCTCGACCACAACCGCTGCATCCTGTGCACGCGGTGCGTGCGCGTGTGCTGGCACATCGAGGGGGCGGGCACGAAGAACGTCGCCGGCCGCGGCGCCAAGTCCACGATCATCGACGACCTGCACCAGCCCTGGGGCGACTCGGACACGTGCACCTCGTGCGGCAAGTGCGTCGTCGCCTGCCCGACCGGGGCCCTGTTCGACAAGGGCTCGACCGTGGGCGAGATGTCCCGCGACGCCTCAATCCTCGAGTACATCGTCAACGCAAGGGAGAAAAAACAATGGATCGTCTAAGAATGGCCACAGTCTGGTTGGGCGGCTGCTCGGGCTGCCACATGTCATTCCTGGACCTCGACGAGTTCCTGATCGACCTCGCCGGGAAGGTGGACCTCGTCTACAGCCCGCTCATCGACGTGAAGGAGTACCCCGAGGGCGTGGACGTCTGCCTGGTCGAGGGCGCCGTATGCAACCGCGACAACCTGGAGCAGCTCCTCAAGGTCCGCCGGCGCACCAAGGTGCTCATCTCCTTCGGCGACTGCGCGGTGACCGCCAACGTGCCCGCGATGCGCAACCAGCTTGGGCCGGACAACGCCGCCAGCGTGCTGCAGTGCGCGTACATCGACAACGCGCAGCACGAGCCCCGGCTGCCCAAGGCGGAGGGAATCGTGCCGGAGCTGATGGAGCGCGTCCGACCGCTGCACGAGATCGTTACCGTCGACGCATTCCTGCCCGGCTGCCCCCCGCCAGCGGAGCGCATCAAGGCGCTCCTCGAGCGGATGCTGGCCGGACAGCCCCTCCTGCTGGAGGGCGACCAGCTCAAGTTCGGCTGACCCAGCAAGACTCTCCCATGGCCAAACGCATCGTCATCGACCCGGTATCGCGCATCGAGGGGCACGCCAAGATAAGCATCTTCCTGGACGGTTCCGGAAACGTTTCCGACGCCGAGTTCCACGTGGTGGAGTTCCGCGGCTTCGAGAAGTTCTGCGAGGGCAGGCCCTACAGCGAGATGCCCGGGATAACCGCGCGCATCTGCGGCATCTGCCCGGTGAGCCACATGCTGGCGTCGGCCAGGGCCGGCGACGAGATCATGGCGGTCGAGATCCCGCCCGCGGCCGACAAGCTGCGGCGCCTGATGAACCTGGGCCAGATCATCCAGAGCCACGCCCTGAGCTTCTTCCACCTCAGCGCTCCCGACCTGATCCTCGGCTGGGACGCCCCGCCGGCGAAGCGGAACGTATTCGGCCTGATCGGCGCGGATCCCGCGCTCGCCCGGGCCGCCATCAGGCTGCGCCAGTTCGGCCAGGAGATAATCGAGGCGCTCGGCGGCAAGAAGATCCATCCGTCCTGGGCCACCCCTGGCGGGGTGCGCGAGGCGCTGACCGCGGAGGGCCGCGACCGGATCCGCGCCTGGCTGCCGGAGGCCTACGCCACGACCGAGCTCGCCCTCGGCCTGTCCATGAAGGTGCTCGACTCCCACGAGGAGGAGGCGCTCATCTTCGGCAATTTCCCGTCCCTGTTCATGGGGCTCGTGACGCCGGACGGAAGCTGGGAGCACCACGGCGGCAAGCTGCGCTTCACCGACAGCACCGGCAGCGTGATCGCCGACCAGATAGATCCCGCGCACTACAAGGACTACATCAGCGAGGCGGTGCAGGAGTCCTCCTACCTTAAGTCGCCGTTCTTCACGGCGCTCGGCTTCCCGGGGGGGATGTACCGGGTGGGGCCGCTGGCCAGGCTAAATGTCTGCGAGCGCATGGGCGTGCCCCGCGCGACCGCCCGGCTGCGGGCCTTCAAGCAGATGGGCCGGGGCTCGGTCACGTCGTCGTTCCTGTACCACCACGCCCGCCTGATCGAGATCCTGGGGGCGATCGAGCACGTCGAGATCGCCCTGGACGACCCGGACGTCTTCAGCTCCGACCTGCGCGCCGACGCGGGTGTCAACTCACTGCATGGGGTGGGCGCGAGCGAGGCCCCGCGCGGCACGCTCTTCCACGACTACACCGTGGATCGCGCCGGCCTCCTCACCAAGGTGAACCTCGTCGTGGCGACCGGCCACAACAACCTCGCGATGAACCGAACCGTCGCCCAGATCGCACGGCACTACGTGCGCGACGAGGACATCCCTGAGCCGGTGCTCAACCGCATCGAGCACGGGATCCGCTGCTACGACCCCTGCCTCAGCTGCTCGACGCACGCCGCCGGTCAGATGCCGATGCGCGTCCGGCTGATCGGGCCGGACGGCGCGGTGCGGCGCGAAATCGTGCGTGGATAAGGGCCTGCTTGTCATCGGCTACGGAAGCACCCTGCGCCGGGATGACGGCGTCGGACCCGCGGTGGCCGCCGCCGTGGAGGAGCTGGGGCTGGCGGGGGTTCGCACGGTCTCCTGCACGCAGCTGACGCCCGACCTGGCGGACCCGCTGTCGAGGGCCGGCGCGGCGGTCTTCGTGGATGCATCGGTGGACAAAGCAGGGCGCGTGCGCCTGCGCAGGCTCGACCCGCGGGGCCCGACCCAGGCGCTGGGCCACTCCGCCGATCCCAGTGGCCTTCTCGGGCTGGCCCTGGCCGTCTACGGCCGGGCGCCGCAGGCCTGGATGCTGACTATCCCGGTCGGGGACCTGGGCTTCGGAGACCAGCTCTCGAAAACCGCAACGCTCGGCCTCGGGAAGGCCGTCCGGGCGGTGCGGGCGCTCCACCGCCGGCTGCTCAGCCGCGGCCGGCCTTGACCGGGGAAGCCTGCCGGCTCGCCTGGGCCGAGTGGCCGCTGATCCACGCCCTGGCGTAGATCTCGTCGGGCGTGCCGTGCGCCGGGACGGTGACGAGCAACCCCTTCTGCCGGTAGAAATCGAGCAGCGGCCGGGTTGTGGCCTCGTAGGCCTTCATCCGGATGAGGATCGTCTCCGGACTGTCGTCCCCGCGCCGGATGAGCTGCGACCCGCAGAGGTCGCAAATCCCGGGCTTCTGGGGCGGCTGCCGGGTCAGGTGGTAGACCGCCTTGCACTGCGGGCAGACCCGCCGCCCCCCGAGGCGCTCGACGACCTCGTCGATCGGCAGCTCGTAGTCGAACACGGCGTCCAGGCTCACGCCCTCGCGCTCCAGGATCACGTCGAGGGCCTCGGCCTGCGCCACAGTGCGCGGGAAGCCGTCCAGCACGAAGCCGCCGCAGCAGCGCATGCACCGGCCCCGCTCTCCCACGAGTTCCAGCATGATCTCGTCGGAGACCAGCTCGCCCCTGTGCATGGTGGCGAGCGCGGCCTGGAGGGCCGGAGAGCGCTCGCTTTGTCCCTGGCAGTCGGCGTTCCGCAGGATGTCGCCCGTCGAAAGGTGGCACGCCCCCAGCCGCGCGCAGAGAAGCTCGGCCTGCGTGCCCTTGCCGACGCCGGGCGCGCCAAGCAGCACCAGCCGCCAGGCCGGCCCCGGGGGCGGATCGGGCGGGTTCGCGCACAGGGCGTCGCCGCCTGCAAGCCACGCCTTTTGGTTAGGTCTTTTCATGAGGGGAGCCCACGCGCCAAGCCTGGAGGATGCGAATGTAGTTGGCACGCTCGAATGCGGACGGGTCGGGGCAGTGGCGCAGGTTCATGGCGCCGCGGATCTCGTCGATGCCCGAGTACCCGTGCTCGGCCATCCAGCTGCGCATTCCTTCCAGGATCACCGAGAGGAAGCGCGGCCCGTTCTGCAGGAGGACGGAGACCACCTGGACGGCGTGTGCCCCCGCGGCCAGGGCCTTCAGGGCGTCCTGCGCTCCGTGCACGCCGCCGCTCGCGCCGAGGGAAAAGCGCACCTGCGGGGAGATGATCGCGAGCCAGCGCAGGCGCAGCAGCAGCTCCGAGCTGTCGGAGAGCCGCAGCTGCGGCAGAACCTCAAGCTCGTCCAGGTCGAGGTCGGGCTGGTAGAACCGGTTGAAGAGGACCACGCCGGCCGCGCCGGCGTTCTCCAGGGCCTTCACGAAGTTGGCGGGAGAGGTGTGGAATGCCGACAGCTTGACCGAGACCGGGATCCGGACCGAGCCGGACACGAGGTGGACGATCTCGAGCATGTCGGACTCGACCTCGGCGGCGCTGATGTTGGCGTTGGAGACGAGCTGGTAGAGGTTGAGCTCGATCGCGTCCGCGCCCGCCGACTCGAAGCGCCGCGCGTAGTCGATCCACCCTCCGAGCTGCGCGCCGTTGAGCGAGGCGATGACCGGAATGCTGAGCGCCCTCTTCAGGGCCTCGATCTGGCGCAGATACTGGTCCGGCGCGAGCTGGTACTCCGAGAAGTTCGGGAAGTAGGACGTCGCCTCCGCGTTGCTCTCGGCAGGCGACTCGACATGGTGCGCCAGGGCGCGGATCTCGGTGGCGATCTGTTCCTCGAAAAGCGACCGCATGACGACCGCCGCCGCGCCGGCGTCCTGGAGCTGGCACGCGGCCTCAACGCCGTCGCAGAACGGCGAGGCCCCGATCACCAGGGGGTTCTCGAGCTTCAGTCCAAGGTACTGGGTAGACAGGTTCATGGGCGGGCGGGGCTCGGCGCTGGGGTTGGGGTTGGCGGCGTGGCGGCGGGCGCGACCGGGGCCGAGGCGGGTTTTGCGCCTCCGCCGGTGTCGTCGCGCGGGCCTCCCTGCCCGGCGATGCGCTGGTAGAAGGCGTAGCGCTGGCGCACCTCTGCCTGGGCGAGGATGGCCAGTTCGGCCGCCCGCGCCGGCGCGATGTGCTTGAGCATGCTGAAGCGCGTCTCGTTCGCGGTGAACTTGTCCAGGTCCCCCTTTGGCGGCGGGGAGTCGAGCTTGAAGGGCTCGCCGGTGGCGGCCAGCCGCGGATCGTACCGGAACAGCGGCCAGAAGCCGCTCTCGACCGCGAGCTTCTGCTGCTCCGCCCCCAGGTGGAGCGGGAATCCGTGGGCGATGCAGTGGGAGTAGGCGATGATCAGGGCCGGCCCGTTGTAGGACTCGGCCTCGCGGAAGGCCGTGACCGTCTGGCTGTCCTTGGCGCCGAAGGCGACCTGGGCGACGTAGACGTGGCGGTACTGGATCGCCATGAGAGCAAGGTCCTTCTTCGCGATCGACTTGCCGCCTGCGGCGAACTTGGCGACGGCCCCGATGGGCGTGGACTTGGAGGACTGGCCGCCCGTGTTGGAATAGACCTCCGTGTCGAGGACGAGCACCTTGACGTTGGCCCCGCTCGCGAGCACGTGGTCGAGGCCGCCGTAGCCGATGTCATAGGCCCAGCCGTCGCCCCCGACTATCCAAACGGATTTCTTGACCAGGTCGTCGGCCAGGGCCTCAAGCCGGCGGGCGTCATTCCCGTCGACCTTGTGCAGGATCTCGCGCAGGGCGGCAACCCTGCCCCGCTGCGTGGCGATGCCGGCCTCGGTGCTCTGGTCGGCGTTGAGGAGGGCGTCCTTCAGCCCCGTCGTGAGGCGCGACTGCAGGCGCGCCAGCAGGTCCTTCGCCGAGCGCGCGCGCTGCTCCATGGCAAGCTGGAGACCAAGCCCGAACTCGGCGTTGTCCTCGAAGAGCGAGTTGCACCAGGTCGGGCCGCGGCCGTCCTTGTTCGTGCAGTAGGGCGTCGTCGGCAGGTTGCCCCCGTATATCGACGAGCAGCCCGTCGCGTTGGCGATCACCAGCCGGTCGCCGACAAGCTGCGTGAGGAGCTTCAGGTACGGCGTCTCGCCGCATCCCGAGCAGGCGCCCGAGAACTCGAAGAGCGGCGCCATGAACTGCACCCCCTTGACCGTGGTAGTGTCGAGCCGGGCGCGATCGGGGTCCGGCAGATCAAGGAAAAAGCTCCAGTTCGAGCGCTCGGCCGCCAGGAGCGGCTCCTGCGGGGCCATGTCGATCGCCTTGTGGCGCGGGTTGCTGCGGTCCTTCGCCGGGCAGATCTGCACGCAGAGCGAGCAGCCGGTGCAGTCCTCCGGGGCGACCTGCAGCGTGTAGCGCTGGCCCGGGAATTCCGTCGACCGGAACGGCGTCGACACGAAGGCCGGCGGCGCGCCGACCAGGGCCTCCGGCGCGTAGAACTTCGCCCGGATGGCGGCGTGGGGGCATACCAGCACGCACTTGTTGCACTGGATGCACACGGCCGGGTCCCACACGGGTATCTCGAGGGCGATGTTGCGCTTCTCGAAGCGCGAGGTGCCCGTCGGCCAGCACCCGTCGAGCGGGATCGCGCTGACCGGCATCAGGTCGCCCTGGTCCGCAAGGAGCTTGGCGGTGACCCTCTGGACGAATTCCGGCGCCCCCGCGAACGATGGCGGGACGCCCGCGTCCTCCTCCTTGTCCGGGGCCGCGCCGATCGCGACCTCGTGCATGCCCGCAAGCGCGGCGTCCACCGCCGCAAAGTTCATCTTCACGATCTGCTCGCCCTTCTTGCCGTAGGTCTTGGCGATCGCGCTCTT
>CAZCAJ010000025.1:0-51204 GCA_964496645.1 uncultured Opitutaceae bacterium
TTGTTGGAGATGATGCCTTTGTAACCTACAATGGCTGGACCAACGACGGTAGATTATTTCGGAACACTGAGCGTTTTAAATTAAGAGAGGGAAAGATAATTGAGAATGAGTGTTTTTTTGGGACGGGTGTTAACTTCCCAAATAATCAGGAAAAGAAATAATCTCTGCGTCGAAGAGTCGGTAGTGTGCGATCAAAAGGGGTTACGCGCAAATCAAGCATTCACCGGAGCGGACACTCGCGTTTCGCGCGGGGCACGAGCCGCGCCTTCCTCAGAGCGGCTCACCTCAACGGGCCCCGGTGCCCCACAAACGGTCCTATTAGAAACATGACAATTCGGTGAAAACAGAGAACAACGGGTTATGGTCTAAATTCCTCGCCGTGCAAATATGGTAGTTCATGGAACCTATTTAGACGGTCTAAATAACTCGCTCGACAAAAGCCCTAGACCGTCTATGGTGAAAGCACGATGGCACAGAAATCTGGTCTCGTCCAAGGCACCCTCGATATGCTGGTCCTCCGCGTTCTTTCTCGCGGCGAATTCCATGGATGGGGCATCACCCAAAAGCTCGAACAGCTCTCCAAGAACGCCCTTCGCGTAGAAGAGGGCTCGCTCTATCCCGCACTCTACCGGATGGAGGAGAAGGGTTGGCTCAAATCGGAATGGAAGCTCACCGATAAGGGACAACGCGCGAAATTTTATGCTCTCACTCACGCCGGACGCAAACAGCTCGAGGCGGAAAAAGAGAGCTGGGGGCGTTTGACTGGCATAATCGCGCAGGTGATGGAGTCGCCCTGACATCGTGGCGCTGGCCCAGTCATTATTGCGCAGCTTCACCATGAGGCTCATCCAATTCGTCCGTCGCCTCCGCGCGCTCTTTCGCAAAGAAAAACTCGACCGCGACATGGCCGAGGAAATGCGCTTCCACCTCAACCAGCGCACCGCGGACAACGTAGCCGACGGCGTGCCGGCGGATGAAGCCCGCTATGCGGCGCTGCGACAATACGGCAACGTCGCGAGCATTCAGGAACGGGCGAGGGAACGGCGTGGTTGGGCGTGGCTGGAGTATCTTGTGCAAGACATCGGCTATGGCGTGCGCATGCTGCGCAAGAATCCCGGCTTCACGACCGTAGCCGTGCTGACGCTCGGGCTCGGCATCGGAGCCAATACCGCAATTTTCAGTTTCGTAAATGGCGTGATGTTGAAGCCGCTGCCCTATGCCGATTCAGATCGAATTGTTCGACTGATGGAAATCCTTCCAGAGGGAAAGGGCTATGCACCTGCCTCGCCGCTGAACTACCTCGACTGGGAAAAGCAGAATACTGTCTTCGATCGCCTGTCGTGCGCCGACGGCGGCGGCAGAAAAATCCTCGCGGGTGTTGGAGCACCGTTTACCGTACGGATTTTGAATGTCTCAGCCCAGTATTTTGACATTTTTAATGACGGTGTGGCGCTTGGACGATCTTTTGCTCCGGGTGACGATCAGCCAGGAAATGACCAGGTCGTCATTCTCACCCATGCGCTCTGGCAATCCCAGTTTGGAGCCGATCCGCAAGTGATCGGGCGCTCAGTTTCAATCGATAGCAAACCTAACACCGTGATTGGAGTGCTTCCTCAAAGGGCATGGGATCGGGAGCGGCTGCCCAACCTCACGCCCAGTTTTCTAGTCTTTCGACCGCTTGCGTTTACACCAGCGGAAAAAACACGCGATGACCATCGGCTCGAGGTTGACGCACGGTTGAAACCGGGCGTATCGATCGATCAAGCACAGGCTCAGATGGACACGATCAGTGCGCGACTGGCGCATGCTTATCCGGAGTCCAACAAGGGCCGGGGAATCAAGGTGGAGTTGTTTGCCGATACTATTGTGGGGCCCGAGTTGCGCCAGTCCCTCTACTTGCTGCTGGCGGCAGCTGGAATGGTTTTGTTGATTGCCTGTGCTAACATTGCAAATTTGACCCTGGCGCGTGGCGTGGTTCGGGAGCGGGAAGTGGCAATTCGCGCCTCGCTCGGTGCGGGACGCTGGAGATTGGTGCGCCAATTTTTGACCGAGAGTCTGCTGCTATCGACTGGCGGAAGCATCTTCGGTTTGGGAGTGGGTTGGATAAGCTTGAGCGGGTTGAAGATGATAATTTACCCGGGGATGCTTCCGCCCGTGGCCACCATCACCATGGATGGCCAGGTGCTATTGTTCACCTTGATACTCTCAGTACTCACGGGTGTGATCTGCGGCTTGGCGCCCGCTCTACAGGCAACGCGACCAGAGGCGATGGCCTCCATGAAGGAGGCCGGCTCTGGCTTGAGCGCCGGCAGAAGACGACAGCGTATGCGCAGCATCTTGGCGAGCATCGAGGTGATGGTGGCTTTTGTGCTGCTCACGGGTGCGGGATTGCTCCTCCGCAGCCTTTTCAATCTACAAAGAGTGGACATGAGAGTTGATGATCCTGCCAAAGTTATTGTCGCGTGGATGCCGGTCCCGGAAAAGAGATTTTCTACCCCCGAGCTGTTTCTTAGCTGCTATCAACAGATTGTAGATCGTCTCCGTGCTCTGCCTGGCGTGAGTGACGTGGCCCTGAGGGATGGTTCATCGAGGTTCTTTCAGATCGCAGACAAGCCTCCCGTCGATCAAGCGAACCGACAAGCCTGTGATTTCATAATGGTGACGCCATCCTTTTCCCGTACTCTGGGCGAGAGATTGATCAAGGGCCGCCTACTGAATGATCGCGATGTAAAGGGAGCGACGCCGGTTACGGTGATCAATGAGACCATGGCACGGAAATATTTCCCGGATGAGGACCCGATAGGGAAACGAATCTTGATTCCGGATATGCCGTTTGGAGAAAAGCACTTGGGTCGGGAAATCCCGTGGGAAGTGGTGGGCGTGATAGTGGACGCAAGAGCCGGCTCGCCACGTAAAACCGATGATCGCCTTGGTGTCTATGTGACCCTGGAGCAAAGCCCTCGATCCACTAATGTATTACAACTGTATATACGCAGCGCTATAGACCCTGCGCTTTTGCAACAGGCGATGCGAAACGCTGTGTACGAAAGCGAGTCAGATCAAATAGTCATGAATATTACGACAATGGAGCAGATGAAGACAGCATTCACGGTAGGCGAACGGTTTCACCTGGTGATACTCGGCATTTTCGCGAGCGTAGCTCTGGTGCTGGCAGTGATTGGGATCTATGGCGTCGTCTCGTATTCCGTCACACAGCGTACCCATGAGATCGGCATTCGCGCGGCTCTCGGGGCGAATTCCGGTAACATCATGGGACTCGTTATGCGCAGTGGAATGGCACCCGTGGTGCTCGGTCTGGTTATTGGTCTGGCGGGAGTGTTCGGCCTGACGCGCTTCGTGTCGTCTTTGCTCTTTGGGGTCGGGGAGCACGACCCGATAACAATTGCAGCGGTCGCACTGATCCTTGCTGCCGTGGCGTTGATCGCCTGCTACATTCCCGCGCGGCGCGCGGCGAAGGTCGATCCAATGGATGCGCTGCGGTGTGAGTGATGCATCGCCAGCGGTTCTCGGCCGTGACGATCTTTTGCCGTTCCTAAATGGTGGACTTGGAACGCTACCCTCCGTAGGCGACGCTACGTCAGAAATCATGCGCCTCGAACAGGCCGGGCGAGGCCCGCGCGGGCGCCCGTCGCCCTTGGCTTGTAACGCGCTCTTTGGGCGCGAAACTGCCCGTTCCCGACCTCCATGACCACGCACACCTCCTCTCGATTCATTGTCCTCGCCACCTGCCTGGGAGCCGCCTTGTTCCTCGCACCCAACCTGCGGGCCGATCTGATCCGGCCGAAGGTCCTCATCCTGACCACCTTTGAGATTGGCGCCGACACGGGCGACATGCCCGGGGAGCTCCAGTACTGGGTGGAGCGGGAGAATCTTACCGGGACGCTCGATGTCCCGGGCATCGCCCACCCGGTGCGTTTCAACGACTCCGGCGTCTTTGCGATGGTGACGGGAACCTGCAACCGGAGCGGCCTGGCGGTGATGCTGGTCGGCACAGACCCCCGGTTCGACCTGTCGCAGACCTATTTCATGATGGCGGGGATCGCCGGAGTCGACGCGGACCGTGCGAGCGTGGGCAGCGCCGCCTGGGCGCAGTGGGTCGTCGACGGGGACAACGTCAACGAGATCGACCTCCACGACGCTCCACCCGACTGGCCCTACGCCATCTTCCCGTACGGCGCCACCCGTCCCGACGAGGCCCCGGGCCTCCACGACTGGAGCCAGAAGCCGATGGCCTTCCAGCTCGACCCGGGGCTCGTGGCCTGGGCTTTCCGGAAGTCCAAGGACGTCGCGCTTTCCGACACTCCCGAGCTGAGACGGTACCGCGCCCTCTACGTCGGCCACCCGGAGGCGCAACGCCCACCCTTCGTGCTCCTGGGCGACACGCTTGGCACGGCCCGGTACTGGCACGGTCCCACACTCACGCGCTGGGCCGAACACTGGTGCGCTCTCTACACGGCGGGCAAGGCCCGGTTCGTGATGACTGAGTGCGAGGACCAGAGCATCGCCTACGCCCTTCACATGCTCGGGAACGCCCACCGGGTGGATCCCCGCCGGTACCTTGTCCTGCGCACGGCGAGCAACTACTCCGAGCCGCCGCCAGCAAAGAGCGTCGTCGCCAGCCTCCTCTCGGGCGAGGAGAGCGGCACCGCCCTCGCCGTCGAATCCGCCTACCGAGTAGGCTCGCCGGTGGTCCACGCGCTCGTGCAGCACTGGGACCTCTACCAGGGAACGCTTCCCGGCGCGGACTCTCCCTAACGCAGCATCCCCGACATTGCCTCCAAAACGACCCTTTCTTGGACACGCGGAAAACGCCTAGATGGAAGGTGTGCCGGGCGGGGGATCGGGGGGATTAACGGAGCGGAAACGCCAATACGAATAGACGATGGACCAAATCCCTGTGGCCGCAACAAAGCCAAAGATGCAAGGCAGCATGTAGGGCGGTCTTAGGAAGAATTGGAGGGCAAAGAACGTAAATGAGCCGAAGACCAGAATCCGTCCGCAATTTCTGTGCGTCGACCGCCACACATCGTCGTTCTCCAGGGTCCATGGCGTCCTGATGCCAACGAAGTAGTTGGGCCGGACCGTGCCGAGGTAGTTGCCCATGACCACGAAGAATAGGAGCACAACGTTGATTCCCACTCCAAGGCTGCTGAAGTGATAGCCAAGAGCTTCGGTTGCAATCAGCAGCGCCCCGAATGACACAAGAGCAGTGGTGGCCAGCCGGATGACGCCGATCGCTGCGCCGGATCGTCCATCGCCCTCGGAATCTCGGCGGAGCCTAGGGTCCAGCCGTGGAATCCAGCCGAGAAAAACTGCCAGAGCTACGCTGACAACGGGGCAGACCAGAAGACCTGGAAACTTATCCGCCCATTTGGCCGGTCCCGATGCATTCCATTGGACCACCACCCTCTCCGGGAACCTACCCCAGAACGCTGCGATAACGATAAACGGGATGGCCAGTATAGCGCCCTGGAGCCAGTTTTCTCTCAACCATCGGAGCTTTTGCATGCGCCTTTCTTTTTTCGATCAAGTTGATGATCCAGCCGATTGACTCGTCGAGGACCGTCGTTTCAAGGGAATAGACGATGAACTGGCGGTCCCTTCGGGCTGAGACCAGGTGGGCCTGTTTGAGCAAGTCGAGGTGGTAGGAGACGCTGGGTTTGCTCATGTTGAAGGCCTCGGCGATCTCGCCGGCGTTAAGATCGCGTTTCTTGAGCATTTCAAGAACGCGGCGCCGAGTAGGGTCCTGAAGAGCCTTGAAGAGGAGGTCCATTGTGATGCTTCGATAATTAGATAACTCTCTAATTAATGGCAACCAGAATCGCCCGAGTATCCAGAAATGGGCCCATTCTCGCTCAAGTGCGCGTCAGGCCTTGTCCGTATCGGGACGACTGGCGGCTCATTTCACGGGTACCCCGATTTCACCAAGGGACTTGGATTCGCCTATCAATACCGTCCCCTCTGGGACCTTGGTCCGCAACAACCCGTGGCTGTCCTGGCCGAAGTACCTTGACGCATACTGCGCCATCACCGGCAAGGCCTTGGTGAAATCATTGCGAGGCTCGTTGATGCTGAAGCGCGTCTCCCAAAGTGTCATCAGTTTCTTCTGCCTTCGGAGCAGCTGGAAATCGTATGCCACCAACACCACAAAATACCGGTTCTCCTCGATCTCGGAGATCAGTGCGTCCCGGTGGTTACCGGCCACCCCAGTGTGCCCAACCCAGACTCCGTATTCGGTCCCGATCAGCCCCTCGGAATCGTAACCGAGCATCCTTGCGTTCATCAAGTCGACCTGGTCGCGTTGCCCGATTTCCATCGAAAGCTGCATATCCGCGTATGAATTTGCGGCCTGCATCGCCGCAGCTGCGCTCCTAGCTTCGGCGGCTCCCCCCGCAGCGCTGATAGACGCAGTCTCCTGGATTTTCTGAAGCTCAAGAGGCCCTGCCGCCGTGGAGGACGGATCGGGCACGGAGGTCGTGCCCCAGTGGAGCATGATGAGAAGCTTCTCCGTCTGAATACCCTTGGTGGGAACGTAATTCTGGGCCCTCAGCGGCACCGAGATGACTCGCGCTATGTCCATGAAGCTCAGCTTGTCGATCGAGGCGTCGCGGAAAGGTCCGTCATAGCGGCCGCCGTTCCCAAAGGCGTATTCCTCGGGCTGGAACGAACCGTCGGGGAGCCTCGGGCGGACGTAGCCCTTGCTCACCTTCGAAGACACGGCGGTGATGCCCACGGCCCCGTCCACGACCGGGGCCGCGACCGGTTGAGCGTCCAGCATCGCGGCGCTCCCCGCGAGCAGCCAAACCGTCACTCGAGGTATTCGGGGAACGTTCAATTGGGCTAGGGGACGGCTCCAACGAGACTCCACGCGGGGAAGTCTCTTATTGAGGGTTCAAAGTAGCAAGACGTAGCTCAGTCAAGAGGGGCACGGAACCGGATCTGCACTCATCGCTTGAATGTCGATCGGCGAATCCGTGACAGTGTCCGGAGGATGACCGTTCGTTGGACAACCACTCACCCAACTGCAGACGCACGGCTTCCGGTAGGGCGACTCCGAACGTCTGGCGCCAGGCAGATGATCAGTCGGTCGGAGCCTTGAACTGGAATGGGACCTGAACCCTCACGTCAACGGGCTGCCCGTCTCGGCGGGGAGCGTCAAAAACCCATTGGGCAACCGCCGTTGCGGCGGCCCAGCCGAAACGCCCGTCGGTGGCGGACACTATTCGCGGCAAACGAGCCCGGCCGTCCCGATCGACGACAAACTCAACAACCGCCTGGCCCGACGGCCGTCCGCTATCCTTTAGCGCCCCGGGATACCTGGGCGAGACCCTGTACCGGGGCACCAACTTCGCATCAAGCCCGGATCCGCCCCCAATCCTTCCGGCACGGGACTCCGCCAGCAAGCGAGCAAGCGGATCGGATGCGCCTTCACTGTCGGAGGCAATGGCTGGAAACTCGGCGTGGCGCATCAGCTCCACAGATACGGCATGGCCGTCAAGGGTCGGTGAAGAAAAGGCGGACATCTCCACGGCCGCGACCAGGGACTCCCCTAGTTCCGGGTCGCTCGCATCGCGCACCCGGACTTTGGAAGTGGAGCCATTATCGTCGACGGTAAACAGGACGGTCGCGGCCCCCCCCTTCCCCTTTTGCAGCAGGTCGTAGGGAAACACCGGGTCGGCGACCACGCGCGGCTCCAGTTGCTCGGCCGGGGGATTGCCGTCCGGCGCCGATATCATGTTTGCGGCGAGCGCCCCAGCGGAGCTGCCGCGCGTCAGATCGAACCTGAGTATTCCCTCGACCTCTGACTCGACCGGCTCGTCGCCCTTCATCCTTGGCTTGTATTTCTGCTCCCCGAGCGCCTTCAGGGCGGGCAAAACGAAGTCCACGTGGGTAGCGAACGTGATTCGCGGGTTGGAGACGCTCCCGTCCGGCAGGACCTTGCAGAAATAATGCGCCAGGCCGGACAGCTTTCGGTCAAAGAGCGTGTCCGGGTAGTCCAGATCGGACGAGGACACGATCTCCGCCTCGGTGACAGCGGCCGGCACGGGCATCTGGTCCGGTGTCGGCAAGGATGGGCCGGGAATCCTTCTTTGGCCCCGGTCGGGCGAGAAGACGATGGGAGCATCCATCTCGCATGCCACGGGCTTGCCGGCATCGAGGGCCGGAGAGAATGCCCATTCCTTGACCGCACGCTGCGCGGCGTCGACAAACCGGGGATCACTGGCATCGAGAACGCGGGAGGAGACCACGACGCCCCTCGCATCGACGACCAGGCGCAGCGTCACCACACCGGCAAGGCCATCCTTCAGGGCCTGCCTAGGGTACTCCGGCGGCACCCATGTGCGAAGAAGCGCAGTGCCGTAGACCGGGGGCGATCCCTCGGGCGAAACGGCCGACAGCCGTCCCATTGAAACGAGAAGGACCAGAACGAGCCCACGAATGTTCGCTCTCGAGCCGTTTGTCATGCCTCCTGCCGGATGTCACGCCACCATGAATCGCATTTGCCCATTGGCAATCCTAGGGCGGCCTTCTTCGCCGAGGCCCGATTCGCGCGCAAACTTGCCTAGACAAAGCGTCCGGACTAGATCCTTTTCGGGTACAAGAGACGTGCATATGCGGGCGCAACCTATTGTCCCTCATGCCTTCACACTCGATTCACGGCGCCGTCATCTAACCGCGATGGCGACGAACCTGAATCCCGCCTCCCGCTGTATACCCATCGGGGCCGCTCTCGTTTCCTGCCTGGTCGTGGGAGGAGCGGCAGGATGAATCTCGCAAGCGTGCAGATCCTTGGCCCGCTGTTTGGCCTGTCGGAGCTCGTTCTCGCCTTGTTCAAGCGATCCAAGAAAGGCGCCGTGTCCATGGACCGCGGTTCCCTCTGGCTTCTTTGGGCGGTAATCCTGGTCAGTATCTTGTTGGCGAACGGTGCGGCCTCCCTCCTTCCACAGGCGGAAAGCGGGCTCCTGCGCGAAATCCGCCCCCTGGGCGTCGCGCTCTTTTTCGGGGGGTTGGCCCTGCGGTGGTGGGCGATAGTCCACCTGGGGCGACATTTCACCGTGAACGTGTCGATTGCCGCGGACCACAGGGTGGTTGACTCGGGCCCGTATCGGCTCATCCGGCACCCATCGTATGCGGGCGCCCTGGCTGCCTTCATCGGGCTGGGGATCTGCTACGGGAACTACGCTTCACTCCTTGTGATCGCGGTGCCGGTGACCCTCGCCTTCCTTCGCCGCATCGCGATTGAGGAGGCCGCTTTGACGGCGGCATTGGCGGGCGAGTACGGAGCGTACGCTGCCAGAACCAAGCGCCTGATACCCTGGATATACTGACTGGACTCCGCGCGCCCAACTGCATCAGGACGCGGCTGCATCGGTTTTCGGGTGGTAGGGTTTCACCCCATATCTTCCGGGCCTCTGGCCGGGTAGTTTTCCGCGAAACATTCCGGTTTCCCCATTCAGCCATATACGATGACAATGACTCGACCGGCCGCAGACCTTCAACTGCCGGTCGATGACGGCGTACAAGCGTCTGCCGGTCCGACGGACATCGGGGAGGCAAGAAAGCCGGGTCCGCGTGGGAGCCCGAATCGAATCGGCACGTCCGCGGCAAAGCAGATTCTGGTCATCGATGACGATCCGGCCGCACGGGATTGGGTTGCCAGAACCGTCACCCGCGCGGGGTTTCAGGCGGACACTGCGAGCGACGGGGAACACGGATGGGATGCCCTCCTGAAGGCTGCATATGACCTGGTGATCACCGACCACGAGATGCCGAGGCTGACCGGCCTGGAATTGGTCGCGCGCATCCGGTCTTTCTCGACGGAGCCCCCGTGCATAGTCATTTCCGCGGACCCGTCCGGAATTGAACCAGTCCTGAGACAGCTAGTCGGCCCGGGCGCAATCTTGGCAAAGCCATTCTCGCCCGCCGAATTGATCGAGAGGGTCTACGGCCATCTGCTGCTCGGCAACATCACCGAACCGTGAGCGTTGCTCCAAACCGACCCGTGCCCGCTCTCCCTGCGCGGCCGAAACCGAGCGTGCTGCGGCGCCGGCCAGTGCGGTGGGTCGGGGCGATGCCGCCGCTTCGCAGGTTGACGTGCCGCAAGGGATACGCTCCCGGGCTAAGGAACGGCCCGGTTCACAAGGCGACCAATCATTGGACGCCGATTGGGTGACCGCGCAAGCGGGCGGCACGGTTGGCCGCGTGACGCACGATACCAGGACTGCCAGGGCTCGGCCGCCCTAATCACAGCGCCCGATCCGAGCCGCGGAAGGAAGCAGCCCGGATTTGGCGGTGTCCAGGGAGCATTGCGCCTCGAGGCCGGCGCCGCGCCGCGATTCACTTGGAATTCTCGATGAACCGGAGGACCCGGAGCGCCGACGGGTCGCCCGGACGAAGGCGGAGGACGGCCTGGTACTCCAGGATCGCCTCGTCCCTGCGGCCCATCTGCAGCAGAGCCGCGCCACGCGAGAAATGAGCCTGCGCGAAGTCGGGACGCGCCCGGATCGCGGCCTCGATCCGCTCGAGGCCGGCATGGAGGTTTCCCGTCCGGCAGAGGAGCATGCCCAGATTGTTGTCCGCCTCGGCGAACGAGGGCCGCGCCCTGAGGGCCTCCTCGTACTGCGCGATCGCGTCGCCGACCCTGCCGGACTGCGCAAGCGCGTTGGCCAGGTAGAAATGGGCGTCCGCATAGTCCGGCTTCAAGCGCAGCGCCTCCCGGTACTGGCCGATGGCCTCGTCCAGCCGCCCCGGTTTGCTTGACAGGGCGTTGCCCAGGTTCGTGTGCGTCTCCGGAATGTTCGGATCCAGCCGCAGGGCCTCCTGGTACTGCGCGATCGCGCCGTCGAGGCGTCCGGGCACCCTGGACAGGTTGAGGCCCAGGTTGTTGTGCGCCTCGGCAAAGTCGGGCTTGAGGCGCAGGGCCTCCCCGAGCTCGGAAATTGCCTCCTCGGTGAGCCCCGAGGCGCCCAGCGCATTGCCGAGATTGTAATGAGCCTCGACATACTTAGGCCTGAACCGCAGCGCCTCCTTGAACTCGCCTATCGCCTCCTGGGTCCTGCCCATCCGGCCCAGGGCGTTCCCGAGGTTGAAATGGGCCTCGGCAAAGTCGGGCTTCAGCCTGAGCGCCTCCCTGTAGTGCGAAACGGCCTCGTCAAGGCGCCCCGGTGTCTCCTCAAGGTCGGTGCCCAGGCTGTTGTGGGCCTCGGCAAAATCGGGATTCAGGCTCAGCGCCCTCTCGTAGAGGGCGATCGCCTCCCCCCGGCGCGAGGGAGTCTTGTCGAGCTCGATCCCCAGGTTGTTGTAGGCCATCCAGCATCCGGCGTTCCGCGCTATGGTTTCACGGTAGAGCGTCTGGTTGTCGTGGAACATGGCGCAATGCTCCCAGGTAAGCGCCGCCAGGAGGACCGCGTTCGCGGCGGCGCATGCCGCCGCCAGCCAGCGGGCGTGCTGCCAGACGACACGCAGGCAGGCCGCCAGACCCCCGGCGATGAGCGCGAGGAGACCGAGGTCGGGCAGGTACTGCCAGTGATCCCAGACCCACGAGTAACGGGCGCCGTAAAGGTTGACGAAGCCGAGCGCGGGGAAGAGCGATCCGACGAAGAACAGGAACGCCGCCAGGGGGGCCCGGACGCGCCTGTGCAGCGACCAAAGGGCCGCGCCCAGGGCGATCACGCCCAGCGGAAAGAGCCACTGCCACCAGGCCGCCGCGTCGATCGTCCATCGGGGGTACACGAAATTGAGCCGGACGGGCAGGATGACGTTCGCCGCGTAGAAGCACACCGCCCGGCCCGCGACGAGGAAGCGGTCGACCGCGGATATGTCGAATCCCTCCCCCCTCGCCCCGCCGTAGTTTCTCTCGACCCAGCCGCTGAACAGGCCGCACGCGGCGCCCAAGGCCAGCCACGGGAGTAGCGGCAGGATGTCCCGCCGCCAATCGAGGCGCCCGCGCCGCCACCAGAACGCCACGAGGAGGGCCGCCGGCAGGCTTGCCGTCACGGTCTTGCACAGGAGCGCGCAAATGAACAGGGCCGACGACGCCGCGTATGCGCGGGGCCCGCGCTTCTCGTCGAACTCCAGGTAGACGAGGGCCGCTGCCAGGTAGAAGGCGAGCGAGAACGTGTTCTTCTGCTCCGCGATCCACGCGACGGACTCGACGTGAACCGGATGCAGCGCGAAAAGCAGCGCAGCCACCCATTCGGTGCCCGCCCAGGCCGGCCCTGGGGAGGGTCGGGCCGGCTCGCGGGGACCCCCGGGGACCTCCCGGCCTGCCCCACCCGGACCCGCGACCCGAAGGAGCCGGCGCAGGGCGAGGGCGAAAAGCACCGCGGAAGCCGCATGCAGGAGGACGCTGACGGCGTGGTACCCCAGCGGATGGTCGCCCCAGAGGCGGTGCTGGACCCAGAAGGCGCTGTGCAGGAGGGGGTAATACTGCTGGGTTGACCCAAGCTCCGTCCAGATCCGCCCCAACCCATCCACTGAGCGCAGGTCCGGCGCCGTCACGTAGTCGCTGTCGTTCCAGATGAAGTCGCCCGAAAGCGCCGGCAGATAGGCGACGATGGCTGCGAAAAAGATGAGCGCCACTGCCCGTGTGCTCGGTGCGCCGAAGGCCCCGTGGTTTCCCGATTCGCAAGGGGATGCTTTCGCCACCATGCGACTTCAATGAATCCCTCAGGCCGCCGCAAGTGATTCCCGGTGCGTGGGACGAGCCTCCGTCGAGGGCGCTTTGACGATTGCCTCCCAGGGGCCGGCCCGATTCATGGATTGGTCACGAACGCCGCGCCGCAGCCCAGATTCCAGGGGGATCCACTCGGCATACCGCCCGACTATGGAGAGCGGCGAGGCATGAGGCCCCAAGCCGAGGCGCGCGAGCTCGTCAGCGTTGGGGCCAATCCCGACGGCCGCGAGGTTCTGCTGTGCCCCGCCGCGGCCGAGGCCTGGGCCAGGATGCGCGACGCCGCGGCGGCCTCGGGCGTCGCGCTTGTCGCGATCTCCGGATTCCGCAGCGCCGGGCGCCAGGCGGAGATCATCAGGGCCAAGCTCGAGGCGGGCGAGACGATAGAGACCATATTAGGAATCATGGCGGCCCCCGGCTACAGCGAGCACCACACCGGGCGTGCGATCGACATCGGGATCCCTGGCGCGCCGCCCCTCACCGGGGACTTCGAGTTCACAGCCGCCTTCCTGTGGCTTCGGGCGCACGCGCACCTGCACGGATTCCACCTGTCTTATCCCCGCGGCAACGCGCACGGGATCGCCTACGAGCCGTGGCACTGGCTCTTCGCCGCGGGCTAGCTCCCGGGGGGAGGGATCCCGCCCCGCGACCGCCCCCTTCGCCAGTCCGGGCCCGTCAGGGCCCGAACAAGGCCTGGTTTCCCGAGAACGGGGCCAGGACCGATCCGGGAACCATCAACGAGAAGACCTTTGCCGACTCCTGGGCGATGCGGGTTGCCTCCGGGTTGGCGACGTCCCCGGAGATGGTCATGGCGACGGTCCGATAGGGCTCGTTGAACAGGATGTTCACGAACACGCCGCTGGCGGCCGAGGACCTCAGGCTCACGATGTACGTGACGTCGTTGCTCGCCTTTCCCTTGAGCCTCGTCTGGCTGAGCACCTCCAGCCGGGCGGCAGCCGTGAGCCGGCTCGCAAACGCAATTGCGACATCGGTGCCGGGGGCGATGGTAAACACCTTCGGCACGACGCAGCGGTAGTTGATCTCGGTCGGCTGCGGCGCTGTGCAACCGCCCGTGAATGCGGCAAGCATCAGGATGAATGGCAGGGCGCTTGTTGTTCTTGGCATCGTCGTCTCCAACAGGTCGCTACCTCATGGTCTTTGCGAGCTGTTGCAATGTCAGACTCGCCGCCAGGTGCGTGGCTTCGCAAGGGCCGTGTGGCCCGTACGCCGGAGCCGGACCGATCTAACAGGGGAATTGGAGGCAATTTCGTCGTTTTTGAAGCTGCATATAATTACCATACAATATGTTCAGTTAATAATTGAGAATGATTCTTATTCCTAGTTGAAACTTGGTACCATTCCAATTAACTGATTTGAGTCACACCAACCCATGGTTTCAAACGCCGACAGTTCAGAGGCCCTGGCCCAGCGCCTTTCAGACAGCGGCCTGCGTTCCACCCCCCAGCGGGAGGTGATCTACAACGTTCTCCTCACAAAGCGCGACCACCCGACGGCGGAGGAGGTGTTCGCGAGAGCAAAGCCGGAGATCCCGATGATCTCGCTGGCGACGGTCTACAACTGCCTGGAGACGCTCGTGCAGTGCAATCTTGTCCGCGCCGTCAATTTCGAGCGGGGGCCGACGCGGTATTGCCCGAATCTCCATCCGCACGCCCACTTCCACGACGAGGAGACCGGGGCCACCCACGACATAGACCTTCCGACGGGCCTGATCGACCAGGTGAAGTCCATCCTCCCGCCCAGCCTCGACGCCAAGTCGGTTGATATCATCTTCCGCGGAAAGGCGCGACCCGCGGCCTGAAGCCTTCCAATCGCCCCCCACACGCTCATGCCCTCCCTCGAAATCAAGAACCTTCACGTCTCCACAGGGGACAAGGAAATCGTCAGGGGCGTCACCCTCACGATCAACACGGGCGAGATCCACGCCGTGATGGGGCCCAACGGGACCGGAAAATCCACGATGGCTAAGGCGATCGCCGGCCACCCCGATTACACGATCACCGAGGGCGAGGTCCTTCTCGACGGCAAGTCGATCCTGCAAATGGAGTCCGACGAGCGGGCCCGCGCGGGGATCTTCCTCGCGTTCCAGTACCCGAGCGAGATCCCGGGGGTCAGCATTGCCAACTTCATGCGCGCCGCGGTCCAGGCCAGGATGGCGGAGGGCGAGGAGATCGACGCATCCGGGTTCTACAAGCGGCTCTACCAGAAGATGGACCTGCTCAAGATCGACCGGAAGTTCACCTCGCGGTCCGTTAACGAGGGGTTCTCGGGCGGCGAGAAGAAGCGCACGGAGATCCTTCAGCTGGCGATGCTCGAGCCCCGGTTCGCGCTCATGGACGAGACGGATTCCGGCTTAGACATCGACGCGCTCAAGATCGTCGCCGACGGCGTCAACAGCCTGCGCGGCCCGAACCTCGGCGTGCTGCTCATCACCCACTACCAGCGCCTCCTTTCCTACATCGTCCCGGACGTCGTGCACGTCATGATCGACGGCTGCATCGTCAAGAGCGGCGACAAGACGCTCGCGCTCGAGCTCGAGTCGAGGGGCTACGACTGGGTGAAGAAGGAATTTGCAAACGCCTGAACCGGAGGACCACGCCATGTCAGAAATCACCGACACAGACACGCTCGAGACAACCGCCGAGAATCCCGTGTCCGGGATCGACCAGGTCGCCGGCGACTTCCAGTACGCAATGACGTACGACTTCGACGCGGGCACCGGCCTGAACGAGCGCACCGTCGACTACATCTCCGCCGTCAAGAAGGAGGCCCCCTGGATCCGGGAGTTCCGCCAGAACGCCCTGAAGACGTTCCTTTCGAAGCCCCTGCCCACCCATTGGGCCTCGAAAGACCTGGAGGCCATCGACTTCAACAAGATCCGCTACTACCTCTCGCAGGGGACCAAGCCCAAGAGGACGTGGGACGAGGTGCCCGCGGACATCAAGCGCACCTTCGAGCGCCTGGGGATCCCAGAGCAGGAGCGCAGGTTCCTCGCCGGCGTCGAGGCCCAGTTCGACTCCGAGGCGGCCTACTCGAACATCAAGGACGCCGTCTCCAAGCAGGGAGTGATTTTTGTCAACTCGAGCGAGGGCCTGCGAGAGCATCCGGAGATCTTCAGGAGGTTCTTCGGGAAGGTCATCCCGACCGGGGACAACAAGTTCTCGGCGCTGAACAGCGCCGTGTTCTCCGGGGGCTCGTTCATCTACGTGCCGCCGGGAGTCAAGGTCTCACACCCGCTGCAGGCCTACTTCCGGATCAACGCCGAGAATTTCGGGCAGTTCGAGCGCACGCTCATCATCTGCGACGAGGGCAGCGAGCTCACGTACATGGAGGGCTGCACGGCGCCCAAGTTCTCGACCGCGACCCTTCACAGCGCGGTCGTCGAGCTCGTGGCCCTCAAGGGCGCGAAGATCCAGTACATCACCGTGCAGAACTGGTCTCCCAACGTGTTCAACCTCGTCACCAAGCGCGGCCTCGCGCACGAGGAAGCGGAGATCAAGTGGATCGACTGCAACATCGGCAGCCGGCTCACGATGAAGTACCCTGGCGTCGTCCTCAGGGGCCGCAAGGCCCGCGGCGAGGTGATATCGATAGCGCTGGCTAACGACGGCCAGCACCAGGACACGGGCGCCAAGATGATCCATGCCGCGGACGAGACCACCTCGACCGTCGTCTCCAAGTCGATCTCGGTCGGACAGGGGCGCGCGACCTATCGCGGGGTCGTCCACATCCCGAGGCAGCTGAAGGGCTGCAAGAACAACACCGAGTGCGACGCGCTCCTCATCAACACGAACAGCCGGACCGACACCTACCCCGCGATCACGGTGCGCGGCGACCGCCACGCGGTCCAGCACGAGGCCAGCGTCTCCAAGGTGAGCGCCGAGCAGATCTTCTACATGCAGCAGCGGGGGCTGACCGAGGGCCAGGCGATGAGCCTGTCCGTTAACGGGTTCATCAACGACCTGGCCAGGCAGTTCCCCATGGAGTACTCGGTCGAGCTAAAGCGCCTGATCGACCTAGAAATGGAAGGGAGCGTGGGCTGAGGCATGGCCGGCGCGACGACCGCCCAGACGGCCGTGGCGGACAACCTGGGGGGATTCACCCCCGAGGTGTTCGCCCGCCACCTCGCCCTGCAGGCGGCCTCCCCCGAGTGGTGGCTCGAGCGCAAGCGCGGGGCCTACTCCCGCTTCGAATCCCTTCCGATGCCCAGGAGGACGGACGAGAAGTGGCGCTTCAGCAACATCGCGGGGATCAACCTGGGCGGCTTCTCCCCCGCCGGGGATGCGCCGCGCCCTGACCCGCTGAGCCCCCCCCCTGAGCTCGCCGTCGAGGCTGCGGCGACCCTCTCGTTCCTCAACGGCCGTCTCGCGGGAGGTACCCCGGCCTCGGCTGAGCTCGCCAATAAGGGCGTGGTCGCCTCCGCCCTTTCCGAGGCGATCGCGAGGCACCCCGGAATGCTCCGCGAGCACTTCATGGCGCAGCCCCAGAAGCTCGGCTCCGCCAAGTTCGCGGCCCTTCACGAGGCCTTCATCGACGACGGGGCATTCATCTTCGTCCCTCGCGGCGTCGAGATAGACAGGCCCATCGTCGTCGTCCACGCCGTCTCGGGGCCCGGCACGGCCGTCTTCCCCCACACGCTCGTCATCGCGGAGGACAATTCGCGCGTGACCGTCGTCGACTATTTCGCGTCGTGCGACCCCTCCCGGCAGTTCGCATGCGGCGCGAACGACCTCTACGCGGGCCACGGGGCGAGGATCACCTACACGGCGGCGCAGTGCTGGTCCCTGGAGGCGCTCTCGCTCCAGTTCAACTCGACGGTCGTGCGCAGGGACGCGCGCGTCCAGTCGCTCAACCTCCACCTCGGGGGCAAGCAGGCGCGGCACGAGTCGCTCAGCCAGCTCCAAGCGCCCGGCGGTTTCTCGGAGATGCTCGCGATCACCATCGCGACGGGTGCCCGGGAGGCCGACCAGAGGACCCTCCAGATCCACCAGGCGCCGAACACAAAGTCCGACCTCCTTTACAAGAACGCCCTCCTCGACCAGTCGCGCACGATCTTCTCCGGCCTGATCATAGTCGATCCCGACGCCCAGAAGACGGACGCCTACCAGAGCAACCGCAACCTGATGCTGAGCGACGAGGCTGAGTCCAACTCGCTCCCCGGCCTCGAGATCCAGGCGAACGACGTCCGCTGCACCCACGGCGCCACGAGCTCTCGGATCGACCCCGAGCAGGAGTTCTACCTCAAGTCCCGCGGCATACCCCCGAAGGCGGCGGACGAGCTCCTGATCTTCGGCTTCTTCGAGGAGGTCCTGAACCGCCTCGAGAGCGAGGAGCTCCACGCGGCGCTTCGCAAGCTTATCCGGGCGCACTTGCGCCGGTGATGATTCCGGCCAATGCTCGGGGCCTGCCATGAACCGCGAACGCACCCTTTCCCGCGACGTGTTGGCGACGCTGATTCCCTCCGGCGAACGCCAGCTGATTCCCGCCGGCACTAAGATACAGATCCACCAGACGCTCGGCGGAAGCTACACCGTGCAGGTGGACTACGGCCTCTTCAGGATCGACGGGAGGGACGGCGACGCGTTCGGCGAGCAGGCGGCGGACCACACGGTCGACTCGGCGCCGCTCGCCGACGGCGCGCCCGACCCGGAGGCGGTCTGGGACCAGCTCCGCAAGGTGTACGATCCCGAGATCCCGGTTAACATCGTCGACCTGGGCCTCGTCTACTCGATGGATGTCGAGAAGAGGCCCGACAACAGCTTCAAGGTCAACGTGGCTATGACGCTCACGGCGCCCGGATGCGGCATGGGGCCGGCCATCGCGGAGGACGCCAAGGGCAAGGTGCTCCTCGTCCCGGGCGTCTCCGATGCCGACGTCCGGATCACGTGGGAACCGCCCTGGAACCAGTCGATGATAAGCGAGGAGGGGAAGATGAAGCTCGGCCTGGTGTGACCTTTTACGAGCAGCTCGTGGCGCTCGAGAGCGAGGGCTTGCCCTTCGTCCTCGTGACGCTGGTCGAGGCCCTCGGCAGCACGCCCCAGGACGCGGCAGCCAAGATGCTCGTGACGGGAAAGGGCCTCCACAGCGGCACCGTGGGAGGGGGAAAGGTCGAGGCCGCGGCCCTCAAGCTCGCCGGAGAGATACTCGGGGGGGCCGACGCCAAGCCCCGCTTCGTCTCATGGACCCTGAAGGGCGACGTCGGCATGACGTGCGGGGGTTCGGTCAAGTTCTACTTCGAGCCCCATTTCGGTTCCGGCCCGTGGAACATCGCGGTTTTCGGCGCCGGGCACGTCGCCCAGGCACTGATTCCCGTCCTGATCCCGCTCCCGTGCAAGATCACCTGCGCCGACACGCGGCCGGAGTGGCTGGGCAGGCTGCCGCATGCGCCGAACCTGCAGGTCATCCCTTCCGGGTCGCTCGAGAGCCTGGTGCCGTCGCTGCCCGACGCCGCGTACCTCCTGGTCATGACGATGGGGCACGCGACCGACCGGCCCATCCTCCGGCGCGCGCTGACGGAGAGGAACTTCCCCTTCATAGGCGTCATCGGGAGCAGTTCCAAGGCCGAGGTCCTGCGCCGCGAGCTGGTCGCGGACGGAGTGACGCCCGAGCAGGCGTCCAGGTTCCACTGCCCGGTCGGGCTCGGATTCGGCACCAACCATCCCCACGAGATCGCGCTCAGCATAGCGGCCCAGCTCCTTTCGGAGCGCGACCGCGCCGCCGCGGGCGCCTAGGCCCGGCGGCCCCCTGCCGGAATCATTTCGGGAAAAGCCCCTCGAGGACGGGGGTGCCCGCGCCATCGCGACCGCGGGCCCCGAAGCTGTCGTTGTAGTCCCAGACGGCCCATCCCCAGCCCCTGGCCTCCGCGGCCGCGCGCACGGTCGCGATCCAGCGGCGTTTCGAGGCGGCGTCCGCCGGCTCGTAGACCCCGAACTCGCCGACATAAACCTCGATCCCCGGGGCGTGGGCCGCGAGCCACGCGGATACGCCGGCAAAGGCAGCCAGGACGTCGGACTCCGTCAGCCGGTCGCCCGCATGCAGCTTCAGGTGGTAACTGGGAAGCGTGTGCCCGGTGACATCCGGCACCGTCCCTGGAAACGTGACGGCGGGAAGGCTGTCCTTGAAGCCGACCCATGGCGCGCGCTGGTGCGTGAAGACCAGCGGCTCGTAGTAATGGATCGTCAGCGCGATGTTGGGGTCGTCCGGCAGGACGACGTCGCCCACCGTGTGGAAGCTGCTCCACTTGTTCGACGTCACGTAGACCACGCGCGTGGGGTTGCTCTCGCGGATGGCGGCCAGCATCAGGCGCATGAAAGGGTTCAGCTGGCCGTTCTCCGGGGCGACGGGCTCGTTCAGGATCTCGAAGCGGAGATTGGGGCCCTCCCCCGCGAAACGCCGGGCCATCCTGCGCCAGGAATTCGCAGCCTTCTCCTGGAGGAGCGGGTCGGAATAGACCCGGCTGTCGCCGCCCACCGAGTTGAAGTCGGCCCCCGGCAGGAAATGGGCGTCGAGGACAACGCCAAGTCCGCGGCTCCTGGCCCAGCGGATCGCGTCGGCGATCGGGACCACCTTCGCCTCCTCAAGCGAGCCGTCCGCGGCGAAGCACTGCCGAAAATCGACCGGCAGCCTGATGTGGTCAAACCCCTGGCTCGCAATCCATTCGACGTCGCCCTCGCCGAACCAGGACGCGCCATAGGCCTGCCTGTCGCCGTTCTGGGACAGCCAATGGGAGATGTTGACTCCCCGTTTGAAGGTGTAGACCGGCTCCTTTGCAGAGAGCGCCGCGAGCGGAAAAAGCCCCATGAGGGGCACCAGGAATCTGAACAGCGGTTGGGGGTTTAGTGCAGCCATGGAAGAAGACGATGGGTAACGGCGTCGAACGAACGCCTAATCCGGCAGGAAGACAATAGTGCATCCCGATTTGCGGTGAACGACGCCTCGCGGGAATCGCGGTCGCGCAGGCCCACCCCTTGCGGCTCAAGCGTGCCGCGCCATTCAATCCGTCCGGCTGCCGATCGCCGCCAATATCGCCTCGCTGGTCGCCGGCGACGCGAGCCGGACCTCGCCGCCCTTCGGGCCGAAGGCGGCGACGGCGTCTCGGATCGCCTCGCGGACCGAGAACGCCAGCATGAGCGGCGGCTCCCCCGAGGCCTTGCTTCCGTTTATCGTTCCCTCCTGCGCCGCCATAGGCAGGAGGGTGATATGCATCTCCTTCGGCGCATCGCTGATCGCCGGGATCTGGTAGGTGCTCGCGCTATGGGTCATCAGCCGCCCCTCCTTGTCCCAGAGAAGCTCCTCCCGCGTGAGCCAGCCGATCCCCTGGACGATCCCGCCCTCGATCTGCCCGAGGTCCACCCCCGGGTTGAGCGAGTCGCCCACGTCGTGGACGGCGTCCAGGCGCAGCACCCGGTGCATGCCGCTGTAGCCGTCGACCTCGACCTCCGCTACGGCCGCGCCGCAGACAAAGTACTGGAAAGGCCTTCCGGAGACGGTTGCCCAGCTCCAGTGGATACCCGGCGTCGCGTAGTATCCCGTCGCGGCCATGCTGATCCTCAGCTCGTGCGCCCTGCAGCACACATGGGCCATGTCGACCGCCGTCTTGGACCCGCGGACCGCGACCTTCCCGTCGGCGAACACGATCCGCGACTCGGCCACCGGACGGCCGGCGCTCTTTGAAAGCAGCTCGGCGGCAACCGGGACCAGCCGCTCGCGAAGCGTCACGCACGCGTTGCGGACAGCCGCGCCGTTCAGGTCCGCGCCGGACGACGCGGCCGTGGCGGAGGTGTTGGGCACCTTGTCCGTCGCCGTGGGCATCACCCGGACCCGCTCGGCCGGCAGGCCGAGCTCGCGCATCGCGATGCCGTGGATCTTCGTGTGGAGCCCCTGGCCCATCTCGGTCCCTCCATGGTTCACCTGCGCCGTCCCGTCGGTGTAGAGGAGCACGAGCGCGCCCGCCTGGTTGTACTGCGTCAGCGTGAACGAGATCCCGAACTTGACCGGCGTCACGGCTATCCCGCGCTTGATGCGCGGATGGGCCTTGTTCCACCGGTCCACAGCGTTCCTCCTCCTTTCGAAGCCGGCATCCTTCCGCACGCGCTTCCAGACGGTCTGCAGGCGGTTGTCGCCGATCTCCTGAAGGAAATGGGTCGTGTTTGTCCTGCCCCTGCCCCGGTAGAGGTTGCGGCCCCGCACCGCATCCGGCGCAAGGCCGAGCCGGCGCGCGATCCGGTCGACGATCTCCTCCATGACGAGCATCCCCTGGGGCCCCCCGAAGCCGCGGAACGCGGTGTTGGAGGCGACGTTGGTCTTGGCTATGAGGCCGGTGACGCGAAGCGCGGGGACATAGTAGCCGTTGTCGACGTGGAAGAGCGCGCGGTCGAGGACCGGCTGCGAGAGGTCGAGCGACCATCCGCCGTCCGAGTAGAGGTCGACGGCGGCGGCGAGGATCATTCCCTTCCTGTCGTAGCCCACGGAAAACGCCGCATGGAACGGGTGGCGCTTGCCGGTAATCGTCATGTCGAGGTCCCGGTCGAGCTGGATCCTCACGGGCTGGCGGGTCCTCAAGGCGGCGAGCGCGACCATGGCGGCGAAAGCGTTGCCCTGCGTCTCCTTGCCCCCGAAGCCGCCGCCCATCCTGGGGGACTGCACCACGACCCTGTTGCGCGGCTGCGCGATCAGGTCGGCGACGATGGCCTGGATCTCGGTCGGGTGCTGTGTGGACGAGCTTACAAAGATCGACCCGCCCTCGCCGGCCTCCGCCCAGGCCGCGTGCGTCTCGAGGTAGAAGTGCTCCTGCCCGCCGAACGAGAACTCGCCGACCAGCCTCAGCGGAGCCCTCTCGAGGGCCGCCTCCCAGTCGCCCCGGGCGATCGTGTGCGGCGGCGTGTGGAAGCTCCGCGCCGCTATCGCATCCCTGATCCCCAGGAGCGGCGGCAGGGGCTCGTATTCGACCTCGACGGCGGCCGCGGCCGCGCGACACGCGCGAAGCGACCGCCCGACGACTATCGCCACCACCTGCCCGTGGTAGCAAATCTCCTTGTCGGCGAAGAGAGGCTCGTCGTGATGGGTGCCCACGTTGTTGTGCCCGGGAATGTCCTCGCTCATGAGGACCGCGGCGACGCCCGGCATGGCGCGGGCCCTTGACGCGTCGCGCCGCAGGATCCTTGCCCTGGCGTGGGGGGCGCACACGGGCCAGATGTCGAGCATGGGACGGCGCTGCGCCGTGTCGTCCACATACTGGGCCCGCCCCGTGACGTGGCCGACCGCGCTCTCGTGGCGGAGCGCGCGGGAGGCGTCGGCCGGGGCGGCGTCCATCCCCTTCTTGAAGTCGGGAGGCGCGTCCTGGGCGGCGCTCGCCGCCCCCGAGACGAACTTCTCCCAAAGGCTGACCACGAGCTCGCGCCGATAGGCTGCGCTGCCGCGCACGTCATCGATCGGAGTGAACTCGCCGGCCAGGATGCGCGCCACCCCGGCCGCCGCGTCGCCGAGCCGGCGCCCCTCGAGCGCGGCCTCGGCGCGGCGCGCCCGGATTGGCGTCGGCGCCACGCCCCCGTACGCAAGGCGCGCGCGCCGGACGATCCCCGCCTTGTCAGTGTCGATGGAGAAGGCCGCCGCGACGATGCTGATGTCGAGCTCGCGGCGCTTGGACACCTTGAGGAAATCAGAGCGCCGGGAGAGCCCCCCCTCCCCGCCGAAGCGCGGGAGCACGACCTCGCGGATGATCTCGCCCGGGGCGAGAAGGGTCCTGCGGTATGCGGTGAAGAAATCGGACAGCGCCACGGTGCGCTCGGCCGAGGACGAGGCGAGGACAAGGTCGGCGTCGAGCGAGAGCAGAACCGGGGCGGAGTCCCCGATCGGCGAGGCGGTGGCCAGATTGCCGCCCAGCGTAGCCCGGTTCCTTATCTGCCTCGATGCAAATACCTTGAGCATCTTTAGGACCGACGGGTATTCCCCTCCAAGGGCCTCCTCGACGGCGGTCAGGGTGGCGGCGGCGCCTACCCGCCAGGCGGGGCCGGTCTTCACTATCCCCGTCAGCTCGGGAACGGATTCGGCGGACACAAGGAGCGGGAACGACTTGAACTTCTTGGTCACCTCGACGCCGATCTCGGTCGCCCCCGCCACGAGACGCGCCTGCGGGTGCTCAGCCAGGGCCGCGTACAGCCCCGCGAGCGAGACCGGCCTGACGAAGCGCTCCGCTCCCACCGCGTAGTCCAAGGGGGCGGGCGGCGCGACCGGGGCGCCGAGGCGCTCAAGGTGGGCGTCGGCCCGGGGGGACCCGTGTCTCCCGCGGAGGGCGTCCCGGTGCCGCAGGCAGTCGAGCGCCGCGTCGCGGATGGGGCGGTAGCCCGTGCACCGGCACAGGTTCCCGCAGAGCTGATCGCTCATGTCGCTGGGTAGATTGCAGTCGCGACGGTAGTAGCCCTCGAAGAGCGACATCACGAATCCGGGCGTGCAGTACCCGCACTGCGAGCCGTAGTGGTCGACCATGGCGGCCTGCACGGGATGCAGCGCGCCATCCCCGCCCTCCAGCCCCTCGACGGTGACTACCTCGCGGCCGGCGAACGAGGGAAGGAGCGCGATGCAGCTGTTTACCGCGCGGTAGGTGGGATTGCCGGCGCAGTCCCTGTCGACGATCGCCACCGTGCAAGCCCCGCAGTCGCCCTCGGCGCACCCCTGCTTGCCCCCCGTCAGGCCGTTCGCCCTGAGAAACTCCAGGAGCGTGGTTGTCGGCGCCGCGTCCTCGACCCGCGTCTTCCGGCCGTTCAGCGTGAAGTCGAATCCCATCGGTTCAGGCCGCCAGCCTCGCGAGCGTGTGCGCGAGGACGTCCACCCCGGAGGCGATGTGCCCGGGCGACGCGTACTCCTCTGGCCTGTGGCTCCAGCCGTTGCGGCACGGGATGAAGATCATGGTCGTCGGGCTCACGCGGGACATGAAGAGCGAGTCATGGTAGGCCCGGCTCACCATGCGCATCGAGCGCAGCCCGAGCTCCGAGCAGACCCTCTCCGCAATCTCGATGGTCCTCGGGTCCCCCGAGGCGGGCGGATCCGCGTTTATCTCCTCGAATTCCATGGTGACGCCGCGCCGCGCGCACGCGATCTCGGCGGCGTTCCGGATCTCGCCAAGCGCCTTTGACCGCGTGTCGAGGCGCGCGTCCCTGAGATCGATCTCGAGGTAGGCCCTGAACGGGACACTGTTGACGGCCCCCGGCTCGATCCGGAACACGCCCACAGTCCCCACGGTGTCCGGGCTCCCGCTCGCCTTCGCGGCCCGCTCCACGGCGAGCGCGATCTCCGCGCCAGCGAGCATCGCGTCGTGGCGCCCAGGCATGAGGACCGCCCCCGCATGCCCCCCCTCCCCGTGGAGCGTCACCCGGTAGCTGCTCGGCCCGGCGATGCGCTCGACGATCCCGATCGGGATCCCGGCCGCCTCGAGAACCGGCCCCTGCTCGATGTGGAGCTCGACAAAGGCGTGGTAGTGGCCGGACGGCAGCCGCACCGATTCAAGCGGGCCCGAGTAGCCCGCCGACGCCCGGAGCTCTTCCAGGCTTCGGCCCTCGCGGTCCCTGAGCGCCCTGGCCTTCTCGGCCGGGATCGAGTCGGCCATCAGCCGGCTCCCGAGGCAGCCGAGGCCGAACCGGGTCGGCTCCTCCGCCGTGAACATGACGACCTCCATCGGGCGCCTCGGCTTGAATCCGGCGCGCTTCAGGGCGGCGAGCGCCTCGAATGCCCCGAGCACGCCCACGACGCCGTCGTACCTGCCCGCGTTCGGGATCGCATCCGTGTGGGAGCCCGAGGCGACCGCGGGCAGGCCCGGCTCGCTCCCCTCCCAGCGGGCGAAGATGTTGCCGACGGGGTCCTCCCGCACGGCGAGGCCGGCCTCGCGGGCCGCCTTGCGCACGTACTCCCTGCCCCGCAGGTCCGCGCTCGAGAAGAGCACCCGCGTGACGACCGGGGCCGGCGCCTCCGAGATCAAGGCCAGCTCGTCGATCCGGCGCCCGAGCGCGGCTCCGTCGATCGTGATCCTCAGGTCGGGTTTCGAGGTGCTCAAAGCGCTGGCCGGTTCACATCCTTGTAGTAGAGGTACCGTGCCGGGACCTTTCCCATCGCCACGAACCACTGGGCGCAGTAGGGCGCCATCCAGATCGCGTCGCCGGCCCGGACGGGGTACCACGAGTCCTCGAGGCGGTAGACGCCCGCGCCTGAGAGCATGACGAGCCCGTGCTCCATAATGTGCACCTCGACGAAGGGGAGATGCCCGCCGGGCTGGTAGGCGAATATGTTGACGGCCAAGTCGAACGCGGGCTCGTCGGGCAGGAGCACCTGGAGGCTGGCGGCGGGGTCGCCCAGAAACGGCACTCCCTTCACCCTAGACTGGTCCGAGATGATTGCGCGCGGGCCGCCCCCGCCGGCAAGCGGCGCATGCGGCTTCTGGAACAGGGTGACCTGAGTTCCCTTGTTCGGCCTTGACAGGCTCCAATCCGATCCGGCGGGGCAGAAGAAATACCCGCCCTGGCCGAGCCGGCGCCCGCGGGCTCCCACGGCGACCGTCGCCCCTCCGGCCATGACGTACCCGAACGTCTGGAGGTTTCCCGCGGCGAAGCTCGCGGAACCCCCCGCGGCGAAGGTCAGCAGCGTCTGGGCGAACCTCGCCCCCATGGCGGGGCTGACGAGCACGGCCGCCGTCGCCCCCACGACGCCCGGAAGGGCGCTGTTGACGTGGTTGTCCGGCGTGATGAGCGCGTGGCGCGCGCCCACGCGGGCCCGGGTGTGTCCGAAGAGTTCAGGCATGGGTTGTTTGGGGCGGGGAGCTGTGGCTAGTCTGGCCGTATAAAATGACCCGGAGTGGAGCCGGGTGCAATCCGGCCCTGAGCAAAAACGGTGCGCCCCCGCACTATCGTCCGGGCAATCCTCACCTTGCACCTTCGCCGGTCGTACGGCCCCTGGCGGTGCATGTAGAGAAGCTCGGCGTTCGAGAGCACGTGCTCGCCCGCGATGTCGATGAATGTCATGTCGGCGTCCAGGCCCTCGGCGAGCCGGCCCTTCGCCCGGCCGATCCGGAACCGCCGCGCGACGTTCGCCGAGAAGAGGGCCGACATATGCGGCAGCGCGATTTCCGCCGGCCGCCTCGCAAGCGCCGCCGAGAGGAGCAGCTCGAATCCGTGCTGGCAGCCGGAAATCCCGCCCCAGATGGAGAAGAAGTCGGCCGCGCGCTTCATCTCCGGAGGCGCCGGCGAGTGGTCCGACCCGATGGTGTCGATCGCGCCCGCCTCGAGCTCGCGCCACAGCCCGAGCCGCAGCTCGTCGGGCCTCAGCGGGGGAAAGCACTTTGCCGGGGCCCCGATCCGGACGACATCCTTGTCCGCCAGGAGCAGGTAATGCGGGCAGGTCTCGACCGAGACGTCGACGCCGCGCTTGCGCGCGTCGCGCGCGAGCGCGACGCCCTCGGGGCTGCTCACATGGACGAGATGCAGCCGGCAGCGCGTCTCCCCGGCGATGTCCACCGCGGTGCGGATCGCCGCCAGCTCGAGCTCAACCGGGCGGGAATTGAGCCAGCTGCGCACGTCCGTCCCGATCGCATGCTGCTCCGACGTCCTTTGGCGTGCGAGCGCCTCGTCCTCGGCATGCACGGCCACCAGCATCCCGATCTGCGCCGCTTTTTTCATCCCCGCCCGGAGCGTGGCCGCGTCCGACAGCGGGAACTCCTCGACGCCGCTGTTGCACATGAACGCCTTCAGGCCGATCGCCCCCGCGTCGCGCATCGGCTCAAGCTGGTCGACGTTCCCGGGCACGAGCCCGCCCCAGATCGCGAAGTCGGCCCGGGACGAGCGCTCTGCGGCCGCCCGCTTGAGCGCGAAGCTCGCCGCGTCCGTGACCGGCGGGAGGGAGTTGAGCGGCATGTCGAAGAATGCCGTCCCGCCGCCCGCGGCGAGGGCGCTCGACCCGTGCTCAAAGCCCTCCCAACTGGCGCGGCCGGGCTCGTTGAAGTGCACGTGCGAGTCGATGATCCCGGCCATCACGTGAAGCCCGCTGGCCCCTATCGCCGTGGCGGCCGTGCCCGGGACATCGGGGCCGATCCTCGCGATCTTTCCGTCGGCGACGGCGATGTCGGCGCGGATCGCGCCGGCAGGTGTGACGACGGTCGCGCCGCGCACGAGTAGGTCGTAGTGGTCGCTCATCTCGGGAACCGGGATCCGAGGCGGACCAGGAAGTCGACCGTGATCCGAAGCGCGGCCTCGAGGTCCCTCCTCGACACGAATTCATCGGGGCGATGGCTGAGCCCGCCCCGGCAGCGGACGAAAAGCATCGCGACGGGCGCGAGGCTCGAGATGACGACGCCGTCGTGGCCCGCGCCGCTCGCAAGGGCCACGCACCGGCCCTGTCGCTCGCGCACGCACCCGGCGAGGAGCGCCGTCAGCTCCCGCGAGCACGGCACGGCGCCGTTGTCCTGGGTAACGTCCATCGCAAACGACAGCCGGCGCCTCCGCGCTATCCTTCGGCCCTCCCGCCGAAGCGCGCGGCATGCGGCGCGCCGCCTCGCGTCGAGCGGGTGCCTGACGTCAAGCGTGAGCTCCGCCTCGCCCGCGATCACGTTCGCCGCCCCGGGATGGGCCGCCACCCGGCCCACGGTCGCGACAAGCGGCGGACGGGCCCTTGCAAACGCCTCCGCCGCGACAATGTACTCCGCGGCTCCCGCGAGCGCGTCCCTGCGCATCGCCATCGGCGTCGTCCCGGCGTGCCCGGCCCTCCCGCCGAACGCGACCCGGGCCCGGGTCTGGCCCGCTATGGCGGAGACCACCCCGGCGGCGAGGCCGAGCTCCCCAAGGACCGGCCCCTGCTCTATGTGGGCCTCGAGGTAGCCGATCAGCTCGTCCCGGCCATGGGCGGGGCCGGGCGGCGAGAACCGCCCTCCTGCGTATGCCGCAAGGACCTCCCCCACCGAGATGCCGTCGCGGTCGAGCAGGCGCAGGTCCCGCACGCCCAGCAGTCCCGCGTAGCCCTTGCTGCCGAGGTATGCGCTCGAGAACCTCACGCCCTCCTCCTCGGAGAATCCAAGGACCTCGACGGCGAAGGGAAGCGCGAGCCCCCGGCCCCGGAGGACCTCGAGGGCCGCGATCGGCAGGAGGACACCGAGGGCGCCGTCAAAGCGGCCCGCGTCCCGGACCGTGTCGAGGTGCGATCCCATGAGGAGCGTCTTTGCGCCCCTCCTGGGCGCCCGGGTCCTTCCGATCACGTTGCCCAGCCAGTCCACGCGCACCGAAAGGCCGGCGCCCTTCATCCACGCGCCGACGAGCGCAGCGGCCCTTCTCATCGCCGGGGACATGAAGGTGCGCGTCGTCGCCCCGCGCTCCTCGGAGACCCGCGCGAGCCGATCGAGGCGTCGGGCGAGCGTCGCGGCGGCTTGGTTCAGGGATACCTTTGGCATTCGCGGCGCGCCTTCAGCTTCCCCGATAGGTGCTGTAGGCATACGGCGTGACCAGGAGCGGCACGTGATAGGACCATGACGGGTCGGAGATGCCGAAGCGCACCGGCACCACTTCGAGAAACGGGACCTTCTGCTGGGCCGCGCCCTTCGACGCGAAGTATTCCGCCACGTGGAACTCTATCTGGTAGGATCCGGCCTCGATCTCGTCCGGGCCGAGGAGCGGCGCATCGGTCCGTCCGTCGGAATTCGTGACGGCCGTCTTCAGCAGCGCGGGGCGCGGCGCGATCCGGCGCAGTTCGAGCCGCAGGCCGGCCGCTGGCCGGCCCACCGTTAGGTCGAGGACGTGGGTGCTGAGTTTTCCGGGCATTCTAATTCTCCTTTCGGATGACTTCGTTGAGCCGTAGCCGGGCGATCTTGGCGATTTCGCCAAGCGCCGTCGAGAGCTCCCCTTCGGGGGTGTTCGTCGCGCGCGCGCGCATCGCGGAGAGGATCGCATCCTTTGCGTTCAGTCGGGCGCATATGACGAACGGGAAACCAAAGCGGGCCCGGTAGGCGCCGTTGAGCCTGCGGATCTCGTCCGCCTCCGCGGGTGACAGCCGGGTGAGGCCGGCCGCCGACTGCTCACTGGCCGACGCGCTCGTCAGGCCGCCCTGCCTGGCCAAACGGCCGGCAAGGTCGGGGTGCGCCCGGACGAGGGCGAGCCGCCTCTCGGCCGGCGCGTCACGCATCGTCTCGCAGAGGGCCGCGTGAAGGCCCTCGACGTCGCCGAAAGGCCGTTTCCCAAAGGTCTCCGCGGCCACCCACGGCGAATGCTCGAAGAGGTGCCCCAGCGCGGCGATGAAGGCCTCCCTGCCGCATGAATTGAGCGCTTCGAGCGAGAGGGGCATGGCCGCGCTCACGCGAGCAGCTCGTACGCCGGGAGCGTGAGGAACTCGTCGATGTCGGGCGCCTTGATCATGTCGGTGAAGAGGTGCCCCGCCACCCGGAAGTGCCCGTTCAGGTAGCGATCCTCGCCCACCTCCGCCTTGACCTTCTCTATCACCTCGCCGAGCAGCATGGCGCATAACGACGGGGTTATCACCCTGCCGTCCTCGAGCTTCGCCCCGCTGTGGATCCATTGCCAGAGCTGGGCGCGGGAAATCTCGGCGGTCGCCGCGTCCTCCATCAGGTTGTACAGCGGCACGCAGCCGAGCCCCCCGAACCACGCCTCGAGGTACTGTATCCCGACGCTCAGGTTCGTCCGGATTCCCGCCTCCGTGATCGTGCCCGTCGGCGCGGCAAGCAGGTCGGCCGCGGTCACGTTCACGTCGTCGCGCCGGCGGGCGACCTGGTTGGGGCCGGGCATGTGCTTGTCGAACGCCTTGAGGGCGACCGGCACCAGGCCCGGATGCGCGACCCAGGTGCCGTCGTGGCCGTCCGTCGCCTCCCGCTCCTTGTCGGCGAGGACCTTGGCGAGCGCCTCGTCGTTCGCGGCTGGGTTGTTCTTGATCGGGATCTGGGCCGCCATCCCCCCCATCGCGTGCGCGCCGCGCCGGTGGCAGACCTTGATGACGTGCAGGCAGTAGGCCCGCATGAAGGGCGCCGTCATCGTCACCTGGGCCCTGTCGGGGAAGACGTAGCCCTCGCGCGCGTGGAGCTTCTTGATGCAGCTGAAGATGTAGTCCCAGCGGCCGCAGTTGAGACCCGACGCGTGCTCGCGAAGCTCGTAAAGGATCTCCTCGGCCTCGAAGGCCGCGAGGATGGTCTCGATGAGCGAGGTCGCGCGTATCGAGCCCCGCGGGATCCCGATCGCCGCCTGGGCGTGCACGAACACGTCGTTCCAAAGCCTGGCCTCGAGGTGGCTCTCCATCTTCGGCAGGTAGAAGTAGGGGCCGGATCCGCGCCGGCGGAGCTCGTGCGCGTTGTGAAAGAAGTAGAGCCCGAAATCGAACAGGCTTCCCGACACCGGCTTGCCGTCGACACGCACGTGCTTTTCGGGCAGGTGCCAGCCGCGGGGGCGCACCAGGAGCGTCGCCGTCTTCTCGTTAAGGCTGTAGACCTTCCCGTCGGGGCTCGTGAAGGTGATCGCACGGCGCACGGCATCCCTCAGGTTGACATGGCCCTCGATCAGGTTCTCCCAGGTGGGCGAAGTCGCGTCCTCGAAGTCGGCCATGAACACCTTGGCTCCCGAGTTGAGCGCGTTGATGACCATCTTCCGGTCGACCGGGCCAGTTATCTCGGTGCGCCGGTCGATGAGGTCGGCCGGGGCGGCCGCCACCCTCCACGAACCCTCGCGCACGGACCTCGTCGAGGCCAGGAAGTCCGGGAGCACGCCCGAGTCGAGCTCGGCCTGCCGCTCCACCCGTCGGCGCAGTATCTCGGCCCGGCGCGGCTCAAACGTGCGGAACAGCCCGGCGAGGAAGCTGCAGGCCTCGGGCGTGAGAATCTCTGCGTATTGCGGCGGCACCGGGCCCCGAATCTCGAGGCCGGAAATCGTGGTGGCGGTCATATTGCGGCGGTTTTTACGGCCACAGTTAAGTTCCTCATTGTAACATGTCACCTCCATTGTACCCTCGGGCTTTTGCGTCCGGTCCGCCGGACCGACCCGTGCCATGGCGATGACCAATGAGGATTTCATGCGCGAGGCGATCCGCCTCTCCAGGGACGGCGTTCGCGCCGGGCGCGGCGGGCCGTTCGGCTGCGTAGTGGTCCGGGAGGGGCGGATCATCGGGCGCGGGCACAACCAGGTGACCTCGACGTGCGACCCGACGGCGCACGCGGAGATCGTCGCCATCCGCGAGGCCTGCCGGGCGCTCGCCTCCTTCCAGTTGCCCGACTGCACGCTGTTCGCGAGCTGCGAGCCGTGCCCGATGTGCCTTTCCGCGATCTACTGGGCGCGCATCCCGACGGTGTACTACGGGAACACCCGCCAGGAGGCCGCCGACATCGGGTTCGACGACGATTTCATCTACGAGCAGATTCCACTGCCGCCCGGCGAGCGCCGCGTCTCGATGCAGACGCTCCTCCCCGGCGAGGCAAGGGTCGCATTCACCGAATGGGCGAGCAAGCCCGACAAGACGCGGTACTAGCGCGGGCCCGAATGAGTTTGGCATCCCGCGCGCCCGCCGTCATCACGCTCTTACCGTGACCGCCTCCTCCACCCTACAGCAGATCGCCAAGTCGTTCCTGCCCGCGCTCGGCGCGGTCATCCTCTCCGGGCTCGCCCCTGCCCTCGCGGTCCAGGCCGCCCAGATTCCGGCCGGAGGCTCCCCGGCCGCCCCCTCAGCCGGGGCCCCGAACCCGGCCCCCCCGGATGCCAAGGCGGCGGCAGACGCCGGTAAGGCGTCCTCGGTCGAGAACTCCGTGGTCAAGGTCTTTACGACCATGCGCCATCCAGACGTCTACCGGCCTTGGAACAAGCAGGCCCCGAGCGACGCGACCGGAAGCGGCGTCGTCATCGAGGGCAAGCGCATCCTCACGAACGCCCATGTGGTCCTCTACTCGAGCCAGGTGCTGATCCAGGCCAACCAGGCCGGCGACAAGATACCGGCCACCGTCGAAACCGTGGCACCGGGCATAGACCTCGCGGTGCTCAAGCTGGACGACGAGTCGTTCTTCGACACGCACGCTCCCCTGCCCCGCGCCAGCACGCTCCCCGACATCAAGGACCCCGTCCTTGTCTACGGGTACCCGACGGGGGGCACCAGCCTCTCGATCACGAAGGGCATAGTCTCGCGGATCGAGTTCACCAGCTACAACTACCCGATGTCCGGGCTGCGCATACAGATCGACGCCGCGATCAATCCGGGCAACAGCGGCGGCCCCGCCGTCGCCGGGAACAACATGATAGGCCTCGCCTTCAGCCACCTGGGCGGGGCGGAGAACATCGGCTACATCATCCCCTGCGAGGAGATCGAGCTCTTCCTCAAGGACATCGCCAGCGGGCATTACCACGGCAAGCCGGTTTTCTTCGATGAGCTCCAGACGCTCGAGAACCCGGCGCTGCGCGCCTTCCTGAATCTTGCCAAGACCGACCAGGGCATCGTGGTCCACAGGGTGGACAACGACGATCCTGCCTATCCCCTGAGGGAGTGGGACGTGATCACCAAGATCGGGGACACCGACATCGACGACCAGGGGATGGTCCACCAGGGCGACAACCTGCGCCTCAGGTTCCAGTACCTGATCCAGAAGGTCGCGAGGAACGGGACGGTCCCGCTGACGGTTATCCGCGCCGGAAAGCGCCTCCAGTTCGAGGTGCCGGTTCCCTTTGAGCGGACCCTGCTCATCCCCAGCCTGGAGGGCGCCTACCCGGCCTATTTCGTCTACGGGCCGCTGGTCTTCTCGAGCGCTTCGACGGAGTTCGTCAGCGGCCTCGCCAACCGGGGCGGCCTCCTGCAGGCCTTGAGCTACCTGGCCAGCCCCCTCGTCACCCGCCGCGGCGACAAGCCGGCCTTTCCGGGCGAGGAGCTTGTGGTGGTGACCTCGCCGTTCTTCCCCCACAAGCTGTCCACGGGATATGACAACGCGATCGCGCGGACGGTCGACACGGTGAACGGCACAAGAATCAAGAATCTCAGGCACCTGGTCGAGGTCCTGCGCGACGCCAAGTCCGAGTTCATCAAGTTCGCGTTCGTCGGCCGGGGCGGCGAGACCCTGGTCTTTCCGCGCAGGGAGATGGTCGCAGCGACTGACGACATCCTGACTGACAACGGCGTGCGCGCCCAGGCCTCGCCCGAGCTGCTCGCGGTCTGGCAGGCGAAGCCGGCGCCCTGACTTGCCAAAGGGGGCGATCTGCCCATTTTGGGGTCCGATGCACTTCGAGAACCTTAATCCCGGTCTCAATGCCCCGCTGCCCCGTCTTGACGACGATGAGGACGAGGACGACGACGACGAGGAACCTGTTGCGCAAAAACGGGATCCATCGGTATCCCTCCTGATACAGAGGCGCTTCCTGAAGCAGCGGAAGATCTTCCTCTGGGGCCCGATCACCGATGAGACCGCGAAGGACCTGAGCGAGAAGATCCTTTACCTCGAGACGATAGCGCCCGGAAAGGAGATCACGTTCTACATGAACACGCCCGGCGGCTCGATCACCGCCGGGATGGCGGTCTACGACACGATGAAGCTCGTCTCGTCACCCATAACGGTCGTTGTCACCGGCATGGCCGCGTCCATGGGCTCGATCCTGCTCTGCGCGGCGGAGAAGGGCCGCCGGCTGATCTACCCGCACGGGCGCGTGCTCATCCACCAGCCGATCATTTCCGGCCGGTTCATCGGACCCGCGACCGACATCAACATCCAGGCGCAGGAGATGGACAAGCTTCGCGGCGAGCTGAACCAGATCCTTGCGGACGCCTCCGGCCAGCCGATCGACAAGATCTCCCGCGACAGCGACCGCGACTTCTACCTCAACGCGAAGGAAGCCGTCGCGTACGGCCTCGCGGACAGGATAGTCGAGGCCACCTGACGGTCCCTCGGGGCCGGCTCACGGCAACGGGGGCGACTCGGCCGACCTTTCGGCCGCCTGTCCGATTTCCTCCTTCCAAAGGGCTGCCTGCCTCGTGTCGCCGGCATCGAGGGCCACCCGGCGCGCGTCCCCAAGCCAGCGCGAGCGGGGTGCGGGGGGGACGGCGTCGATGGCAAAGAGCGCGCGGAATACGTCGATCGCCGCCGCGGATCCGCCGTGCGCCGCGAGAAAGAGAGCGGCCTCTCGCATCAACTCCCAGTCCCCGGGCGACGCGCCGGCGGACCCGGCGGCGTCCTTGACCAGCCAAAGCGCCTCCTTCTCCAGGCCGGATGCGTCGAGCCTCTGGGCGAGGGCCAGCGCAAGCGCGAGGCTCGGGACCTCCCGCATGCCCGCCTTGCCTGCGTCGATGGCCTCCGCCTTCTTGCCGGCGGCGTCCAGCAGGTTCATCCGGCGGATCACGGCGTAGCCGGCAAGCTTCGGCGGGAGCGCCGACAGGTTCTTCATCTGCGCGGAAAGCGGGACCGCAAAGGGGCGGTAGAGCGGGTCCCCGATGACGATCGACTGCCAGCTGAGCACGGGCAGCGCGTAATAAGCGGCGTCGGCCAGGTCGTCCCCGAGCGTCAATGCGTCCAGCAGCATGGCCGGGTTGTGGCTGAACTCGAGGTACGGCTCGAACACGTTTCCGACCGTCGCCGTCACTCCCCGGGCCACGAGGGGACCGCACCAGCCATCGGTGGCCGATCGCAGCGTCTGCGCCGAAAAGCTGTGGATGTGGACGGCGATCGCGCCGGGCGGGAACCGGAATCCCGGAAGCTGGAACGGGCCGTTCAGGTCCTGCGCGTACCACCCGAAGTAGAGCACGGGCGCGTCGAAGCGCGCGGTCGCCGGCATTGTGGCGGGGCCGCAGCCGACGGAGATCCCGAACCCGAGGGAGGACATCTGGGCGGCGGCCGACTCGATCCAGCGGTTTCCCGTCTCGAGCGGCCCGGCTGCGTCCGCGTACGCGCGCCCCAGAAGTCCGGAGCGTTCGGCCTCCACGGCCCGGTCGACGAGTCCCATGGCATCCGCGGCCGTCGGCCCATCGAGCCGCGCGACCTCGACCACCAGGGAGCGCTCCTCGTCGGTCGGCTGGACCTTGTGGTACAACGGGTTGGGGACGCTCGCATTGATCGGGTAGTTCGTCCGCGCGAGGAGGCTGAGCTCGGAGTCGACCGCCCCCTGGTTTGTCCGGAATTGCGGGTGGTCGGTGAGAGACCTGACCTCCTTGTACAGCGACGGGTCGTGCGCGATCCGAAGCGGAACGCCCCTGCAGACGACGAGTGCCGCGATCCTGTGGCCGGAGATCGCGTACTTGCGCCGCCCCACATCGTCAAAAAGGTCCATCTTGATCGCGTCAATCCACCCGTTGTCGACGAGCTTGTCCTCAAGGGGCTGCCAGACCGCCGAGATGAAATCCCGCCAGGAAATCGTCTCGGAGACGGGCATCCTGAGGGCGATGATGTTCGCGGCCGGCACCCCCCGCGCGCGCGCATAGTGCTGCGCTATCGCCACCGAGTCCGGAGCCTCGCTGTTGGCGACGATAACGACCCTGTCGGCGGGGCCGGATCCGCTCGCTCCGCCAGCGGCGAAAAGCGCGGCCACCGCCAACAGCAGGCCGATTCCAATCCTCGGCAATGCCGCTGCGCGCAGGCGTGGCGTCTGTCCCGGCGTGTTGATTCGCCAATTGGGAGCATGTTTTCCCGACGAGGCAACCACGCGCGGATTCCTTGTTACTTTGTCCCCGGAATCTGGTAGCAACCGCTCATGACCTGGGTCTTCTGGGCAGTCCTCTCGGCGGTCTTCGCGGGGATCACGGCCATACTGGCGAAGGTGGGAGTCGAGCACGTGAGCTCCAACCTGGCGACGGCCATCCGCACCACCGTCGTCCTCCTCTTCACATGGGCGATCGTGTTCGCCGCCGAGCCCGGCCCGATTGCTATTCCCGGGCGCAGGACGCTGCTTTTCCTGGCGCTCTCGGGCCTTGCGACCGGGCTCTCGTGGCTCTGCTATTTCCGAGCGCTGCAGCTCGGCGAGGCGTCGCGGGTCGCGCCGATAGACAAGCTGAGCGTCGTTTTCGCGATCGTGCTGGCAGGCATCTTTCTGCGCGAGCGCCTCACGTGGCAGCACGCGGTCGGCGGAACCCTCATAGTCGCCGGCTCGCTCGTCCTGGCGTGGAAGGGGCGCTAGCGGTCAATCGGCGAACCGCCATTGCGGCCTGAAATCGCGCGGCGGCTTCTCGCCCCTGAGGCGGACGCGGACCATCTCGATCGGCATCGGCCCGCCGACGAGGATGGCGTCGTGGAACTGCCGGTTGGTCATCCCCCCGGCCTTCACCAGCTCGCCGTGGAGCTCGCGCAGCTGCAGCGCGCCGAGCATGTAGCCGGCCTGGTACATCGGCGGGAACGTCCCGTTGAAGGACCGCCTGACCTCCCCCGTGGCGCTCGCCCGCTCGTGGCCCACCCGGTCGACGAGGAAGTCGACGCACTGCTGCGGAGACCATTTGCCGAGATGGAAGTTGAGCGAGAAGATGATCCTGGCGCACCGGTGCGCCCGCCAGAAGAGCATCCCCATCCTGTCCTCGGGGGACTTCGGGAACCCAAGGTCCCAGAACTGGAACTCCCACCATACGGCCCAACCCTCCACCCAGAACGGCGTCGTGAACAGGGCGCGGTGCGGATTGAAGCGCCCCTCGTAATAATACTGGAGGTGGTGGCCCGGGATCAGCTCGTGGAACACCGTGGCCCGCGCGAAGTGCACGTTGTTCGCCCGCAGGCTCTGGACCTTGTCGTCGTAGTCCATCGTGTCCGTCGGAAAGGCCACCAGGATGTCGGGACCACCAAGGAAGAAGGGGGCGACCTTCTGCCTGGCCGGGCTCATCATCTCGATCCTCCAGAAGTCCGCGGACAGCGCGGGGACGGTGACGAGGTCCCTGTCCTGCACGAACCGTATGGCCTCCAGGGCGAGGTCTCGGACGAGGCCGGGCTGGCCGCCGGGCGCGACGTGGTCCCTCTTCACCTTCTCCATCGCAGCCCTCCAGTCTTCCCCGAATCCCATCTCCTTCGACGCCTTCCTGAGCTCGGCGTCGCACCACGCCAATTCCCGGTCCGCGATGGCAAGGAGCTCCTCCGGCGAATACGCGATCATCTCGTGCGCCAGCTCGACCTCCAGGCCCTCCCGGCCGATCGGGTCCCCAAAGACGGGCTCCTCCTTGCCGGGATCGATGCCCAACACCTTTTCTCTCAAGAACTTGACGTACCCGTCAAGCTCCCCTTTCAACCGGTCTCGCGAGGCGCGAGCCCACCATCCGAACGCGGGGTCGTACCCGTCGTAGGATTTGTACCAATCATCCAGTGATTCGCGCAGCTCGCCGATCGCCGCAACCGCGCGGTAGGCCGTGACCGGTGTCGCCGTCAACGGCGCCACGTCCTTTTCCGCCTTCGGCAGGTCGCCCTTAAGGCCGGCCTGCAGCGCCTCCTGGACACCCCCAACCTCCTTGGCAATGCGGTCAAGCGCCGCGGCGGCCGCCTGCGGGTCGACGGGCTCCATGAGGCGGCGCGACTCCTGGAGCGCCGCGACCTCCCCGGCAAACGGGATGAGCGGCGCCATCTCCTTGCGCCTGGATTCCTGGCGGTCCAGGAGCCTCTGATCGTGGCCGATGCGCCGCTTCAACAGAAGCCAGTCCACCCTGCCCTCGGTCCCCAGGCCGTCATACGCCACCGCATCGAGGCGCCCGTCCCACGCCGCGTAGAACTCCCTTAGGCGCCGGACCTGCAGCGCCGACCCGCTGACGTCGTAGAACCGCAGGAGCTCGTCGCGGTCGGAGACGAAGCGCTCGACGAGCTCGCGCAGCTCGCTCGAGTGCGGGCGCGTCATCGCCGACAGCTCCGCCGGGACGTAGTCGCCGGTGTTGCGGGTCGCCGCTGGCGACGGCCCCTGCTGCGCCCCGCCTGGCGCGGCAAGGACGAGGCAGAGGAGGGCCGGGGCCGGGCCGCGGAGGGGGCGCATGCCGGGAGCCAAGACCCGCCGGCGCGCACCGTCAAACCCTGCGCGGTTCAGAGCCTCCAATCGACCTCGCCAAACGCGCCCAACCCGAGCGCCGGATACCCGTTCACGGGCTGATATCGCCGGTTGAGCAGGTTCTCTATCCGCGCCTTAAGGGTGAGACGGCGGCCCGCCCGCCACTCGCCGTAGACCCTGACCACGGTATAATTCGGGTCGGCGACGGTCAGGAAAGTCTGCGCGTCCACGTCCTCGCGGGTCCCCACGGCCTGGACGCCCGCCCCCGCACTCCACCCCCGTCCGAAGTCCCTCCACAGGTCCGCGCTTCCGCTGTTCCTCGGGCGGCGCAGGAGCCCCGTTGCGTCCGTGAGATCCTCCGCCTCGAGGTAGGTGTAGGAGGCGTGCAGCTCGAGCCCCGCGACCAATCCGAGCTTGGCCTCGAGCTCTAGGCCGTCCGTGCGGGCCCGGTCCACGTTGACGGTGGTGCCGGGGTACGCGTTGAAATCGTACTCGATCAGGTCGGAGTAGTCGTTGCGAAACCAGGTCGCGCTGAGTGTGCCGGCATGCTTCGGGAGGTACCAGTCGACCCCGGCGTCGCCGCCCCGGGTTCGCTCAGGTCTCAGGTCCGGGTTGCCTACGTATCCTGTCGCCACGCCGTAGAGCTCGAGGAAGCTGGGCGCGTTGAATCCCGTCCCGTAGCTCGCGCGCAGCTTGACGGAGCGGTCCGCCAGGAGCCACGCCGCGGTCGTCCGTCCCGTGATCGAGGAGCCAAAGGTGTCGAAGTCGTCGTAGCGGAGCCCGCCTGTAAGGTAGACGGACTTGACTGGATTCCACTCGTCCTCGGCGAACGCCGCGTAGACAGTCTGCCGCTGGTCTATGTCGCCGTAGCCGTTGTCCCGCGTCGTGTCGGCCTCGCCGGTCACACCCATCGTCAGGCGCTGCCCGGGCAGCCCGCTGTAGCTTGCCTGTGCGTCGAGGACGCCGCGGCGGTTCTGGACGATAGTGGTGTCGACAAACACCCCGGGCGACTCGTCAAAGGCCACGTACCGCCGGTCCTGTCCCCCCGCCGTGATGTGCGCGGTCCAATCCGGGGCCGGCCTCAGGTCCGCAAAGACCGTGCCCAGCCAGTTGCTCTCCGTCTCGTGAGCATACTGATCGTTCGTGTAGATGTCTCCCGGGTCCCCGTACCTGCCATCGAAGCCCCGGAGCGTCGCCCCAACGTCTGCGCCGCCCGGGAGATCCCGGTCGACGCGGAGAACGAGATTGCCGCTGTCGAACGCGTTGTTGGCGCGGTCGTTGGCAGTGTGCGAACCCGAGGACGAGACCGACCAGGCCCATTGGTCTCGGGCGCCCTGCGCGTCGACGGTCCCGGCGATTGTGTCGAAGCTTCCCGCCTCGACCGCGGCGTTGGCCGCCGGGTCCCCCGAGCCCTTCTGTGCCTGGATCGAGACGATCCCGCCTACCGCCTCGCTCCCGTAGAGCGTGCTCTGCGGGCCGCGGGCGATTTCGATCGAGTCGGTCGCACCCAGGCGCGCGCCCCCGAGGAAGACGGCGTAGTCGGTGTTTGCGTCGTTCATCCGGATGCCGTCGACCAGGAAGAGAACCTGGTCCGAATTCGATCCGCGCAGGAAGACGGACACGTCGGAACCCGCGGCGCCGTTCGCGAAAGCGGGGGCGCCCGGAACGGCGCCCAGCGCCGCGGCGGGCGTCGCCACCTGCTCCCTCGCGAGGTCCGCGGCTGAAATCTGATCCACCGCGCTCCCGAGCGTCCGGACGTCGGCCGGAGTACGGGTCGCGACCACGACCACGGCATCGAGTTGGGTGTCGGGTACCTCCTGCGAAAAGGCCGGCGCGGCCGACGAGGCCGCCGCCAGCGCTGCAAGGCACCGGGCCGCATCGCGGCCCGGCAGGAATTTTGGAGTCATACGGGAATCACGCTTCACTTTTGCGATGAAGTTCTCCAGCGCGGCGCGCGCAATCGCGCCGCGCGGATGAAAATCCCGGGCAGGGTATTCGGACTCCGCATATGCCTGCCGCCGGGCCGCATGGCGGCCGGGCGGCTATTTGCCTCGCCCCTCGCCTTCACCGGGCCGAGAGGCGCCCGATTGGCTTTGCCCGCGCCGCCTGGCGGCGCGGTGGAGGTCTGTGATGCGATACCGCAGCGCAACTGTGGCCGGTTCTGACGGCCTTCCCACAAATCCCGGAAGATGCGACAAAGAACCCAGGCGATGCCTAAGACCAGAAAGGGGGCAGAAAGGCGCAAGCACAATCATATCAATAAATACAGATTTATTGATATGTTGCTTGCCAACCCCCCTTGAATGCGTTGCCTTTGTCCCCGCGTCAGGACTCATCATCCAACACACCACCCATGGCCTCTCCCCGCCAGTCCGACTCGTTTGCCGCGCTCCGCCGGCTGTTTGAATCGCGAATCGCCGTGCTCGACGGCGCCATGGGCACGATGATCCAGCAGCACGCCCTCGGCGAGGCCGACTTCCGGGGCGACCGGTTCGCGCGCCATCCGCGCGACCTCAAGGGGAACAACGACCTCCTGTCCCTCACGCGGCCCGGCGTGATCGAGGCCATACACTCGCAGTATCTAGCGGCGGGTGCCGACATCATCGAGACCAACACGTTCAACTCGACGGCGATCTCGCAGGCTGACTACGGGACCGAGGGCCTCGCCGCGGAAATGAACGCGGCGGCGGCGGCGGTCGCCAGGCGCGCGGTGCAGAGGGCCGTGGAGGCCGATCCCGGCAGGCCGCGCTTCGTCGCCGGTGCGATCGGCCCTCTCAACCGGACCCTCTCGATGTCGCCCGACGTGAACCGGCCGGACTTCCGCGCGGTCACCTGGGACCAGGTCGCCGCGGCGTACCTCGAGCAGGCGCGCGCCCTCGCGGCTGGCGGAGTTGACGCCCTGCTGGTCGAGACGATCTTCGACACGCTGAACGCCAAGGCGGCGCTTTTTGCCATCGAGACCCTGTTTGACGAGACCGGCGTGCGGCTCCCGGTCATGGTGTCCGTCACCATCACCGACGCATCGGGCCGGACCCTCTCGGGCCAGACGATCGGGGCGTTCTACGCGAGCATCGCGCACGCCCGGCCGTTCTCCGTCGGGATAAACTGCGCCCTAGGGGGAAGGCAGATGAGGCCTTACGTCGAGGAACTCGCCGCCGTCGCTCCGTGCTATGTCACGTGCCATCCGAACGCGGGCCTGCCCAACGCGTTCGGAGGGTATGACGAGACGCCGGCCGACATGGCGGGGATCCTCGGCGAATTCGCCGCAAACGGCTGGCTCAACATGGCCGGCGGATGCTGCGGGTCGACGCCCGCCCACATCGCCGCCATCGCGCAGGCCGTGCGCCCCTTCCCTCCCCGCAGGCCGCCGAGCCAGGCTCCGGCGATGCACCTGAGCGGCCTGGAGGAACTCGTCATTTCCTGAGGCACGCTCTTCCCCGATGCCGAACCCACAACGGCCCTCAGCCTCGCAGTTCATAGTCATCGGCGAGCGCACGAACATCACGGGCTCGCCCAGGTTCGCCAAGGCGCTGAAGGCCGGCGACTGGGACTCTTGCCTGGCCATAGCGCGCCAGCAGATCGAGAACGGCGCCAATGCGATCGACATCAACGTCGACGAGGCGCTCATCGAAGGCGAGGCGACGATGGTGAAGTTCCTCAATCTGATCGCCGCCGAGCCGGAGATCGCGAGGGTGCCCGCGATGCTAGACTCCTCCAAATGGAGCGTCATAGAGGCCGGCCTGAAGTGCGTGCAGGGCAAGTGCATCGTCAACTCGATCTCGCTCAAGGACGGGGAGGCCGAGTTCCTTCGCCGCGCGCGGCTCGTTCTCCGCTACGGCGCGGCCGCCGTTGTCATGGCGTTCGACGAACGCGGCCAGGCTTCCACCCGCGACGAGAAGGTCCGCATCTGCACGCGGGCATACCGGCTCCTCACCAGCGCCGCGGGATTCCCTCCCGAGGACATCATCTTCGATCCGAACATCCTGACAGTCGCCACCGGGATCGAGGAGCACAGCAACTACGCCGTGGATTTCTTCGAAGCCACGAGAATCATCAAGGAGACGCTTCCGCACGCCAAGGTCTCCGGCGGCGTTTCCAACGTCTCGTTCTCGTTCCGCGGCAACAATCCCGTGCGGGAGGCAATGCACGCGGTGTTCCTCTTCCACGCGATCGCCGCCGGGCTCGACATGGCGATCGTGAACGCAGGAATGCTCGGCGTCTACGAGGAGATCCCGAAGGACCTCCTCGAGCGCGTCGAGGACGTCATCCTCAACCGCCGCCCGGACGCGACGGAGCGCCTCGTCGCCTTCGCGGACGGCCTCAAGTCATCACAGGGCGGAGCGTCGAGGATCGAGAGCCGGGAGGACCTCGCCTGGCGCGATGCCCCGGTGGAGCAGCGCCTTTCGCACGCTCTCGTCAAGGGCATCGACGCCTTCATCGAGAAGGACACCGAGGAGGCGCGCGCCGACTCGGCCAGGTACCCGCGCCCGCTCGCCATCATAGAGGGCCCGCTCATGGACGGGATGCGCGTGGTCGGCGACCTTTTCGGCGCCGGCAAGATGTTCCTACCCCAGGTCGTCAAGTCCGCGCGGGTGATGAAAAAGGCCGTCGCCTACCTCACGCCCTTCATGGAGGAGGAGAAGCGCAGGCTGGTCGCCGGGGGAGGCACCGCTAGGCCGAACGGCCGGATCGTCATGGCCACCGTGAAAGGTGACGTTCACGACATCGGCAAAAACATCGTCGGGGTCGTTCTCGCCTGCAACAACTACGAGGTCATCGACCTCGGCGTCATGGTCCCGTGCGACAAGATCCTGGCCGCGGCCCGGGAACGAGGGGCCGACGCCATCGGACTATCCGGCCTCATCACGCCGTCGCTGGACGAGATGGTGCACGCCGCCAAGGAGATGGCGCGCACCGGCTTCACGGTCCCCCTCCTGATCGGCGGGGCCACGACCAGCGCCGCGCACACCGCTGTCAAGATCGCCCCCGAATATGCGCCCGGGGTGGTCCACGTGCTCGACGCCTCGCGGGTCGTCAACGTCGTCGGCTCGCTCCTCTCGCCCGAGAACAAGCCGGGGTTCATGTCCGAGGTCGCGGCAAGGCAGCAGAGGCAGAGGGAGGAGTTCGCCGCGCGGCGTACCCGCAAGCCGCTGCTGCCCCTGGCAGCCGCGAGGCAGCGCGGCCTGAGGTTCGACTGGGCGGGCGCCGACATCGCGCGCCCGGAATTCACCGGGACCCGGGTCTTCGCCGGCGTGCCCCTCTCCGAAATCGTCCCCTACATCGACTGGGGTCCGTTCTTCAGCGCGTGGGAGCTTCACGGCCGCTTTCCGGACATCCTGACCGACGCGGTCGTCGGGCCAGAGGCGACGCGGCTCTACGACGACGCTCGGCGGCTTCTGGCCAGGGTCGTCGCGGAACGGAGCTTCACGGCCAACGCGGTCATCGGATTCTGGCCGTGCAACGGCGCCGGCGACGACGTCCTGGTCTACACCGACGAGGGCCGCGGGGACGTGGCGGCGACGTTCCACATGCTGCGCCAGCAGCAGGAGAAGCCCGCCGGGCAGTCCAACCTGTGCCTCGCGGACTTCGTGGCGCCAAGGGAGAGCGGCCGGATTGACTTCATCGGCGGCTTTGCCGTCACCTCCGGCCACGGGGTCGACGGGTTCGCGGCTCAGTTCAGGGCGGCGCACGACGACTACAACGCCATCATGAGCCAAGCTCTCGGCGACAGGCTTGCCGAGGCGATGGCGGAGCTGTTCCACAAGAAGGCCCGCGAGGCGTGCGGTTTCGGCCGCACCGAGAATCTGAGCGTCGCGGATCTCATCCGGGAGCGGTACCGCGGCATCAGGCCCGCCCCGGGGTATCCCGCGTGCCCGGACCACACGGAGAAACCCGGGCTGTTTCGGCTGCTCGGGGCGGAAGCTGCAACCGGCATTACGCTGACGGAGAGCTGCGCGATGTCGCCGGCAAGCAGCGTGAGCGGATGGTACCTAAATCACTCTGAGGCCAAGTATTTCGGCGTCGGCAGCCTTGGCCGGGACCAGGTTGAGGACTATGCCAGGCGCAAGGGCTGGTCGGTCGCCGAGGCCGAGAGGTGGCTGCGTCCCTACCTCGAGTACGACACCGGGTGAACCCTGTCGGAACATTGGACGGCGCCCTGCGTCTTACTGCACTGATGGCTAAAGCGCGCCAAGGCCCGTGGATTGTCCGCATAGGGATCGCTTGCGCCGCGATGTCGCTTTCGACCGCCACGGCCGTCGCCGCCGAGTTTGGATTCTGCGAGGGGCTGTCGGCCCAGGATCGGGCGGCGAGTGGAATCACAAGGCTCGCTCCGCCGCAGGCGGCGGCACTGGATGCGCTGGTGCGGCGCGACGTGACTCTTGCGCGGCAGGGAGGCGTCACGGGTTTCTCGTCGGCGTTTTCGGCGCGCCATTCGCCACAGGAGCGCCTGGCGGCAGGGATCGACGGGCTCAGCAGCAAGGAGCGCTCGACCCTCGATTCCTTTGTGGCCCGAGCGATATCCATGGGCCCCGCGCCCATGCAGGCCTTCAGCTACGCTCCTGCCCCGCCCCCGCCTCCGGCCCCGCCCGAGTCCCTCGTTCCGGCGCCGCGCGACTTCGCCGTGCACGGCGACCTGTCGTTCACGGTCGGCGGAGGAGGCCACGGGACCAGTTTCTACGGGGGCTCGGCTGACCTCTTCGTCACCGATCCAACCGGGACGTTCACCTTAGGCGTCGGAGTCAGCGAATACCGCGGCCGTGGGCGGGCCGGCCCATACGGCCTCTTCTGCACGCCATATGCGGGCCCGTTCGCGCCGGGCTTTTGAGCAGACCCGCCTACTTCTCGACGGCAAACGCCGCGTAGCTGTGCGGCATCAGGGGAACGAGGAAGTGCGACTTCTTCGGGCCATCCGTCGTCCCACGGCGCCGGAACAGCGTCTTCGGGGCCTCCGGCACGTACGACGCGATGACCTCGCCCGTGTCCAGGTTCCGGAGCGAAGCGTACTCGCCCTGGACGGTGACGCTGACCGTCGTCGGGTTCGGCAGGAATGACTCGGCGACAAACGTGTTGTTGTCGTAGGCAAACAGCGAAACCTGGGTGGCGCCGTCGATCCTGACGAAGAAATCCTTCATCAGCACGTCCTTGATCGCCCCCGTGACGCCAGGCGGCAGTGCGTAGAGGTTGCGGAAGTTGTCCGGGATCGCCCACACGTAGAGGACGCCCTTCGCGTACCTGTCCATGAGCATGATCGGGTACCCGTTGCCGTTCTCGAGGGCGCTCACGAGTCCCCACGCGTCGTTGGTGAGGAAGCGCACCTCGGGGAAGAGAACCGGCGGCTTTCGCTCGCCCGCGCCGAGGTCCGTCCGGTCTCCCGAGCCAAAGCCCGTGGAATAGTCGCTCGCGAGAACCTTGCCGTCGGAGACCTCGACCTCGCAAATGTCCTCGATCCCCCGTCCCTTCAGGGCCCGGAGCAGCCCCGACGTGATGACCACGTCCTTGCCGTCCTCGAGCTGCCGCTTGATCTTGCCGACGATCTCGGGGTCGAATTTCGCCGATTCGGTCAGGAGCACGAGCTTGGCGTCCGCCGGGAACTCCGGGTAAAGGTCGATCGGGATGCCGATCATGCCGAAGTAGTTGTGAAGGAAGTCCTCGCCCGTGGACTGATAGGGCTTGTAGCTCTTGACGCCGATCGGCGCGCCCAGCTTCCCCACAACGGAGTCAGCCTGCCTGAGCGAGGCGCCGGCGACCGCCGCCCAGGACGGTGTGGCCGGCGCTGCCCAGCCGGCGGGCCTGTAGTCCTTCGCGATGGCGTTGTAGTTGAAGCTGGTCGGAAGGTTCTCCCATTCCTTGCGCTCTCCAGGTCGCGCCGGCCAGAGCAGGAGGTCCCAGTTGAACAGCGTCATCTCGCGGGCCTTGGCGAACATGGTGTCCCAGAGCTGCTCAGCGTATCGGTCGACGTAGCGGGACCCGAAGGTGTCGACCCACCCGCCGCCATTTCCGCCCGGCTTTATGTTCTCGAAGTAGCGGATGATCTGGTAGCTCTCGTACTGCTGGAGGAACTGGTCCGTGTAGACGGGGTCGCGCGTCTCCGTGCCCGTGTAGATCCCGTCGAACATCTTCGGCTCCTTGTCCAGGTCGAAGCCGAGCCCCTGGAAGTGCTCGTACCAGTTCGGGAACTTGATGACGACCTTGATCCTGGGGTTGACGTCCTTCGCCGCCTTCAGGACGAGGGTCGCTCCAGCCTCGTCCATGAGGCCCAGCCTGAAGTCGGTCCACGACTTGGTCCCCTTGGCCGCGATGTCCGAGGCGTGCTTCGTCGTGACGAAGAAGAAATCGTCCAGGATGAACTCGTCAAAGTGGCGGGCGGCCAGCTCGGAGGTCTTCTTCACGAACTCGCGGTCGACCGGGTCGGTGTAGCAGAATGACGAAAACTGGTCCGACTCGTTGGCGGAGAAAGCGCTGCCTCCCGCGACCCGGACGCCCCGGTCCGTGAAGAACTTCTTCACATCCTCGAGTAGCTTGTCATCGGCCAGGACCCGGTCGCGCTGCACCTCGATGTACACCTTGTCCACCTTGAGCTGGCTGCTGATCTGGTCCCATTGGGACTGCAGGAGCGCCGGATCGGCAAAGGTGTTGACGACCCTGACGGGGATGTAGATCGCGACGCCGAAGTTCTGGTAGCCTCCGGCGGAGGCGCGGTACGCGGCTGCCGCGCACAAAAGGATGCAGGCGAGTCTCTTCATTGGGGCTGCCTCAAATGGAACTGCACAATCGCCGCTTCTCAAGCAACATCGCAGCCGGCCCCGACAACGTTCGGTTGCCATCCCCTTCCCCGGTCTGCCAGCGTCTGCGCCGATGTTCGCGAGGTACCTGCTGCTCTTTCTAGGCGTCCTGGCATGCTCGACATCGGCCGTGCTGATTAGGCTGAGTTCCACGGACCCCTTCGTCCTTACGGCCATGCGCCTGCTGCTCGCCTCCCTGTTCCTGGCGCCCGTGCTCTGCGCCGAGCTGCGCAGGCACGGGGCCGCCTTCACCCGGGACCACCTGCGCCGCACCCGGCTTCCCGCGCTCGTGCTGGCGGTACACATGATGACGTGGACCCTGGGGGCGCGGATGACCGCGGTCGCGCAGTCGACCCTGATCGTGAACCTTGTCCCGGTAGCCCTGCCCTTCTTCCTCGTCTGGATCGCGAGCGAGCGCATCAACCGGGCGGAGGTCGCGGGCACCGCCCTCGCCGTCCTCGGCCTCCTGCTGTTGTCGGCCAAGGACGCGGCGGGGGGCGGCGGCAGCCTAGCGGGCGACGCGGTGTGTCTCGTGTCTATGCTGCTTTTCGCGCTCTATCTGGCCCTTGGCCGGCGCAACCGCGACTTCCCGTCGGTGTGGCTCTACGTGATCCCCGTGTACGGCCAGGCCGCCGTCGTCTGCCTCGTCGTGGCGCTGCCCTGGATCCGCGGCTTCGAGGCCGGATCGGCGCGCGAATGGGCGATCATGGTCGGCCTGGCGGCGATTCCGACCGTCTGCGGACACTCGCTGCTCAACGCGGCCATGCGCAGGATCCGGGGCCAGATCGTCAGCCTGTGCAACTCGAGCCAGTTCCTCTTCGCCGGCGCCGCGGCCTACCTGCTGTTCGGCGAGGCCCCGCGCGCGATATTCTACCTGGCATGCGCCATCGTCCTAGCGGGGGTCGCCCTGGTCGTGCTCGGGACGCCGGCGGAGTCCGCGGACCCGCCGGGGCGCTGAAACGGCCCGGGCAACGGGGCACGACTCCCGCGTCAGGTCCGGCCTTCTCCCGGGCGCGCTCCCCCGCCAAAGACGGGGCGCCGCGGGCTCACGCCCGAGCCGCCGAGGCATTCACCAGGGCCAGGACCGGGGGCGGCACCTCGCCCCTGAGCGCGGCGCGCTCTGGCTGGTAAAGCACCCCGACGAAGAACGGGTGCCCGGGGAGCTCCGCCCCGCGGATGTCGCCCGAGTCGTCCCACGCCGTGAATCGGAGTCCCGCGGCCTCGAACGCGGGCCTGTACGCGGGGTTGAAGCCGTAGTTGCACCGGTATCCCTCCGTCGCGCTCGCCCGCCCGTACGCCGAGCGCAGCAGGCTTCCCTCGGCGAAATGGACCGTGCCCGACTTCTCGACGAGCGAACAGCTGAGCCGCGCCACCACGAGCTCGGGACCATCCGGGTTCGTCTCCGCGTGGTCGGCGCCGGCGATACCGGCGACATGCCGGCCAAACTCCAGGAGCGCATGCTGGAAGCCGCCGCAGGTGCCGAGGAAGGGCCGTCCTCCGGCGCGCGCCCAGCGGACGGCGTCGATGGCCCCCGGCGTATTCTCGTAGGGGCTAGCGGGGACCAGCCAGACCGCGGCGAACCCCGCCAGGTCGCGGTCGGCGTCGCCGATGCGCCGCGTCGCGACCCACTCCCAGCGGACGTCCGCGCCCAGCCGGTCGCGCGCCATCTCGAGCGCCTTCGGGATCGCGCGGTGCGCCGTGTGCCGCTCGGAGTAGTCCCCCACCAGCGCTATTGTCGCCGCGCTCATTGCCTCTCCTTCCCGGGCGCCGGGGGCGGGGCGCCCGGCACGCCGAGGAGCGCCGTGCCCATGAACGCCAGACAGGCGCAGGCGGCCACAAACCAGTCGCCGTGCTCGACGTAGAAGCTGTCGCGCCCCACCCAGCGCCGGTCGCGCGTCACGTCGGCCGTCGCGGCGCCGCGGAAGTACACGCTCCCCGCGTCGTCCTCCATCACCCTCCGGACGGTGCCGAATTCGTCGATCCAGCCGCTCCAGCCGGCATTGCCGCATCGGAGCACTGGGCGTCGGGTCTCGACAGCGAGGAGCATCGAATGGGCAGCGTGCTGGTAGGCGGCAGCGCCCTCGCCGTACCACGCGTCGTTTGTCACCACCACGAGGGCGTCGGCGCCGGAGAGCACCTCGTCGCGCCCGAGCTCCGGGAAGACGTCCTCGTAGCAGATGAGGACCCCGAACGCGGCCGCGCCCTGGGCTAGGGTGACGACGAGTGGCGACGGATCCGTGCCCGCCGAGAAGTCGTCGCCGAGCGGCACGAACTTTCCAATCCAGCCGAACACGGGCCGGAGCGGAATGTACTCGCCGAACTGGACGAGCCTGCGCTTCGCGTAGTAGGCCCTCTGGACCCCGAGGGCGGGGTCGACGACAAACGCTGCGTTGTAGGCGGCCACGTGCCTCGGGTCGGGCCGCTCGACGGCATCAGCCCCGATGAGCATGGGCGCCTTTGCGCGGGCCGACAGCTGCTCGACGAACCTTCTCATCGAGGCGTCGTCGTTCAGGGGGAACGGGGTCGTGGACTCGGGCCAGAGGATGAGGTCCGGGCCCAGCGCTCCCGCGGTAAGGGTCGTCGACCAGAGCGTCCGCATGATCTCGGGCTCCTTCGCAGGGTCCCACTTGACCGTGGCCGGGATGTCCGGCTGGACGAACGCCACCCGGGCGAAGGGAACCGAGTACCGCGACCGGTTCACGGACTCCTGGACATGGATCGAGAGGCACGCGAGGAACAGGAACAGGGCCAGCAGGAACTCCGGGCTGCGCCTGCGCAGGCCGACCTCGCCCTCGCGGAAGAGCCGGTGCGCGAAGGCTGCGAGCCCGATGTTCGCGGCGACCACGACGAAAGACACCCCCGCGGCCCCGGTGAAGGCGGCCACCTGGATCATGCTCGTCGTCTTGACCTCGCACTGGGTCGCCGCAAGCGGCATCCACGGGAACCCGCCGAAGAGCCATGTCCGCGTCCACTCGATGAGCACCCAGGTGCCGGCGAGGCCGAGCATCGCGACCAGCCGCACCGGCGTCGGCCGCCCTACCATCCTCGGCATCGCCCACCACGCCGCAAGATACCACGAGCCCGTCCAGACGCCGACAAGGGGCCCCAGGACGAACAGGCCGACCCACGTGACCGGATGCAGCCACCAAAGGTTGATCGTCCAGGCGACCGCCTGGGCCGCGAACATCGTCCACGCGTAGACCCGTAGGCGGGGGCCCAGGTACGCCCAGAAGACGCCCGGCGCGAGGCATGCGTATGCGGCCTCGGGCGAGTGGTGCGGCGGAAACGATGCGACCAGAAGGAACACGGCCAGAACGGGCACCACGACCGGCGCGATCCACTCGCGGTGGCGGTCCCAGAAGGTCGGGACGACGTCGTAGGGGTCCGGGCTCACGGATGATCCCTCAGGCGCCGTGGCAGTGCTTGTACTTCTTGCCGCTCCCGCAGGGGCACGGGTCGTTGCGCCCGACCTTGGGCGTGTCGCGCCGGATCGTCACCTTGGGAAGCCGCAGCTCCGGCTCGTCCGGCTCCGGGGCAGGGACTGCCGCCCCGTTGGGCGGCGCCGGCGCCCGCGGCGGCGCGGGGGCCGTCTCCGGCCCCTGGGTTCGCACGCTGCGCGCGAGGATCGCAAGCATGTTCTCGAAGGTCGACAGGTTCGACGCGCTGCGGAAGAGCCCCGTGCAGATCTGCAGGCGCACGTTCGTCATCAGCTCCTCGAAGAATCGGTACGCCTCGCTCTTGTACTCGACCAGGGGGTCCTTCTGCCCGTAGCTGCGCAGGCCGA
>CAZCAJ010000026.1:0-49717 GCA_964496645.1 uncultured Opitutaceae bacterium
AGTGTTACCCATTTCCCCGTTTAGTTCGTGTCTACGATCTGGTAGTTAGCACACCCACCGCCACCCGCCCCGCCGCCCGCTACAACGAGGACGTTCACTGCCGTAACGCCGGAAGCTGGTGTAAAGGAACCACTGGACGTGAAAGTTTGCGTGGGCATAAGTTCTCCAGATCACATTTTGAGCTCGCGCGGATTGTAACTCATTGGAACCGCAGCAAAAATCACCGTGCCGCAATGGAACTAGTATCGAACACGTCTTGGCTATCTACATCACAGGCCACTTTTCTCAGGCGGAATGAGTTACAGATCAAGTTTGACGATGCAACCGCACAATCCACATGGATTCACGTAAGCATCCCTTAACCGTGCGGGGTGCATCTCAATCAACGTTGGATGCCTACGGATATTGCTTTGGCAAGGTCTAGTGGCCCGCTCGAAAATAGGCTAACCGCATTACATTGAATGGGTACCCATGATTCCATGCCGGGAAAGTGCTGCCCGGATGATACAAATACACTAAGCGGCGCCAAAACTGAAAGGAATTCAACACGAGTTGCCTCTAAACAAGCTACCGAAGGGCACCATCGGTCTCGCCCAGCAGTTCGGCGTCTAGCGGAATAATTCAACAGGAGTTGACGTCGAAGGCATCCGCGACCGTCGATACTGGGTCCGCCGGTCGGATCCTCGGCAACCACAAGAGATACCAAAGTTACAGCCTTATTTGAGGTTCGAGTGGCCAAAGCTAATCCGACTACGAAAGCTGCGAAAATCGCCAGTGCGGAGAGCCAGAAGAGCAGTTGAAGCCCAAGCGGCGCGACACAACGCAGCTCCACAGTCGATTCACCCTTGGGGACAGATATCATCACAAGCCCTTCCGGCGACCTCCCGAGCCCAGTTGGTACACCTTTTACCGATGCGACGTATCCAATTTTAAATTCTCTCGGAGTCTCAAACCAACACGCTTCATCTGCTCGGACTTGAGCTCGGTAAGGCATCCACTCGTGAACCTGAACCGGTAGCTGCCTTTGGTCGTATTCCTCGAGGCGCACCCGGACAAAGTGATCCGACCGAGCGACGGTGATCCCTTGGGGAATAAAACGCATTTGTATAGTCTCACCCCCTGGTGCCGATGTCCAAGTCGGCAGGTTCGGAAAGTGACTCGCCCCGAGTCCAAATGCTCGATCCCCGCCGGAGGCTGGCAACTGATATTCTCGGAACAAGCTTGACCCCTTAAGTTGAAGAGTCCCGGTTACTGGAGTGGCGTCCGGCGTAGCCTCAAAGCAAAGCATATAACGTCTTCTTGGGCTCAACACTAGAGGCTGCGGGATCTCGAGCCAAGGAAGCTCCCGATGGCGCGCTCGAAATCATAGGACTCAACGGTATGACCGGCTCTAGCTGCAGCGCTCTTCCCTTCTTGTATCGTTGCGTAGGTATCGTGGCTAAGAAGCCGGTATTCGAGTTCGGGTGCAACGACGCCATGACTAAACCTTGCCGGAACGTTTGGGGAATTAAGATAGGCGAACCGCGTGACCAGCACGTTTTCCGAAAGCATTATGTCGATCGCCGTTTCAGATCCGCTTAGCTGACCCGGTACGATTTGTGAGAGCTTACTCGCCTCAAGGAAGCTCCATCCCGCGCCAAGTATAAGCGAAATGAGAGCAAGCTGATAGGCTCTTGCCGACGAAGAACGCATTAGTATTGCACCTGCGACAGCAATCGCCGAGGCGAGCACGACATACAGTCGATTCATTGCCCAATTACCGGTTACGTTCCGAACAAAAGATGGAACCAATGCCCACAGTCCATCATACCAACCTGGAAGGGGGGTGAGTAAAAGTATGATTGCTGCGGCCACAAATAGAACAGCCTTTCCTATCCAATCTAGGCGGCTTCGGGAACAAGATACCGAGGTCAGAAAGATTAGCCAAAGTGTATATCCCAGCTGAAAATCGCCCAACGCGAGTCCCTTCCGGCTTGTTGGCAGCAAATCTGCCGGAAACGCTCGCCGCACAAGACATGCTATGACGTCAGCTCTCGCCTGCTAAAACTCAGCCGTATTGACACCAGGTTCGGGCGGATACAAGAGCACTGAAGCCAACGGATATGCGGCGATCGCAAGAAAGAAGAGTCCCCCAACTACAAGCGTGATCAGGGCATCCCGGGAAGGCCAAGTCCAAGCGAGTCCGGCGACCTGAATCGATAAAACGGCAGCGGTCGTCCAAAGCGCGATCGGAGAATGCCCTCACCAACACAATCCCACGGCCAGGATGAGGGTCGACGACCATCGAGGTTTAATCGCGTTGCGATAAACCGCAAGGAAAGCCACGGGGACCCAAGGCACAGTCATCCATGACATGTAGAGATCCGAATCATAAGCGAATGCGAGGATCCCTAGGCACGTCAGATAAACGATCGCTAAAATAGCCGCAGCCCAGCGACGATCGCCCAATACTATTCGGGCTGCAAAATATGTCGCTCGAGCGCGGATCAGCGAAAGGTTGAAGCTCCGAACGATTAGCGAGCCGAACCCCGACGCACCGTCAGGATACGCCCGCCAAAGGTAGCAACGCATCCGCTCGCGCCAATGGCGTTTCGGCCAACGGCCACCGTTTCTCCGGGAGCTTCGTAAAATGTTGCTGGGGCATCGAAGACCAACTTTCCATCCAAGGATACCTCCAGCCTTGACGCAGCCTTCGTCCACGAATCAGGCGAGGCCTCCGGGGGACGCTCCGTCTCCGGGTAGAACGAGCCGAATCGCACTTCCAGCGTTTGCAGAGTGCCCGGCTTGATCGGCACCGCATCGCTTGAGGGCCCGCCGTAACCCCAGTGATCCAAGGTGAAAATGGCGTGCCACGAATCTGGATAAGTCACCTTAAGGACATCCCCCCGACCGGCAAACCCGCTTGAAACCAAAGGCTCGCACGTTCCGGTGCGGTCGTTCGGAAAGACCAAGGTTATTACCAACGGGCCCACCTGCACCGGGCTCAGAGTATTCCAGTCTTTGGGCAGGGTCCGGGCGTTCATGATCTCGCCGGTAAACCTTCGGCCGAAAGCCGACTGGTTAGGTCCAGCAACTCCGATGTTGGGGCGCGAACGAAGGGCCGGGTAGAATTGCTCGGCAGCGTCAATAATTGGACGATCATCGAATGCGACCTTCAAATGCTCCGCGAACGTGTCGACTCGTCGGGCCGGAACGGCGTCAAAATAGGGATCGCCCACCGGCGGGTATAAGGGCGGCATGTCAACCGTAATGCGATGAGGCAGAGAAAAATCGACTGGTATGGCTTCAGAGACCGGACCGTCATAGCCCGTGTGTTCAAAGCCAATGCGCAGCACCCCTTCGCCGAGGTGATGGACGTAGAGATAGTCCGAAAGAAAGCTTGTCCCTGTCACCACCAGCGGCTCGGTCAGCCCCGCCTCGCTTTTCCGAAATCGCACCGTCAATTCCAGCGGGCCGTAAGAACGCCCCGTCGCCCGATCGACCAGGAAGCGGGGATAATCGAAAAAATGCACCAGGCGCCGAAAGATCGCCGGATTGCCAATGCGGAGGTACTCATTGTGTCCAAAGGCGGCAAAGATGTTGAAGAACACCGACCAGAAGAGCGCGAGCCAGGCGGCGGCGGACAAGGCCGAATAAATGCAGTGTCTCCGCTCGGGGAGAGACCAAAAGCCGACGACGGCCAGGACGACAAAGCCCGGAAGAAAGTCGACCATGTACCGATTCGAGGCGGCGAGAAACGAAAAGAGGCCGGCGGCCACCCCTGCGGATGATACCGCCAGGCCAATCAAGAAGACCCTTAGTTTTGGACGATTAGTCCAGCCGAACGGCGACGCCAAGGCCAGCAAGACGAAGGGAATATTGGGGATGATCCCATAGGGATCATCGACTCCAAGATAGCCCTTCGGGGCTGGCGGCATCGATGGCACACGGACGAACGGGAAATAGGTGCTGAAATGCGACGGCGCCAAGAGGTACACTCGGCAGTTATACCAGACATAGGCCAATTGAAAATGGTTGAGCTTCGATTCGTATGATCCCGAGAAGGCAAATCTGTATCCGAACTCAAATGGATTGTCGAAACGGAGGGCATTGTAGATGAGAACGAAACCAACCACCACACCGAGTGGAATTAGGGCTGCCGCGGCGAGGCCTACCCATCTGGCCGCACCCGACCAATCCACGTCTATTCGCTGGTTATGCGCGCTCCACAGGGGGACGAACAGCAGCGGAGTTCCAAGCACGTAAGTCGGCCGTGAGGCGATTGCGAAACCAAAAGAAAGACTAGCCAGGGAAAGCCAAAGGGCCCCGCGCCTCGAGTGAAGTGCTACGAACAGAAAGAGTAGCGCCAGCATAAAGAAGGCATTGGCCGACGCGATCGCTGTTTCGTGGATTTCCTCCCGGCGGAGAAGGACCGGGACTAGGTTTGTTAGTCCGATTGCCAACACCCCGCCTAATTCCTTCAGGGTGCTCAAGGTGGGAAAACAATGTCGCTTTATCGCTACCAGCAGCAGGACACCCGCAAGAAAGGCCACACTAGAGAAAACAAAAAGCGCCTGCCGATCTTCGAGATAACGACCGGTGAGGGCTGTGAATGGCCAATAGAGCGCAACCGCCGGTCCTGGTCCAAAGTAAAGGTAATACTTACCTTTGTAATAGCTAGCGTCGTGCAATCCGAACGGCACATTTTGCGCAGGGTCGTACGGGTCTTTGAGAGCTAGGACCGCAGGCGGCACCTTTACGGCTAGGCTGAGATGACCTGTGCGAAAGCCACTGATTAAAAGATTGTAGTAACTCCCGTTGCCTTTAAAGGTTGCGAACAGACCTCCACCCGGAGCGACCAACCAGGCATAATAAATGAGGACCGCGACGGCCGGGATCGACACGGCCCAGTGGCGGGTCCAAGGTGTTTTACGTGTCATTTGCTGGGAGGGCCGGGTCCTACGGATTCAGCCCCCTTTCGGAGGATGGAGCGAGAAACGGCATATAGGGCTCGACCATATTCGTTGGCGGGAGCGTTCTGCTCGATGAAGGTATCCTTTACAGCCCTAGGAAAATTGGGGAAGCAAATTCCTATAGATGAAAAGCCCGCTGGTTAAGGTGCCGAAACGCTGGCCTAGTTCGCCTCGTATCAAGAAATTGATTCAATTGATGTCGCCGCTGAATATGTTGCTTGTGCCAATGGAATCAAGGAGCCTGCCAGAGCATTAGATGCTGCATGCAGGGCCGCGGCAAGGTCATAGGCACGCGATAGCAGGAGCACGCCAGCAATCGCTGCGGCCACTGATAACATGAACGCTGAAGGGCTGGCCGTCGAGTCTAGGACCGCGCCTACTAACGGGCAGGTATTCGGAGGAGCTCGAGCGGCCGACGGCGTGTCAGCGGGGGTATTTCGCAGCATGTACGCGCGCACGCGAGGCCCGTGGCGAACGACCGCGAACGGCTTTGGTCGCTTCCGACAGTTGGGTAACGCGGGGCCCTTTTCAGCAAACCAAGGTTCTCCGAACAGTACGCGGCGCAATACGCGCGCGCGCGAGGCTGCGGTGAAGCTGAATGGGAGAGCTTGGTCAAGACAGTGATTTGGTTTGGCCGTAGTATGGCCCGCCTTGGGTGGCGGGGGAAGGCCCCCACGGAGATCAGATCCCAGACGTCGCGCCTGTAATAGCGGCAGAGGCAGATGGAGTCCCACAGGTCGTCCCACAGGCGGTCCCAACGGACAAGGCCGCCCCGCTTGGCCTCAAGACGGCTGAGCTGTGCGGGGCCGTTAGCGCGGGCTCGAACGCCATGGTGTGGGCAGCCAGGCGCGGACGGTCGTAGCGAAGCAATACTCTCTTTCGCACGGCTAGATCCGCGTGCCCATCTTAGCGTCCTTCATGGTTTTGAACCGAAACAGGGGGCGGCCCTTCCAGACCGCCAGCTCGCCGTCCATCTCCACCTCCGTTCCGGGGGCTGGAACCTTGAGAACGTGCCCGGCGAAAGCGGTTCCCACCATGTGGGCCTCGGCGCCCTCCTCCTTCTGGAGCCTCCCCTGGTTGAAAAATGTCCCTGTGCCCTCGAGCTTGCGGGACGTGACCCTCTATATCCGGCCGGTCCGCTTCATGATGGAGAAATCTTAGTCCGCGTCCCGGCCGGGGTTCAATCCGTATCTCGCCTCTCGGCTCGCCCCAGAAGAAGGATGTAGTTACTGCCAGCCGGTTTGCCGATTGTAGCGGGGTATCCGTCACGGTAGTACGCCTTTGGCGTCTCCACCTGCGGCCAACGCCCTTCGCTTCCCCCTCGTTGGGCTGCCGCCCTGCCTCGGCGCTGCGGAAGACCTTGACTGACCCCGCTGTGGCTAAACCGCCATACGGCGTAACGGGTACAACGGTTCATTCCGAGCCGCTCCCGGTTACCCCGTGCGGTTCATACAAATGAAAAGTGAAATCCAAAGCGATAGCGATTCCGTGTTCGGGGACGTCATCTACTCCTACAGTAGGGAGCAGGCCTTGCTCGACGGGGTGCTCGTGGACCTCAGCGACTTCGAAGTCATTCGGACCCACTGGAAGATGCCCGTCGCGTGCACGGCGGGCGCGTGGGCGGTGATTCAGGACGCCCTGGAAAACTGCAGCTGCGGCGACATCGCGAGGATCCTGCACGACCTGAGCTGCATGGCCAAGCGGTGCATCGGAAGGCAGAGCGGGGACACGCTCTACTTCAAGTGTATCGTCGGGGTGAACTGCTACGACTTCAAACTCAACTGCGGCCCAGGGGACGACCCGAGGCCGGTTCTCTCCCTGCTCCTGTTGCACGAGGACTAAGCGAAGCCCTCATGGGGAGTCCTTCGGGACTCCCCTCTTTCTTTCTAGGCCATAAAAATGGCACGCTGAGTTATCAAATAGTCATTTTTAATGCGTTGCAAATTATTGATTTGCAATGCCAGTGGAAGGACAGGGTTCATCGTCTTTCCGTCTTGGGCATGCATGGTTGGCAGGTGCCTGGCCCGGCTAGGGTCGGCGGTAAAGGGGGCCGCGCCCGCCTCCGAGCGGGCGGGGGGGTGGGTGGCGAGTGGGAAGCGATGGGAGGACGGTGACGTTCATCCATTGGGACAGGGCGCCCGGGAACAGGCGCTTGAATGGAAACACGAGTTTGCCCAAGGGGGCAAGCAGTCCTTCACCATGCCCGGGCCGCGGCCGGGCGCTGCGAGCGCATGCGGCGCGCCGGGGAGCCCGGGTCCCCCGTGGAATAGCGGGTTCGGCGCGGTCGCTTGTCGTACCGGGTGAGCAGCACGCCGCGCCCCGCGCGCCGTCGCCCGAAGTCCAGAACCAGAAGTTTCAAGAAACAACGACGAGCATCGCCCCGCCCTCGGCCGCGAAGGCCGGTCGAGTCCGAAAAATGAAAACCCAAAGTTCCCTGTCAAACCTCCTCCGGCAACTCCTCGCCTGCGGCGCCCTTCTCGCGCTCGGCAACTCGGCGCGGGCCCAAAGCCTCCTGATCTCGACGCTGGCGGGCGGCGGAAACGGCAGCGCCGACGGCACAGGCTCCGGCGCAAGCTTCAGCTACCCCGTGGGCGTGGCCGTCGACGCCTCGGGAAACGTCTACGTCGCGGACACGCAAAACGGCACCATACGCAAGGTCACGCCGGTCGGCGTGGTCACGACGCTGGCGGGCTCGCCCGGCGTCCAGGGCAGCTCCGACGGCACGGGCCCCGGTGCAAGCTTCAACCGGCCCGAGGGCGTCGCCGTGGACGCCGCGGGCAACGTCTACGTCGCCGACTTCCTGAACGACACCATCCGCAAGATCACCCCGGCGGGTGTGGTCACGACGCTGGCGGGCTCGCCCGGCGTCCAGGGCAGCGGCGATGGCACCGGACCCAGCGCGCGCTTCAACGGGCCATTCGGCCTGGCGGTCGACAGCTCAGGCAACCTCTACGTGGGTGACATGGGCAACGACACGATCCGGAAGGTCACGCCCGCCGGCGCGGTCTCGACCCTCGCCGGCTCGCCCGGCTTGTCGGGATCCTCGGACGGCGCGGGCCAAGGCGCCAGCTTCAACTCGCCACAGGGGACGGCCGTCGACCCGGCCGGCAATGTCTACGTCGCGGACACGTTAAACCAAACGATCCGCATGATAACCCCATCGGGCATCGTGACAACGATCGCGGGCAGCGCCGGTCTCAGCGGCAGCGCCGACGGCACCGGGGCGAGCGCGCGATTCTACTACCCGACCGGAGTGGCCGTCGACGCCGCCGGCGACGTCTTCGTGGCCGACAGAGATAACTGCACGATCCGCGGCGTCACCGCAAAAGGGGTCGTCGCCACGCTCGCGGGTTCCGCGTACAGCTACGGGTTCTCAGACGGAACCGGCGCCGCCGCCCGATTCGGCTACGAGCAGGGCATCGCCGTCGACGCCGCGGGCAACGTCTACGTCGCCGACACCAACAACAATCGCATACGCAAGGGCGTGGCCAGCGGGGCCCCGACGATCGGGACCCCTCCCCTCACCCAGTCGACCGGTGTCGGAAACCCCGTCACGTTCTCGGTCGCCGCCAGCAGCGCGACGGCACTCACCTACCAATGGAGCTTTAACGGCGCGCCGATCACCGGCGCGACGTCGGCGACCTACACTACACGGGCGATCCAGCTTTCGGACCAGGGCCTGTACTCCGTCGCCGCCACAAACAGCGTCGGGACAACGGTCGCGGCGGCCTCCCTCACGGCGACATTCACCCACGACCCCACGTATCCCTTCAGCGCCTGGACGTCGTCGTACCCGCTGCCCTCCGGGACCTCCCAGGTCGCCGTGGCGTACGACGGGAGCGATTTCCTGACGGTCTGCCTCGACGGGACCGCCTATTACTCGCCCGACGGCGTCAACTGGACCGCGTCCGCAAGCAACGGCGCGCCCGGGCAGACCTGGGGCGAGCTCAACTGCGTCGCCAACGTCCCGGGCAAGAACATGCTGGTCGCCGTCGGCAACGGGGGAGCCGTGGTCACCTATGCCAGCGGCACGTACGACGGCACGCTGCAGGCGTCCGGCGCGACCGCCCTCCTCACCGGGGTCACCGCGGGCAGCGGGACGCTGGTCGCGGTCGGATACGGCGGCGTCTGCATCACCTCGGACCTGACGGCCTCCGTCTGGAAGCCCGCCACGACCGGCGCGCAGCAGAACCTCAACGCGGTCGCGTACGGCAACGGCCGCTTCGTCGCCGTGGGGCTCGGCGGCACGGTGGTGAGCTCGCCGGACGCCTCGACGTGGACCGTCCAGAACCCTGGCTCGACCGACGATCTCTACGGCATCGCCTACGGCGACCGCGGATTCGTGGCCGTGGGAAGCAACGGGGGCATCTTCACATCGCCGGACGGCGCCCTCTGGCTGCAGCAGGCGTCCCCCACCTCCACTGTGCTCGTCCATGTCGGCTACGGCGACGGGGTCTTTGTGGCCGTCGGGTTCACGGGGACCGTCCTGACCTCGTCGGACCAGGGAGTCACCTGGACCAGCAACAACTCCGGGACCTCGGCGCGCCTCGACGGGGTCACCCTGGGCGGCGACACGTTCGTACTCACGGGCACGGGGGGAGTGGTCGTTCAGTCAGCGCCCGCGAGCCCGAGCCGGATCGTGAACCTGTCGGCGCGGTCGACGGTCGGCACGGGCGGCAACATCCTGATCGCCGGCTTCGTGATCAACGGCACGGGATCCAAGCAGATCCTGCTGCGCGGCGTCGGACCCACGCTCGGCCAGTTCGGTGTGAGCCAGCCCCTTTCCCAGCCGAACCTGTCCCTGATCAGCTCCGCAGGGACCACGCTCGCCACCAACAGCACCTGGGGCGGCGGGACGGCGCTGTCACAGGCGTTCGCGCAGGTCGGGGCCTTCGCCCTGCCGAGCGGCTCCGCGGACGCGGCGCTGCTCCGGGCCACAACAGCGGGCGCCTACACCTCCCAATTGAGCGGAATGTCGAGCACCACGGGCGTCGGCCTCGCCGAAATCTATGACGCCGACGCCGGCACCCCAACCGCCCGCCTGATCAACATCTCGGCGCGCGCCTCGGTCGGGACCGGAAGCAACATCCTGATCGCCGGCTTCGTGATCTCCGGGAACACGCCCGTTCAGGTCGTGATCCGCGGCGTCGGCCCGACCCTGAGCCAGTTCGGGGTCGCGGGATCGCTGGCCGCCCCGCAGCTGGTCCTTTATGATTCCGGCAACAACGCCCTCCAGGTGAACAGCACCTGGGGCGGCGGGCCGAGCCTCACGCAGGCGTTTGCCCAGGTCGGGGCCTTCGCCCTGCCGAGCGGCTCCGCGGACGCGGCAATCCTTGTCACGCTGCCGCCGGGTGCCTACACCGCCGAGCTTAGCGGCGTGAGCGGCGCGACCGGAGTGGGCCTGGCAGAGGTCTACGAGGTTCCATAGTGCGGCGCCCGGGAGGGAGTCCCTGCGGCGGCGCGCTCGAGGGTTCTCGCGCGCGCCGCCGCCAGGCCGGCCCGGCGAGCCCGACGGTCGCGGGAAGAAAGCGCTGGGATAATCCGGCGTGGCCGAAGGCAGGAATGGCGCCGCGCCTGCCCGGGCGAGCCTATGCCCCCCCTTCGACCCTCCCCGGTCCGATCTTGCGGTGGATCGCCGCCGCGGCCCTGCGCCCGTCGCGAACGGCATGCACGACGAGGCTGGGCCCCCGCACCGAGTCGCCGCCGGCGTAGACCTTGGGAAACGTCGTCATCTGGTCCTTGTCGACAACGATGCCTCCCCACTCATTCAGCCTTATCCTAGAGAAACCGCTGTCGTCGGGGAAGGCGACCGGGTCGAACCCGAAGGCGATGATGACCAGGTCCGCAGCAACCGTGAATTCGGAGCCTTGGACCGGATGCGGCTTGCGCCGGCCGGATGCGTCCGGCGCGCCCAGCTCCATGCGCACGCAGCGGACGCGGTCCACCGCGCCGCCATTGCCGGCGAGGATCTCGACCGGGTTCGTGAGGAACTGGAAGGTTGCGCCCTCCTCCAGGGCATTGTGGTACTCCTTCCTGCTTCCCGGCATGTTGAGGAGGTCGCGGCGGTAGATGCACGCGGCGGACTCCGCGCCGGCGCGTAGGGCCGTCCGCAGGCAGTCCATCGCCGTGTCCCCTCCGCCCAGCACGGCGACCCTGCGGCCGCGCACATCTATGTCGCGCGCGGTCACCACGCCGGGGCCCGCGTTCTTCTGTATCAGGAAGGGCAAGGCCTGCTCAACGCCCGGCAGGTCCTCGCCGGCGATCCCTGCCTCCTTGGCCTTCTGCGCCCCGTGGCCGAGAAACACGGCATCGTGGCCTCGGACAACCTCCTCTAGCGGCACGTCCCTCCCCACGGTGACTCCCAGCCTCAGCTCCACCCCCCGCCTGGCCAGCACGTCGAGCCGGCGGGCAACCACCGCCTTCTCGAGCTTGAACGAGGGTATCCCGTTTACCAGGAGCCCGCCCGGCAGGGCCATCGACTCGAAGACGGTGACCCTGTAGCCGAGCTTGGACAGCTCGTCCGAGCAGGCCATGCCGGCCGGCCCGGAGCCGATGACCGCCGCGCGCAGCCCGTTGGGCGCAGCGGCGATGATCTCCTCCGGGCTGTGGTCGAATGCGTACTCGTTGATGAAGCACTCGATGGCGCCGATCGACACCGGGTCGGTGCGGCTGTTCAGGATGCAGGCGCCCTCGCAGAGGCGCTCCTGCGGGCAGACCCGCGAGCATATCTCCGGCATGTTGCTCGTGTCGCGCGACACCCGCGAGGCCTCCGCGAACCGACCCTCGGCGGCGAGCGCCAGCCACTCGGGGATGCGGTTCGACAGCGGGCAGGCCTTGGCGCATAGTGCATCAGGGCATTGGATACAGCGGCTCGCCTGCTCCCTAACCGTCCGCTCGTCGTAGTTGGCGTAGATCTCGTTGTAATCGAGCACCCGGAGCGCGGCGTCGCGCTTCGGCCGCGCCTGCGCGGGAATCAGGCTCCAGGCGTACTTCGACCGCAGCACGCGCTCGTCGGGGGGATTCATCGCACCTTCATGCCGAGGGACCGGCGCTACAGCGCGCGCCCTGGCTGGGGGTTGCCTCCCGAAGTGCCCGCCGCAAATGAGGCGGCCGCGCCGCGTCCTTCGCGGGCCGGCGTCCGTGGACTGCATGCAGGCAACATACTCGGCCTGAATGTTGCCGGCAGATTCACGATAAGGCAATTGAATCGGCGCCCGGATGATAGTTGCGTCGGGGCTGGCGATGATCCATCCGGTGGGTCCGGATGTTTGAATCCCTGACAGAGAAGCTCTCCTCGGCGCTGCGAAACCTGCGCGGGGTCGGCAGGCTTTCCGAGGAGAACATGGCCGCGGCGCTGGGAGAGGTGCGCACCGCGCTCCTCTCGGCCGACGTCCACTTCAGGGTCGCCCGCGAATTCGTGGAACGCGTGCAGGCCCAGTGCGCGGGCCAGGAGGTGCTCAAGGGCGTCACTCCCGGCCAGCAGATCGTCAAGATCATCCACGACGAACTCGTGCGACTGCTCGGCGAGGGCGCGACGGCGCTGAGCGCGGCTCGCCCTCTGAAGGTCATGCTGGTGGGCCTGCACGGCTCCGGCAAGACCACCTCGGCGGCGAAGCTCGGCCGGCTCCTGAAGAAGCGCGGGTACCGGCCCTTTGCCGTCGCCTGCGACGTGTACCGGCCCGCCGCGATCGACCAGCTCGAGATCCTCTCGCGCCAGGAGGGCCTTGGATTCTATGCCGACCGGGCGTCCAAGGACGTCCCGGCGATCGGCCGGGCGGGCCTCGACGCGGCCGCCGCAGCGGGCGCGGACGCCATCCTTCTCGACACCGCCGGCCGGCTGCAGATCGACGAGGGGCTCATCGACGAGGTCAGGCGCCTCGGGGACGCCGTCCGGCCCGACGAGGTGCTCCTCGTGGCGGACGGCGCCCTGGGCCAAGAGGCCGTCAACGTAGCCAAGGCCTTTCACGACGCGCTCCAGCTCACCGGCCTCCTTCTGACGAAGCTTGACGGCGACGCCCGGGGAGGCGCGGCCCTCTCCATGAAGGCCATAACGGGGACCCCGATCAAGTTTGTCGGGACCGGCGAAAAGACCGAGGACTTCGACGCCTTCTACCCCGAGCGGCTCGCGTCGCGCATCCTGGGCATGGGCGACGTGGTCTCGCTGGTCGAGAAGGCGCAGGAGTCGATCGACGGAGCCGATGCCGAGCGGATGGCCGAGAAGATGCGCAAGGCCGACTTCAACCTGGAGGACTTCCTGGCGCAGATGCAGCAGGTCAGGAAGATGGGCTCGATGCAGAGCATTGTCGGCATGCTCCCGGGAATGAGCGGAGTCCAGCTCGGCGATCAGGCGGAGCTTCAGATGGCGCGCACCGAGGCGATCATCAGGTCCATGACGGTTCAGGAGCGCCGCAAGCCGGAGGTGCTGAACGGGAGCCGTCGGCAGCGCATCGCGAACGGCGCCGGCGTCAAGATTTCCGATGTGAACCAGCTGGTGAAGCAGTTCCAGCAGATGCAGAAGATGATGAGGATGATGAAGGGCGGGAACCAGAGGAAGCTCATGCGCCAGATGGAGGCCATGAAGGGCAAGGGCGGGTTTCCAGGGATGTGACCTCCTCGGAGAGCGTCTGGATTGGGTCAAGAGCTCGTATCTTTCGCTAAATTATTATTCACACAATAGATACACTGATGGTATCTTCGAAATAACGACCCGAGCAGGAAGCAAGATTGCACTTGCAACACATTGCAACACAGCCTGATTTTGGGCCATGCAAAAGTCAGTTACCACCAGTGTGCGCTTGCCTCGTGAACTGAAGCGGAAGGTTGAACGCAAGGCTGCCTCCGTGGGCTGCGGAAGGAATCGAGTTATAATTAAGGCATTGGAATTCTACCTGCGGGAGGATGAACAGGCGGCTTACGAGACCGAGGCGCGCCAGCAATCGCAATTGGCCACTAAGCTCGATTCTCCGGACACCGCTTGGGACAATATGGTCGAACGCGACTTTCCTGCGCAATGACCTGGATTCGAGGAGACTTGGTTACAGCGGTGGTCCCCGGCGATTTTGGGAAACCCCGCCCAGTGGTCATCGTGCAGGCGGATGCGTTCATGGAATACCATGCGTCGGTCACCGTTTGTCCATTGACTACCCATCGGACGGGATTGCACCTCTTTCGGATCACGGTCTCTCCGGACAAACACAACGGCCTCAACGAGCCATCGGAAATCATGGTCGACAAGCTGAGTTCGCTGCGACGGGAAAGGCTCGGAAGCTCGATCGGCCGTTTGTCGGTTCGCGATTTGCGCGCAGTTGATGATGCATTGCGTCAGTGGCTCGCATTGGGCTGATGGAAATCTGAGCGACCCGACCAATAAAGCGGCGCCGCGGGATTCAAGGTCAGCGTCATCGGAAAGCGTGTCCTGTACTTTGGCGTAAACGGCTAGACTCACTTCGAGTACTTCCCGGGCGCCGGCCCGAAGGCCAACTGACCGCCGTAACACTAAGGATTCTCAACGGATCCGCAGCCTACAGGTACTATCGCATTTGTCGGGTGCCCGGAATGGCACCGGCCGTTGCCGCATTTCGTATCGTGCCACGATGTGCCATCATAGCCATTCTTGCCGGGGAGAAGTCTCAACAAGGCCGACTTGATAAGTGATTGTCCTGCAATTGCATCACTCCATTTTCACCCGATGCAGAAGATGATGAGGATGATGAAGGGCGGGAACCAGAGGAAGCTCATGCGCCAGATGGAAGCCATGAAGGGACGGGGCGGGTTTCCGGGGATGTGAGCCCGCGCGGCGCACATTCCGTGCGGTGCCGGTAACCCTCACACTTGTCTATTCGTCCGGAGCGAGCCGGGCTGCGTTCTTACACGGATTGAGTCGGAGAGCCAGATCGTCAGAATTCAGGATCTCGGCATTCCAGCCGCATTGAATAAACTGGGCCATTCGGTTGGAGTTTGCGGAGCCCTCAGATCACCGATTCGACGAACGGTGCGCTGATTCTCCGGCTCCCGCCCCATGACGACCAATAAGCTCCTTCTATTCGCGCTGATCATTCCTGCGCTCATCGAAGCCCCATCACTCAACGCCGCGTCCGCCGTGGACTATCGGTTCTCACCTCCGGAATGGCAGACAGCGATCTGCCTTCCGGACGACCCTTGCAAGTCGCTCGTGGACTCCGCAGGCCGCTTGCTCTACCATTACGGGCAGACCGATCGAGAGTTCGGCACCGCGATCAGCGTCGAGACCAATCCGAATTCGAGCCAGCAGGCGCAACGCCTGCTCTCCGCGCGCGTGCCAATTGTCCAGACCCTGCGAACGGCGGAGGGGCTGGAGATTCTGGAGGAGGCCTTCGCTGTTACAAACCTTGCCCCTAACGGCGTCGCGCCATCCGCCGAAACGCCGAGGAACGACATGATCCTTGTCAAACTGACCAACCGTAACGACTCCTTCCGCATCCTCAGGCCTCGTCTGCTCGTCGACACGGTCCGCTCGCTCTCGTTCCAGCCCGATGCGCAGCGCATCATCATCAATCAACACGAGACGATAACATCCTCGCTGAGGTTCGACGGCGTCACCGAAGAGTCAAAATCGCTGCGGGCGGTGCAACTGGGGGGACTTACGGTTCCGGCACACGGTACGGCATCCTATTACGTCCTCGTGAGCGGCGGAGGGTCCATCATCCTTCGGCCGGCGGACGGCGCACAAGCCGAGAGGGCCCGTGAGCAGGCTATCGAGTATTGGGAGAGGTTTCCCCTGCCCTACGGCCGGGTGACCGTCCCGGATCCCGCGATCCAGGCGCAGTTCGACTCCGCCATTCGCAACATTTGGCAGGCGCGGGAGATCAAGAACGGCCTGCCGGCATTTCAGGTGGGTCCGACGGTTTACCGGGGTCTCTGGATCGTCGACGGCGCCTTCATCCTCGAATCCGCCGCAATCCTGGGCGCCGGCGACCAGGCGCGCAGCGGAATCGCCCAAGAACTGACCCACCAGAAGCCTGACGGCCGCATCGATCTCATGGGGACGTTCACTTCTAAGCGTCCGGACGGCAGCGTCGAGGTGAACGCCAACTTCACAAAGGAGAACGGCATCGTCCTTTGGACACTGTTTCGTCACGCTCAACTTACCCAGGACAAGGCATGGCTTGAATCCGTCTGGCCGCGGATGCTTCGGATTGCGCAGTACATCAAGCACCTGCGTCAGGAGACGCTGACCAATGGCACGCAGCTCGACTACGGCCTGATGCCCCCGGGGTTTCCGGATGGTGGCATTGGCGGCACGCCGCACGAGTATACAAACAGCTATTGGAATCTGGTCGGCCTCCATGCCTTCGTATCTGCGACGCAGTGGCTCGGCAAGAAGGAGGAGGCGGCCCGGTGGCAGAGCGAATACGACGACTTCATGGAGGCATTCCGCAGGGCGGCCCAGCGCGACATGAAACTGGATTCCTTCGCAAACAAGTACCTTCCGGCTCGGATGGACGGATTGGACCTGCCGCAACGGGCCCAGTGGGCCTTCTGCCACGCCGTTTATCCGGGGCAGATCTTTGAGCGAGGCGATCCGATGGTGGCCGGCAACATGGCCATGTTGGAGGCCACCGAGCGGGAAGGCATGGTCTACGGCACCGGCTGGGACGAGAAGGGGATCTGGAACTACTTTGGCTCCTTCTACGCCCATGCCTGGCTGTGGCTTGGCAATGGAGCCAAGGCGGCACAGGTGCTCTACGCCTATGCCAATCATGCCGCGCCAACCTTGGTCTGGCGCGAGGAGCAATCCCTCAGGGGTCAGCCATTCAAGAAGGTCGGCGACATGCCGCACAACTGGGCGAGTGCGGAATTCATCCGCCTGGTGGTCCACCTCATTGAAATCGACCGCGGTAGCGAACTGCACCTCCTCGAGGGAATGCCGAGCGAATGGGCTTTACCCGGTCAGACAACAAGCCTCAACGGGATAGCCACGCCCTTTGGCCGATTGACGATGCAATTCAGGGTCTCGAAGGACGGCAGGTCCGCCCGGCTGAGCATCGAGCCGCTCCAGGGAGCCGCCTGTTCCAGGATCATTGTGCACCGGTCCTCGTGGGCGGGAGCCAAAGTCCCGTCGACGCTCGAGCTCGATCCCACCCGGCGCAACGAGACAACCCTCGCGTTTGGCAACTGATGCTCGACGTTGCCGTCCGATATCAGAACAACCCCGCCGCTTTCTTCGAACTATTCAATGAACCGCACGATATCTCCTAGAAAGTCTGGCACGCTCGCGGGCGGACACCTCGTTGTCCCCACGAGTTGCCAGGCACTTTGCCATGATGTGCCATCATAGCCGTTCTTGCCGGGGCGACGTCTCAACAAGGCTGCTTTTCTAAGTGATTTGCCGGTAATGGCATCACCACCCTTCCAGCAGATGCAGAAGATGATGAGAATGAAGAAGGGCGGGAACCAGAAGAAGCTGATGCGCCAGATGGAGTCGATGAAGGGCAAAGGCGGGTTTCCGGGGATGTGAGCAATCCCAACCAGCCTTTGTATCCCCAATACGACCCGTTTAGAAACGGGTGGTTTTTGAAACGCTAGGTTCCTCCGAGGAAAAATCTGGGAAAAAGACTTGCCGTACCATCCGTACTAGTTCACATAGTACGGTATGCTTCCGTTTTCGATCGACCTGAAGCCGGGCTTGCCGGTCGCGGAGCAAATACTATTCGCAGTCAAGAGGGCCGTCGCCACAGGGCAACTCTCGCCCGGTGATCCTTTCCCCTCGGTTCGCGTCTTGAGTCAGGAACTGCGAATCAATCCGAACACCGCGCATAAGGTCATCGCGGCTCTCGTCACCCAGAGCATCCTGATAACCACGCCCGCGATCGGGAGCCTTGTCGCCGATCGCTCCCCCAGCGGCAGCCGGGAGCGCGCGGAACTGCTGGGGGCGGAGCTCGAGCGGGTGGTGGTCGAAGCCAAGAACCTCGGCCTCACGATCGACGATGTGCAGGCCGGTCTTGTCACCCAATGGAAGAGGCTCACGAGGAAGTAATGCGAACCCAAATCACAAATGAACATCATTGAAACCCACAATCTGTCGCGGAGCTTCACCGGGACCGAGGCGTTGAGCGGGCTCAATCTTTCCCTAACTTCCGGGAAAGTCGTGGCATTGCTGGGTCCAAACGGAGCCGGGAAGACAACCACGCTGAGGCTCCTGATGAACCTGCTAAGACCGACAACTGGCACCGCTACGGTGCTCGGTGTCGACTCGCGCAGACTCGGTCCCGTCCAATTCGCGCAGATTGGATATGTATCCGAGGACCAGCAGCTTCCGCTTTGGATGACGGTCCGGGAGCTGCTCGACTACTGCCGGCCGTTTTATCCCACCTGGGACAAGGAACTGGAGCGCACCCTGGTCGCCCAGTTCGAGCTGCCGCTGGGCCAGAAGCTGGGCCGGCTTTCGCGCGGAACGCTCATGAAGGCCGCGCTGCTCTCCTCGTTGGCCTACCGGCCGAGGCTCCTTGTGCTCGACGAGCCGTTCAGCGGGCTCGACCCCCTGATAAGGGATGAATTCGTGCGCGGGGTGCTCGAGGTATCGCTGTCAGGCGATTGGACGGTCCTAGTCTCATCGCACGACATCGAGGAGGTGGAACGCCTGGCCGACCACGTCGTCCTTCTCGACCGCGGCCGGCTGAACCTCAGCGAGGAAGCCGATTCGCTCCAACGGCGCTTCAGGCGCGTCGAGGTGCGGCTGCAAGGCGAATCCCCCGAACCCACCCATGGCGCCGTCGAGTGGGAGAGAGCCGGCGACCTCTTGAGATTTGTCGAGACGGGGTATTCCGGCGCAACAACCGAGCAGCAGTGGAGCGAGCGATTCGCGGGGGCCAGTGTCACGGCGCAGCACATGACTCTGCGCGAGATATTCCTGACGTTTGCGCGGGCCAGCCGCTCGCGGTCGAAAGGAGTGGCGGCATGAATCTCATCTGGCACATCGCAAGGAAGGACCTTCGCCGATTCTGGGTTCCCTTGACCCTCTTCTGCGCCGTCGCCTTGATGCGCTTCGGGGCGGGGATAAGCCTCCTGTCCTCGAGCGGGTCGGATGGCGCCTGGTTCTACCACATGGCCGTGTATGCGAACGTATTGTGGGGAATCGGGCTCGTCGTCACCTACATGCTCGTGGCCGGCGTGGTCCAGGAGGACTCGGTGGCCAGCCCGGCGTTCTGGCAAACCCGCCCCATCTCCGGCTCGAGGCTGCTGGCCGCGAAGGCCCTTGGCCTGGTCCTAATGTTTGGAGTCCTGCCCGTCGTGTTGACGGTGCCCTGGTGGCTCGGATGCGGATTCGGATCGGCCGAGATAGGCTGCGCCGCCATGGAAACGTTCGCGGTCCAGATGGGCGTGGCGCTTCTCGCCCTGCCGTGGGCGACCGTGACCGGCAGCTACGGGCGCTTCCTCCTGTGGACCTTCGCCGCGGTGGTCGCATGGGTCACCGGTGCGATCGTGTTCGTCGAGCACGTGACCATTTCCCACGAGGCCATCACGCCCTGGACCGGAGTGATGCGCTTGCTGGTCACGGGGCTGGTAGCCGGCGTCGGCTGCGTTGCGGTCGCGGTTCACCAGTATGTGACGCGCCGCACGCCCGTTTCAGTCGCGCTGATTCTGCTCACGGCGCTTGCGATGGCAGGCGTGAGTAGGTGGTGGACCTGGGATGGGTCGGCCTTGTGGTCCCCTGCACGCTCCGCTCCCAATGGCATCGCCAAGGACGTGGGCGTATCGCTGCAGGACGCCTATGCCTATGTCGTGTCGCCCGACAACGACTCCTTTGCGCAGGTCAACGTGAAGGCGGGGCCAGTGCCTTCCCACTACATGCTCTCCCCGTATTTCTCCGATCAGCGCCTGCGCTGGGGGGACGGGAGCGTCACCAGGCAGGCGCATTTCCAGATGTGGGGTTGGCAGGGACAGACATCCACGTGGGCGGCATACGATCAGCTCAGGATCACCCCCGAGCCTCGCGATCGGAACTGGACGGAATTCGCGAGGCGCCGCTTTCTGATCCGCGAATCCGAGCCGGACTCGAGGCAGGCATCCCGATACATCGCGACGTTCTCGCTCACGCTGTCTCCTGAAACGGTAAGAAGGCTCCGTCACGAGAAGCCGGACTATGACGCCACCCTCGGCTTTCGCCTGCTTCGGCCCGAGGTGATAGGCGAGCACGATCCCCGGGTGGGGACTGTGTTTACCAAGGGCTCCACCTATTCGAGGGTCGCCCTGGTCGACCGCGATGAGGTGAAGCAAGTAACGTGGATCTCGTTCATCGAACGCTCCCCGGAATACCTCTGGCCGGATTTTCGCTCCTCGATGGGGTTTGCGCAGTGGAACCCCGAACCCGCCTACGGATTGGTGAACCAACCGCGGACATACATCTCCGGCGGATTCAATGAGGTCAGGGATCACGCCCTGGTGGCCGAAGTCTCGATCGTCCTGCGCAAGGAAGGTTTCCGGGGGCACGACTGGTGGAACCACTCGGTCAAGAGGTGGGAGCAGGAATGGGAGAGCCTCGCCAGCGCAACTTTGGCCGAGGTCACGTTTAAGGACGCCGGGGACTTCAGCGTTCCGTTGAAGGTCGAGGGCTTCACCATGTCGGGAGTCGCGAAGTATGGTTCGACTGGCCGCTGCACCGTGTCGGGCGAAGTGAACAAGCCCGGCAATATTCAGTTGGCCCCGGGGACAACGCTCTCGCGCGCATTGCAGGCTGCCGGCGGTGTTTCAGACCGCGCGGATTTGAGTGCCGTCGTCATAACGCGGGCCAACTCCAACGGACCCTCGACCCGGATCGTAGCGAACGTGGACGCCTGGCTTCGGCGAGAAGGCCCGACGGAAGCGGATATCGTGCTGCAACCCGGCGACATCGTGGACGTTCCCGCATCCAGCGCAGCGCAACGTCCCTAGCGCCTGCCGCGCGGTCCATGGCATGGGCACGGCAGCCGCACGAATTCGGATTGGTCGAGCGCCAGTGGGAACAGCAGCCACGAACGGCTGGAATTTGAGGCGATCATTCACTGCCCCTCGCATACTCAATACTCACACAGGAACTCCTGATTGACTTTGCATACATTTGGCAGACATTTGTCTGCCATGGAAGCCAACACCAGGGAATTCGCTCGTAATTTCGCTCACTACCGCCGAATGGCCTCGCTTGGTGAGAATGTGCGCATTTCGTCTCGAGACGGCGTCTTCGTCTTTTCCCGAGAAGGCCCGGGAATGACCGCCTTGGATCTCCTGGCACGTTTGAGCCGACTGAAGTCGGGCAAAGGGATTTTTTCTTCCCGGGGCGCTGAACGAATCGAGGCCGGGGCGCGAATCAAGAAGCCCGCGCGCTCGCCTTGGGACGAATGATCTGCGACTCGACGCTTTTTGTGGCGCTTGATCGAGAGCGCCGGCGGAGGAAGGAGGGACCGGCTCACCAGTTTCTCAGGGCGCATCCTTCCGAGAGGATTGAGATGAGTGTCGTCACAAGAGGCGAGTTGGCACGCGGTTTCACTCGCCGGGCGGATTGGGAGGATTTCTGCGACGGCTTCACTGTCCATCCCCTCGATGAGGATGTTCTATGGAAGGCGGCGGAAGTCTTCCGCGACCTGCGCAAGCGCGGCGAACCTACAGGGGAGAACGATCTATGGATCGCAGCGACCGCTCTTGTCACCGACCAGCCTTTGGTCACGGCCAACGCAAAGGATTTTCAGAAGATCCGCGGCCTTATTGCTCGGTCGCATCTGTCCGGCGCCTAAACTCATCGGTGCGTAACGGAGCCTGAGTCTATGCCATCATGTGCCATGATAGCCGTTCTTGCCACCCGGGAGTCTCAGAAGGGCCGTTTCCCCAAATGATTGTGCTGCAATGCTTCCACATCACTTTCACCAGATGCAGGAGATGATGCGGATGATGAAGGGCGGAAACCAGAGGAAGCTCATGCGCACGATGGAGGCGATGAAAGGCAAGGGTGGGTTTCTGGGAATGAAGGTTCCTAAGGCGTTATCGTTAAACAGGTAAGGTCACCCTGGATTGTGCATTGATTTCCCATTTCGGTTGCGTGAGCCCGTCTTCGAACTCTCCCGAGTCCGAAATGAAGACTTCCGCCTTCACTGAGGCCAAGGCCAAGCTTGGCCCGTTAGCTGATCTGGCGCTGAAGAAGCGCCCCGTCGTTATTCGGCGGGGCCGGCGGATACTCCAGCTTGTCGAGGCGACGCTCCCGGAACCGATTCCTAATTGTCCGGAAGGACACTTTGAAGTTGGAGAAGAGCGCGCAGCGTTTCTGAATTTCCCGCCAGTGAACCCAGAACCGCTCGATTGATGACTCCGGTTCGCCAATGGGATATCGTCCGGGTCCGAGTCAACGCGAATGATCGCGACGAACATCCCGCTTTTGTTCTCTCCCCGGCCGAAGTTGCATCGTCACCCCGAGTCGATCGGATAAATGCCATCTATGGTTCGACACGGCAAGGCTGTTGAATGGTATCCAATGCGTTAATACCGCTTCTAGATCATGCTCTCAGCAAACCTTAATCTGGCTGAGAGAGCCTACGGCCAGCACGATGATTTGCCGCGCCAACCGATGAGACACTGTGTGCTTGTACACCCCCGCGAGAGGCGACGAGAATCCGCACGCACAGATTTGGCACTTACATGAAAATCAAGAATCTGCCAGCCCTGCTTGTTCTTTTTGCCAGCCCTATCGCGCTGTTCGCCTTGCCTGAAACCGACCGCAAAATCGAGGACGCCGCGAAAGCGTCCTACAACTACCGCACCGTGCTTGAAAATCATGTGTCCGCGAGGGCCCACGACGGCGTCGTCACGCTCACCGGCATCGTCGGGGACGGGGACCTCAAGGTCCTCGCCGAGGACACGGTGAGCAACCTCCCGGGCGTTGCCCGGGTGGACAACCAGATCGCACTGGATCCGGCGATCGCCGAGCACTCCGACGGGTGGATCGGCATCAAGCTCCGCACCCAGTTGCTTGTGCGGTGCATTGTAAGCGCTGACAATACCACGGTCCGGGTTGAAAACGGCGTCGTCACCCTGACGGGCACGGCCAACAGCCAGTCGCAAAAAGAGCTCACCGGAGAATATGCCAAGGAGATCGAAGGGGTGAAGTCGGTGAACAACTATATCGTCGTGAACGCCGCGCCCGTCCCTGCAGAGAGCATGGGCGAGGAAAACGATGACGCATCGATCAGCTCGCAGGTGAAATACCTGCTCCTTACCAATCGCCCGACCAGCGCGCTCAAGACCAAGGTCACTACCGTTGATAATTGCGTCGTGATCACAGGTGAAGCAGCCAACGATACGGAAAGGTCCATCGCCGGTAAACTCGCCGGAAGCGTTCGCGGTGTCATGGCCGTGACCAATGACATGACGGTTAAAATGTGAAGTCCACGGCTCCTGACGTGATCCCGCCGATTAGCGCCACTTGAAGTGTCGGTTTGGGCCGTCAAAAAGGATCCTCAAGCTTGGAAAGGTTCCTCCGCTTCAAAAACAAACATCGGCCCCACAGCGCCTTCGATGACGCGAAAACCCCTGACACCGATGGAGGTCTACCGCGTCCAAATTCCGCTTGTGATCAATCAATGACCCGCGCGCAACCCAACCCGATTTGGTCGACGCCTGCGGCAGGCTTCATGGCCCCTGTCCTAGGCATTGGCAACGCGCGCATCTGTCAACGGTTCCATAACTCATTTTCCCCGACCCGCTGTCTCGCGTTTGGGGACCAGCTCACCCCGCCTGCGATACCGGAAAACCCATGCCTGCTCCCGACCTACGATGTCGCCGGGGCCTGAAGCATTCCGCCTATGACCTACGCACATAGATCCTCCGTCCTCTGGCAATGCTGCACGACGGCAGCACGCAATGCCTCAAGCGTAGCGCTTTTCGTTCGGTGCGGCACACTGGGCGTGGCGCTCAATCTGGTCGGTTGGGCGCACACATGCCGGGCGGACGAGTTCGACGTGCTGAGGGAGAAGTGGGTGGAGATGCTCACAGGTGGCAGTCACTTGGATCTCACGGACCCCGCCGTTACTTCCTCCATCACCAGACTCGGCTCTATGGCGAATTCCTACTGGTCGGCGATGGATAAATCGCCTACCCGCACCTTCCTCTGGGCCGACTTGGCCGACCCCATCGATACGGGAGACATCACGACGAGTTATGAGCGCCTGAAGTCTATGGCGGTGGCCTACGTGACTCGGGGATCCAGCCTGAAAGGCAACGCGTCGTTGAAGGCCGACATCGTCCGCGGCCTCGATTGGATGTATGCCAACCGTTACAACGAGGCGACACCGATGCACTACGAGTGGTTTCACCTTGAAATCGGTGCTCCCGCTGAGCTCGTCGATACAACGGCCCTGATGTTTGATGAACTTAGCGCCGCGCAGGTGGCCAACTACATGCGGGCCGTGGAAAAATTCACCCCGTCGGCGACGACGCCCGCGCCCGGCGGCACCAAGTGGTCGTTCACCGCTGCCAACCGCATGTGGAAGATCCACATTGTGACGATTCGCGGCATCATCGTGAAGGACAGCGCGAAGCTGTTCGCCGCGCGCGACGCCTTCAGCGAGCTTTTCCTCTACGTGAAACATGGCGACGGCTACTACGCCGACGGCTCGTTCATTCAGCATCGGGGGCACCCCTACACCGGAGGCTATGGCGCCTCCTTGCTTGGCAAGCTCGCACCGGTGCTCGCGCTTCTTAACGGGCCCAATAGGGAAAGCGCCTCGGGTTCCTCCTGGAAGGTCACCGACCCGAACATAGCAAATCTCTATCGGCTAGTCTTCACCGCTCTGGAGCCGGTGATTTATCGCGGCGGCATAATGGCCATGGTGCAGGGCCGGGAGGTCTCGCGCAAGTCCGCCTCTGAGCACGCCATCGGGCACGGCATCATGCAGAACATCCTCCTGATCTCCCAGTTCGCCCCGGAGGCGGACGCCGCTCGTATGCGATCGATGCTGAAGTACTGGGCCGAGGCGGACACTGTTCTTGACTTCGTCAAGACCGCACCTCTCGGACTCAAGGGCGCCGTGCGGCAGCTGATTGCCGACCCGACCGTGAAGCCGCGTGGTGAGCTCATCGGGAATTTTGTCTATGGGGGAATGGACCGCGTGGTTCACCTGGCCCCGGGTTTTGGCCTTGGACTCAGCATGTCCTCCAGCCGAGTTTTCACCTACGAGAGCATCCACGGTGAGAATGTGCGTGGCTGGCACACAGGCGAGGGCATGCTCTACCTCTACAACTCCGATTTGACGCAGTTCGACGACGACTTCTGGCCAACCGTTGACCCGCGCCGCCTTCCCGGAACAACGGTCGACGTGACTCAGGCCCGCGAACCCGCATCAGGGCAGAGCGAGGCTCCGGCGACGGCCTGGGTCGGAGGTGCATCGCTCGGAGCCTACGGGGCGGCTGGAATGCAGCTCCGGGCGTGGGGAAGCACGCTCACGGCGAAGAAGTCTTGGTTTATGTTCGACAGGGAGGTGGTTTGCTTGGGCAGCGACATCTGCAGCACCGATTCTCGGCCGATCGAGACCGTCGTAGAAAACCGCCTCCTGCATGGCGGCGGCGACCAGACGCTCACGGTGGACGGCGCGCGAAAGATCGGAGCGCTCGGCGGGTCGGAGGCTATGCGGGACGTGACCTGGGCTCACCTGGCGGGCCCGACGGAAGGCGCGGATATCGGGTATTTTTTCCCGACGCCCGTCAGGCTGTATGGACTGCGAGAGGCAAGGTCGGGCTTTTGGAACGAAACAACGAAGACCGTATCCCGTGACTACCTTACGCTCTGGCTCTCCCACGGGACGAATCCAGCCGGAGCAACGTATTCGTATGTGCTGTTGCCCGGATACAGCGCGGCGCATGTCTCCGACTATGCAAAGCACCCGAGTGTGGAGGTACTGGCGAATTCCGATCGAATCCAGGCGGTGCGCGTGGACCCGCTTGGCCTGACGGCGGCGAACTTCTGGAGTGATGGGCGCTCAGCCATCGGGATCATCGCGGTGGATAGAATGGCCAGTGTCCTTCTTCAGACCAAGGGGGCCTTTTTGGACGTTGCTGTGAGCGACCCGACGCAAATCAACAATACAACCATAACCATGGAATTGGCCGCACCTGCGCTTAAGCTGGTTTGCGCCGATCCCGGGGTGGCCATTGACCGGCTTTCACCGACGATACGGCTATCGTTCCGCGTCGCCGGCGCAGCCGGGCAGACATTCCACGCACGTTTCCTGACCAGCGTGCCGTGAGGGCCAACGCCCCGGGCCAGGAATCGAAGAGGGTACTGCGTGAGTTTTCGACCGAACAGGCCTGCCGAATCGCTCATCAGCGATGCGGGAGAGCGGGAAGAACCGGGCAGGCCACTCAATGACTGTAAGTGTCCCGTCGCATGGCTCCCCAGAAGGAGGCCCTCCACCGGACACCTACGGGCGAGCAAGGGCTGCGTGTAGACATTCCTCTCCTTATGATTATCAGGCAAAAAACTCTCAACCAGTGGTTTGCAGACATTTTTGCTATGGTGTGCCACCATAAGCAGATTGCCGGGAGGAGCCTTAATAGTCCCGTGGAGCTAAGTTGTTGGCCACGCAATACCCACAGCAGATGCAGAAGATAATGCGCATGATGAATGGCGGAAACCAGAAAAAGCTAATGCGCCAGATGGAGACGATGACGGGCAAGGGCGGGTTTTCTGGCGTGTGATTTCACCCTCGAGCACCCGGGCTCGATCGGCAAATCACTCGCGGGCCCTTTTCCAGCGTGGCAGGCGCCACGAAGCGCCGGATTGCGGTGGAAGCGGGCGCAGAAACCTCAAGGGGACTTGTTGACGCAAACCAAGCGTCTTCCAATCTTTTCAGGCATGAAGAACCTCTGCTCGCCCGCGTGGGCCTTCCTTCTCGCGATACCCCAGCTCGTGCACGCCGCCCCCCTGCGGACGCTGGCCGAGTTCCAGGCGCTGGCCACCCCGTACCATTCAGAAATCCGCGTGCCTCCGTTTGAGACCACCCCGGACCAGATTCGGGAGTCCGCGACCGCCGCGATGGCAGCCGGCGACGCAGCAATTGACCGTCTCGCCCGCCAGGACCCGGCAGCGGCCACCTTCGAGAGCACGTTCGGTGCGCTCGATGCCCTAAAGAGCGACGCCGATCTCGCGGCGGCCCGATTCGACTTCATCGAACAGTCGAGCACGGCACGGGAAATGCGCGACACGGCTGAGGAGGCCGTGAAGAAACTGCAGGCCTGGGAGATCGGGATCGAGTACCGCGAGGACCTCTACGCAGCGCTCAAGGCGTTCGCTGCCCGGGCGCCGGCCCTCCCCGGCGAGGACCGGAGGCTCCTCGACTTCACCATGCGCGACTATCGGCGGGAGGGCTTCGAACTGCCGGCGGCCGAGCGAACGGCGGTGGAGGCTCTTTTCAAAAAGCTCAGCCCGCTCGAGACCGACTTCCAAACGAACGTCGTGAAGGCCCGAATGGCGCTCGTGTTCACCCGGGCGGAGCTGGCCGGCGTCCCCGACTCCTTCCTGACCTCGCCCGGCGTCAAGACAGGGAACGACGCCTACACGATCCTCGTCAACGTCACGCCCCAGAGGCTGATGGTGGAGCAGAACTGCTCCGACGCGGCGACCCGGAGGAAGGTGAGCGTCGCGGAGCTGCACCTCGCCGAGGACGTGAACGTGCCGCTTTTCAACAGGATCGTGGCCCTGCGCGCGGAGATCGCCAGGAAGCTGGGGTACGCCTCGTGGGACGACTACCAGATCGAGGTCAAGATGGCGAAGAACGGGGCGACGGCGACCCAGTTCATAGAGGACCTGGCACGCGGGATTAAGCCGAAGTTTGACGCGGAATTGGCCGAGCTCCGGGAGCTGAAAGTCGCCGAGACGGGCGACCCGAATGCGCAGATCGATTTCTCGGACTGGCGCTACTACCAGAACCGGGTCGTCAAGCAGAAGTACACGGTCGATTCGGAGGCGCTGCGGGTCTATTTCCCCTACGAGCATGTCCTCCAGGGCATGTTCGCGATCTACCAGTCGATCTTCGGGCTGAAGTTCGAGCAGCTCCAGGCGCCCTACCTGTGGGCGGACGGGGTGACGCTGTGGGGGGTCACCGACGCGCGGACCGGGGAGCCGATGGGCCTATTCTACCTCGACATGTATCCGCGCGAGGGGAAATACAACCATTTCGCGGAGTTCTCGCTGCAGCCGGGGCGCCTCCTTCCCGGCGGCACCTACCTGCGGCCGACGGCGGCGCTGCTCTGCAACTTCCCCCCGCCCGCAAACGGGGCCCCGTCGCTTCTCGACCACCAGGAAGTGACCACTCTCTTCCATGAATTCGGCCACGCCATGCACTGCATCCTCACGCGCGCCCACCGCGGCCGGTTCTCCGGGACGGCCGTTCCCCGGGACTTCGTCGAGGCTCCATCGCAGATGCTCGAGAACTGGACGTATGACAAGAGCGTCCTCGATACGTTTGCCGCCGACTACCGCGACCCGAGCAAGAAGGTCCCGCCGGAGATTCTCAGCCGGCTGCAGGAGGTGCGCCTGGCCACCATCGGGGTCTTCTACAGGCGGCAGCTCTCCTTCGCGCTGCTTGATCTCAGGCTTCACGGGCCGCGCCCGGAGGGTTCTCCGGTCGATTGCCGGGCCGAGACCAACCGGACACTTGGCGAGATCTTCTTCCCGGTGCCGGACGACTCGGCCTTCATCGCGTACTTCGGCCACCTTGCCGGCGGCTACGACGCCGGCTACTACGGCTACGCGTGGGCCGACTCGATCGCCGCCGACATGGCCACGGCTTTCAAGGCGGCGCCCCGCGGGTTCCTGGATCCTGGAGCCGGCATGCGGATGCGCGAGGAGATCTACTCTCAGGGCGACACACGCGACGTCTCTGTGTCGATCGAGAAGTTCCTCGGCCGGCCGCGTTCGATCGTCCCGTTCTTGACGAGGCTCGGGATAAAGTAGGATTGCGGGAAGGACCGCAGGCTTCGCGCCGGGGCCCTCGCGGCGGGCCCGGCGATCGTTCGCCGGGCCGCGCGGATCACGACAAAGGGCCAATCCCGGTGTCCGCTACGGGGAGATTTCGCCCATTGCTCGTGCGAAGACTCCCGATACTCTACTCTTCCAGAGCCTCGCGTCTATGTGCCATGTCACGCCGCTAACAGCATTCCTTCCGGCCGGTGTCAACGAACCCTGCAGCGTGGCGATTCGTTTATGTTCCAACTCACAACGGCTGCAGGAGTTCGCGCGCTAGCCGGGGGCGACGCGGGGCATGGGCTGGATTCCGGACATGTGAATGATCCGGACAATCGCTGCTCGGGGATTTGGGCGGTCGCCACGAGAGGCACGAGCTTCCCGCATACTACGGATGGCCGCCCCAGGCCACGACCGTTCGCCGGCGCTGGCGGAACAAGGGTGATCAGCAGGCTCCTCGCGGCCTTTCTGGCCGGGTGGTCCGCCCCGGCCCGGGCCGTGCCGCCGGCCTCCGAGCTGCTGTCGGCGGAGGAGCTTTTCCGCGCCGAGCTGCTCGGCGAGGCAAGGCTCTCCCCCGACGGCCGGCACATCGGCACAATAGTCACCGACGAGAAGGACCTGAAGGACCTCTTGATCGTCGACCTCGGGGACTACAAGCCGCTCGGCCTGAGGGGAAGCGGATCCCTCGAGATCTCGACGTTTCAATGGCTCACCAACGACCGGGTCCTCTTCACCGTCACCAAGGAGAAGGTGTACTCGTGGGGGCTTTATTCCGCGAGGATCGACAGGCTTGATAGCCCCCTGGCGATCGACAACTTCGACGCCATCAGGATCGTCGGGCTGCCCGACGCGCGCCCCGGCCGGGTCCTCGTCTGGATCATGCAGTCGTCATTGGACGAGGGCCGTCCCGGCGGGCTCGTCGAGCTCGACACCAACCGGGTCCTGGCCCCGTCCGAAATTGCACGTCGGAACGACGCGCTGGCTCGTTCGTACAGCCCGCCGAGCGACGGCCCCGTCGTGTCCTGGGGATCGAACAGGCAGGGGGACCTCGCCCTGTGCACGACCTGGTCGAACGGAAACTATCATCTCCACCGCTACCTCCCCTCAAGGGGATCCTGGAGGGACGTCGTCCTTCCCCCCGGGACGCGGCCAATGGGGCTCGACTACGACGATCGGTTCCTCTGGGCAGTGACGATCTCGCCCGCGAACGCCTACGAGCTGCGTCGCTTCGACCTTGATGCCGGCACGATGGACAAGCCGGTCCTCACGGATCCGCTCTACGACATCGGGACCGGCCGGCTCCATTTCTCCAAGGCCGGGCGCTGCCTGGCGGGCGTCACGTACGTGCGGCGAAAGCCGGTCGCCGTCTGGTTCTCGAGGGCCTTCGCGGTCGCTCAGGCCACCGTGGACTCCAGCAGGGCCGACACGGACAACGTGCTGATCAACCACGACCTGGCCGAGTCGAAATTCCTCTTCCAGCTCAACGGCCCGAACCACCCGCCGTCATACGAGCTGCTGGACCTGGATGCGAGGACGCTCAGGCGCCTGGCGGACGCCGCCCCGTGGCTGAAGGGCCGGCCCCTGCGCCCGGTGCAGCCGATCAGCTTCGCGACCCGCGACGGCGTCAGGCTCGAGGGCTACCAGGCCCTCCCTGAGGGCGCGGATGCGAAGCATCCGGCGCCGCTCGTCGTCCTCGTCCACGGAGGGCCCTGGGTCCGCGACGTCCCTTCGTTCGACCCGGTCGTCCAGTTTCTCGCCAGCCGCGGATACGCCGTCCTCCAGCCCAACTACCGCGGCTCCAGCGGGTACGCGCCGCAGATAAGCCACGAGCGGGAGTATGACTTCATGCGCATGCACAACGACGTCACCGACGCAACAAGGGCGATGCTCAGGACGGGCCTCGTGGACCCGGGGCGGGTCGGCATCATGGGCGCCAGCTTCGGGGGCTACCTCGCGGTCGCCGGTGTCGCGTTCGAGAAGGGGCTGTACCGGTGCGCGGTCACCGAGTGCGGCGTTTTTGACTGGGAGCGCCAGATCAAGTCCAAGAGCGACGCCGCGCGCCCCGGCGAATACGAGGTGCTGGTGGACGAGCTCGGCAGGCCCGGGCGCGACCGGGAGCGCCTTCGCCAGATCTCGCCCCTCGAGCACGCGGACCAGATCCACGTCCCGGTCCTCATAGCGCACGGCACCGAGGACAACATAGTAGACGTCGCGCAGTCAAGGAAGCTGGCGGGCGAGCTCAAGCGAAACGGCGTGCCCTATGAGACGTTCTTCCGCGGCCTCGAGGGCCACGGGTTCTACAACTACAAGAATCGGGTCGAGTTCTACCACCGGGTGGAGGCGTTCCTGGCCGCGAACCTGGGCGGCGCCACGCTGACCCGGTGAATCCTGCCAGGCGGGGCCCCTCCGGGCCCTCACTTCGCCCGCAGCAGGAGCACCGGGACGCTGACGCTGTGCCGCACCCGCCTCGATGGCGACCCGAGAACGAGGTCGGCGATGAAGTGGTGCCCGTGGGTGCTCATGGCGACAAGGTCGCAGCTCTTCTCCCTAACCCACCTGACGATTTCCTCGCCCGGCTCGCCGAACGCCAGCTCGGCGTCCGCCGGGATGCCCGCCGCCTGGAACTCAGCCTGGACCTTCCGCAGGTACGCGGTGTCCTCGGCAATCTCGGGGCTGACCGCGTCTGGACCGAAGGTTCGTGCCGCCCAGCCGTCGGCGACATGCAGCAGCACGACGCGGCTGTTCACAGCCTTGGCGAGAACCTTGACGTGCTCGATGATCGCCCGGTCGGTAGGCGTCGCGTCCAGTGTGACAAGGATCTTGTTGTACATCTCTGCCTCTCGGATCGGCGTGTGTGGGGGTCCTCGTTCAGGAGCCGACGATGACGGCCCACGCCTGCTTCAGCGCATCAGGCAGGCTATAGATGTCCACCGCCGTGATCAACGGCGCAGTGCCCCACCCTGCGGCCATGAGGAACCAGCCGTTTCGCCACCGGCCCATCCGCTTGGCCGAGCTCGTGAAGTGCAGCAGCGGGAACATGGCGAAGGGAAGCTCGAGGCACAGCACGACCTGGCTCAGGTTCACGAGGTCGGTGACGCTGCTGTTGCCGCGGACGCTGACGATGAGGATCGCGGGCACCACCGCCAGCATGCGGGATATCAGCCTGCGCAGCCACGGCTTGATCCGCCAGTTCATGAACCCCTCCATCACGACCTGCCCGGCCAGAGTCCCGGTGATCGTGCTGCTCTGGCCGCTGGCAAGCGGCGCCACCGCGAAGAGCGTGCTGGCCAGCGTCGTGCCCAGCAGCGGCGCGAGCGTCAGGTACGCCACGCGGATCCAGTCGCTGTCGGGGGTGAACGTGACCACCCGTCCGCCGGCCACCGTTATGCTCTCCTTGCCGTAGAACACTATCGCCGCCAGGACAAGGATGGCCGCGTTGATCAGGAAGGCGACGGCCAGAGCAGCCGTCGTGTCGATCGTGTCGAAGCCGATGGCGCGCTTGACGGACTGCTCGTCCTTCTGCAGCACGCGGGTCTGCACGAGCGCCGTGTGGAGGTACAGGTTGTGGGGCATCACGGTGGCCCCGATGATGCCGACGGCCACCACCAGCATGCCGGCCTGGGCGAAGTCGGGGTGCGCCATGGCGCGCCCCATCTCGGGGAAATCGGGCCGGGTGGAGCATCACGTGAGCAGGGAGAGCCTCGCCGCTTTCGCCAGGCACCTCAGGAAGCGCCGCTGAACGCGTCGCGAGGGCGTCGTCGGCAAACCGCTCCTTGCCGACGGGCGCCGGCGCCCCTACGCCTCGCCGCCTTCCAATAGTTCGCCCGCGATCTGCTCCCATTCCGCATCGAGCGAGCATTTGGGAGGCGGCCGGCCGGCGCGCCGGTACCAATAGCCGGCATTGCCCAGGTCGCCTTCCCTGCGGTGAAGGTAGGCGTGAACCCAGGCGCCATTGGCGGTCCCGTCCTCCTGCGCCGATCCGTGGGCCGCGGCCCAGTCCCCCCGGGCGTCCTGCCAGAGCGCCAGGAGCGCCCCGGACAGGCTCGGAGGCTGCTGGCCTGAAGTCGATTTCCTGAACTCGTCGAGTGTCATCGGCCACGGGATCCTGCATCAGCCCGATCCCCTTGGCAACCCGGCCGCGGCGCCTCAGGCGCCTCGCCCCTGCACGGGCCGGCATTGCCTCCCCTCCCGTTTCATGCGATCTCAGGGCCGCGACGACACGCATGCAACCCGCAGACCCGGCCCCCCCGCCCGACCCCCGGGTTTCCCCGCGCTTCCCGGCATGGCTCGCCGTGCCGGCGATTTTCGCGGCGACGCTGGCGGCGTACGCGCCCGCCATGAGGGGCCTCATGCTCTGGGACGATGCGGCCCATGTGACGGCCCCGGCCCTCCAGGGCCCCGGGGGCTTGTGGAGTATCTGGTTTCGGCTCGGGACGACCCAGCAGTACTACCCGTTGCTGCACAGCGCATTCTGGCTGGAGCACCGGCTTTGGGGCGACTCGGTCCTAGGCTACCACCTGGTGAACGCAGGGCTCCATGCGACGGCGGCATGCCTCTTCGCGCTCGTTCTGCTGCGCATCGTGCCGGACGCGCGGGCCGGGGGCGCCCCCGCCTGGGCCGCCTGGCTCGCGGCCGCGGTCTTTGCCCTCCATCCCGTCTGCGTCGAGTCCGTGGCGTGGATATCGGAGCAGAAGAACACGCTCTCGCTCGTCTTCTACCTACTTTCCGCACTCGCCTACCTGCGCTTCGACCGGGAGCGCAGGTGGCGTTGGTACGCCGCCGCGCTCGCCCTTTTCCTGTGCGCCGTTCTCAGCAAATCGGTGACGGCGACCCTGCCGGCTGCGCTTCTTCTCGTGCTCGCGTGGCGGCGCCCGCTCGAATGGCGGCGCGACGTGTTGCCCCTCGTGCCGTGGCTCCTGATCGGCGCGGGAGCCGGCCTTTTCACGGCGTGGGTCGAGCAGAATTTCATCGGGGCGCGCGGGCGGGCATTCGAACTGGGCGCCCTGGAGCGTTGCCTCCTCGCAGGAAGAGTCGTCTGGTTCTACGTCGGCAAGCTGTTCTGGCCCGCGGACCTCGCCTTCATCTATCCGCGGTGGCACGTCTCTGCCGACTGGACATGGAGCCTGGGCTGCCTGGGCCTGGCGGCGGCCTTCGCGATCCTTTATGGAATACGGCGCTGGAGCCGGGCCCCGCTGGTCGCGGCGCTTTTCTTCGTCGGCTCGCTCTTCCCGGCGCTCGGCTTCTTCAACGTCTACCCCTTCGTCTTCTCGTACGTCGCCGACCACTGGCAGTACCTCCCCAGCCTGGGGTTGATCGCGCTGGCGTCCGGGGGCGCGGCCGGCGCCGGCCGTCTCCTTGCGGGGCGCTTTGGCGGACGCTCGGGTTTGGCGCTGAGATGCGCCTTGGCGGCGGCCGCCACGGGGATCCTCCTGGTCCTCTTTGTCCTGACCCGGCGCCAATGCCAGCTGTACACCGACGTGGGCGCGCTGTACACGGACACCCTCTCCAAGAACCCGGACTCCTGGATGGCGCACAGCAACCTAGGCGTATCCCTGATGGAAAGGGGGCTGCTGGGAGAGGCGATCCCGCACCTGGAAGAGGCCGTCAGGCTCAAGCCCGACCAGGCGGACGCCCACAACAACCTCGGAAACGCGCTGTCGAAAGTCCCGGGCAGGTCCGCCGCGGCGATAGCCGAGTTCGAGGCGGCCCTGAGGCTCGATCCGGGCCTGACCGAGGCCCACGCGAACCTCGGGTGGGCCCTCGTGAACACCCCGGGCCGGCTCGCCGAGGGGATCGCGCACCTGGAGTTGGTGTTGGTGAACAATGCGGAGAACCCGCAGTATGCGCGGGTTCACGCCAACCTCGGGGCAGCGCTCGCCAGGGTCCCGGGCCGCCTTCCCCGGGCGATAGCGGAGTTCGAGGCCGCCCTGAGGCTCGACCCGGGCGCCGCGGGCGTTCGAAACGACCTTGGAATCGCCATGGACCGCGCCGGCCGCCCGCTGGAGGCCATGTCCCAGTTTGAGCGGCTCCTCCGGGCCGAGCCCGGCAATCCGGAGGCCAGCAACAACCTCGGCAACGTCCTCCTGGAACTCGGCCGCGGGCAGGAGGCCATCCCCCGCTACAGGGAGGCGATCCGCCTGAGACCCGACTACCTGGAGGCTCATTTCAACCTTGCCCGGGCGCTGCGCACCGCAGGCGACGACGGGGGATCGGTAGCCGAACACGAGGAGGCGCTGCGCCTCGCGCCCGATTCCGCCGAGATCAGGAGCAGCCTGGGTTCGCTCCTCCTCAAGCTGGGCAGGACGGGAGAGGCCCTGGGCCAGTACGCGGAGGCCGTCAGGCTCGAGCCCGGCTCCGCCCCGTATCACAACCACCTAGGAATAGCCCTGACCAGCGCCGGCAGGCTGGACGAGGCGGCCGCCCAGTTCCGAAAGGCCCTGGAGCTGGCCCCGGGCTATTCAGATGCCCACTACAACCTCGGGGTTGCCCTCGAACGGGAAGGGCGCGCGGACGAGGCGGCCGCGGAGTACTCGGCCTCCGGCCGGCGCGGGCCGTAAACCCGGCCCCCCACGGGCCGGCATGCGATCGGGACCCTTCGCCGCCGGCCCGCGCCGACGGGCGGCCGGGAGTTCAGGCCATGCTGGCGCCGTCGCCCGCTTCCGGCGGGTAATGGCGCAGCACCAGCCAGTTGATAAGCAGGAGAATGGCTATCCCGGGCATGCCCGTCACCACGCTCTGGAAGGCCCATGCGGGCGAGGCGCGCCCGCCGATCAGGACCGGGAACGCGGCGGCGCTGAGCGCCGCCGCCGCCATGCACGCGAGGTAGGCGGGCGCGGCAAGAAACCACCTCGCCCCCGCCCGGGCCAGCATCGCCATCATGGCCAGCACGAAGGCCAGGAGCTCGATCGTCATCGCGGCCGCGCCCAGCGGCGCGGGATGCGACGTCAGCGCCCAGTTCAGCCACGGCGCCAGCAGGGCAACCCCCAGCGCGGTCCGGTGGCGGGCCAGCAGCACCGACAGAAGCGGGGCGTAGAACATCGGCAGCAGCCTCGCCCCGAGCCGCCCGTCGTCGGGCGCCGGAATGATGTGCACCATGAACGGGAACATCACCGAGAGGCACAGGAGTATCCCGAGCTCCCGCGCCGTGGAAGCGGTGAGGAAGCCGATGGCCCGGCCTGCGCCGGCTGAGGATGTCCCGGGTGCTGAAGGCATCTGCCCTATGCTAGGAGGCCGGAAGCCTCGCGCATGAGCGGCCCGATTGGCAAGCCGCGCGGGCAGGCGCGCTCGGCAGCGGAGAAATCCAGGCCGGCAAGCCGCGCCCTCGACTCCGCCGGCAGCTCGGCGAACAGCGCGCGCGCATCCACCGAGGAGCCGTAGTGGCGGTGGTACATGAGCTGGCGCATGATGTCCGCGACCGGCACGGCGCCGCCCACCGCGGGCTCGCACAGCCGGCGGCAGCCTGCGCAGTAGCCCCCGGCGGTCGCCGCGGCGTGCCGCGCGAGCGCAACGCGGTCGGACGCGGCCAGGCGGTCGCCGCCAAGGGCGGCGCCGAGATTCTCGTGGAAGAGCTTCAGGCTCGGCATCTGGACGCACGCGGTGGCGATCCGCGGGTTCTCCATGACGACCTTGAGCTTGGCCTGCCCGGGCGTGAAGCCGCCGTCCAGCAGGGGCTTGAGGATCGCGGCCTCCTCGGCCGAGTCCCATGCCACACGCTGGCCCTGCGTCTTCATAGCCGTCAGGCCGATGCCCGCCTCACCGCAGGCCTCGACGGCGGCGACCATGTCGGGCTCGTGCATGACGCGGTAGTTGTAGGTCACCAGGATTCCGTCGATCCAGCCGAGCCTGGCCGCGCCGGCAAGGCACAGCGCCATGTTGCTGTGCGTGCTGAAGCCGATGAACCGGGTCTTGCCGTCGCCCTTGGCGCGCTCCGCGAACGCCCTCACCTCCGGGTTGTCCACCTCGCGGATGTCGCTTATCCCGTGGACGAGGAAGAGGTCGACGTGGTCGGTCTTCAGCCTGGCGAGGGAATCCTCGAGCGTCTGCCGCCAGTCCGGGCCGCGGCCCTTGGTTACGAGGAACAGCTCCCTTCGGGCGGAGGGGTTCCTGTCCAGGAACATGCCGATCCCCCGCTCGCTGCCCCCCTTGCTGTAGCCGGCCGCCGTGTCCCAGTAGGTCACGCCGTGGTCGAACGCCTGGCGCAGGATTATCTGGTTGTCGATGATGTCGAACATGCAGCCGAGGCCGATGATCGGCACGTCGACGCCCGTCCGCCCGTATTTCCGCCTCGGGACGGCCGGCCGCGGGGCGTCCGCGCCCCAGAGGAGGGACGGCGCCATCATGGCCCCCAGCCCGGCCGCCCCTGTTGTCGCCAGGAAATCCCGGCGGGAGATCGAGTGCTTTTCAGTTTTCATTTCTAAGAAGAACGGCGTGGTTGCGGTCGCGGGTCTCGTTGTCCGCGGTGACACGTATCGCGCGCAGCCCGCTCATCGGGCACTCGTGCTCGCAGACCCCGCACCCGATGCAGCGCCCGGGATCGACGACGGGCCGCTGCAGGCGCACCTTCGCCCCGTCCCGCGTCGTCTCCTCCACCTCCTCCAGGCGGATCGCCTTCGGCGAGACCGGGCATGTCTCCTCGCACACGATGCAGGGCCGCTCCATGGCCCAGGGCAGGCAGCGGCCGCGGTCGACGTACGCCAGGCCGATGCGGATCGGCCCCGCCGCCTTGAATTCGCCCTGCCCGAGCTTCTCGTCGAGCGTCATGGGGCGGATGGCCCCGGTCGGGCAGGCGCGCCCGCAGGCGATGCAGTTTGACTGGCAGCCGCTCACGCCGACCCGGTTGTTGAGCACGGGCGTCCAGAGCGCCTCCAGGCCGAACCCGAACCCCGCCGGCTGGAGCACGTTGGTCGGGCACACCTTCACGCACTCGCTGCACTTGACGCATCGCGCGAGGAACTCCTCCTCGGCGACCGAGCCGGGCGGCCGGATCATCCCCGCCGGCCAGTCGCCGGCCGTCCTGCCCCCCAGCCGCGCCAAGGGGGCCACCGCCAGGCCGGCCGCGACCGAGACGACAAAGTCCCGGCGGGACATCCCCGGCGAGACGATCTCGCCGGCCGGCGAGGGTCGCGGGCCGTAGTTGACCGGCCCCTCGGCGGGGCAGTCGTCGAGGCAGTTCATGCACATCAGGCACTCGCTCAGGCGGATGGGCCCCATCGGGTTGCAGGCCCCAGCGCAGTTTAGGTCGCAGACGCCGCACTCGGTGCATTTCGAGCGCCGCGCCCCGACGCCCCAGGGGGCGGCGCTGCCGATGATGCCGAGGAGCGCGCCGAGGGGGCAGACGAAGCGGCAGTAGAAGCGGGGCGCGGCGACGTTTAGCAGGACGAAGGCGAGGAATATGGCGCCGATCAGGCCCGCTCCGGAGCAGAAGCGGCTGGCGCCGGGCCATCTCCCGGCCGCCAGGTCTCCGATCGACAGGGCCGCTAGGTTGAACGACCGGTTCACCAGCGGGATGGGGTCGAGCAGGCCGGTCTGCAGCGAGGCAAGCATCATCCGGCCCGCGGGAAGGGCCGCCGCCGAGAGCAGGGCCGCGAGGATGCAATACTTGACCACCTGCGCCGGCCGGTACCGGTTCGCCTCCATCCTCCGCTTCAGGGGCCAGGACCGCCGGGCGAGCCAGCTCACAAAATGATGGATCGAGCCGAACGGGCAGATCCAGCCGCAGAAGACGCGCCCAAATAGGACGGTGAGCACGATGACGGCGAGCGCCCAGGACAGGGCCGGGTAGAGCGAGTGCGTCGTGAGCGCCGTTCCCAGGGCCACAAGGGGGTCGAGCTCTAGAAACCAGCGTATCGGCCACCCGCGCCACTGCCAGAACCGCGTCCCGACCGTGGCGACAAGGCACAGCCATGCGAACAGGGCGAAGAAGAAGACCTGGGCGATGCGCCGCGCGTGGGTGATGCGCATGGCTTCAGGAGCTCTGCGCGGGCACCCGGGCCGGGTGCAGCGACTCGAAGTCCGTCGTGCCGAGCCCGAGCCCGGCCGCCCGGCCAAGGTAGGGAAGGTCGCGGGAGCTCCGGCCGAGGAGCGTCGCCCCGAGGGCGTCCGCCGCCACCGCGTCCGTGGCGACGATGAGCGTGTTCGTCGCCTTCAGGTCCGCCAGGGATCCCCCCGTCGGCCCGTTGGTCATCATGGTGTCGGTGCCGTCAAGCACGACCAGCGTCGGCTTAACAAGCATCGCCAGCTCGAGGATGATGCCGTCGATGTCCTGGTGGAACTGGTTGCGCCTTCCGCCGAGCAGGCCGTACCAGTTCTTCATCGTCATCGACGCACCGGCGCGGTCGTGGCTCTTGACCGGCGCGACGCCGATGAGCTTCGTGACCCCGGCGAACGGCTCGAACAAGACGGGCCAGTCGCGAATCAGCCGGCCGCCGGGCAGCGTTCCCGGCCGGAAGGATCCCGGTCCCGGGACGAAAAGGTCCGCCCCGGCGGCGCGCGCGGCCGGCGCGATGCCCGACAGCTCGAAGCAGCTTTCCGGCGCGTTGATCGGGTTGTCGGTGACGACGACCGACGCCGCGCCAGCGCCCCGGCAGAGGCGGACGAGCTCGGCCAGGAGCTCCGGATGGGTTGTCGCGCCGAGGACCGCGGGCGTGGCGAACGCGGCGTTCACCTTGAGCATCACGCGGTCGCCCCTCTCGATGAACCGCTCGATCCCCCCCATGGCCGCCATGGCCCCCCGCAGCATAGCTGGCCGGCTGCGCCCGGTCGCCACCGCCATCCGCGGCCCGGCCGTGCGCACGGAGAAGTCCCTCCTGGGGTCCGAGGCCCTCACCCGGCTGAAATCGCCCGGCGGATGCCGGTTCAGAAGCCAGGCGCCCAGTCCGCCCGTGGCCGCTATCGCGGCCCCCGCCCGCAGCCCTCGCCGGAAGAATTCGCGGCGAGTGGCGAGCGGCCCGGTGTCCGGTGAGGGAGGATTCATGGGCGTGCGCCGGCAATCCGGTGGCTGATCGCGCCCAGCCAACGCTGCGCTGATTCGCGGTCCGGCGCCTGGTGGACTCCCGCGACATACGGGCCCGACGAGAAGACCGCCTCAAAGCCACCGTCCATTTCGACGATCGCCGCCCCCGGGGGATACGGCGGCGGCTGGGTCTCCTTCCCGCCGCAGTCCTTCACGAAGAAGGCGCGGAGCTCGGCCGCCTCCTTTGCCGCCTTTCCCGGGGCGTCCCTCCTGGCGGCAAACAGCGTCAGCTCGCCTCCGCCGTCCCGGTATCGGGCGACGAAGACATTGTCGAGCTGGTCCAGGCCGAAGACGTCCGACGGCTCAAGCGCGATGCTGCCGGCCACAAGGCCCTCCGTCGGAAAGAGCGCCTGTTCCGCTCCGATGTTCGCGTGCTCGGCGACCGCCGTCGACCCTATGTAGGAGCGCGCCAGCGCCTCGGCCGCCCCCCTCGCCGCATCGGAGGAGTCGGAGCAGACCAACTCGACATAGTACCTCCCGTGGACGAGGCAGAGCTCGTTTTCGGCCTCGTAGCTGTAGTCGCCCAATCCGGCGTCCAAGGCGCTCGGTCGCCTCTGCGAGCTGTACACCGAGTAGGCGTTCGCCGGCAGGCCCATGTCATACACGAGCATCTCCATCCAGGAGCCCGGGGCGCCGGCGAGCCTCACGCGCTGGCTTCTCATCGAGACGAAGCCTGCCGACAGATACAGGTCGGCCTTTCCGTCGATCTTGTCGGACAGGGTCCCCGGGGTGAACGCCTCCGCCGCGCTCATGGGAGACAGGCCGGCCGGCCACGGTTCCACCAGCCCCGCCGGGGCTGGGGCGGCCGGCGCCGCCACGGCCGCAACCGTCACGGCCGGGTCGAAACTCGCCTGTCGGATGCACACCCAGGCCAAGATACACGCCATGACGGCGAGTGCGCCTGCCGCCATCGCCGTTTCCCCTGGGCCCGGAATTCTCGTTTTGGAATGTTGCACGCCCGTGGGTAGCACTGCCATCCAAGTGCCTTGGACGATACCTGCTATCCGCGGCAGGAACGCCGCATGCCTTGGCAAAAGAGCAGCATTATTTGGCAAGGCGCCATCCGCCCAAGGACCGCCGATCCCCGGGGGGTCGGCGGATGCCAATCCAAGGCCCTCCGTGGCTGCACGCGGTCGGAGAGAAGCGCCCCCATAGGGTGTTGCAAACCGGTCTGCCGGCAATTAGTACGGGCGCACAAGTCCCTAACATGGCAACAGATTGTCACCGGCAGGCCGCTCGGTGCGGGACGTGACGGCGCCCTCGATCGAGCGAGGCTCACGCGGGAACCACCCCATCCTCCCCCATTCAATCGCCAGATCAAAACCCCGCACGCATCCGCAAAATGACAGCATCACCCCTGCATCCTCCCGCTTCCAGGAGCAACGGCGGCCCCGCCTCCCGGCGCCACTCCCCCGCGCCCCGGGCGCCCCTTTCGCGGCTGCGAGGCCTCGCCGCCGTTATCCTTGCGGCGCCGCTGTTCTCCCTGGCCCAGGGCGCTCCCTTTTCCTCTCCACTTTCGAACCTCGCCGAGCCGAGGCAGGGCAGGGCCATGCATGAGGGATCATGGGACAGGCAGAATAGGAACAACGACTCGATCCCGGTGAAGCCCGGCGAGACGGTGACGATCCTCAACCATGAGGGTGCCGGATGCGTCCACCGCTTCTGGGTCACAATCTCGCCGCGGACCAACGTGAGCATCCTCAGCCAGGTCATCCTGCGCATGTACTGGGACGGCGACACGTATCCCAGCGTCGAATGCCCGATCGGGGCCTTCTTCGGGGTCGGGTTCGGGGAGCAGAAGGACTACACCTCCCTGCCGCTCAACGAGAACTCCGGCGGATACAACTGCTACTGGCCCATGCCGTTTCACAAATCTGCGCGGTGGACCCTCACCAACGGGTCCGGCACGCTGCTCGAGTCGTTCTACTACAACGTCGACTTCATCGCGCTCGACAGCCTGCCGGCCGCAACCCGGCACTTCCACGCGCAGTTCAGGAGGGAGAACCCCACGACGCCCGACAGGAACTACACGATACTGGAGACGACCGGGGAGGGCCAGTACGTCGGAACCGCCCTGTTCATGACGGGCCTGACGATGTCTTTCCTCGAGGGCAACGAGATGGTCTACATCGACGGGGACGCCAAGCCGGCCATCGAGGGGACCGGCACCGAGGACTACTTCTGCTCGGGCTGGTACTTCGACCGCGGGGTCTACTCGGCCCCGTACCACGGGGTCATCATCAAGGAAGAGAAGAGGCCGCGGATCTCCGCCTACCGCTGGCACGTCGAGGATGCGATCCCCTTCTCCAAGTCGATACGGTTCACGATCGAGCACGGGGCCGAGAACACGGTGCCGGCCGACTACTCGTCGGTCGCGTACTACTACCTCGCCGGACCCTCGCCCATGCCGCCCCCGCTGCCTGCCGACCTCCTGCCCTCGCACTGGGAGGCGCCGGACCGGGTGGCAATCTTGGGCGCCGTCGAGGCCGAGGACCTCCAGCCCACGGCGAAGGCGACCAGCGGGGGGATATGGGCCCATGACATGCCCCAGCCCGAAAAGGGCGTCTTCTGGTCGGGCGGGAACGTCCTGTCCTGGTACCCGAGCCAGGACGGCGCAGAAATGACCCTGCAGATCCCCTGCGCGACCGACGGCATGTTCCACCTTGTCGCCCGCATGGTAACCGGGCCGGATGAGGGCACGGTCCAGTTCATCCTGGACGGCAAGCCTGTCGGCGCGGCGGTCGACCTGTATTCGCCCAAGATGACGCCGAGGGAGGTCTCTCTCGACACCCTGACGCTCAAGGCGGGAACGATCCCGCTGGTCCTGAAGCTCGAGGGGAAGAACCCCGCGTCAACGGGACTTGTGGTCGGCATCGACGCCTTCATCCTTAGGCCGCTGCAGTAGAACGACTCCGAGCGCGCCGGACGCGCGCCCGCGCCCGTCCGTTCATTGGCAGCGCCCGCCGGAGCGGCGGACCGGGGCCGGTTTGTCCTGGCCATCGCCTGTCCATTCAGCGGCCGGATTATCATTTTCGTTAAAAACATCGTCGATTGTGCCATTTTTTGTCCGTGTTTCAGTCTGTAGAGTGGGTGCATGTGAGCCCCCCCTGCGCTGACCGGTTTGGAACCCTTCCGCGCCCTAGGCTTGACCGCTCATGCTAAAGATCACGCCCCTCGTCCGCCCCCCCCTCGACCAAGGATTCATTCCCGCGGCGCTCTGGAACCGGGCCTACGGTGCCCTGGTGGCCGCCGACCCCGGCGCGCGCACCCTGACGATCGCGCTCGAGCGCCCGGACGGCGGCGCCTCGCGCCTCGAGGGCCGCGTCCTCGCGGAAGGCCACCCCTCGGCTGCCCTCAGCCTCCGCTACGCCGAGAGGCTGCTGAAATTCCTCCTTTGGCAGAAGGGGGGGTGCACCGTCCGCGTGGCCGGGGCGCCCGAGATAGCGGCCCATCTCGCGGCGGTGTACAGCCCGGCGGGCGCAAGGGCCTTCGACTATGAATTCATGGGGGCCAGGGTGTACGGGCGCCCGTTCAGCATCGCCGTCGCCGACGAGAGGGACCTGCCCTTCGAGCACGACATAGGCCTGCCGGTCGGGCGCCACCTCGATGGCTGCCGGATCGGCTTCGACCTCGGTGGCAGCGACCGCAAGGCGGCTGCGGTCATCGACGGCAGGGTCGTGTTCTCCGAGGAGAAGCCGTGGGACCCGTATTTCCAGAAGGACCCGGCCTACCACATCGAGGGGATCCACGAGTCGCTGAGCCGGGCGGCGGCACACCTGCCCCGGGTCGATGCGATAGGCGGGAGCGCGGCGGGCGTCTACGTGAACAACGAGGTGCGCGTCGCGTCCCTGTTCAGGGGAATCTCCCCGGAGGCCTTCGAGAGCGACATACGCCGGCTGTTCTTCACGCTCCAGAAGCGATGGGGGGGCGTCCCCTTCGTGGTCGCCAACGACGGCGAGGTCGCCGCGCTCGCCGGATCGATGTCCCTCGGCGACAACGCGGTGCTCGGGATCTCCATGGGGACGAGCCAGGCGGCAGGCTACGTGAGGCCCGGCGGCGACATCACCCCCTGGCTCAACGAGCTCGCGTTCGCCCCAGTCGACTACCGCGCGGACGCGCCCGTCGACGAGTGGTCCGGGGACGCGGGTTGCGGCGTCCAGTATTTCTCGCAGCAGGCCGTATCGCGCCTTGCCGACCTCGCGGGTTTCGAGATGGCGGAGAAGATGCCCGCGCAGGAGCGCCTGGTCGCGGTACAGGCGGCGATGGCGGCGGGCGATCCCCGCGCGGAGAGGGTGTACGACTCGCTCGGCGCGTATCTCGGATACTCGATCGGCCACTACGCCGATTTCTACGACCTCCGCCACGTGCTGGTGACCGGGCGCGTCACATCGGGCACGGGCGGCGAGCGGCTCCTCCTCAGGGCCCGCGAGGTGCTGGCGGCCGAGTTCCCGGACGTCGCGGCCCGGACCCGAGTCCGCATGCCCGACGAGAAGGACAAGCGCCTGGGCCAGGCGGTCGCCGCCGCCAGCCTTCCCTCGATAGGCGAAACTGCGGGCTCGCGCCTCGCCCCGGCCGTTTCAAGATAACCAGCCATGAGACTCTCACACCCCCAGGCCGACGTTTTCGTTCCCGAGCCGGGCATGACCCCGGACGAGGCCCTCCGGAGGGTGACGCACCTGTGCGTCGCGGCCCACCAGGACGACATCGAGATCATGGCGGTGTCCGGCATCAGCGACTGCCTCGACAAGACTGGGAAGTCGTTCGGCGGCGTCGTTGTGACGAACGGCGCGGGATCGCCGCGGACCGGCAGCTACGGCTCCTACTCCGACGAGCAGATGCAGGCCGTGCGGCGCGAGGAGCAGCGCGAGGCCGCAAGGCTCGGCCACTACTCGATACAGCTGCAGCTCGCCCACGCGAGCGCGGACGTCAAGCGGCCCGGCCACGAGGGCGTCGCGGCCGACCTTGCCGAGATCTTCTCCATTTGCCGGCCGGAGGTGCTCTTTCTCCACAATCCCGCTGACAAGCACGACACGCACGTCGGCGTGCTCCTGCGCTGCCTGGAGGCGATCCTTAAGCTGCGCGAGGACCTGAGGCCCAGGCGCGTGCTCGGGTGCGAGGTCTGGCGGGACCTCGACTGGGTGCCCGACGCGGAGAAGGTCGCGCTCGATTCGGGCCGCCATCCCAAGCTGGCCCGCAGGCTCGTGGGTGTCTTCGACTCGCAGATTAGCGGCGGCAAGCGCTATGACCTCGCCGCGATCGGCCGGCGCTCGGCGAACGCCACCTTCTACGCGTCGCACGCGACCGACAAGATGGCGGGGATAACCTACGCTGTTGACCTCACCGCGGTGATTCGCGAGGGGGGACCGTCGGTGAAGGACTTCACGGCCTCGCTCGTCGCCGGGCTGGCGGCGGACGTGTCGCAGCGCCTGGACAAGCTGAGCTGACGCCTTCTCGCGGGGAGAGGGCAGTCAACCGCCCAGCTTCAGAGCCCGGTCCCCATGGCGGTACGCCATGGGCGACACGCCGTAGGCCGAGTGAAACGCCCTGCTGAAGCTGTAGATTGACGCGAAGTTGCAGAGTTCGGCAATCTCGGTCACCCTCCGCTGGCTTAGCCGCAGCAGCCCGCAGGCCTTCTCGAGGCGCAGGCGCCTGAGGTGGCGCCCGAGGCTCACGCCGCACGAGGCGCGGAAGCGCGCCCTCAGGTGGCTCGGGCTGATCCCGAGGGAGCTGGCAATCTCCTTGGCGCTTAACGGCTGCTCGTTGTTCTGCGCCAACTGGTTGACCTGCATGATCAGCCCCGGCGCCACGGGCGGCTTCTGGTGGCGCCTCAGGATGGGCTCGGCCTGGCGGATCCTTTGGAGCAGGACGGCCAGGAGGAGGCTCGTGAGGTCGCCCTCGCCGCGGGTCAGGTAGGCCTCGACGAGCTCCGCGCCTGTCTGGCGCACGACCGGGGTAATCACGAAGGGGCGGAACCGAAGCGCCTGTAGCGGAGCCGCGTCGATCATGTCGAACGTCACGAAGAGCCACCGGAGCTCCTCGCGGTCCGGCTGAATGTAGTCGTGAAACTGGAACGGGAGCACGAGCAGCCCCTCGTTCGGATTGAGGCGGATCGCTCGGTCGTCCACCGCGACGGTCACGGCCGTCTCGAGGGCGAGGATGAGGACAAACCTATGGTGGAGCGCCCGGCCCCGCTGCGGCCGGTTCAGGTCGGTGGCCGAGCGGCGGCAGAAGCAGACGATGTTGTCGGGCAGCGCCAGGGGAGCGGCGCGCTTTCCATGCAACGGCCTGAGCGGCGAAGGCAACAGATTTGCGAGCTTGTCGAGCGAGAGGATTCTGGCGGTGCGCGTATCTGACATTTTTGTTAAAAACATCGTCATTTATGCCATTTTTTAACGGCGACGCCAGCGTTATCATGGGCGCGTTAGAAACAAACCGCCAAATCTGTTTACCCCGGCAAAGATCGTTCCTCAGGATTGAAGACCCCTCATTCAGTGCGCGCGCGTTCTACGGACACGGCCCCGGTACGGGCCCGCCCGGCCCGCGGCGCCGCCGGGGGAACCCGTCGCAGCGAATGCGGACCACCTCACTAAATCCTTCTGCCAGAGATCACGCGGCGACCCCAGGGGACCGCACCCCGTCCATATAGGTCGCCCGCCACGTCAGCCCCAAAAAAAGATTTCAGGCCGCCACGCAGGCGGCCCGACACGTACTCGTTTTGTCCCTTAATTCCAAAAACCACGATAAACCATGAGAACACCTGACACACGCGACCCCTTGACCGCCAGTGGTCATTCGGGCCTATCGACGGCGCTGCGGAAATACTCCGCGCGCCTGATCCTCGCCCTGGGCATAGCGGGTCCCGCCTTTTCGCAGACGGCTCCGGCCCCCACCACGTCCACGACCACAACGGTGACCACGACTACGACAGCTGCCGCGGTAGCGCCCGGCGCTGAAGAACAGCCGGTTACAATGAACCAGTTCGTCGTGAATGAGTACACGAACAGCTTGCAGACCGCTCTGCAGGCCAAGCGCCAGTCCGAGGAGAATGTTGACGTCATCACCGCCGAGGACGTGGGCAAGTTCCCCGACACCAATCTTGCCGAGTCGCTTTCGCACCTTCCCGGCATCACGGTGGATTACCTCTTCGGAGAGGGCGAACGCGTCAGCATCAAAGGCACTGATCCAAACCTTAACCGCGTCCTTCTCAACGGCGAACCCGTCTCGTCCGCCGACTGGTACGTCCTCGACAACCAGAGTCGCCAATTCAACTACCTGCTGCTTAGCCCGGACGTCATCGGCCAGGCCGAGGTGTTCGAGACCTGGGAACCCCGCCTTCTCGAGGGCAGCGTCGGTGCAACAGTGGACGTCACCACCCGCAATCCGCTGGAAATGGACCCGATCGTCTTCACGGGCACTGCGACCTACGATTACAACAGCCGGAATAAGAAGAGCGAGGGAAGCGCGACGGCAATGTTCAGCTGGCACAACGCCGCGAAGACCATCGGCATCCTGATCGGTGGCGAGGACCTCCGGGATTACGTGCGCCGGGACGGCGTCGAGTCCCTGGCCGAGGAAACCAACACCAGTCTCGGCGTCGGAGGGCCGCTCCCCGGCCAACCCCCCGGGCCTTGGGACACGGCGGAGGTCGTCAATACCGCGGAATTTCTGCAGCTCCGCCATCACCAGGGAGGGAATTTCGAGGCGGACTTCAAGATAAACGACCGGCTGACCATAACGGCCACGGGTCTGTATGTGAAGCAGACCATGGATAACGTGAACTTCTCGTGGTACATCTATCCGGGCGACAACTGGTCCGGCCTGCCCAACATCACCAATCCCACGGTGAGCAACGGGGTCCTCAGCAGCTACACGATCAACTCCGCCCCCCTGGTCATCGATGCATTCAACCGCGCGGCGCAGATTGTCACCCAGGATTACAACCTGAAGGCCGTCTACAAGGGCGACAACTTCGACCTGACGACGAATGCCGGCTTCACCCGCGCCACCGGCGGCACGCAGCACCAGTTCTTCGCCGAGTGGTTCGTATTTGCGAACGCCAACATCAGCGAGAGCAAGAACTCGTCTTCGTTCACGGCGACAGGGGTCCCCGGCCCCGACCCGAACGCGACGAACCTGAACAGCGGCGCCGACTTCAGCGCTTCTGGGGAACCGAGCTTTGACTACGGCAACATTGCCAGCAATCCGGAGGTCGACGACGAAAAGTGGATCCAGGAGGACCTCGTGGTTCCGCTGAAGGGAGTCCTAAAGAATGTCCAGGCTGGCCTTCGCGTCAGCGACCACAAGGCCGGCGAGAACGGCGTGGTGGTAAGCGTGCCCGGCGCGGACGAGGTGCCCACGCCCCTTTCCGCCATCGGAGTCTCGTCGGCCCCGACGAACTACCTGTCCGGCCTCCCCGACATCACCACCTCGATGTCGCAGCACGTCATGGCGAATTCCTACGGCAGCGTCGCCAACTTCATCGGGAACCTGCCCGAGGGCAGCGGCCAGACCCTCCTGCAGTACTTCAACGGCACGCCGGCACAGGTCGGAGCCGTGTTCACCTCGACGCCCACGTTCACGGTCGATGAGCGCATCACCGCTGCGTACGTGGAGAGCAGCTTTGCTGACGGACCCCTCTCCGGGAACTTCGGCTCCCGGTTTGTCGAGACGACCACGACAAGCGCCAGCTACAACCTCAGCTCGTCGCCCCCGACCCTCCAGTCGACGCAGAACACGTACACTAACTTCCTGCCCGCGGTGAACCTCAACTACGACCTCGCTAGCGACCAGGTGCTGCGTTTCAGCGTCGCGGAGGTCATAGCCCGTCCAAACACGTCGGCGGAGGCCAACTTCGTGGAGCTGTATGACTCGACCCTCGAAGGCGTAGGCGGCAACGCCGACCTGAGGCCTTACGAGGCGACCAACCTCGACTTGGACTACGAGTATTACTTCGCGAAGAATTCCTACTTCGCCGTGGACCTGTTCTACAAGGACATCTCCAACTACATCCTCAACGCCGCGAACCCCGAGGCATGGAAGGACTACTCGCTCACGGGGGATCCCACCGAGACCTACGAGATCACGCGGCCCACCAACGGCGGAGCCGCGACATCGCAGGGGGCCACGTTCTCATTCCAACAGACGTTCGCGGACGGCCTCGGGATCCAGGCCAACTACACGCTCATGCACACCTCGAGCGCACTCGGACCCCTTCCGTTCTCGTCGAAGAACCAGATCAACATCAGCCCCTTCTTTGAGAATAAATGGGGCCTGATCCGCCTGGTCTACTCATGGCGCGACGACTACGAGTCCAGTTCGTTCAACGGCACGGCCGCCGTGTGGACGGCGCCTTACGGCAGGCTCGACGTAAACGCGCAGATCAACATCACCAAGAACCTGTCGATCCTCCTGAGCGTCCTCAACCTGACGGACGAGACGTACCACCAGTACTTCCTGAACAATGGGGCGGGCTCGATCCTGGCGGACGAGTACAAGACCGGCCCGGACTTCTCCGCCGCGATCCACTGGATCTTCTAGGCCACGGCCGATACAGACAGCCCGATTCGGCCAATAGGCCCTGTTGGAACTGGCCCGGATGCCCAGGCATCCGGGCCTTCCATTTGCCCAGTCGGAAGATGATGGATAGTTCCCGTCCAAGCTGGCAACATCGGCGCATGGTAGGAGAGCCATCCCCGCGCCTCGCGACCCCTGCCCGTGCGAGCGGCTCCCGCGCAGCGAGGCGGCGATGAACGCGATCCTGGGCCTGTCCGCCTACTACCACGACTCGGCGGCCGC
>CAZCAJ010000027.1:0-49494 GCA_964496645.1 uncultured Opitutaceae bacterium
AGGCGATCGAGAAGAACATCGACCAGTTCTTCGTGTTCGAGGTCGACGAGGCCGTCATCGCCTGCGTCACGCTGATGTTCTACCCCGACAAGCCCGAGGTGGCCGAGATCGGGTCGCTCTACGTCCTGCCGTTCTACCACAACCGGGGAATAGGCAAGAAGATGGTCGAGTACGCCTGCCTCCAGGCGAAGGAGAAGGGGGCGAAGAGCGTCATCGCCCTCTCGACCCAGAGCGCGGGCTTCTTCACGGGCGTGTGCGGGTTCGGCGAGAGCACGAAGGAGATCCTGCCGGAGGCCAGGCTCAAGCTGTACGACGAGAGCGGGCGCAACGCGCGCGTCATGACCAAGAATCTAGTGTAACCAAAACGCCGGACCGGCGTCTAACGAAGCATGCACCAAGAAGCCATGAAGACATCCAGAACCCCCGGAATCACCCCACCCCCGCGCGCACGCCTGCCGCGCGCGGCGATAGCGGCGGCCGGCGCCGCAGCACTCCTCTCGGCGCTCGCCGTCACTGCCGGCTGCGTCGTCGCGGTCAGGCCCGCCCCGGTGGGCGTCGTGTACTCCGAGCCGGCCGAGGTGGTCGTGGCCGACGCCCCGCCGGCGCCCATCGTCGAGGCGGTCGGCATCGCGCCCGGACCCGGCTACTTCTGGATCGGCGGCTACTACCACTGGTACGGCAACCGCTGGGGATGGGTCAGGGGCCACTATGAGCTGCCGCCGCGCCGCGGCGCCGTCTGGGTCGGCCCGCGCTACGACTTCCGAGGGGGCCGCAGGGTCTACGTCCGCGGATACTGGCGCTACTAGCCCCTGACCTCGAAGACGGCCTGGATCTCGGCGGTGGCCCCTTTGGGGAGGCCGTTGACCGCGACCGCCGCCCTCGCGTGGCGCCCCGCCTCCCCGAACACCTTCACGAGCAGGTCGCTCGCCCCGTTGATGACCGCGGGGCTGTCGGCGAATCCGTCGACCGCGTTGACGTAGCCGGTCACGAACACGACGCGGGCCACCCGGTCGAGCGAGCCCAGCGCGGCCTTGACGTTCGCGAGCGTGTTCAGGGCGCACGCCTCGGCGGCCCTCGCCCCCGACTCGACGGTCTGCTCCCGGCCGACCTGCCCCGAGTGGGTCAGCCTGCCGTCCGCCATCGGCAGGGTGCCGGCGCAGAAGAGGAGGCTGCCGGCGCGCACCGTGGGCACGTAGCTGCCGGCGGCGGCGGGCGGAGACGGGAGCGCGAGGCCCAGCGCGGAGAGGCTTGATTCCGGATCCATGGGGCGCCCTTATCGCCCCAAACGGCCGGCTTTAAAACAAAAAACTGGCGTTGCGGGGCGCCGGCAAATGCGCCACACACTCCCAGCCCTCCGCCCGATCCATGCTGTCACGCTTCTTCAAGCTCGAAAGCCGCGGCACGACGCCGTTCCGCGAGTTCCAGGCGGGCCTGACGACATTCGCCGCGATGGCCTACATCCTCGCGGTCAACCCCTCCATCCTGGCCAACGCGGGGATGGACAAGGGCGCCCTCGTCACCGTCACCGCCATGACGGCGGCCGTCGCCACCACGCTCATGGGGCTCTTCACGAACTTCCCGATAGCCCTGGCGCCCGGCATGGGGATCAACGCGTTCTTCACGTACACGATCTGCCTCGGCAAGGGGCTTCCGTGGAGCGAGGCGCTCGGGATGGTCTTCATAAACGGGCTCATCTTCCTGTCGCTGTCCGTCACCGGGATCCGCGAGAAGATCATCGCGTCGATCCCGCTCGGCCTGAAGCTCGCGGTGACCTGCGGCGTCGGGCTCTTCATCGCGTTCATAGGGCTCCAGCGCGGAGGGGTCATCGTCGCGAACCCCGCCACCTTTGTCGGCCCGGGCGACTTCACGGCGGGCCCGTCCGCGCTCTGCCTGGCCGGGATCGTCCTCATCGCGCTCATGGTCGCGCGCCGGGTCAGGGGCGCGATCGTGCTCGGCATCCTCGCGATCACCCTGGTCGGGCTCGTCGTGCCCAACGGCGCCGGCGGAAGGGTCACCACGCTCGGCAACGGACTCGTCTCGCTGCCGCACTCGGCCGCGCCCGTGTTCCTGAAGCTGACGTTCGGGTTCCTCACGAGCTGGTCGAGGTTCCAGACGGCGCTGCCGCTCATCTTCACGCTGCTGCTCGTCGACATGTTCGACAACATCGGCACGCTCATCGGGGTCACCAAGCGCGCCGGGCTGCTCGACGCAGACGGGCGCCTCCCCAACGCCGGGCGCGCGCTGCTCGCCGACTCGATCGCGACGATCCTCTCCGCGCTGTCGGGCACCTCCACGGTCGTCAGCTACATCGAGTCGGCGTCCGGGGTCGAGGCGGGGGGCCGGACCGGGCTCACGGCGGTCTGGGTGGCGGTCTTCATGCTCCTCGCGCTCTTCCTCACCCCGCTGATCCTCGCGATCCCGCCGTGCGCGACGGCGCCGGCCCTCGTGATCGTGGGCATCTTCATGATGCAGTCGGTCGTGGAGATCGACATGACCAAGTTCGAGACGGCGGCCCCGGCCGTCCTGACGATCTTTGCGATCCCCCTGACGTTCAGCATCGCCCAGGGGATCGGGATCGGGCTCATCTGCTCGGTGCTCCTGGGCGTCGGGCTCGGGCGCGCCCGCACGATCCCGCCGATCGGATACGCGGTGGCCACCATGTTCTTCCTCTCGTTCTTCAAGATCTGGCCGTTCCACTGACCCGGCGCCGCAGCCATGTCCAAGACCACGGCCCGAGTCGTGTTCCTCGCAACCGCCGCCTTCTTCGCGGTGTTCTTCCTCTGGCCGATCCTGCAGATCCTGCGCGGAGGCTTCGTCGACGCGGACGGGCGGCTCACCTTCGCGTACGTCGGCGCGCTCCTGACCAACCCCACGTATCTCGTGGGGCTTCGCAATTCCCTCTTCCTGGCCTGCGCCGGGACCTCGCTCGCGCTGCTGATAGCCGTGCCGCTGGCCTTCATCTCGGACCGCTTCCTGTTCCCCCTGAAGGGCTTCCTTAACTCGGCCGTCCTCGTCCCGATGGTCCTGCCGCCCTTCGTCGGCGCGATCGGCATCAAGCAGATATTCGGCCAGTACGGGGCGGTGAACGCCCTGGTCGTCGCCCTCGGCCTTCGGCCGCCGGGCTGGACCTTCGACTGGTTCGCGGCGAACCAGTTCTGGGGCGTCGCGGTCGTCGAGGCCCTCTCGCTCTACCCCATCATCTACCTCAACGCCGTCGCGGCGCTGGCCAACGTCGACCCCTCCATGGAGGAGGCGGCGCAGAACCTCGGCTGCACGGGGCTGCGCCGGTTCAGGAGGATCACCCTGCCGCTCATCCGCCCCGGCCTCTTCGCGGGCGCCACGATCGTGTTCATCTGGGTGTTCACGGAGCTCGGCACGCCGCTCGTCTTCGACTACTCGCGGGTCACGAGCGTCCAGATCTTCCATGGGCTGAAGGACATCGGGGGGAACCCGTTCCCCTACGCGCTCGTGGCCGTCATGCTCGCCTGCTCGGTCCTCATCTACGCCGTGGGAAAGGGCATCTTCGGGCGGGCCGGCTACGCCATGATGGCCAAGGCGACCGCCGTCGGCGGCGCCCGCGCGCTTCCGGCGCCGAAGGCGCTGCTCTGCACCGCCATCTTCTGCGCCGTCAGCTTTGTCGCGGTCCTCCCCCATCTCGGGGTGCTCCTGGTCGCGTCCTCGAGGGACTGGTACGCGAGCGTCCTCCCGGCCGGGCTCACCCTCGACAACTACCGCGCGGCGCTCGGAAGCGAGTACACGGTCCCGGCGATCGCCAACAGCCTCAAGTACGCGAGCGTCTCCACGGTCCTCGACGTCGTCCTCGGCATCGCGATAGCCTACGTCGTCGTCCGCACGAGGATAGCCGGCAGGAGCATTCTGGACTTCCTGTCGATGCTGCCGCTCGCCGTGCCCGGCATCGTCCTGGCCTTCGGCTACCTCGCGATGTCCCAGGAGGGCCGCCTCTTCGCGTCCATAAACCCGGTGCGGAACCCGACGGTGCTGCTCATCGTCGCCTACTCGATCCGCCGGCTCCCGTACGTCGTCCGCTCGGCCGCGGCCGGCTTCCAGCAGACCAGCGTCACCCTGGAGGAGGCCGCCGAGAACCTCGGCAGCCCGCCCATGAGGGCGGTCGTCAGGGTCACGCTGCCCCTCATCTCTGCAAACCTCCTGGCGGGCGCCCTGCTCGCGTTCGCCTTCGCGATGCTCGAGGTGAGCGACTCGATCATCCTCGCCCAGAAGCAGGTGTTCTTCCCCATCACCAAGGCCATCCTCGAGCTCTTCCAGCTCCTCGGCGACGGGAAGTACCTGGCGTGCGCCCTCGGCGTCTGGGCCATGGTGTTCCTGGGGACGATGGTCGCCGGCGCGAGCGTGCTGCTCGGCAAGCGCCTGGGCGCGGCCTTCCGGGTGTGACCGCGCGCGGGCTTTCGCGAGGACCCGGATGATCCTGCTGCTCGGCGCCTCGCTCATCTGGGCCTTCTCGTTCGGCCTGATAAAGGAGGGCCTCGCGGGGCTGGACCCGACGGCGGTCGCCGTCCTGCGGCTGGCCATCTCGCTCGCGGTCTTCGCGCCCTTCTACAGGCCGCTGCGGGCGGGCGCCGCCCAGGCGCTCCGGCTGGCCGCAATCGGCGCCGTCCAGTTCGGGGCGACCTACGTCCTGTACCAGCGCTCCTACGCCCATCTCCACGCCTACGAGGTCGCCCTGTTCACCATTACGACGCCGATCTTCGTGTCGCTGATCGACTCAGCCGCCGAGCGCCGGTGGCGGGCGCGCTACTACTGCGCCGCTGCGCTCTCCGTCGCGGGCGCCGGCGTGGTCATCTGGCGCTCGCTGGGCGAATCCGGGATGCTGCGCGGCGTCATCCTCGTCCAGCTCTCCAACCTCTGCTTCGCCGGCGGCCAGGTCGCGTGGAGGCGCGAGCGCCCGCGCCTTCCGCCCGAGGCGACCGACGTCTCGGTGTTCCTCCTGCCCCTCGCCGGCGCCCTAGCGCTCTCCCTCCTGGCCTCCCTCATGATGACGGACTGGCGCTCGCTCGCCCCGACCCCGCTTCAGTGGGCAAGGATCGCCTACCTCGGCGCCGTCGCCTCGGGCGCCGGTTTTTTCATGTGGAACGTCGGCTCGACGCGCGTCAACGCGGGCGCCCTCGCGGCGGTCAACAACGCCAAGATCCCCCTCGGGATCGCCTGTGCCCTGCTGGTGTTCGGCGAGAGGGCCGACCTTGTCCGCCTGCTGGCGGGCGGCGCCCTCATGGGGTCCGGGGTCTGGATCGCCGGCTGGAGGCCGGAGGTCCGCCCCACGGCCCCGCGGCCCGGCGGGCCCGCCCGCTAGGCGCGTCAGCGGAAGTCGAATCCCCAGGTCCGCCTCGCGTAGCCGTAGGCGACCGGCTTCACGGCCGCGAGCGCGCCGAGCGCGTCGTCGGTCGAGCCCGCGCCGTACTTCCCCTCGAAGGCCGCGACCCGCCGCTCATACTCGGACAGAAGCCTCGCCTTCACCTCGGGCTGGGCGAACGAATGGCCCAGGGAGTCGCGCCCCATAGCCAGGATCTCGGCCCACGACAGGTGGAAGAGGGTGACGGCCGTGTAGTACTCGTCGGTCATGTTGGAATCCCACATCCCCCGGTCGTCGGTGTTGAGGCAGACCGGGACGCCGGTCCTGAGGTACTCGGGGAACGGATGGGCGGAGAGATCGGGGACGTAGCCAAGGAGATGGTTCGAGATCAGGTTTATCTCTACCAGGACGCGTCGGGTCTGCTGCAGCAGGAGCAGGGTCTCCGGGTCCTTGATGAGGTTGATGCCGTGGCCGATCCTCGACGCCCCGAGGAGCAGCGTGTCCCGCACGTGCCTGTCCGGGCCGTCCATCTCGCCCGCGTGGATCGAGAGCGCGAGCGTCGGATAGCGCGCCCTCATCTTGCGGAAGGTCTCGAGGAACCGCGACGGGTAGCCCTGGCCGTTCTCCTCGATGCCGGCCATGTTGAGGCCGACCCAGAGGTCGCGGTGCGCGTCGGTGAACGCGTAGTCCCTGGCGAGCCGCAGCTCGGCGTCCGGGGCGAACCGGAGGACGACCGTCTGGAACCGGACGGTCACGCCGGTCGCCGCGGCGTCGGGCATCGAAAGGCGCCGGCGCACCAGCTCGACCGCCGCGTCCTCCGGGACCGCGCCGCCGTCGTTGTCGACCATCCCCCCGACCACGAACTGCGTCTCCAGGTAGGCCAGGTGCTCGGCGCCGTAGGCCTTCATGTTCTCGACCAGCAGCTCGCAGGCGAGCGGCAGGCACTGGGTGAGCTGGCCGAGGCGAGGCCAAATGTGCGAGAAGAACTCGAGCCTGCCGTCCCCCTTGCCGTCGAGCCGCAGGCTCGAAAGCCAGGCTTCCCTCTCCCCGGGCGAGAGGGAGGCGAGCGGGACGAACTCCGCCCTCGCGCCTTGGGGGAGCATCTCGTAGGTCCTCCTCCGGATCGTCTGGAAGCGCGCCCTGGGGTCCACCGAGTCGGGGGAGCCGGCGGGGCGCGCCCGGGTGTAGAAGGTCTCTCCCCCGTCCCTGGCGGGGTCGGTGCAGGCCGCGTAGATCCACTCGGCCCGGTTCGACCCGGCCGCGTGGTTGTGCAGGTCGCCGCCCTTCGGCATGTCGTAGAGGAGGGCGTAGAGCTGCGCGGGCGTCGCCCGGGCCACGATCTCGTCAAAGCGGCTCCCGAATTCCGCGGCGCGCCCGCACGGCGCCGCGAGAAGCACCAGGGCGAGCGCCCACCCCCGAATCTGGATTCGTGAAGGCATGGACAACGCAAACGCCGCCGGAGCGCCCGCGCAAGAAAACTTCCGCAGGGGCGCTCAGAGGACCTCGAGGTCCGCCCTGACCGCGGCGCGCAGGCGCTCCATCCCGGAGCGAACCGCCTCGCCGTCGGGCCCCTCGACCAGGAGGCGCACCTTGGGCTCGGTGCCGGAATAGCGCACCAGGACCCGGCCCCGGGAGCCGAGCTCGCGCTCGAGCGCGCGGATCTCCCCGGAGAGGGCCGGCAGGGACTCGAGCGGCCTCTTGGCGCGCACGCTGAGCGCGGCCGACAGCTGGGGAAACTTCCTCAGCGCCCCCCGGAGCTGCGACAGCGGCCGGCCCGTCTCGAGCATCACCGCGATGACCTTTAGGGCCGCGGCGAGGCCGTCGCCCGTCGGCCCGAACTCGAAGCTCACGACGTGGCCGGAGGACTCCCCGCCGAGAACCGCCCCCTCGGCCCGCATCCGCTCTGAGACATACCGGTCGCCGACCGCGGTCCGTATGACGCGCCCGCCCGCGGCCCCGACGGCCTCGTCGAGGCCCAGGTTGCTCTGGACCGTCACGACCAGCGTCCTCGGCTCCAGGCGCCCCCGGGCCAGCGCGTGGGTGGCGAGGATCGCGAGCATCTCGTCGCCGTCCAGGATGGCGCCCAGCTCGTCGCACAGCACGCAGCGGTCGCCGTCTCCGTCGTGGGCGATCCCCAGCCGGGCCCCCGACGAGCGCACGTGCGCGGCCAGCCTGGCCGGGTGCTCGCTCCCGACGCCCTCGTTGATGTTGGAGCCGTCCGGGCGGTCCCCCAGGCCCGACACCTCGGCGCCGAGCGCCCGGAGCGCCGCCGGGCTCGTTGCGCACGTCGCGCCGTTCGCCGTGTCGAGCGCTATCGTCCAGCCCCGGAGCGAGCCGGCGGGCAGGATCGCCGCCGCCGCCGCGACATAGTCCTCCGCCACCGATTCTAGCGGGATATCGCAAGGGCGCCCTCCGATCCGGGCGGCGGCGCCCTCCGGGGGGATGTGCGACTCTAGGTCCGCCTCCTCCTCGTCGGTCAGCTTGAACCCGTCGCTGCGGAAGAGCTTGAACCCGTTGTCGGACGCAGGGTTGTGCGAGGCCGTGATCACGGCGCCAAGCGACGCCCCCATGAGCCTGACGGCGCGCGAGACGGCGGGCGTCGGGACGATCCCGAGCGCCACCGGCCGGCCCCCTGCGCGGAAGATCCCTTCGCCGAGGGCGCCCGCGAGCGAGGCCCCCGAGGCGCGCGTGTCGCGCCCGATTAGGACCCTGCCCTCACGCACCCCCCTCGATTCCAGCCATGCCGCGGCCGCCCCCCCAAGCCTTGCGACGAAGGCCTCGTTCATGACGGGTCCCCCGTAGGGGCCCCGCACGCCGTCCGTCCCGAAGTACAGCCTTTGCATGAGATCCGCGTCCTAGTCTTCGTAGAAGTCGCGCGTCTGCGCGATCTTCCTCGCCACGGCGCCGCCGAGCAGGAGCTCCCGGGCCTCGCCTATAGACCCCCGGACGTCCGCCCTCGCGCCGGCCACCCAAAGGGCCACGGCCCCGTTGAAGGCGATCGTGTCGGCGAGGCCGCGCGGCCCCCCGCCGCCGGCCAGCGCGCCCGCGATGGCGAGGTTCTGCGCGACGTCGCCGCCCGCTATGTCGGAGAACGGCGAGGGCGCGAGGCCGAACGAGGCCGGCGCCCACTGCTCGCGGATCATCCTGAGGCGCCCGGCTCCGCGCACCACGTTAAGGGTCGCCGACGTGAGCTCGTCGATCCCGCGGCCCGGGCCGATGATCCCGTGCACGGCGAGGCCGGCCTTGGTTCCGAGGGCGTCGAGCGCGTCGGCGAGCTTCTCGGCGATGGCGGGCGAGGCGGCGCCGAGGAGGATGTGCGCCGGCCGGCCGGGGTTGAGCAGCGGGCCGAGGATGTTGAAGACCGTGCGCTCGCCCCGCGCCGCGAGGATCTTGCGCACGGGGGCTATCCGCTTGAAGACCGGGTGCCAGGCGGGGGCGAAGTAGAAGGCGTACCCGAGCGCCCCGAGCGCGCCCCTCAGCTTCTCGGGCGGCGCATCCAGCCTCACGCCCATGGCCGCGAACAGGTCCGCGCTTCCGCACTTCGAGGTGATCGCCCGGTTGCCGTGCTTCATCACCGGGACGCCGGCGCAGGCGACCACGAGGGCGACCATGGTCGAGACGTTGAACCCGCCCGCCTGGTCGCCGCCGGTGCCGACGATGTCGACCGACCTGGGCGCCCAGTCCCCGACGCCGGGGTCGATGGCGAACGCCCTGAAAGCGGCGGCGAACGCCGCTATCTCGGCCGAGGTCTCGCCCTTGCTCGAGAGCGCGGAGAGGAACTCGGCCTTGGCGGCGTCCGTCGCCGCGTCGGCGGCCAGGGCGTCGGCGGCGCCCCCCGCCTCCTCCGCGGAGAGGTCGCGACCCTCCCTGAGGGAGGCCGTGAGCGAATGGAGGTCCCGCATGGCCTAGTAACCCATCGACGCGATCGCGCAGAGCCCGGCGGCCGCGGCAAAGCAGTAGATCCCGAAGTAATGCCAGTGGCCCTTCTCGAGCCATCCCGAGAGCCAGCGCAGGGCGAGGAGCCCGGCCCCGAAGCTAAACGCCATCCCGAGGAGCCCCGGCATGGCGAGCGCCGCGAGGTCGACGGAGCCGGACGCCGACGCCCGGGCCCGGTAGAACCTGAGCAGCTCCCACAGGATCACCGGCGGGGTGATCACGACCGCAAGCGCGAAGCTGAACTCCTCGGAGACGCGCCGGTCCACGCCGAGGAGCATCCCCGCCGAGATGGTCATCCCGGAGCGCGAGAGCCCGCGGAACGGCAGGCACAGCCCCTGGACGGCTCCGATCCATACCGCCGGGAGGACCCCTACGGCCGCCCCGGGGGCCCGAGCCGGGGCGCCGGCGCGGCGGGCGCGCAGCCCCGCCGCGACAATGAGGGCCCCCGCCGCCGCGAGGGACACGGCGATCAGGGGCAGGTTTGAGAAGAGCTGCTCGATCTCGGCGCCCGGGCGCGCCCGCAGGACCACCCGCTCGATGACGAGGATCAGGGGGCCCCCGACGCAAAGCGTCGCTGCGGTCGCGACCGCCACCCGCGCGGCGGCATCCCTGAGCCGGGCCGGGCTGGAAAAGAAGCTGCGCCTCCAGGACTCCCAGAAGTACGCGATCATCGCGGCCATGGTGCCCGCGTGCAGCATGACCAGGATGAACGTCATCTCGGGGCTCGAGGGGTCCAGCCGCATGATCTTCTCGGCCGCTATGACGTGGGCGGAGCTCGAGACCGGGAGCAGCTCGGTTGCGCCCTGCACGATGCCCAGGACGGCGATTTGAAGCGGTGAAGGCGACATGGAGTCGCTCCTTGGTACGCGACCCTGCCCGGGGCACAAGTCTTGTGTGCGCACGAGTGCGCGCTTGACGGGCGGGTCCGACGGCCTTTAAACGGTCACCCTTTAACCCCGTCAACAATGGCAAATCCGAAACGCAAGCAGTCCAAGCGCCGCAGTGCAAACAGGCGTGCAGCCAACGCCTTCAAGGCGCCGGAGTTCGCCCGGGACCCGTCCGACGGAAGCCTCTTCCGGCCGCACCGGGTGAACCCCAAGACCGGAATCTACCGAGGCCGCCAGGTCCTCAACGTCGAGGTCTGAGGCCCCGGGCTCCTATCCAGACCGAACGCCGACCGTCATGGCCCCCGGATCAACCGGTCGGATCGCGGTGGACGCGATGGGCGGCGACTTGGGCCCGAGCGAGGTTGTCGCCGCCGTCAAGCTGGCGCTGGCCCAGAACCCGCACCTGAACCCCATCACGCTCGTCGGCGACGAGGAGCTGCTGCGGCCCATCATCCATCACTACGGCCTGGGCCGGAGCGAGAGGCTGTCCATCCTCCACGCCTCCGAGGTCATCACGATGGACGACAAGCCGCTCGCCGCGGTGAAGAAGAAGAAGGACTCGTCGATGACCCGGGCGATAGAGCTCGTGAAGGCGGGCGAGGCCAACGTCGTCGTCAGCTGCGGCAACACGGGGGCCCTCATGGCGTGCGGGACGCTGCGCCTGAGGACGATGGAGGGGGTGGCGCGGCCGGCGCTCGCCGCGGTCGTCCCGAGGGAGGGAGGGCACTTCGTCCTCATCGACGCGGGTGCCAACCCGGAGTCCAAGCCCGAGCACCTCGTCCATAACGCCATCCTGGGCAACCATTACTGCCGCGTGATGCTCGGCATAGGCTCGCCGCGCGTCGGCCTCATGTCGATCGGGACCGAGGACGGCAAGGGCAATTCGCTCATCACCGAGACAAACGAGCTCCTGAGGCGCATAGGCGGCATCATCCGGTACGCCGGCCCGATCGAGGGGTTCCAGGTGTTCGCGGAGCACGTCGACGTGGTCGTCTGCGACGGGTTTGTCGGCAACATCATGCTCAAGAGCTGGGAGTCGCTCGCGAAATTCATCTCCGGAATGCTGCGCGAGGAGCTGAGCGCCAACCCGATGCGCGCGACCGGGGCGCTGCTCTCGAAGGGCGCGTTCTCGGCGCTGAAGGACCGGATCAACCCTGAGCGCTACGGCGGGGCTCCCCTCCTCGGGCTGCGGGGAAACATCCTCAAGGCCCACGGCTCGTCCAACCGGCACGCGATAAAGAGCGCCATCCGCGCGGCGGGCGAGATCATCAAGAACGACATGAATCACCGGATGGAGGCCGACATAGCGAGGGCGAACGAGCTGATGGACGAGGCCTCGCCGTAACCTCCCCGGCATGCCCAACCGATCGACCGTCATCCTCGGCACGGGCGCCTACGCCCCCGAGCGGGTCCTGACAAACGACGCCCTTTCCCGGATGGTCGACACGTCGGACGAGTGGATCCGCGCCCGCAGCGGCATCCGCGAGAGGAGGATCGCCGCGGCGGAGGAGGCCACCTCCGACCTGGCCGTCCAGGCGGCCCGCCGCGCCCTCGAGGACGCGGCGACCTCGCCGTCGGACATCGACCTGCTCATCGTGGCGACGGTCACGCCCGACCACACCATGCCCGCGACGGCGTGCATCGTGCAGCACAAGCTGGGCCTGCCGACCGACGCCGCGTGCTTCGACCTCAACGCCGCCTGCTCGGGGTTCATCTACGGGCTGGACGTCGCGTGCGCGCTCATCGGGTCGGGCCGCTACAGGAAGGCCCTCGTGGTCGGCGCGGAGAAGCTCTCCTCCATAGTCGACTGGAAGGACCGCGGCACCTGCCTGCTTTTCGGGGACGGGGCGGGCGCGGCCGTCCTGGGCGCGAGCGCCAGGCCGGGCATCGGCCTGGTGGGGACGAGGCTGGGAACCCTCGGGGAGAGCACGGACCTCCTCTACATCCCCGCCGGCGGGAGCCGCTACCCGTCGACGTCCAAGTCGATCGCGAAGGGCGACCAGTTCATCAAGATGAAGGGCAAGGAGGTCTTCAAGCTGGCCGTCCGGCTGATGGAGGAGGCCGCTCGAGATATATTGGAACAACACGGCCTCGCGGCGAATCAGATCGGGCTGGTGATACCCCATCAGGCCAACCTCCGCATCATCGAGGCCATCGCGCAGTACCTCGAGCTGCCCATCGAGCGCTTCTTCGTCAACGTCGACCGGTACGGCAACACGTCCGCGGCCTCGATTCCCATCGCCCTCGACGAGGCGCGCCGCGTCGGCCGGATCAGGCCCGGCGACCTCACCCTTCTCGTCGCGTTCGGGGCAGGCTTGACCTACGGTAGCGCCCTGATTCGCTGGTGATTTACGTTCTCATGCCGACCGTTTTTCCCCGCCGCCTCCTGCTCCCATTCTGGATCGCGGTGGCGCTCCCCATCTGCGGCGGCAGCCGGCTGGCCGCGGACCTGACGTGGAGCCCCGGGACGGGCTGGCAGGTGGAGGCGTCGGCCCTGGCGGGCCTGACGGGCGCCCAGGGGCGCTCGGCGCTCAGCATGATGAACAAGGCCCGCAAGGCCGAGGAGGCGGGCAGCCGGGGCACGGCGATCAAGGGGTACGAGACGATAGCCAGGAAGTTCCAGGGGACCGTCTTCGCCCCGGAGGCCCTGTTCAGGGCCGGGCGCCTCCTCGCCCAGCGGAAGCAGTACTACAAGGGATTCCAGGACTTCCAGGAGATGCTCCGGCGCTACCCGAACTCGAAGCGGTTCAACGAGGCGGTCGGGGAGCAGTACCGGATCGCGTCGGCGCTCGTCGACGGGGCCCACAACCGGGCCTGGGGGTGGATTCCCATGATCACCAACCGGACAAAGGGGATCGAGTTCTTCGAGGTCATCGTGCTCAACGCCCCCTACGGCGACTACGCCCCCCTCGCCCTGATGGACATCGCGCGCGGCAACCAGTACATCAAGAGCACGGACGACGCGATCGACGCGCTTGACCGGCTGGTCAACAACTACCCGCAGAGCGTCCTCGCCCCGGTCGCCTACCTCAAGCTGGGCGACCTCCACGCGTCCCTCACCCAGGGGCCCCAGTACGACCAGGCGGCCACGAAGGAGGCGATGACCTACTACGAGGACTACATGATCCTCTACCCCGGCGACTCCAACATCGCCCTGGCCGCGGCGGGCGTCGACAAGATGAAGACGATCCTGGCCAAGAGCAAAATCTACATCGGCGACTTCTACTTCTACAAGCGGCTGAACTTCACGGCCGCCAAGGTGTTCTACAACGAGGCGATCACGACCTACCCGGACTCCCCGATGGCGAGGACCGCCAAGAAGCGCCTGGCCGACTTGGACGCGAGGATCTCGAGGGACCTTGTCGGGCCGAAGCCGCCGCAGAAGAAGCGGTTCTGGCTCTTCTGACTGAGCCGGGATGGCCCGCCATGACGCGAGTTTGGACGCTGCTCCTCCTCTCGGCGTTCCTCGCCCAGGGCTGCGCAAACTACAGGCTGGGCACGGGCGCCGACCCGTCGTTCGCCACGCTCTTCATAGAGCCCGCCAAGAACACGACGAAGCTGGCGCAGTCGCAGGCGCTGGTGAGCACCATGATCCGCGAGGCCTTCATCCGCGACGGGCGCGTGACGGTCGTGGACAGTCCCGACGAGGCGGACGCCACGCTCGAGGTCACCCTCGTCAACTACCACCGCGACAACGCGGCCAACCGCGAGGACGACGTCGGGCTGGCGCGCAAGTTCACCCTGTACCTCAGGGCTAGCTGCCGGCTGCGCGACAACCGGACCGGCCGGATGCTCTTCGACGGCAGGGTCGTCGAGGTCCAGCGCGAGTCGTTCACCGACAACGGCCTGGGCTCCGTCCCCTTCGGCACCAGCAACGACCAGCTCCAGTCCGAGTACAACACGCTGCCGCTTCTCGCGAGCTCCCTGTCCGAGAAGCTGACCCACACGGTCCTCGACGTGTGGTGAGCCCGGATCCAGGCTCGCCCCGGATGAACAAGCCGATCCTCGCGCCCTCGCTCCTGGCCGGAGACCACGGCGCGCTCGCCGAGGGCGCCGAGACCGTGGCGAGGCTCGGCCTAGAGTGGCTGCACCTGGACATCATGGACGGCCACTTCGTGCCGAACCTCTCGTTCGGCCCGCAGACGCTCGCGGCGCTCAGGCGCCACGGCTCGAAGCTGTTCTTCGACACCCACCTGATGCTTTCCGAGCCGCACCTCTTCGTCGACGCATTCGCGAAGGCCGGCGCGGACCGGATCACGATCCATGTCGAGCCAGCCTTCGACCATGCCGCGGCGTTCAGCGCCATCAGGGCGCGCGGATGCAGGGCGGGCATCTGCCTAAAGCCGGGAACCCCGGCGGCGGCCGTGGAGCCGTTCCTCGACCAGGTCGACCTCGTGCTCGTCATGACGGTGGAGCCGGGCTTTGGCGGCCAGGAGTTCCGGGAGGACGTGCTCCCCAAGATCGGCGAGCTGGACCGGTGGCGGGCGGCGCGGGGCCTCGACCTGCGCATCGAGGTGGACGGAGGGATCGAGCCCGCCACCGCGGCCATGTGCCGCGCGAAGGGCGCCGACACCTTCGTGGCGGGCACCGCCTTCTTCGCCGCGCAGGACAAGGCAGCCTTCGCGGCGGCGTTCGCGGCGCTCTAGGGCCCGCTTCGCTCCCCGTCCCTGGCTATCCTCTCCGCGAGCCCGTACCGCTCGCGGAACCTCTCGCCGAGGTCCCGGGCGAGGTTGACCTCGTCGACCTGGTTCCTCGAGACGAGGGCCCTCGTGATGGGCCCGAGCGCGTGGTCGTAGTCCACGAGCTCCAGGTCCTGCAGGGCCGCGAGCGCCCTCGCCCTCGCGGGCTCCGGGGCCGCGATGATCGCGCGCCACGCCCTGACGAGCTCCTCGTGGGTGTCCTCGGCCATGATCCGGACGACGAAGGCGAGCTCGGGGAAGAGCGGGCTCGTCCAGCCGGCGCGGTAGACGAGCAGCTCCCTCTGGGAATAGGGGTCCACGCCGGGATCGCTGCGGTACTGGGTCCATTCGCCATGCGCGTAGAAGTCGCGCCGCACCGGAAGCCTGCGGAGCGCGAAGTGGCGCGGGCCGCCCGGGGTCCCCGTGCGGAAGTTCCAGAGCTTCTGGCCCTCCATCGAGAGCGAAAACTCGATGAACGCCTCGGCCACGGACCTGTGCGGAGCGCCCCTGAGGAGCCCGATCGGGTCCACCGAATACGCCGAGCCGCCCTCGGGCGACACGTACCCCACCCGGTCCGACCCGTTGCGCCGGCGCACCGACTCCTGCTGCTCGCGCCCGTAGAAGTCGATGCACATGCCGGCGGCGCAGTCGCCCGCCGCGACGTCGATCGGCGGCTTCTGGGAGGTGTCCGTGAAGTAGCGGGCGTTCGCGCCGACCAGCTGGAGGAGGCGCAGGCCGTCAATCCAGCCCTGCCGCACGGCCCTCGCCTCCAGCGACCCCGGGTCGCCGGCCGGCTCCGCGGCCTCGAGCGCCTCGAGCCGGCGCTGCATCTGCTGCTGCACCACGTTCTCGAAGGCGGTCGCGATCGACCCGCTCTTCGTCGGGTCGCTCAGCGCGATCTCCCCGAGGAACCTTGGGTCGGCGAGGTCGGCCCACTGCTCGGGCTCCCGGTCGAACCCGAGGCGCCTGAGCGAGTCCCGGTTGAAGAGGATGCCGTAGGAGCTCAGGACCGTTCCGAACCAAAGGTCCGAGCGGCTGCGGTACGGCTCCCCGCCGAACGCCAGCGGGAGAGCGTCGCCCGAGAGCCCGTCCGCGCGCGCCGCGCGCAGCCCGGAGTCGACGAGCCACCCCGCCCGCTCCGCCCGCTCGAAGTCGTAGGCGCCCCCGCCGAAGAAGAGGTCGACCCCGCAACCCGCCCCCGACGCCAGGAAGGCGCCGCGCGCCTCCCGGACGGCGGCCGGCGCGTCGGGCGCCAGCCGCCCGCTCTGGAACCCAGCCTGGATCTCGGCGCTCCAAGCCCCGCCGGGCCGCGCCGTCCAGAGGCGCCGGAACGACGCCGCGTACTCTCCCTCGAGGTACTTCGTTATCTCGCTCGTGCCCCCGATCAGCCTCCAGTCGACGTAGACCGTGCGGCCCGTCCTCGCCCGGTACCAGTCGCTGAACCCGAGCGCAAACTCCTCGCGGATCGCCGCGTTGTGGGGGGTGATGATGACCACGGTGTCGTCGGCCTGGCCCGGCGCCGCCTGCCTCGGCCGAAGCACGAACGGCAGGCCGACGGTCGCCGCAAGGGCCACGAAGATGATCCCCCGCTTGAGCATTGGGGAGGCCTCAGCCCGTCAGCACCACGACGTCCTCGGAGCGGGCGCCCGCGTAGAGCTCCCCGGCGTCCGGGCGGTCGACGAAGCGGGGGTTGAGCTCCAGGATCTTGAGGGTCGTCTCGCCGGACACGAAGTCGTACTGGGCGTTCTCGCCGAGGTACACGGACTTGCCGATGCGGCCCCGCACCGCGTTCTGCGCCGGTCGGTCGCCGGAGATCGTCCAGCATTCGGGCCGCACGGAGACGGTCACCGCGGCGCCCGGGGCGGGCTGCGAGGCCGGATCGCCGAGGACGCCGTCGAGTTCCCCCACGGCCGTGGCCGCCCTCGCCCGGCCGCCGGAGGCCGACAGGAGCCTGCCCTCTATGAAGTTCGTCTCGCCCACGAAATCAGCGACCGTGCGGCTCGCGGGCCGGCGGTAGACGTCCTGCGGCGAGCCGACCTGCAGGATCCGGCCGCCGTCGAGGATCGCCATCCGGTCCGACACGGAGAGGGCCTCCTTCTGGTCGTGGGTCACGTACACGGTCGTGAGCTTGAACTCCTTGCAGATCCGGCGGATCTCCATGCGCATCTCGAGCCTGAGCCTGGCGTCGAGGTTGGACAGGGGCTCGTCGAGGAGCAGGCACCGGGGGCGGATGACGAGCGCCCGGGCAAGCGCCACGCGCTGCTGCTGGCCGCCGGAGAGCTCGTTCGGCCGGCGGCCGGCGTAGGCGCCCATGTGGACGGACTCGAGGGCCTCGCCCACCTTCGTGCGGATCTCGGCGCCGGGCAGCCGCCTCTCCTCGAGCCCGAAGGCCACGTTCTGGGCGACCGACATGTGCGGCCACAGCGCGTAGCTCTGGAACATCATTCCCGTGTTCCTCTTGTGGGGGGCCAGGCGGGTCACGTCGTCGTCGCCGAAGAAGATGCTCCCCTCCTCCGGAATGTAGAACCCGGCCAGGCACCGAAGCAGCGTCGTCTTGCCGCACCCGCTCGGCCCGAGGAGAAAGAAGAGCTCCGCCGGCCGGACCGCGAGGTCCAGGCCCCGCAGCGCGGTCACGTCGCCGAAGCGCTTGGTAAGTTTCTCGACTCGGATGGACATCATGGCGCGCGCGTTCCGACAATTTGCGACGGAAGGTGCCTTTCAGTCGAAGTCAAAGGAAAACGCGGCGGGCGGTCCTCGGCGCGCGAGCGTAACGGTTTGCGTCCGGGCCGGGCGTTTGGCAGCTTGGCCCCACCTACCCATGCCGACCAGCGACCGGACCCTGAGAATCCACCCCGACCTGGAGAGCGTGATGTTCACCGAGGCGCAGATAAAGAGGCGGGTCCGGGAGCTCGGGCACGAGCTCAGGGCGGTCTACGGCCAGGGCGAGTTCACGATAATATCCATCATCAACGGCGCCGTCCTGTTCACGGCCGACCTGATGCGCCAGATCGAGAATCCGGTGCGCCTCGACTGCGTGCGGATCTCGAGCTACGGCGACAGGACGAGGTCGGTCGGGACCCCGCAGGTCGTCTCCAGCCTCACGATCGACATAGCCGGGCGCCACGTGCTCCTGATCGACGACATCCTCGACACGGGCAAGACGATCACGCTCGTCTCCGGCCTGGTCAGGAAGCTCGGGCCCGCGACGCTGAGGACGTGCGTCCTCCTCGACAAGGAGGGGCGCCGCGAGGTGCCCTTCGAGGCCGATTTCGTCGGGTTCAAGATACCCGACAAGTTCGTGGTCGGCTACGGGCTCGACTTCGCGGAGCGCTACCGGAACCTCCCCTGCATCGGGGTCCTCAGCCCGCGCCTGCAGAGCCCGGCCGGCGGGGCCTGATCTTCGCGGGTCCCTTGCCGAGCCTCTTGTAGGAGCCGGACCTGAGGGAGTCGACCTGGTCCCGGATGAGGGCCGCCTTCTCGAACTCGAGCCTGCCTGCCGCCTCCTGCATCTCGGCCTCGAGTTCGGCGATCACCGCGGCGACGTCCTCGGGGCTCTCGGCGACGCCCGATTCGCCCCTGGCTCCGGGGCTGTCGCGCGCCTGAAGGCTGGCCTGCGCGCCCCGCCTGACGCTGCGGGGGACGATCCCGTGCTCCCGGTTGTACGCGACCTGCTTCTCGCGGCGGCGGTTCGTGATCTCTATCGTGCGCGCGATCGATCCGGTGAGGGTGTCGGCATAGAAGATGACGCGGCCCTTCTCGTGGCGCGCGGCGCGCCCCGCGGTCTGGATGAGGCTCGTCTCGCTTCGCAGGAACCCCTCCTTGTCGGCGTCCAGGATCGCGACGAGCGCGACCTCGGGCAGGTCAAGGCCCTCCCGCAGGAGGTTGATCCCGACGAGGGCGTCGAAGTTGCCCAGCCTCAGGTTCCGCAGGATCTCGATCCGCTCGATGGTGTCGATGTCGGAGTGCAGGTACTCGACGCGCACCTTCGCCTCGCGCAGGTACGCCGTGAGGTCCTCGGATAGGCGCTTCGTCAGCGTCGTCACGAGCACGCGCTCCCCCGCCGCCGCGGCGGCCTTGATCTCGCCGATCAGGTCCTCCACCTGGCCCTTGATGGGCCTCACGACGATCTCCGGGTCGAGGAGGCCCGTCGGCCGGATCACCTGCTCGGCGACGACCGACGACCTCCCCAGCTCGAACGCGGCCGGGGTCGCCGACACGTAGAGCGTCTGCCCGGTTATGCGCTCGAACTCCGCAAGGCTCTGCGGCCGGTTGTCGAGCGCGGACGGCAGGCGGAACCCGAAGTCGACCAGCGTCTGCTTCCTCGAGCGGTCGCCGTTGTACATTCCGCCGATCTGGGGCACGGTGGCGTGGCTCTCGTCGATCATCACGAGGAAGTCCTTCGGGAAGAAGTCGATCAGGCAGAACGGCCGGTCGCCGGGCCTCCGGTTGCCGAAGTGCAGCGAGTAGTTCTCGATGCCGTTGCAGAAGCCCATCTCCTGGAGCATCTCGAGGTCGTAGTTGGTCCTCATCTTGATGCGCTGCGCCTCCAGGTACTTCTCGCGGGCCTCGAACCACGCCACCCTCTCCGCCAGCTCCGTCCGTATCGACGCGATTGCCGGGGCGAGCGACCCCCGGCTCCTCACGTACTGGTTGGCCGGGTACAGGTCGAACTTCTCGAGGCTGCGGATGACCTCGCCGGTGAGGGGGTCGAATTCGCTGACCGCCTCCACCGTGTCGCCGAAGAACTCGACGCGCAGCCCGTGCTCCATGTACGCGGGCATCACGTCGACCACGTCCCCGCGCACCCGGAAGCGCCCCGGCTTCAGCTCGTAGTCGTTCCGATCGTAGATGTTGTCCACGAGGCGCTCGAGGAACTCGTTGCGGCCCAGCTCGCCGCCCTTGCGGATCGAGATCCGCAGCTCCGTGAAGTCCTCGGGCGAGCCGAGGCCGTAGATGCACGAGACGCTGGCGACCACGATCACGTCGCGCCGGCTCACGAGGGAGCTCGTCGCCGATATCCGCAGGCGCTCGATCTCCTCGTTGATCGAGGAGTCCTTCTCGATGTAGGTGTCGCTGGACGGGATGTAGGCCTCCGGCTGGTAGAAGTCGTAGTAGCTCACGAAGTACTCGACGGCGTTCTCCGGGAAGAAGCCCTTGAACTCCGAGTAGAGCTGGGCCGCGAGGGTCTTGTTGTGGCTGATGATAAGGACGGGCCTGTCGCACCGCGCGATGACGTTCGCCATGGTGAACGTCTTCCCGGATCCGGTCACCCCGATCAGGGTCTGGTACCGGTTGCCGGCCGCAATCGACCCCGCGAGCTTCTCGATCGCCTGCGGCTGGTCGCCCGTGGGTTTGTAGTCGGAACTCAGCTTGAATAGCATGGCCAACGCCGATGAGATCGGGCAACCTGCCCCCATGTCAAAGGCCGTTGTTTCGACCCTCTACGACTCGGACGTCTTTAGGATGGCGTGCCGCCAGTTCGACCAGGCGGCGGACGCGATCAACCTCGCCGACGACATCAGGGACAGGACCAAGTACCCCCGCCGCTGCCTGGCCGTGTCCCTGCCGATAAAGCGCGACAACGGGGGCGTGACGGTCTTCGAGGGCTACCGCGTCCAGCACAACCTGTCGACCGGCCCTTCGAAGGGCGGCCTGCGCTTCCACGAGGGCGTCACGCTGGGGGAGGTCGCGGCCCTGGCCATGTGGATGAGCTGGAAATGCTCCCTCGTGGGCCTCCCGTACGGCGGCGCGAAGGGCGGCGTGATCGTCAATCCGCGCGAGCTGTCCCCGTCCGAGCTCGAGCACCTCTCCCGCCGCTACATGCAGGAAATGATCGGGTTCGTGGGGCCCCAGATCGACATCATGGCGCCGGACGTCGGCACGAACGAGCAGATCATGGCGTGGATGATGGACACCTACTCGAACCATGCCGGCCACATCTCGCCCGCCGTCGTCACCGGGAAGCCGATATCGCTCGGCGGCTCCGAGGGCCGGCGCGAGGCGACCGGGGCGGGCGTCGCCTACCTCGTCAGGAAGTACCTGGAGGACATGAAGCTGGCGGTCGACAAGTCGACCGTCGCCATCCAGGGATTCGGCAACGTGGGCAGCGAGGCCGCGCTCGCCCTGGCCTCGATGGGCGCGCGGATCATCGCGGTCAGCGACTACACCGGCGGGGTCTACAACCCGGCCGGGATCGACGTGAAGAAGGCGCTCAACTACGTCAGGTACTCGAAGGTCCTCAAGGACTTCGACGGCGGCGAGCCCATCGGAAACGCGCAGCTCCTCGAGCTGGAGTGCACCGTCCTCGTCCCCGCCGCGCTGGAGCGCGTCATCACGCAGGACAACGCGCCGAAGCTGAGGTGCCGGCTCCTCGCCGAGGCCGCCAACGGGCCGACGACGAACGAGGCGGACCGGCTGATCGAAGGCCGAGGGGACATCGAGCTCATCCCCGACATCCTGTGCAACTCCGGCGGCGTCATCGTCTCGTACTTCGAGTGGCTGCAGAACCTGCAGAGCTTCTACTGGGGCCGCGACGAGGTGCTGGCCAAGCTCTACGCGATACTGGACAAGGCGAAGGACTCGGTCGAGTACCAGAAGCGAAAGCTCAAGTTCAGCAGGCGCCTGGCAGCGCTCACCCTCGGGATCGCGCGCGTGGCCGAGGCCAAGCAGAAGCGGGGCCTGTTCCCGTAGCGCCGCCCTGGGGCCGGGGCGGCGCCCTCAGACCAGCGCCGGCACCGACGCGAGGGACGTGACGAACGCGGCCGCCTCGCGCCTGATCCGCTCGCGCGCGACGAAGCCGCCGAATCCCACGAATAGGTCAACCGCCGGCCGGGTCTCCAGGTCGCTCGCGCCGTCGCCGACCATGACCACCCTCTCGGGGCGCAGCTCCGCGCGAAGCAGCTCGATGATCTCCCGCTTCCCGCCGGAGCGCGTGGACGGGAAGGCACGGTCGTAGCCCAGGTAGCCCCCGTCGGCCCCGAAGTACAGGTCGACCGCCTCGACCCTCTCGACGCCCAGGTGGTCGGCCAGCGGCCGGATGGCCTGCCTGAAGCCGCCGCTGACGATGGCCGCCGTCCAGCCCGACCCGCGCATCCCCGCTATCGTCTCCCGGGCTGTCGGCTCCGCGGTCTCGACGTAGCGCCTGCCCACCGCGGCCACGTCCGTCCGGCTCGGCCGGATGGCCTCCAGGCGGCGGCCGAAGACCTCCTCGATGCGGAGCCTGCCTTCCATGGCGTCGCGCGTCAGCGCCTCGATCCGCTCGAAGACCTCCGGGCCCCGAAGCCGGGCGAGCTCGTCGATGCCCTCGATCGAGCTCAGCGTGCTGTCGCAGTCAAAGCAGATCAGCTTCAAAAGCCCGGGGCTACTTCTTCGTGCTGCGCTTGAACTTCGAGGTGAACTTCTCGACCCTGCCGGCCGTGTCGACCAGCCGCTTCTCGCCGGTGTAGGCGGGGTGGGAGTCCATCGTCACGTCGCGCAGGACGATGAAATACTCCTGGCCGTCGATCATCTCCTTGCGCGCCGACTTCATCGTCGAGCGCGTGAGGAAGCGCTTGCCGGTGGCCACGTCGAGGAAACAGACTGGGTTCAGGGCGGGATGACCTTCGGATTTCACGGTGAAAGCGGGTTAACGTTCAGCCCTGGCGCGCCTTATAGCGCGGGTCGGTCTTGTTGATGACGTAGATCTTGCCGCGCCGGCGGACGACCTGGCAGTCGGGGTGGCGCTTCTTTGCCGACTTGATCGAGGAAACGACTTTCATAAAAGGCACCAAAACAGAGAGCGGACACCCCCCCTGTCAACTCAGTTCTGTCCGGGCTCGTCCGGCTCGTCGACCAGCAGGCGCCACTGGTCGCCCTCCTCGCTCAGCAGGCCGCGCCAGAGCTCCTCCCTCATGGGCCGCTCGAATAGGTCCGCCGGCGGGCTCGCCACGATCCAGGTTCCGCACTTGAGCTCGTTCTCAAGCTGGCCCGCGGACCATCCCGAGTAGCCGAGGTAGGCGCGCAGGCGGGTCGCCTCGTCGGCGAGCATCTGGACCGCCTTGTCGGGATCGATGCCGAAGTGCAGCTGGAAGGCGTCGCCGCTCGACTGCCACGCGGCCAGGATCAGCTGGTCGGTCTGGACGGGGCCTCCCGTGAAGATCGGCGTCCCCGAGAGCGGGCCGAGGGCGAAGTCCCCCTTGAGCTCGCCCAGCCGCTTTCCGAGCGGGCGGTTGAGCACGACGCCCATCGCCCCCTCGGGGCCGTGGGTCGACATGAGGACGGCGGTCCTGCGGAAATTGGGGTCGCGGAGCACGGGGTGGGCGAGCAGGAGCGATCCCGCGAGCGATTCCCTGGCTCCGTGAATGCTCTCTCGCATGGGTGGACTTCGCCTCAGAGCTTCTCGACCACGACGCCGGCGTCCGACATCAGGCGCTCGACGAGGGGGTCATTTCGGTAGTTGCTCCGGAACCGGATCTCCGCGATCCCCGCCGCGGCGAGCATCTTGGCGCAGTTGAGGCAGGGGTAGTGCGTCACGTAGGCGATGCAGCCGTCGAGGCGGCTTCCGCGCCGCGCGGCGTCGGCGACGGCGTTCTGCTCCGCGTGCACCGTCGCCTGCTCGTGGCCCCCGCGCACGCGCGAGACATGGGGCGTCCCGGGAAGGAACCCGTTGTAGCCCGCGGCCACCAGGCGGTTCCTCCTGTCCCCGCCGGCCACGATCACGCACCCGACCTGCAGCCGCTCGCAGCTGGAGCGCGTCGCTATGAGGACGGCTGTCGCCATGAAATACTCGTCCCACGAGGGCCGGCGGTGGAATCGCCTCGCCGCCTGCGCGATAAGGTCGACCGGGCTGTTCTTGGCTGCGCTCATCGGGTGCGGTCCACACTCTGGACACGCGCGGGCGGCCGGGCAATCTTCGAGTCCATGCTGCGCGTCTGCAGGCCCGAGATGCTCGATTCGTTGCCGCCGGACCATCCCGACGCGGTCCACAGCCGCAGGGACCTGCTCCTCATCAACCGGATCATGGGCAACCACGCATGGTTCAAGCGCACGCTCCCCCCCCTGCTGCGCCGGGGCGAGCGCGTCCTCGATCTCGGCGCCGGGACGGGCGAGCTGGCGAGGGCCCTGGGCGGGCTCGGCGTCGCGGTGGACGGCCTCGACCTCTGGCCGCGCCCCGCGGCCTGGCCGCCCGACCGGGCCTGGCACACGGCCGACCTGCGCGGGTTCGCGGAGCTGAGCGGGTATCCCGTCGTCATCGGCAGCCTGATCTTCCACCAGTTCACGGACACCGAGCTCGCCGAGCTCGGGGCGAGGCTGCGCGAGGGGGCGCGCGTCATCCTCGCAAGCGAGCCGGAGCGCCGCCGGATGCCGCGGCTCGCCGCCGCGGCGTTCGCCCGCCTCTTCGGCGTCAACCGGGTGACGCTTCACGACGCGCACGTGAGCGTCGGCGCGGGCTTCCGCGGCGACGAACTGCCGCGACTCCTCGGCCTGGCCGGCGGCGCCTGGCAGTGCTCGTGCAGGACGACGACGCGCGGGGCGAACCGGATGACCGCGGTCCGACTCGGATGAACGCCCCGCTCCCCGTTGAGATCGTCGGTGGGGGCCTGGCCGGCCTGGCGGCGGGGCTGGCGCTCCGGCGCGCCGGCGTGCCCGTCACGGTCTTCGAGGCCGGGGGCTATCCCAGGCACCGCGTCTGCGGCGAGTTCATCTGCGGGCTCGACGAGGGGACCCGCGACCGGCTCGGGCTGCACGAGCTCATGGCCGATGCGCGCCCCCACCGCACGGTGACCTTCCACCTGCGCGGCAGGCGCCTGCGCCCCGTGCCTCTGCCCGCGCCGGCGTGGGGGATCAGCCGGCACGCGCTCGACGCCCGGCTGGCCGACGCGTTTGTCGCGGCCGGCGGGGACCTTCGCACCCACGCGCGCGTGAGCGAGGCCGACGCGCCTCCGGGCAGGGTCTTCGCCGCGGGCAGGAGGAGGAGCGGCCCGTTCTGGGTCGGGCTCAAGGTTCACGTCCGCGGCCTCGAGCTGCCAAATGACTTCGAGGTTCACCTGGGGGACCGCGCCTACGTCGGCCTGTCCCACGTCGAATCCGGGGCCGCCAATGTCTGCGGGATCTTCGCCCAGAGGGCCCTCGCGCAGCGGGGCGCGGGGCTCTTGGTCGCGTACCTCGGCGCCTGCGGGCTTGGCGCGTTGGCGGAGCGCCTGCTCGCGGCGGACCCGGACCCCGCGACGTTCTGCGTCACGGCGGCCCACCTGGGCGACCGCAGGGTCGCGGGGCCCGACCGCATCCGGATCGGCGACGCCTGCGCCAGCATAGCCCCGTTCACGGGCAACGGCCTCGCCATGGCCCTGCAGGGCGCCGCCATGGCGGTCGGGCCGCTGCGCGCCTACTCCTGGCGCGAGGCCGGCTGGCTCGAGTCCGTGCGCGCCGTGGCCGCAGCCCAGAGGCGGCGGTTTCGCCGAAGGCTGATGCTCGCCTCGCTGCTGCACCCCTTCTTCCTTGAACCGGGGCGCCAGGCGCTGCTCGCGGCCCTCGTGCGCCTGCGGCTGGTACCGTTCCGCGCGCTCTACGGAGCGCTCCACTAGGGGGCCGCGATGTTCCTCCACGCCCTCGCCACCGCCGTTCCCCCGGCCGCGTACACCCAGCGCGACTGCTGGGACATCGCCGAGCGCTCGGAGGCCCGCTCGCGGCTGAGGAAGCGCTCGATGTTGATCCTGCGAAACATCCTGCGCGGCGACCACGGCATCGCGCGGCGCCACTTCGCGATGCCGGACATCGACCGGGTCTTCGACCGCTCGCCCGACGAGCTCAACAACGCCTTCCGCTCCGAGGCCCCCAAGCTCGCCGGCCGCGCGCTTGGCGAGGCCTTGAGGCGCGCCGGCGTGGCGCCGGACGGGGTCGACGCCCTGCTCATCTGCACCTGCACCGGGTACCTCTGCCCCGGGCTGACCAGCTACGTGGCGCAGGACCTCGGGCTCCGGCCCAACGCGATCCTGCACGACCTGGTCGGGCTCGGCTGCGGGGCCGCGATCCCGACCCTGCGCGCCGCAAGCCACCTGCTCGCCGCCCATCCCGGCGCGGTCGTGGCCTGCGTCGCAGTAGAGATATGCTCGGCGGCGTTCTACCTCGACGACGACCCGGGCGTCCTCATCAGCGCCTGCCTCTTCAGCGACGGCGCGGCCGCGACGCTCTGGCGGGCGACTCCCGGCCCCTCGGGCCTTCGCGCGCGCGACTTCGAATCGCTGCACCTGCCGGCCGAGCGCGACAAGCTCCGCTTCGAGCAGCGAGACGGCAAGCTGCGCAACCTCCTGCACCGCTCCGTGCCCGAGCTTGCCGCCGACGCGGTCGGCCGCCTTTGGCGCGGACGCGGGCCGCGCCCCGTCTCACACGTCGTCGTGCACCCGGGCGGGCGCGACGTCCTCGAGGCCGTCGCGCCGGTCGTCGCGCCCCACCCTCTCGACGCGAGCGCGCGCTCCCTGCGCGACTACGGCAACATGAGCAGCCCGTCCGTGCTGTTCGCCCTCGAGGAGGCCCTGAAGGGGGCCTTGCCGGGACCCGGCGGCGATTTTTGGCTCGTGAGTTTCGGCGCAGGCTTTAGCGCACATAGCTGCCGAATCGGCGTCTGACCCATGCCAAAGCTCAAAGATCTCGTGGCCTACTGCGACAAGCGCACCCGGCCCGCCGCGTTCAAGGACAGTCCGGGCGCCCTCAACGGGCTGCAGGTCGCCAACGACGGCGCCGCGACGAGGATCGGGGCCGCGGTCGACGCCGGCGTCGTCCCCTTTCGGCGGGCCGTCGCCGCGGGCGTGGACTTTCTCATCGTCCACCACGGGATGTACTGGGACATGCCGCGGCCGCTTACCGGCCCGGCCTACGAGCGGGTCGCCGCCCTCGTCAAGGGGAACTGCGCGCTGTACTCGAGCCACCTTCCCCTCGACGCCCACCCGAGGATCGGCAACAACGCCCTCCTCGCGCGGCAGCTCGGCCTCAGGGCCCGCCGCGGCTTCATCGAGAACGAGGGGGGCGACGTCGGGTGCATCGCGCCGTGGCGCCTGCCGCGGGCGGCGCTGCGCCGCCGGCTCGCCTCGCTTTACCCCCGGGTCGTCGCGATCGAGTTCGGGTCGGCCAGGCCCTCCGAGGTCGCCTTCTGCAGCGGCAGCGCCAACGGCGCCATGGCCGCGTTCCTGGCGTCGGGGGCCGGCACGCTTGTCACCGGCGAGCTGCGCGAGGAGTGGTTCAACGTCGCGCAGGAGCGCGGGCTGAACCTCTACCTTTGCGGCCATTACGCGACGGAGGTCCACGCGGTCAGGGCCCTGGCCGCGGAGCTGTCGGCAAAGTTTGGGTTGCCGTGGGAGTTCATTGCGACCGAAAATCCCCTTTGACCGGGCCATGAAGAAGATCGCGATAATAAACGGACCCAACCTCGACCGCCTGGGCAGGCGCGAGCCCGAGATCTACGGGAGCGCCACCCTGGCCGACCTGGAGGCCGCGCTCCGCGCGGAATTCGGCGCCAAGGCCTCGCTCGAGTTCTTCCAGTCAAACCACGAGGGCGAGCTGATCGACCGGATCGCCGGGCTTGCCGACGCCAAGTGCGACGGGATCGTCATCAACGGCGGGGCGCTCACGCACACGAGCGTCGCGCTGCGCGACGCGCTGCTCGGCGCCCGCGTTCCCGCCGTCGAGGTGCACATCTCCAACATCTACAAGCGGGAGGAGTTCAGGCGGATCTCGCTCACGGCGCCGGCCTGCGCGGCCGTCATCACCGGCCTCGGTCTCGAGGGCTACCACGCCGCAGTCCGCTTCCTCCTGAAGGCGTGAGCACCGAGGCGGCCGGGGGCGACTGGTACGCCTGCCACACCAGGCCGCGGTGCGAGAAGAAGTTCGCGGCGCTCCTGAGCGCCGAGGCCTTCGAGCACTACCTGCCCCTCGTTTCAAGCATCCGCCGGTACCCGCGCGAGACCAAGCGCTTCACCAAGCCCCTTTTCCCCGGCTACGTCTTCGCCAGGGTCCCCGCGGCCGGCAAGGCCAGGATCTACCAGCAGGAGCTGCTCGCGCGCGCGATTCCGGTCGACGACGAGGCCCGGTTCCTGCGGCAGCTGGCGGACGTGAAAATGATCGTCGCCTCCGGCCTCGAGCTGACGGTGATCCCGCTGCTCACCCGCGGCCGGCGCGTCCGCGTCATCGGCGGGCCGCTCCACGGGCTGGAGGGCCAGGTCGACGACTCCTCGAATCCGAACGGGGTCGTCATCTCGGTCGACGTGCTCCGACAGGGCCTCCTGCTGAAGCTGCCCGCGGAGAGCCTGCAGGCTCTTCCCTGAGGTACCCGGGGCCGCCGTCAGGCGGCGACCCACACGGCATGCGCGAGGTGAAGCGTGGCGCAGGTGGCCAGGGCCGCCGCCGTGTCGTCAAGCACGACGCCCCAGCCGCCCGGCAGACTCTGCAGTGAATTGATGACCAACGGCTTGCGTATGTCGAAGAACCGGAACAGCGCGAATCCCGCGAGGAGCACCGCCCAGGCCGGCACCGGGCCGACGATCCACTGCCAGCCGAGGAAGCAAAGCGGCATCGCGACGAATTCGTCCAGGACGACCTCGCCCGGATCGTGCGCCCCGAGGCGGATTTCCGCCTCGCCGCATATGCCGACCGCGAGGTAGGCCCCGATCGCGCTCGCCAGCAGGTTGCCGATGATCCCCATCCAGTAGAAGCCGACTATGAAGTAGAGCAGGCCGGCGGCCGATCCCCACGTCCCCGGGGCGGCTAGGCGCTTGCCGATCGGGCCGAGCGTCGCCCACCCGAGGACGACCGGCGTCGGCATCTGCCTCGTCCATCCGGGCTGGTCGAACCTCATGGCGAGCGGCCGCCTTCGCCGAAGACAAGGCGCGCGTTGCGCGAAATGTAGCGGTAGCCAGACCACACCGACAGCGCCGTCCCGGCGACGAACACGACGATGCCCGCCCGGCCGACGAGCTCCACAAAGCCGGGGGCGTGGAGGCGGAACAGGTAAAAGCCGTCCTGCGACACCATCGGGGCCCCGAGGAAGAAGCCGAGGGCCATGAGCTGGGTGACGGTCTTCGTCTTGCCCCCGGAGTCGGCCGCGACCACGACGCCCTTTGAAGCCGCAACCATGCGCATGCCCGTGACGAGAAACTCGCGGCACAGCGTGATGAGCGCGAGCGCGACGGGGATCTCGTGCTTTTCCACGAGGGCGATGACGACGCCCATCACCATGATCTTGTCCGCCATGGCGTCCATCAGCTTGCCGAAGTTCGATACGAGGCCGCGCTTGCGCGCGAGGTAGCCGTCGTACCAGTCGCCCATCGCCGCGCCGATGAAAAGGACGAACGCCAGGGTCGCCGCGCCCGGCCACGAGCAATACATGAGCCCGACTATCACGAACATCAGCGGGATCCGGGAGAGCGTAATGACGTTGGGGAGGCTCATTCGCGACCCCCAAGGACATCCCCCGAACGGGCGAAGGCAACATCGGAGAGGAACGCGCTCGCCAGCCGCGGGCTTACGTTATCTTCTTCGGCACGGATTCCCATGCGCCACTGCATCTATCCAGGAACCTTCGACCCGATCACGTACGGGCACCTCGACGTCCTCAAGCGCGCCGTCCGGCTCTTCGACCGCGTGACGGTCGGCATCGCCGACAACCCGGGCAAGGAGCCGCTCTTCAGCCCTCAGGAGCGCCTGGCAATGATCCTTCCCAACGTGGCCGCGTTTCCGAGCGTGTCGGTCACGACCTTCGCCGGCCTCCTGGTCGACTTCGCCGTGGAGCGGAAGGCGGACGCCATCATACGCGGGCTCCGCGCGTTCTCGGACTTCGAGTTCGAGTTCAACATGGCGCTTATGAACCGCCACCTGAAGCCCACGGTCGAGACGATCTTCGTCATGCCCAACGAGCAGTTCAGCTACACGAGCTCGTCGCTCGTGAAGCAGGTGGCGAAGTTCGGCGGGAAGGTGGACAATTTCGTGCCGCCGAACGTCGCCGCGGCCCTGCGCGACGCCTTCGGCAACTGAAGGGGCACCGTGAAGGCCGTCCTGCTGTGCACCGGGCTGCTCGCGGCGCTCCCCGCCGCGCCGGCGACCCCCGTCGGCGACGCGGTCGAGTTCTACAGGCAGAAGCGGTACGGCGAGGCCAGGTCCGCGCTCGAGCGCATCGTCGCATCCGACCCGTCGAACGCGGCGGCGTGCTACTACCTCGCCATGACCCTGCAGCGCGTGGCGCCGCCGTCGCTCGACTCGGCGAGGGCATGGCTCGGCAAGGCGGTCAGCCTGGCCCCGGCGAACGAGGGCTACCTCGCCGAATACGCCGAGGTCACGCTCCTGATGGCCGACCGCGACAGCTCGCTCGGGCTCGCCATCGAGGGCCGCAACGCGATGGCGAGGGCGGTCGCGATGAACCCGTCGGACCTGGACGCCTGCGAGACGCTGATGCTGCTCTGCGCCAGGGCGCCCTGGCCGCTGGCGAACCCGGCGAGGGCGCTCGGCCTGGCGGCCGCGATCGCCGGGAAGGACCCCAGGCGCGGATCCGCCGCCTACCGGGCGATAGCCTCGATCTTCGAGCGGCAGGGCCGCGCCGAGCAGGCGCTTTCCGCGAGGCAGGCCGCCGAAAGGCTCGCGCAGCCGGCCGCCCGGTGATATCAGGACGCCAATGCCGCGCATTCCGATCGAGGACACCTTCACCGACGTGCTTGCAAAGGCCCAGCGCGGCCGCGGCATCCCGGACGCGGAGCTCTGTCGGCTCGCGGAGGTCTCTCCCAGGGACCTCTCCGCCGTGAAGTCGGGAACGGTGATCGACGCGGTCCTGCGCCGCGTGGCCCGGCACCTGGGGCTTGGCCCGGGCCCGCTCGAGGACCTGGCCCACAACAGGTGGTACCCGGAGTGCCCGGTGTTCCGCCACGGCTTTGCCGTCTTCAACACGCCCTTCGGCGACATGACCGTTAACAGCTACCTCGTCTGGGACGCCCGCGCGCGCGCCGGCGCGGCCTTCGACACCGGGGCCGACTGCGCGCCCATGCTCGACCTCATACGGGCGGAGGGGCTGCGCCTGCATGCGATATACCTGACCCACACCCACGAGGACCACGTGGCCGACCTCTCGAGACTGGCCCGCGAGACGGGCGCGCAGGTCTGGGCGAGCGAGCGCGAGCCTTCCAACCACCCGGGCTCCAAGGTCTTCAGCGACAACTCCCACTTCCAGGTCGGCCGCCTCGACGTGAAGGCCCTCTCGACATGGGGCCACTCGCCGGGCCAGACCACGTTCTACGTGACCGGCCTGGGCCACCCCCTGGCCATCGTGGGCGACTCCCTGTTCGCCGGGTCGATCGGGGGAAGCCCCTCCCATTTCGCCGACCAGTACAAGAACGACGTTGAAAAGATCCTCAGCCTGCCCCGGAATACGGTACTTGCGTGCGGACACGGCCCGCTCACCACCGTAGGGCAGGAAAAACGCCACAATCCGTTCTTCGCATCCTGAGGCGCGTCTGCTAGGCTAATCCGAATCCGATCCTATGAGCTCTTCCAGCAACGAATCCGCGAGGGTTTCCACGTCCATGAAGCGCAAGGAATCGACGACGATCTCCCAGTCGATGAAGCGGAAGACCGTGTACATCCTGATCCTGGGATTCGCCCTTGCCGTGGGTTGGGGGACGATCGTCACGGACGAGCAGCTGCGCGAGCGCCTAGGCTCCAACCTCTACATCATCGGGTTCTCGATCACCGGGTGTTTCCTGCTGATGCTTGCGGGCTACATCTGGGACCAGACCCTCGTCAAGGCGCTTCGCTCGCTCCACGACACGACGAGCTCCATACAGACCGACGAGATCCCGTCGACGGGCGATGAGTCGGACTCGGATGAGATCATAGGCCTCGCGCGCAAGATCGAGCACATGGCGCGGTCCCTGCAGCACGTCGAGGCGAGCTACAAGGGGATCGTCGAGGACCAGCCCGACCTCATCTGCCGCTACAAGAACGACGGCAAGATCACCTTCGTGAACGGCGCCTACGCTCGGGCCCTGAACCGCAAGCGCAACGACCTCGTGGGGGCCGATTTCCCCTACTTCGTCCCGGGCGCCGCGATCGCCGACGAGCCGTACACGTTCGAGTCGGAGATGACGTTCGACGACGGCAGGCGTCTGTGGATCCGCTGGACCCAGCGGGCCATCAAGGACGATAAGCGCAACACCTCGGAATACCAGGCGGTCGGCCACGACATTACCGAGCGCAAGGAGGCGGAGGCCGCGCTGCTGCGCGCCAAGGATGCCGCCGAGGCGGCCGACCGGGCGAAGTCGGAGTTCCTCGCGATCGTGAGCCACGAGCTGCGCACGCCGATCAACGCCATCATCGGGTTCTCCAAGATGCTCTCGAGCACCACGTTGAACCTCGACCAGCGGGAGCAGGTCGAGATGATCAACTCGAGCGGCCTCGCCCTGGAGAAGATCATCGCCGACATCCTCAACCTCTCGAAGATCGAGTCGGGGAAGATAGACATCGAGCGCGCGCCGTTCTCGATACGGCTGTGCGTGCAGGATGTCTGCGCCCTGTTCGCCCCGAGGGCCCGCTCCCTCGCGCTCGCGCTGGACTCGAAGGTGGACCCGGGGGTGCCCGAGATCGTGAACAGCGACGAGCCGCGGATCCGCCAGATACTCACGAACCTGATCGGCAACGCGCTCAAGTTCACCGAGCGCGGGGGGGTCTCGATCGAGGTGTCGTGCGCGCGCGGCGAGCCGATCGAGCCGGGTTCCCCCCGCCGCGTCGCCCGGCTGTTCTTCGCGGTCAAGGACACGGGGATCGGGATCGCGGCGGACAAGCTCGACCACCTGTTCCTTCCGTTCAGCCAGGTCGACACGTCCTCGACCCGCCGCCGGGGCGGCACGGGCCTCGGCCTCATCATCTCCAAGCGCCTCTGCGAGCTCATGGGAGGGACGATCTCCGTCGAGAGCCGCGCGGGCGAGGGTTCGACATTCCGGTTCTCCATACTCACCGATTTCGACGAGGCGTGACGGACGGGGCGGCCGGAATGCCCACGCGCTCGCCACGGCCCCTTCCATAATCGACCTGCGGTGCACCGCGCCCATGCGATCATCCCTCCCATGAAAGCGCCAGGCCTGGCGCTGGCCATCGCCGTGCTGGCTGCCGCCGTCGGGTGCTCGCGCCAGGGCGGGGCCCCTCGGGCCTACGACGCGGCGAAGACCTACGGCTACCTCCAGCGCGTCGGCCGCGTCAGGTCGCTGATAAACGCGGACAACAGGGACCGGATTCCGGCGATGATCCGCAGCCGCGATTCGGTCATGCTGGGCGCCGAGGCCACGAAGACGGAGCAGTACAAGCGGTCCCTTGCGGGCATCGGGTCAGAAGGGGTCGACCCCGACGCGCTGACGTTCACGCGGAACTTCGAGACTATCCTCGATTCGTACCGGACCGTGTGCACGGACTCGGCGGAGCTTTTCCGCGAGATGGGCAAGGAGAGCCCCCGGCCCCCCGCCGTGGCGGCCGCGCCGCTGGCGATAAGGATCGGGGCCGACGCGGACCCGGTGGACACGATCGGGGCGGTCGATTCGCTGCTCGACTCCATGGACCGGGTGGACACGAGCGCCAGGGCCGGCCCGGCGTTCCTGAGGCCGATCCTCAACAAGGTGCGCGACGACAGGGACAAGCTGCGCGCCGCCAAGGCGGCCCACCACGATTTCACGGTGACGATGAAGGCGGAGTTCCTGAAGTGGTACCCGGGCAGGGACTGGAACTCGAAGGAGATCCTGCCGTAGCGTGTCCTCGCCCGAGGGACTGACCGCGCCGCGCCGCGCCCGGCGCTGCCATGCGCTCCCGGCACGCCCCCCGGGGGGCCGGACGGCGCAGGCCGCCGAGGGCCGATGAACGTCCTCATGGTCCACGGCTTTCTCGACACGGGTCGCCTGCTCGGGCCCCTGTGCGCGGCGCTGGAGGCGCGCGGGCACGTCTGCCACGCCCCGACCATGCACCCGCGCGACGCGAGGCTCGGCATACCCGACCTGTCCTCGAAGCTCTCGGCGCTCGTCGAGGGGGCCGTCGCCCCCGGCGCCCCGCTCGCGCTGGTCGGGTTCAGCATGGGCGCGCTCGTGGTGCGGTTCTACCTCCAGGCCCTGGGCGGGGCCCGGACCGCCAGGGCGTTCTTCTCGATAGCCGGGCCCTACCGGGGCTCGTTCAACGCTTACCTCTACCCCGGCCTCGGGACCCGCCAGATGCGCCCGGGCAGCCCGTTTCTCCGGAGGCTTGACGCCGGCGCCCGCGCCCTCGACGGCATGGCCGTGTTCACCTACCGGACGCCGCTCGACCTCATGGTGGTGCCCTCGACCGGCTCCCGGATTCCGCGCGCCAAGGACGTGGCGCTCTGGTGCCCGCTCCACTCGCTGCTGCCGCGCAGCCGCGATCTGGCGGAGCACATCGCCGGCGAGCTTGCAAAGCTTGAACCGACGGCGCCGCGCTGTTTTACTGCGCACGAGAACAGCCACGCTGAATAGAGGGATGACTCCGATGACCCGGATCCCGTGCCTCGAGACGACCGCCCCTTCACCCCGGCGACGGGGCGCGAAAGCCCGGGCGGCTCCGGGCCGGGCCCCGACGGCCGCGGGCGCAGACAAACCGAACCAATCCAATGCTATTTGATCCGCTCAAGATCCGCGACGTCAGCCTGAGGAACCGCATCGCGGTCTCTCCCATGTGCCAGTATTCCAGCGAGGACGGCCTCGCCAACGACTGGCACCTCGTGCACCTTGGCAGCCGCGCGGCGGGCGGGGCCGGCCTGGTCATGACGGAGGCGGCCAGCGTGGAGGAGCGCGGGCGCATCAGCCCGCAGGACCTGGGGCTGTGGGACGACGCCCAGATCGACATGCTGCAGCGCGTCACGTCCTTCATCCATGCCCAGGGAGCCGTCGCCGGCGTCCAGCTGGCGCACGCCGGGCGCAAGGCCTCGACCGCGCGCCCCTGGGAGGGCGGCGATCCGATCGAGGTGAACCAGGGAGGATGGGAGCCGGTGCTGGGGCCCAGCGCTGTGCCGTTCGCCGAAGGCTACCCGACGCCCGAGGCGATGAGCGCCGACCACATCCGCGCCGTGACCAAGGCGTTCGCCCAGGCCGCCAGGCGCGCCCTGGAGGCGGGTTTCCAGGTCGTGGAGATTCACGCTGCGCACGGCTACCTGCTCCACCAGTTCCTGTCGCCCCTGTCCAACAGCCGCACCGACGAGTACGGCGGCGCCTTTGAGAACCGCATCCGCATGCTGCGCGAGGTCGTGGCGGCCGTGCGCAAGGTCTGGCTGGAGCGGTTTCCCCTCTTCGTGCGCCTCTCGGCGACGGACTGGGTCGATGGCGAGAGCTGGGACCTCGAACAGTCCGTCCAGCTGTCGCGGCTGCTGAAGGCGGACGGGGTGGACCTCATGGACTGCTCGTCCGGCGGGTCCGTTCCCGACGCGAAGGTCCCCGTCGGCCCGGGCTACCAGACGCCGTTCGCCGAGCGCATCCGCCGCGAGGCCGGAATCCTGACGGCCGCGGTGGGCATGATCACCGCCCCCGAGCAGGCCGAGACCATCCTGAGCACCGGCCAGGCCGACCTCGTCATCCTGGCGCGGGAATTCCTGCGCGACCCGTACTGGCCCCTCCACGCGGCGGCCAAGCTCCGCGTCAAGGCCCCTGCGCCCGTCCAGTACGGCCGCGCGTTCTGACCCGCGCCCGGGCGCCGGGCCGGGGGAGGCGCCCCTCAGTACAGGAAGCCGATGAAGAGCAGGCAGGCGACGAGCGTGTAGCCGGCGAAGGCGAGCAGGAACCGCCTCGGGGCGCCCTGCCGGCGCGCCAGGCGCTGGCAGAGGCGGTCGAGCGCAACAAAGCCCAGGCTGTAGAAGACGAGGATCGCGGGCAGCACCAGCCTCGGGTACCAGTAGGCGGCCATGTAGGGATCGTTGACAAGGGTCAGGGTCAGGAACACCGGGCAGATGAAGCCGACCGCGAGCACGGTGATGACGACGGTCGCGTCCGGAAGAATCGGCACGCGGCGCAGCAGCGAGCCGGCGCTCAGGGCGCCGCACGACAGCGTCCCCAGGACGGCCATGGCGGAGTACGCGAGGCACCAGCGCACCGACCACACCTGGAGGCGCTGGGAGCGCGCGGTGCGGTCGCGCAGGAAGGGCCTCTGCGCGCGCTGGCCCCAGTCCGTCGGTATCGCGCCGGGCGGGGGTTGGAACAGGTTCATGACGTCCGTCACCGAGGAGACGTGGAGCAGCCCGAGGTAGCTGTATTTCCTCACCTCGTAGACCCTGTCCCGGAAGTACTCCGGTGCCGAAAGCAGCCCGAGGTCGTTCTCCTTCAGGAGCAGTATGTCCCTCCAGCGCATGACCGCCGGCTCCCCCTTGCGGAGCCACACCAGGTCGGTCAACGTTCCCTTGGCCCTCGAGCTCTCCACCATCTCGAGCGCGAACACCTCGCTCGGCACGGCGAGGGCCAGGATCCCGACCACGCTCCAGCGCAGGCGCTCGCCGCTGGGCAGCCGCCACCTGACGGCCGCCGCGAGGAGGATCGCGGCAGCCGGCAGCATCCCGGCGAAGGTGTACTTGCAGAGCACGCCGGCCGACAGGCTGAGGGAGAGCCCGACCCAGGAGCCGAAGCTCCCGGGCCTCCCGAAGAGCCGCAGGGCAAAGAGGGCGGCCAGCGCGAAGAGCGGCAGCGAGAACGCGTCCGCCGCGATGACGATGGAGTGGATGAGCCGGAAAGGGACGAACGTGGCGAACGCGGCCGCCGAGTAGCGGAGCTGCCAGTTCACCATGCTGTTCCATAGGAACCCGTAGAAGATCCAGAGCCCGGCCGCGTTCAGCACGAGGAACACGAGCGCGAGCGCCTCGAGGAAGTGGGCCGGGGCGTGCTCGCGCACCAGGCTGCCGAGCCAATAGAGGGCCGGGGGCGTCGTCTGGTAGTAGAGGACCGTCCAGGGGAGCGTCGGGAACGCGGTGATGAGGCGAAGGTGGACGAGGAAATCCTGGCCGATGTACCCGTAGTGATAGATCCCCCGCAGCCCGACGGCCGAGGCCGCCGCCACCAGCAGCCCGAGGAACAGCCGGTCCCGCGCCGTGAACGGGCTGGCCTGCTGGATCGTCGAAGCCGGGAGCATTGATGGACGTCGATGTGCCTCTGCGAGACCGACCGATTACTGGGGCGCGCCGCTCGGGCAGCGAGCCTTTTCCTAGGCGGACCCTGGCGCCTAGGCGGCCCTGGGCTCCGGCGAGCGCGGCAGATGGACGCGGAACGTGCTGCCGAGGCCGGGCGAACTCTCGACGTCGATCCACCCGCCATGCTGCTTCACGATCCCGTGCACCGCGGCCAGCCCCAGGCCCACGGCGCTCCCGACCTCCTTGGTCGTGAAGAACGGCTCAAAGAGGCGCTGCCTGACCGAGCTGTCCATCCCGCATCCCGTGTCCTGGACGCTCAGCCGGACGAACGCCCCCTGTGGCGCGCCCGCGTCGGTGGCCGCGGCCTCGCCGCCTTTGCCGACGCAGGTGGTCTCGATCGTCAGCCGGCCGCCGGCGGCCATCGCGTCCCGGGCGTTGGCGCACAGGCACAGGATCACCTGATCGACCAGCGCGGGATCGGCCCGCACCCACGCGGGCGACGACCCGCCCACCACGTGGAGCTCGATGGAGCCTCCCAGGAGCCGGGTGATTTCGCCCCGGAGCCTGTCCACGCACAGGCGCATGTCGAGCGGCTCCTTGCGCAGGTACTGCTGCTGGCCGAACGACACGAGCTTCTTCGTGAGGTCGGCCGACCTCTGCGCCTCCTGCTCGAGCGCCCTGATCTGGCGGGCCACCTCGGCGGGCAGGCTCTTGTCCCCGCGCAGGTAGTCCAGCCTCATCATTGTCGAGGTGAGGATGTTGTTGAAGTTGTGCGCGATGCCGCTGACCAGCTGGCCGAGGGCCTCCAGCCTCTGGGACTGGCGGACGCTCTCCTCGAGCGCGATGCGGTCGGTGATGTCCCTCGAGTTGAGCACCGCGCCGTCGATGGTCGAGCCGACCTTCACGTTGCTGCCCACAGTCTCGAAGTGACGGTAGGTCCCGTCCGCGTGGTGCAGGCGCCACCGCACGGCGTGGGTCCCGTCGCGGGCCGCAATGAGCCGCCCGAGGAATTCGGCTCCCCTCGCCGCATCCTCCGGATGGGCGAGGCTGAGCAGCGGCCGGCGCGTGACGGACTCGGCGGATTCGCCGAGCGCCGTCGCCACCGCGGGGTTCGCAAAGCGCACGGTGCCCTGCGAGTCCACGACCATGATCATATCCGAGGAATTCCGCACGAGGGCCTCGAATTGCGCGCGGCTCTCGCGCTCGAACTCCTCGGCCATCCACCGGGCGTTGTCGCGGACGACGAACAGCTCGCGCACCGAGAGGATCACGAACAGGAGAGCGAGGATCTCGAAGATGCGCGAGACCGTCTCCTTGTCGGGGTGGCCGTACACAACGAAGATCACCATCCAAAAGCACACCACGACGATGGTGATCATCGGAAGCGGGCTCGACGAGGCGGGCTGCGCGCCCTTCTGCTCCGACACCTTGTCGCCCGCCATGCGCCCGGCCGAAAGGATGAAGAGGCAGAGCGAAAGGGTATTGAACACGTTCACCCAGTTGATCCTGCCCGACGCGATAAAGCCATTGACGTCGTCGAGGAGGAACAGGAGGTCCGCCAGCCAGTAGACGCCTATGGCGAATACGAGGAGCCTGAACGCGCCGCGGGTCGGCAAGGGAACGCGCGTCAATAGGACGATGTTGAGGGCGACGATCCCGGAGAAGGTCACCAGGGGATAAATGACGACGAGGGCGGCCTCGTAGCCGGAAGCGCCCGCGAGGCCGGGCCGTACCGACAGGAGCCACAGCGGCAGGCCCACGCCCGCGATAAACACCGCGCTGTCGACGAGCACGCGTCCCGGCCCGGCGGAGGGACGAGGCACGCGCGGCATGAGAAACAGCCCGGTCAGAATGGCGGGATAGCACGAAAGGAAGAGCAGGTCGGCCAAGTCGAACCCCGCCCTTCTCTCCGGATGCATCAGCATGTCCCCCAGCACGTAGGGCCCGGCTATGCCGGCGAGGGCCAGGGCGCACGCGATCCACCGCAGCCCCTTGCGGAACCCGGCAGGCAGCTCCGCGCGCCGGCCTGAGCGTGCCACGGCCACGGCCGCCATGAAATTGAACAGAGTGACGCCAACGATCTGAACGCTCCGGGTCACAAGGTTGCGCTCGGGGCCGCTCAGGATCCAGAGCATGAAAAGCCCGCAACACAGAGCCAGCACCTGATACCCCGTCAGCACGTGGCGGCGTTCTTTGGATACAGGGGATGGCGCGCCGGAGGACATTTCTTTCAAACAGTCAATCCCCGGGATGATCGGCCTCCTTTGGGCGGATTCCGATAAGAAACAATACCCAGTCCAGGCCGGGTGGAACCCTCGCGGCCGACTACCGCGCGGCGCGCCGCCTGAGCGCCCGCCAAGGGCCGTCCCACGCCCATCCCGGGCGGGGCCCCCGGTGCGGTGGCGACTCGCACCGGGGCGGCCACCCCCGCCACCCCGGCGCGCCATCGGGCGGCCCGCTCGATGGGCGCCTCGGGTCCCCCGCGGTCCGCACTTGCAAAACCGTGCGATGGGTATTAAGTGACCTTAACTGCCGGATAAGTTTTCCTACGGAATCGCCCAACGTGAACAAGGCACGGTTGAATTGCTGGATCTGCCTGCAGCTGGCCTGCGCGGCGATGCTGGCGTGCCCGACCCGCGCCCGCGCGGTCAGCGCTGACGATATAACGACCATCGCCTCGAGGACGAGCGACGACTATGTCCGCGCCAAGCTCTCCGACGGCTCGGTCAAGCCCGAGTTCTACGCGTTCGGGGAAGGCGGCCAATTGACCGGCATCACCGACGCGACGATCAAGACGCTCAGCTTCATCGACGTCGCGCGTACGATCGCCGGTCCGCTCGCGGCCCAGAACTACATCCCGACGAGGGACCCCAAGGCGACCAGGCTCCTGATCCTGGTGTACTGGGGCAGGACCAACACGCCGCAGCGCTCCGACGACTCGCTGGCCTCGCAGCAGCTTCAGGACGCGAGCGCGGCCGCGGCCAATATCAAGCACGCCACCGACCAGCAGGGCGTCGTGACCACCAGCAATCTAACCCCCGGGGGGGCGATGGTGTGCGGGCACTTCGCTCCGCAACCCACGGTCACGGACGTCGGCGACCAGATCGACTCCGACAACGCCTTCACGGGCGCCATGGCCCTGGCCGCCGCCGAGAACCGCGCCCGGGACCAGGCCAACGCCCTCAACGCGCAACTGCTCGGCTTTGATTCGGAGTGGAACGCGTCCGCGAGCTACGTGGGGACGCCCCGCGAGTTCCGCAGGCAGGACCTGGTGAACGAGCTAGAGGCGAGCAGGTATTTCGTGGTCCTGATGGCCTACGACTTCCAGGTCATGTGGAAGCAGAAGAAGCACAAGCTCCTCTGGGAGACGCGCGTCAGCATCCGCCAGCAGCACCACGAATTTGACAAGGAGCTCCTGGCGATGGCGCAGCACGCCTCCCCGTTCTTCGGCAGGGACAGCCACGGCCTGGTACGGCGGGAGGTTCCGCAGGGCCGCGTCGAGATCGGCGACATCAAGCTGGTGGACTCGGGTTCCGCGAGGTAGGGGCAGCGACGGGGATGACGGCCCTGGCCGTGTCCGCGCCCGATAACGCCGAAGCTGCCGCGATCCGCCCCGGTCTCGGGCACGGCTGCCGGGCCGGCAGGGGGCGCAACCGCAGTCGGCGTCGGAACCCCGGCGGCCGGCCGGTTCGGCCTAGGCCGACGGGGGAGGGACGGGCGCGGCCGGCGCCTCCGCCGGCTTTGGCTCGGGGGCCGCGGGCTTCTTGGGCAGCGCGACCTTCTTCCGAGCCTTGGGAGCCGCAACGTGCCTCGCCTTCGCCCGACGAACCTTGGCCTTTCGCACCGCCTTCCTGGCGGCCTTGGCGGGGCCAGCGACCCTCTTCTTGCTCTTGGCGCTCGGGACGGAGGTCCTGGGAGACTTCGCGCCCTTCGATCCCGTCTTCCGGGACTTGGCGGGCTTCTTCACCCTGGCACCCTTCCCTTTGGCGGGCTTTGCGCGGTTGGCGCCTTTCCGGGCCTTCGGCCGTCCCGGACCCCGGCGCCGGCCGCGTCCGGCAACCGTAACGGCAACTATGAACTCCTCCATCGATGCAAAGCCGTAGTCGGAAGGCAGGGCGCATAGCTCCCTAATAATCGATTTCTCGAGCAGCTCGACCGCAGCCTTGGCTTCGACCAGCTTGATAACTTTTGGTGTGACCATGGAGAGCGAGTTAAGCCCCGCCTCTTCCTCGTAGCAAGCTGCCAGAATGCCCCGCAGGGAGCGCGGCAGGCGCGGGCGTCGGATCAGCCGACTAGCCCGGCGTTCCGTCCATCCACGGCACGGAGGCGGTCACTTCGCCCCGGCGAGGTCGAGCGCGCGGCGCACGGTCGAGAGAAGGGTCTGGGCCTCGAACGGCTTGGATAGATACGTCGCCGCGAGCTTCTTCATCCTTTCGTCGGGCTCCTCGTCAGCCCCGCTCATGACGACCACGGGGAGGTCGGGCTTCAGGCACCGCAGCGCGAGGGCCAGCGCCGAGCCGCCCACGGCGGGCATCTGCATGTCGGTCAGGAGGAGCCGCACGTCGGCCGCGTGTGTCACGAATACCGAGATCGCCTCCGCTCCGTCGTTTGCCGTCACCACCCTGTAGCCGAACTTTCGGAGCGCTCTCGTGCCGACTTCGCGAACCGATTCCTCGTCGTCGACCAAGAGGATCATCTCGCCATGGCCGCGCGGCGGAAGGGTGCCGACTGCGGCGCCCTCGTCCGCGGCCGCGCCCTGCGCCGCCGGCAGGTAGACGGTAAACGCCGTGCCGGAGCCGGCCTGCTCCCCCGTGGAGGTCTCCACCGTCAGGAAGCCCTCGTGCTGGCGCACGATGCCGAGCACTGTCGAGAGGCCGAGGCCGGTGCCCTTGCCCAGCCCCTTGGTGGTGAAGAACGGCTCCCAGATCCGGTCCAGCACATCGGGGACGATGCCCGTGCCGGTGTCGCGAACCTCGATTGCGACGAAGTTGCCCTGGCGGGCCCCGGGGATCTTTGCGGCCTCCGCCGCGTCGAGCGCCCGGTTCGCCGCGGTGAGCGTGAGATCGCCCCCCTTCCCCATCGCGTCGCGCGCGTTGATGCACAGGTTCAGGAAGACCTGATGGATCTGGGTCGGGTCGGCCAGTATGGGCCACAGGTCGCTGGGCACGTGCGACTCCACGCGGATCGTCTTCGGGAAGGTGCTCCTCGCGAGATCGACGACCTCGCGCGCCACGTGCTTGACCGGCAGGAGCTGCCTCTGCCCGGCCGTTCCGCGCGCGAATGAAAGCATCTGGCGGACGAGGGTGGCGCCGTGCGCGGCGCTCTTCTCGACGATATCGAGCATCCGCAGCCCGGCGGCGTCGCCCACCACGTCGCGCAGCATCGGGCCGGCCATGACGATCGGCGACAGCGCGTTGTTCAGGTCGTGGGCGATTCCGGCGGCGAGCATCCCGAGGTTCTCGACCCGCTGCGCGCGCAAGGCCTGCTCCTCGAAGTGCTTCTGGTCGGTGATGTCCACCGCGATGGAGAGCCGCGCCTTGGGATGGCCCGCATCATCGAGGATGAGGCTCATGTGGCAGTCCGCCACGATGTGCCGCCCGTCGCGGGTCTGAAAGCTCACCTCGCCCCGCCAGGCGCCGGTCTCGAGGGTCGCGCTGCGGCCAGGGCCGACGAGATCCAGCGCCTCAGGGGAGAAGATCTCCTCGGCCGTGCGCCCGATGAGCTCCTCCGTCTTCAGGCCGTGCATGCGCAGGGCGCCCGCGTTGCAGTAGGTCACTCGCCCGGCGAGGTCGGTTATGACGATCGCCACCGGCGCCTGCTCTATGACATCGGCCTGCTCCCGAATGCGGGCCTCCGCCTCCTTTCGCCGGGTGATGTCCTCCTTGAAGGCCACGAAGTGGCTGATCGGGCCGCCCTCGACCCGCACCGGCGTGATGGTCATGTACTCCGAGTAGGGGGTGCCGTCCTTGCGCCTGTTCTGCATCTCGCCCTGCCAGACGCTCCCGGCCAGGATCGTCTCCCACATCTGCTGGAAGAAGGCGGCACTGTGCTTTCCGGTGCCGATCAGCTCCCCGGGATTGTGCCCGATGGCCTCCTCGGGGCAGTAGCCGGTCAGCGCGCTGAAGCCCGGGTTCACGAACTCGATGATTCCGTCCTTGTTGGTGATGACGATGGCGTTGGCAGCGGACGCCAGGGCGGCGGCCTTGAGGTGCAGCTGCGCGTTGGCGGCCTCGAGCTTCGCGTTTGCAGCCGCCAGCTGGGTGTTGGCAAACTCCAGCTGCGAGTTGCGGTCGCGCATGCTCTTCTCGAGGTACTCGTTCGCCTTCTCGAGTATGGTCTCCGAACGCCTTCGCGCCGTGATGTCCTGCAGGAAGGCCATGAAGTATCCGCCGTTCCGATCGACGAAGTGGACGTTGAAGTCCACGTCGAAGATGGTGCCGTCCTTCCGGCGGTGCCGGCGCTCGAGCCGGTCGCTGCCCATCGCCATCACCATCCCGAATTGTTCCTTGAGCTCCCCGGACGTGCAGTCCGCCTCCAGGTCCAGGATGCGCATGCCCAGCAGCTCGTCGCGCGAGTAGCCGCTCATCCGGCAGTAGGACTCGTTGACCTCAAATATCCGGCCGTTGGTGTCAAAGAGCCAGAACCCGTCAATGGCGGTTCTGAGGATTGAGGCGTAATCCTGGTCGGCCTTGCGCTGCCGGGCCCTGTTCAAGATGCGCTTGAATGGTAGGGCCATGTCTATCGGCAAGGTCATGATAGTATAGGATGGCTAAGCCCGCCGCTTCCTGGCGGTCGCAGCCCTAAGGATCGCGAGGGCACCCACCCTCGTGGCCGTGTTCGGATTCCCCTTGCGCCTCGCCCAAAGCTGAAGGGTTCGGGCCGTGACTCCGCAGAGCTCCGCGGCCCTCGCGGTGCCATGCAACTTACAAAGCCTCTTGATATCTCCATGGAAGCTCACGAGACCATGTTGCGAAGTGATTTCGCTAGGTCAACGCCTCGATAGGTGCGGAGAATACTTATGCGCAATTATTTCGCTACATTAATATAATGCCCCTTTTCGAGCCGCGGCCCTCCGCCATCTAACCCTTTAGGTCTGGGCACATTGAACCGGCGGCCATCCACTCCGCCCCCCCGGGGACGGCCGAGCGCCCTTGGGGCCCAAATGAGACGGATCTTCAACACCCTGCTCCGGGGACTCGAGGCGTGCCCCCTCCCCTTGGCGCATGCGGTCCCACCGGATTCGGCTGGCGCGGCCCCAAGCCGTCAACAGGTCCCAAGGCGCGGGCCCTTTGCGCCCGCCGTCTCGCGCTGCACGAGCAGAAGGTCCGCCCGGACACTCCAACCCAAGCGCGTCCAGAAGGCCCTGGCCGGCCTGTTGGCGGCGAACAGAAACAGGTTGCACTTTGAAATTCCCTCCTTGTGGAGCTTCTCGATGCACGCCGCGGCCAATCCCCTACCCACCCCCTTGCGCCGCCATTTCCGGGCCACGGCAAGGTGGTGCAGGTACCCGCGCCGTCCATCGTGGCCGCACAGAACGGCGGCGATCACGCGGCCGTCGCAGACGGCCACTTGGCTAAGGCCGGCGTTTCTCCTGAGGTACCGCGCGATTGCCTGCCGACTGTCGGATTCGCCCAAGCCGATGCCCTTGGCCTTCTTCCAGATAGCGTAGACCTCGTCGTAATCGCGGACGCGGAGCGTGCGATAGCGAATCGAAGGTCGCACAGGCATGGGTCGAAGCGAGATTGTCTTGAGGGATGGCGGTGGACTTCCACCGATAGACTAGACGGTCGAGTCAATTCGCGCCAATGGCGAACCGAAAGCTTCCCGTGGCCACTCAATGACGAGGCGCCAACGAGATCACGGCCACGCCCTTGCAACGGTCATCGCCATGAGGCGGCCCGCGAAATTGCTTCTCGGCCCTTTTTGATCGAACCGTAATACCCCCTCTTCTCAATTTGAGTTGCACAAGGGCGAGGCAGCCAAGGGGTAAGGCCGAGGTCGGCAAGAACGAACCGGCCATTTTGGCCCGCTTCATCCTCAGTAACCTGGCGTCATACCCAGTTGAATGCGAATCCGCCTGCGGAACAAACAGACCATCCCAGCTCATTCTGAGAACGCATGAATTCAAAACTCGGGTGACAACAATCTTGTACCCGTGCGCTCCGCCAACGGAACCGAGAGTCTAAGATCGGCTACGACCTGTAAGCTATCGATATGGATAGGCCCAACGGCCCCGAAGGGCCTCAAAACACAGAACCCATCAGCGCCAAGTGAAATCGGCGCCGATAGATCCCGCCTTAGATTCGTCGGGAATGCTTACAATGTCACGTCGGATCAGATATCTAAATAATATTCATTAGTCTCGCTAATTGATGGTACCTATTTATCATGAACATGTTAACATGAACATCAAAATAAATCAAACTGCGGCTGTGGATAGCATGAGAAATGCTCATAATAATAGATAGGCCCATACCGACATTCGGCCCAATCGGGCTGACCCTTGATCCACCAACCAGCTATCGCAGCTCCAGCAAACATGAAAACAAGAATTACAAGGTTCAAATCGAGAGAATTCGCGGCAGCCGCGATCATTCTCGCCATGGGCCTTACGTCCGCCAGGGCGCAATACATTTCGCTTACGCCTCCTAGCATGCCTGCTGGCGACGCAGCGATCCCCTCCCAGATCAGCGCGAATGGCCAAGTCTTAGTAGACTACTATAACAATACTACTGGCTTCATCGACGGCGCTTGCATCTACAACATCAAGGCTAACACCTACACGTCGCTGCCAGCAGATCCAGACGCGGGTTCATATGGAAATTACCAGATTATCCCTGAAGGACTCAACGGCAAAGGGCAAGTAGTGGGCTTTGAATTGTCGACGACGCATCCCCTATCGGGGGCGCCAGCGTTGTATTGGCAGCCTTATGAAGCGTATGTGTATTCCAGCTCCAGCCACACCTTCACCAACTATGTTCCTGCGCTTCCAGGTGCCTTCGTTGGGCAAGCCAACGGCATCAATGATAAGGGCCAGATCGCCGGCGTGTTTAACGCAGGGAGCGGCGATCAAGGCTACCTGCTGTCCGGCGGCACGTTCACGACTATCGACGTGCTGCCGACTGGCCCGATTCCCGTTCCGGTCAATCCAACCGATGGCGATTATCCGACGGGCGCCACCACGGACCCATACGATATCAACAACAAGGGACAAATCGTCGGCTACTTTTATGACCCTTCTAATCCCTCTATGGGTCAGCAGGGCTTCGAGTATGATTCCGGCACCTATACCACGATCAACGTGCCCGGAGATATCGACACCGAGGCCAATGGCATAAACGACAATGGGCTGATCGTCGGCGGCGCCTACAACCCATCAGGAGCGACGTACGGAGACGGATTCATAGATAACGGCGGCACGTTCACTACATTCGACTATCCCGGATCCGTTTATACGTACATTAATGGCGTCAGCGATTCCGACGTATTCGTCGGCGAATACTTAAACGCCGACGGAAACTACGAAGGGTTCGTCTACGTGCCTGATGCCAGCTCGTCGGCCGCCCTGCTCTCGCTGGGCCTGCTCGGTCTGCTGGGCCTCGGTTTCGTTCGGAGAAGGCTGAAGCAATCTTAGCACCTTTCGTTCGTAGTTCCCACAGCGAGCGCAAGGTTGCCTGCACCTTTCTCGCGTAAGCGCGGTGCACTGCTTTGCTGGTTTGCCCCAAGGCTGGCCGTGCAAATCGTTCGGGATTACGCAGGCTCAAGAAACCACTAAGGGCCCACTGTGAAACGATGTTCCCCGAAGCGAATTCGTCGGCGCCCACCGCCAATATCGTACGCCCGAGTACGAGGTTCGCTCCCCAATATGGTGCGTCGTTAGCAACAGTAAATGGCTCTCCAAGTAGACATCGAACAACGACAACGATAGCCATCAATGGGACGCCGAAATCCGCTGCGTCGCGCTCGCATGCACCTGGTCCGTTGTCTCTAACGGCCCGCGAAATTGCTTGTCGCCCCTTTTTGATCGAACCGTAATACCCCCTCTTTGCCAAGTCGGCTTGGCAAGGGCGCGGTAGCCAAGTGGTAAGGCTGAGGTCTGCAAAAACGAAACCGCCATCTTGGCCGGATTCATCCCGTGGCATCTGCCGTCATCCCGTGTTGTTTATGAATCTGCTTACGGAAGAAACAGATCATCCTGAGTCATCCCGAGAAGGCTTAAATTTTGAAATCGGGTGACAACATTTTTGCGCCGGGTATCCCAAACGATTGAGCTTTTGGCTGGCCTGTGAACGCGATTTTTCTAGCGTGAATCTCTTCATGAGACGCACATACGTAGCCTTCGCCCTGATTCTTATCTTACCGACCTTCGCAGTCAGTCAAACCGTCGGCGAAAAACCTGCTATTACAACTAATACCAAGGACGAGGAAGGCATTAGGAAGGTGCTAGCCGATTTCGAGGAGGCGTGGAATAGACACGATGCCAAGGCCTTCTCGATGGTCTTTTCCGAAGACGCCGACTTCACAAACGTGCGCGGGCAAGGCTCTACGGGGCGCTCAGCGGTCGAAAAGTTTCACGCGACGCCTTTCGCGACGTTTTTCAAGGACACCCACCAGGAAATAATGGAGACCAAGATTAGGTTCATCAAACCGGACGTGGCGGTAGTCGACGCGCGATGGGAAATGACCGGTGCCAAGAGCCCGGAAGGCCAAGACAGGCCGCTAAGAAAGGGATTGATGAACTTCGTCATGACAAGAGAGAATGGTACTTGGTTCATCACTGTAATGCACAATATGGACCTGCCCGCCTCGCCCTAGTGTCACGATTTGCCGCGCCCTGCTGACGGGAAGCTCGGAGGCGATGGGGATTGAGCAACGTGTCGAACTGGAATGTGAGCCTTCGGAACGAGCTCGGTGGTTGATGTCTCGCGAAATTGTTTGTCAGCCCTTTTCGATCGACCAGTAACATTCCCTCTCTTCTGATTGAGTTGGGCAAGGGCGCGGTAGCCAAGTGGAAAGGCCGAGGTCTGCAAAAACGAAATGGCCATTTTTCCCCGATTCTTCCCACGGCAGCTGACGTCATCCCCTGTTAATTATGAATCCGCTTACGAGAGAAGAAGGTCATCCTGAGTCATCTCTAAGAGGCCCAAATTTTAATGCCGGGTGACAACACGGGTGACAACTTTTTGCCATTTCCTAACCCTCCCCGGACTGATTACTCCTTAGGCGTGCAACAGGGAAATACGATGAGGCGAGCTGGCTGGTTCGTGACGTTACTTCTCTTTGGTGTGCCAGCGATGATCTTTGCGTCTCTATTTCATTGGTTAGGCCCGAATCTCATAGACTCAGGCACGTCTTGGTGGGGCACCTTTCACTGGCTGGTTATTATGCCCCTCGCATGTATGTTGAGCGCTGCCGTAATCGGTGCGGCCGCTGACGTGGGCCCAATATCTGCAAAACGGCTAATTCAGAGGCTGCGCCTTGCCATTCCAAGACCAACAGCTTGGCTTTGGGCAGGCGCCCTTTCTGGATTCATGTATGGGGGCAATTTGGGGGACTCAATTGCAGCCGTCGCTTCCTGGATTGCGCTGTGGAAGGAGAACACGCGCAAGCTGTGGGTTTTTGCCGCAATGCTAATAGCCATCCTCGTCAAACGAAACGCGGCGCTCCTGCAACCAACATTGGAGTCAATCAGGTTCTTCACACCTTCCGCATTCCATCGTGAATTCTTCAATCATTTTGGGCCAAGAGATTTCATGGGCATCCCACTGCACGAAGCGTGGTGGATTCTATTCTATTATGCTCTTGTGATGCTCGTTTTTAACATCGGCGGAGAGGAATTGTGGTGGCGTGGATATGTGTTGCCACGTCAGGAGCTGGCGTTTGGCAGGACGGCATGGATCGTGCACGGGATGTGTTGGTCCGCATTCCATCTGTTCATGCAGCCGACCCTTTGGGATACAACCCGAATGGCTGTTACCGGTCTCGCACTTTCATTTGTTGCACAACGCACACGAAGTACGTGGCCAGGTATCGTCGGACACAGTTTTGGCAACCTACCGTTTTTTCTGGCCCTGGTTCGAGGAGTCACTTCGGGATAAGGCTCGCTTGGCCACCACGACAAGATGTCTTGAGCCGTGCCCGGCAAGCCAACGATCCTTGAGATCCAGCTGCCTGCGAAATTGCTTGTCAGCCCTTTTTGAACTAACCGTAATACGCCCTCTTTGCTGATGATTTCTGCAAGGGCGCGGTAGCCAAGTGGTAAGGCCGAGGTCTGCAAAACCTCTATGCGTCGGTTCGATTCCGACCCGCGCCTCCAATTCTAAGTCATTATAATGGAGCTTCTTATAGACTGAACTGAGCCGAGTGTAGCAGAAGTGTAGCAAAATTCACGGCACGGGAATCGTTCGCTCGCCTCGAATGGGCGCAGAAACTTTCGGGCTCAATTCGTTTGCGTGAACGAGCATGGGATGCCTTAGAGGCCTACGGCTGCTTCCCAAACGAGCCTAGGCGCCTCGCCGAGGATTTCACCCCGCTTAGAATTGCTTCCTGCAACTGGTT
>CAZCAJ010000028.1:0-48904 GCA_964496645.1 uncultured Opitutaceae bacterium
TGCGGGATCATCTACATCGACGAGATCGACAAGATCCGCAGGACGACCGAGAACGTGTCGATCACCCGGGACGTGTCCGGCGAGGGGGTCCAGCAGGCGCTCCTCAAGATCCTCGAGGGGACGGTCTGCAACGTCCCGCCGCAGGGCGGGCGCAAGCACCCGAACCAGGAGTACATCCAGGTCAACACGTCCAACATCCTCTTCATCTGCGGCGGCGCGTTCGTCGGACTCGACCAGATCGTGAAGAAGAGGCTGGGCCACCGGTCGATAGGGTTCCACCAGAGCGCGGAGGACCGGGAGATGCCGTCGGACGAGATGATGCGGCGCATCGCGCCCGAGGACATGGTCCGGTTCGGCATGATCCCGGAGTTCATCGGGCGCCTGCCCGTCGTGACGGTGCTCGACCCGCTCCAGGTCGGCGACCTGGAGAAGATCCTCCTGAGGACCAAGAACGCGATGGTGAAGCAGTACTCGAAGCTCTTCGCCATGGACGGCGTCCGGCTGCGCTTCACCTCGGACGCGGTCAAGGCGGTGGCCTTGAAGGCGATCGAGCTGAAGACGGGCGCCCGCGCGCTGCGGGCGATCCTCGAGGGCATAATGCTCGAGATCATGTACGACCTGCCCCACCACGACGACGTCACGGAGGTCATCGTGGACGCGGCGGCGGTCGCCGGGAGGCGCAAGCCGACCCTGAGGCGCTCGCCCAAGCCCCCGGCGGCGGAGAACGCGGCCTAGCCGCGGCCCCCGCGGGCGCGGTCACCAGTGGCGGAAGGCGTCCGCCTCGAGTCCCCTGGCGAACTCGACGAAGAGCCTCACGCAGCGCTCCACGTCCTCGAGGTCCACGACCTCGCTCGGCGTGTGCATGTAGCGCAGCGGGATGCTGACGAGCCCGGTGGCGACCCCCCCCCGGGCGACCTGGATGGCGCGGGCGTCCGTGCCGGTGGGGCGCGGCTCGCCCTCCATCTGGAACGGGATCTTCAGCTTCGTGGCGGCCTTCACGAGGCGCTCGCTGACGCCGGGGCAGATGTTCGGGCCGCGGCAGATGATCGGACCCCCGCCGAGCTTCGTCTCGCCGTACTTGCGGTTGTCGCAGTCGGGGTGGTCGGTCGCATGGCCGACGTCGACGGTGAGGGCCACCTGGGGGTCCACCGAGTAGGCCGAGGTCGTGGCCCCGCGGGTGCCGATCTCCTCCTGGGAGGTGGCTACCGACACGAGCCTCGCCGCGAGCCGCCTCCTGTCCCTCGAGAGCCGGATGAGCGTCTCGCCGACGACATAGGCGCCGACCTTGTTGTCGAAGGCGCGGGCCGTCCCGACGCTCCCGTGGATCAGCTCGAACTCGTGGTCGTACGTGGCCGCGTCACCGATCGAGATCCGCTCCAGCGCCTGCTTCTTTGAGCGCGCGCCGATGTCTATCCAGATCTCGTGGATCTCGGGCACCTTCTTGCGGTCGGCCTCGTCCATCAGGTGGATGGCGCGCCTGCCGGTCACGCCCTTGACCGGGCCCTTGGCCGTCTGGATGACGACCCGCCGCCCGGAGATCATCGTGCGGTCATGCCCGCCGATCGTGTCGAAGTAGACGAAGCCGTCCTTGTTGACGTAGGTGACGATGAGGCCGAGCTCGTCGATGTGGCCGGCGAGCATGAGCGTCGGGCTGCCCGCCGGGTTGAGCGTCGCTATCCGGTTGCCGAGCGAGTCGCCCGAGTACGCGTCGGCCGCCGGCTTGACGTGGCGGTCGAAGACGACGTGGGCCTCGCCCTCGTAGCCGGAGGGCGACCGGGCGTGCAACAGCTCTGTCAGAAACGCGGGGGGTGTGTACTGCGCCATCTTGGGATGTGGGTGAATGCGCATTCTCTGCCGTCCCCCGGGGCAGGGCAACGGGGAAAAAGACCTTGGCGCCGCGGCCCCGACATGGGAGGTTGCGCAGCCCCGTGACGATCTATCCCGCCATTGACATAAGGGGCGGCCGATGCGTGCGCCTGGCGCAGGGCCGCCCGGACGCGCAGACCGTCTACGCGGACGATCCGGTCGCGGTCGCCGCGGGGTTCCTGGCCGCGGGCTCCGAGTGGGTGCATGTCGTCGACCTCGACGGGGCTTTCGCCGGCCAGCCGCGCAGCCTCGGCACCGTGGAGGGGATCGCCAAGCTCGGGATCAGGGTGCAGCTCGGCGGCGGGCTGCGCACCCGGGCGTCGGTCGAGAGGGCGCTCGCGGCGGGGGCCGCGCGCGTCGTCATCGGAACGCGCGCGGCCGAGAGCGAGGCCTTCGTGGCGGATTTGCTCGCTGCGTTCGGGGACCGGATCTCCGTCGGGATCGACGCAAGGGGCGGAAACGTCGCCGTCAAGGGATGGGTCGACACGACGGCCACCACGGCCCTCGACCTGGCCCGCCGGATGGAAGCGCTCGGGGTCGCGACCCTGGTCCACACCGACGTGGCGACTGACGGGATGCTGGCGGGCCCGAATTTTCCGGCCCAGGAGGCCATGCTCCGCGCCGTCCGCGCCCAGGTCATCGTCAGCGGGGGTGTCGGCGGGCGCGAGGACGTCGTCCGGCTGGCGGAGATCCGCAGGAGCCACCCGAACCTGGCGGGCGTTGTCGTCGGCAAGGCCCTCTACGAGGGCAGGGTGGCCCTGGCCGACCTGCTCGGCATCGCGCGCGGTCAGGGCGTGAAGAGGTAGTCGCCGCCGACCATGGAGCGGGGGTCGCTCGGCGCCACTATCGGCGCCCAGCGGTAGCCCAGCGGCCGCAGGACGCCCAGCACGCCCTCCTCCTCCTCCCCGCTGTGGAACCCTACCATGAGGATGGGGCGGGATGCCGCGATGGCCTTCCTCATCCCCTCGACCGCGCGGCGGCCGTGGCCCTCGACGTCGACCTTGGCGAACTGCGGCGGCCGCAATTCGCCAGAGTCCACGAGATCGTCGAGGCGCAGCGTGCGGATGGCGATTGGCGCAGACGCGTCTCCCCGAGCCTCGCCGGGATACGGCAGGTGGGTGCTCGTCGAGCCGAGGTCCCCGTATGTCAGGAGCTCCTGCACCCCGGTGCGGTCCGAGGCTGCGGCCTGGTACGTCCTCAGGCACTCCAGCCGGTTCATCCTGCGGTGGCGCTCGAGCCTCGCGAAGCTCCTGGGATTGGGCTCGAACGCCGCCACCTGGCCGCCCGGGCCCGCGCGGATGGCGAGGGCGACGCTGTACAGCCCGAAATGCGCTCCCAGGTCCCAGCAGCTCCAGCCGCGGATGCTGCCGTTCCCAAGGCGCTCCACCGCGGCCTGCACTTCCGGCTCATGGGTGCCGCGCCAGTAGGACGTCCAGGGATAGAGCGTCCACCGAGCGCCCTTGGCGGCGCCGCCGCGGACCCTTACCGGGATCAGGCCCAGCGTGGCCGCGGCGAGGCCTCTCAGCGGCGAATTCACCGCGCGCCGGAACCCGGGCGCCGCGTCCTGCCCGCAAGCTCGTCAAGCGGGTAGGTGACGATCTCGGAGAGGGTGGGGTGGTACCACGGGGCCCGGAGCATGTCGTGGACGGTCGCCCGCATGGCGAGCGGGGCGGAGAAGCAGTGGATGAGCTCCCCGGCGTCCTTGCCGACTATCTCCGCCCCCAGGATCCGGCCGGTCCGCGGCGCCGCGAGGACCTTCACGTAGCCGTATTCCGCGCCCATCAGGATGGACTTGCCGTGGTCGCCGAAGGGGTGGCTCGCGGCCACGAAGTCGGCCCGCCTCCTCTTGAGGTCGCACTCGCGCCAGCCGATCCTGGCCACCTGGGGGTCCGTGAAGACCACGCTGAGCAGCATCGATTCGTCCACGGGCCTGAGGCCCCTCAACCCCGCGGCGTGGCGCGCCGCGAGCTCCCCCTGCTGGACCGCGACGTGGACGATCTCGTGCGGCCCGCAGCAGTCCCCCGCCGCGTAGATGTGCGGCGCGCTCGTCTGCTGCCAGCGGTTGGTGAGGATCCGGCCGTTGGGCGCCGTCCTCACCCCGGCCGCCGCAAGCGATAGGCCCGACGTGTCGGGCTCGCGGCCGAGCGCGTTGAAGAGGTGGTCCGCCCGCCGGCGCAGGCTCCTGCCCCGGTGCCGGAAACTCGCCGACACGCCCGCCCCCACCGAGCGTATCGCCGTGAGCTGGGTGTCCGTGACGACCTCGATCCCCTCGTCGAGGAAGGCCCTGCGGACGACGCCGGCGGACTCCTCGGAGCATTCCCTCAGCAGGTGGGGCCCCCGCTGGATGAGGCGCACCCGCGTGCCCATCCGGCTGAGGAACTGGGCGAGCTCGCAGCCGACGAGTCCGCCGCCGAGGACGATGACGCTTCGCGGCGTGAAGTTAAGGTCCAGGACATCGTCGCTCGTCCAGAAGGGCGCGGCCGCCAGGCCGGGGACCGGCGGGACGCTGAACCTCGACCCCGTGCCGACGACGAAGTGCGCCGCCCTGATCCGCCCCCCGTCGGCCAGCTCCAGCGTGTTCGGGTCCAAGAAGCGCGCCCGGCTGCGGACCAGGTCGAAGTCGCCCGACTCGAGCTCGTTCACGCGGTGGCGCGCGAAATCGCCGATGATCCGCCTCTTCCTCTCCTGCACGGCGCGCATGTCCGCCGCCGCCGCCGGGATCCGCAGCCCGAAGTCCGCGGCGCGGCCGGCGAGGTGGAGCACCTCCGCCGAGTAGATCAGGGTCTTGGACGGCATGCACCCGCGCAGGATGCACAGGCCGCCAAGCTGGCGGGCCCCGTCGACCACTGCGACACGCAGCCCCAGGGCGGCGGCCGTCCGCGCCGCGTTGAAGCCCGCGGAGCCGCCTCCGATCGCGACGAGGTCGTAGGAATTCCTCACGGTTCAGTGCCCCTTGCGCAGCAGCATGACGTGGAGCGTCTTGAGCACGATCGATGCGTCGAGCAGGATCGAGAAGTTCCTGATGTAGTACAGGTCGTACTCGAGCTTCCTCAGCGTGTCCTGCACGCCGGTGCCGTAGCGGTAGTTCACCTGCGCCCAACCGGTGATCCCGGGCCTCACCAGGTGTCGGAAATGGTAGCAAGGGATCTCCCGCTCGTATTCGCTCACCAGCCTGTCCCATTCCGCGCGCGGCCCTATGAGGCTCATCTCGCCGCGAAGGACGTTCCAGAGCTGCGGAAGCTCGTCCAGCCTCGCGGAGCGAAGCAGGCGGCCGACGCGCGTGACCCGCGCGTCGCCGGGTCGCGTGTAGGGGTCCTGCGATCCGGGCGACTCGCGCATCGTGCGGAGCTTGGCCAGCCTGAAGGGGACCTTGTCCCTGCCGACCCGCGTCTGCGTGAAGAAGACCGGGCCGCGGTCGTCGATCTTGATGGCGATCGCCGCGGCGGCGATGACGGGCGCGGACACGACGAGGCCCATGAGCGAGAGGACGATGTCCACGCCGCGCTTTGTCCGCTCGAAGACGGGTTCCCTGGCGATCTGGAAACCCTCCTGGAAAAGCCAGACGGGGTTGATCCTGTAGAGGGGGATCTTCCTCCAGTAGACCTCGTGGAAGATCTCGAGGGTGTACGTGGGAACCCCGTCGAAGTAGAGCTGGACGAGCCTCATCGGCACCTCGCTGGGCAGCTCTCCGGCCGACTCCTTGACCACGATCGCCTCAACCGCGACCTTCGACTTGGCGATGGAATCCAGCGTGGCGTCGAGCAGCTCTCGCGAATCGTCGGGATCGATGTGCACCAGCGGCTTGCGGGTCCCGAGCCTCTCGCACTCGCCGCTGAAGACGCTGAAGTCCTCCCCCTGCCCGATGAAGACGATCTTCCGCTCCCCCCGGGACCTGGTGGACCTCTCGTAGAGGACGCGCCGGTAGGCCAGCGTGAAGGGGCCGATGATGCCGAAGCTCAGGACGATGACGGCCCGGCTCGACTGGAGCCCGAAGCCCACGGTTATGAACGCATACGTCAGGAGCAGGACGGCGAGCGCGGCGAAGAAGGAGGCGATGAGGTGGAGGCTCGCGTAGTCGAGGCTGAGCATGTCGGCGCGGGCGCCGTACCCGTCGATGAGGTACAGCGAGGCGGCGAGGACGACCGCGGGGGCGAGCAGCGGCCACGAGATGGGTTCGCCCCCGACGCCCCTCAGGAGCGCAACCAGGTTGAATATGAGGGCCACCGACGCCACGTCGGAGGCGAGCAGGAGCAGGGAGGACCTGCGATTTGGGTGTATGGACAAGGCCGGGAGTTTGGGAGCTGGGCTCTATCGGGTATCGCGCGGGGCCGGAGCCTTCAATTCATGATTTTGCGCGGACCTGGCGGCCCCGTACCCTCCTGAGAATGGGCATGGCAGGCGGGGACACGGTTCAGGGCCCGCTGGGGGCGCCCCCGGGCGGCCCGGTGAGCCGGGCGTACTGCACCGCGCCGAAGAAGCAGAGCCACCAGGCAAGCACCACCGCAACGTTTCCGAATGGGAATTCCACCCACGCGTATGCTGCCACGAGGATGCATCCGGCCAGGAGGAAGAACGGGACCATCGACACCCTCATGCGCCGCAGCGCCAGGGCCGGCAGGGCGACGGCCGCGCCGATGAGCGCCGTCCCGGCGAGCCCCAGCTCGGCGACCGACTGCAGCCAGTCCGAGTGGGCGTCGTGGTAGATCACGGGGAGGCGGTCGATCTTCGACTCCTGCGAGTTGTAGAGGCTGATCACGACCGGGTAGCTGCCCATTCCCCACCCGAACAGGGGCCGCTCGCGCGCCATGCGCCACGTGTCGTGGTAGAGGACGCTCCGCGAGCCGATTCCGCCGCGGGCCCACATCGCGGCGATTTGCTCCCTCGTCTTCGCGGTGCGCGCCTCGATGACGTCGCCGGCGACCGCCCAGGCGCCGGCGGCGGCCAGGAGCGCCGCCAGGGACATCCCGGCGAGGGCGCCCGCCGCGGTGGCGCCGGAAAGGCGGAGGGCGCTGGCGATCCTCGGGATCCCCCGGACCATGGCGACGACAAGGAGGATGCCCAGCAGGACGGTGCAGGCCCGCGAGCCGCTCAGCGGGATGGAGACCGCGAGAAGCGCGGCCGCGACGAGCCCGCCGAGCGCCGGCCCGTGGAAGAATCCCTCGCCCCGGGCGCCTGGAGCGTACCTGATGGTCAGGCCGATGCAGGCGCCCAGCATGAGAATCACGAATGCTCCCCAGTGGTTGTCGTACACGAATGACGCGAAGAAGAACTCGTGGGGCGTCCTCACGGACCCGAAGTAGATCCCTGTCGACCCGACGAGCTTCTGGACGGTCCCGAAGACGGCGAGCGCGACCGCGTTTGCGGTGACCGCCGCGATCACGAGCCGGATGACGCGCCTGTGCCTCACGAAGAGAGCCAGGTTGAGGCACGAGAAGTAGATCCCGTCAAAGAGCCAAAGCGAGCGCAGCGCCAGCGCGGCCCGCGTCGCGCTCGGAATCCACCAGTCCACCCGCACCGGGATGATCAGCGCCTCGTTCCCGAACACCAGGTTCCGGAACCCGGGCGTGAGGCACGAGGCCGCCACGAGCACGTTCAGGGCCGCGACCGGCCAGGCCCAGGGCAGGGCGCCGGCAACGGTCCGCCGTCTGAGGCCGCGGTGCGCCACCGAGGCGAGCGCAAGCGCGATGCCGAGCGACCCCCAGGCCGAGATGGGCGTCCGCACCCAGTCCGCGTTGCCGCCGAAGGCCCACGACGTCCCCACGATGAAGACGGTGACGTGCGCCGCGACGGCGGCCTCCAGGACTCCCCGCGGGCGCGGATGCGCTTTGGGATTCACGGGGAATTCGCCGCCTTGCCGGAGCGCAGCCCGGCGTAGAACTCGGAGAGCCTCTGGGCGGCCCTCCCCCAGGAGTACTCCCGCAGGACCCATTCCCTTCCGATCGCGCCCCGGCGGCGCAGGGAATCGAGGCCCTCGGCGGTGGCCGTCCGGAGGGCGGCGCCGAAGTCCTCCCACGGGACGCACCAACCGGCCCCGTTCCCGTTGAGGCCCGACCAGGGCGTCGTGTCGGTGACGACGGCCGGCACGCCGTTCGCGAGGGCCTCGGCAATCGAGAGCCCGAAGCTCTCGCTGTGGGACGGTAGCAGGAACAGGGAGGCGACCGCGTAGGGCGCGGGGCGCCCGACTCCGTCGAAGGCCCTGACCCGGCCCCTGTGGCCGCATCTGAGGACGTAGTCCTCGATCATTCGGGGAGTGTAGTCGCCGGGGATGCCGACGACCAGGAGCAGCCAGTCTCCCGGGGCGCATTCGAGCCACAGGTCGACGAGTTCGAGCAGGCGCTTCTTCTCGTGGAAGCGCGAGTAGAACAGGGCGACCGGCCTGAGCGCGCAGTCGGGGGCGCTCCGGCGCCAGTGCTCGGCCGCCTCCTCCGATTCACCGGGGGAGGGCCCGGACACGCCGTTCGGGGCGACGCAGACCGGCTGCTTGAAGCCGAGGGCACGCAGCGACTCCGCCTCGCCCTCGCTCGTCGCGTGCCATCCGTCGGCCGCCTCGAGCGCTCCCGGATGCAGGAGGACCCTGGCGAGGGCCTTCCTGCGGGAGTGGTGCCTCCAGGCCCACGGGTTCATCATCCCTCGGGGCGACACCACGAGCGGCGAGCCCATCCGGCGCGCGGCCCGGTGGGCGTAGTGGAGCGTGCGCAGCCAGATCGAGTGGTGATGGACCACATCGGCCTCCGCCGCGCGCAGGTACGAGCGCAGGCCGGCCGAACGGCAGACCGACCCCGGCCAGTCCCGGTGAAACGCGCGGATCTCGAGGCCCCCGTCGTTCCGGCGCCAGCCCGGCCCGGGCTCGGTCGCGAGGAGCTCCGCCTCGGCGCCGCCCCGCACGAGTGCTGTGGCCAGGTTCAGGACGGACTTGCTCGGCCCCCCGTGGCGGGCCTCGAGGCTCGGGACGATGTGGCAGGACCTCACGCGGAGGGCGGCGCGCGCTCCTTCAGGACTCGGCACGGATTGCCCGCGCACACGGTCCGGGCGGGCAGGTCCCCGACGACAACCGAGCGGGCGCCCACGACGCACAGCTCCCCGATGGTGACGCCCGGCCCGACGAACACGTCGGCGCCGAGCCACGCGTTCTCCCCGACGACGATAGGCTGGGCGACAAGGGGCATGCTCCATTTGCCGTAGTCGTGCGTCCCCGCGCAGAGGTGGCAGTTCTGGCTGACATTGGCCCCCCTCCTGAGGGAGATGGCGGCGAGGTTGTAGACGGCGACCCTCGGGCCGATCATCGACCTCGGGGCCAGGGAAAGCTTCCAGGGGAACACGACCGACGCCGTCGGGAACACCACGACGCGGCCGGGCTCGGGTATGTCGGCTCCGAAGAGCCTCAGCAGGCGGGCGCGGAACCCGTGCCACGGGCGCGGGCTCCAGCGGAAGAGCGTCGACTGCACGGCCGACCAGCAGAGCCTTAGGGCCGTCTCCCCGCCTGAATAGGGGGTTGAGCAGCCCTGCCCGAGGTAGGGGTCCTCGTTAGACATTGCCGGAGTGTGTGGGCTTTTCCCCTCCGGCGCCCGCCAAAAGCGCGAGGTCGTCGAGAATGGCGCGCGACACCCGGGGGTAATCGAAGCGCCGCGCATGCGCCTGTCCGCGCTCGGCCAGCCCCCCGCGCGCCCCGGCGTCCGCCACGAGGCGGCCGATGCAGTCGGCAAGGAGCCGGTCGGCGTCGGCCGGGGCGTGGTCGAAGACAAGCCCCGTCCGGCCGTCGGCCACCAGGTCGCCGAAGCAGCCCAGCGAGGACACCACGGCCGCGCTGCGCGCCGCCATCGCCTCGGCGACGGCGACTCCGAACGTCTCGCCCTTCTCGGCAAGGCTCGGGTAGCAGAAGACGTCCATCCCCCCGTATAGGCGGGCCAGGCGCTCCGGATCGTATTCCGGGGGGAGCCACTCGACGCGCCCGCCGAGCGCCTCCGAGGCCCGGGCGCGCAGGCCGCCGAGCCAGCCGTCGCCGCCGCCACCCTCCGCGACCCCGGAGGGCCCGCAGATCCTCAGGCGCCAATCCGGCAGGTCGGTCCGGCCCGCGAGCCGGCACGCCGCGCGCACGAGCAGCTCGATTCCCTTCTCGGGGTGCAGCCGGCCCACGAAGCCCACGGTGACGGGCGAGCCGGTCTGGCCTGCCGAGCGCGCATGCAGGGCCCAGTCGATCGGGTATCCGATCACCCGAGTGCACTCTGACGCCCGGGCCGACGCGATCTGTCCCGCGACGAACGAGCTTGGCGCGTAGATCCTGGCCACGCCGCCGTAGAATCGGACCTGGCCCTTGGGCGACCTTCCCAGCATGACCGCTACTCTGCCGGCCGCCGGCCGGACGAGGCGCAGCCAGACCGGAAGCGTCACGGTGTTGCAGATGACGACGTCGCCCGCAGGCAGCGCGCGCGCGACCCGAACGCCCCAGATGAAGTCGAGCAGGAGGTTCCGGGGGAGGCGCCGCGAGTGGTTAAAGCCGGGCAGGCGGATGTGCCTCACTCCCGCCGCGGTCTCCGAAGGCGCCTGGCCGGGCCAGCTCCGCGAGATGAACGTCACCAAATGGCCGGCGGCGGCGAAGAGCGAGGCGAGGCCATGCCACGTCTTCTCGGTCGAGCCGCCCCTGACCGCAGGCACCGGGAGGAAGAAGCCGGTCACGATGGTGATCTTCACGGGGAGGCAGCGGCCTGTCTACGAGGGCCCGGGCCGCGACGCCGCCAGGGCGGCGAGGAGGCCGTCGGTCGTCTTCGCATAGGTGTATCCCGCCATCCTGTGCAGGATGGCCTTCTGGACCTGCTCCCGGCGCTGCGCCGACCCGAGCTCAGCGAACGCGGCGGACAGGGCCCCTGCCAGCGCGCGGGGATCCTCGGAGTCGAACACCCAGCCGGTCTCGCCGTGCGTCACCAGGTCCCGCTGGCAGCCGACCCTGTTGCTCACGAGGCACGGGATGCCCATGTGCATGGCCTCGTTCACGGCGAGGCCCCAGGTCTCGTAGAATCCCCGCGACGGCAGGGCGAACAGGTCGGCCAGCAGGTAGCGGGAGGGCATCTCGCTCTGGTTGGCGAACGGCAGGAACCGGACGGGCGGGGCGCCGGGGGCCCCGGCCCGCCCCGCGGCCAGCGCCCCGAGCCTTTCCTTCTCCGGGCCGTCTCCGACAAAGACGATCGCGGCGTCCTCCAGGCGCGCGTCAAGGAAGGCCCGGAGGAGCTCCACCGGCTGCTTCTGGGCGACCAGCTTGCCTGCGAACAGGAGGACCCGGGTTCCGGGCTTGAGGCCGAGTTCGGAGCGAACCCGCTGCGCCTGCGCAAAATGGCCGGGGTCGTCGCGGTTGAACAGCTCGGCATTGACGGAGTGCGGCGCGAAGAAGAGCTTGTGCCGGGGCACCCCGAACGCCTCGAAGTACTCCCGGTTGGCCGCGCCCGCGTAGAGGAACGAGGCGAACTGGGAATAGAGGGCGCCGAGGGCGACGCGCAGGTGAAGCCGGGGCGTTCGGCGGCCGAGCAGGTGCGAATCGCCCCGGAAGAGGATGGGGACCCTCCGCCGGCGCGCCCAGGCGACCGCCCGCAGGTGGCTCGCCCACTTGTAGCCAAAGAGCAGCAGCGCGCCCGGCCGCTGGGCGCCCAGGCGCCCCGCCAGCCCGGGGTTCCTGAATCCGAAGAAGCGGTCGGCGCCCGGATTCGCCGACACGTTGGGCACGAATTCGCTGTCGTAGCCCGAAAGGAGGTCGACGTCCCATTCGAAGCTGGTCCCGAACTGCGGGTCGCGCCGATGGGCGACGCCGAAGTCCCAGAGGTAGAACACCCGAAAGTCGAGGGCCGTGCGGCTGCGCAGCCACCTGAACCACGGGCTGTAGTACTGCGTGGGGTGCGAGAGCACCACGGCGAGAGGCCTGGCCGGCCTGGGCGGGGTATTCATCGCCCGGGCCCCCCGCGTTCGGCGGCCGCGTCGAAGATGCCGGCAAGCGCGCGGGTCATTCCCTCGGCGGAGTAGGGGAGGAAGGCGGAGTAGTCGAAATCCACGTACTCGCGCATCCCGCCCCCCATGAACCACGCCTCCGCGATCTCGGACGCAAGGGCGTCGACGTCGACCGATGCGCCGAACGAATAGCGCATGCCGCAGTTCATTGCCTTGGCGACGGCCATGACCTGGCTTTCCTCGCTGAAGACGACGAGCATCGGGCGCCTCGCCAGGACGTACGGGAAGATCTTTGAGGCGCTGTAGGCCGGGTCGTTGGAGCCCACGGCGATCAGGGCGTCGGCGCGCGTGAGGTAGTGGAGCGCCTCGAAATAGGGAATGCGGTGGCAGTGCTCCTTCACGAAGGCGTCGACGCCCTCGGCGCGCGCGATTGGCAGGGCCCAGTCCCGCCCCAGCGGCGGCGGGGCGTAGTCGGTGCCGATGAAGTCGAAGCGGATGCGCTCGGCCTCGGCCGGGCGCTCCCGGAGGAACCTCCTGAACGCCCGGAAGACGATCGTGAGCGAGGTCGACATGTCGGGCCCGCACCGCCCCGCGTAGACGTGGTGGAAACAGCCGTCGGCCAGGGGGACCAGGGGGTGCGCCGGCGCGTGCCTCCTCGCCGTGGCGAGGTCCTGCTCGGCCGCCGCGAACGGAAGGAGCTTGACGCGGCCCGCGTCGAACCAGGGATTGGCCTTGGCGAGCCTCGGCCCGTAGGATCCGGACACGGCGATCACGCCGGCGGCTCCGCGCAGCGCGGCGGGCTCGCGGCGGCGGGCCCGCCACTGGGAGTAGCCGAACTTCAGCCCCCCGCCCGGGGGGGCCGTTCGCGTGCTCTCGTAGTAGTCGTTCACCCAGGGATCCTGGTAATCGAGCACGTAGGGCACGCCGAACATGGCCCTCCACCTCGGCCCGAGCGAGAACGCGTCGAATTGCGTCGTGCTGAAGAAGACCAGGTCGAACCGCTCGCGCCGCAGCAGGCCGTCCCCGGCGGCGCGAAGCGCCCTTCCGCAGCGAAGCCAGAGGCTGCCGATGCCGGCCCAGCGCGTGGCCCGCGCCGGGATTCCCCGCACCCTGACGATGCGGATGTCGGCGGGGTAGGTCTCCTCGAGCAGGGGCTCGATCACGCCTCCCTCGATCATTTCGGGCGCGACGGCCAGCACCACGGGCTCCCACCCGCTGGCCCTCAGGTAGGGAAGCGCCATGCGGGCGCGCTGCATGTCCGGCGCGTTCACCGGCGGGAAGTGGGGCGAGACGATCAGGACCTTGCGGGCCGGCATCGGTGGGGGCTGTCCGCTCACGACTCGAAAAGGAACTCCTCGCCGCAGAGGAACATGGACGCGAAGCCCGGCGGAAGCGCGGCGGCCGCGTCGGGGGCGATGGGCTCGGTCTGAGAGGAGTATGAGCCGATTGCGCGGGCCTTGACGTCCCGGACCCCCTCCAGGTCGACCCGCCACACCCTGCGGCTTGTGCGCATCGGCCCGAGAAGCCGCAGGGGATTCCACCAGGACCAGACCGGGAATTCGAGGACCCTCGGAGTCGTTCGCGCGGCCTCCAGGGCCCGGGACACGATGGCGAACGCGGCGTCGTGCTCGGTGCTTCCATCGAGGCGGCACGGCAGGAGTATCGCCTGCGGGGCGAGCCGGTCCAGCATCGAGGTGATCTTTCCGGCAACGTCGCGCACGCGCTCGTCGTCGAGGCGGCCGAGCGCGCCGTCTGGCTCGTCCAAGAACGCAACCCGTTCCAGGGCCACGCCAAGCACTGTAGCCGCGGATTGCGCCTCGGACCTTCGGCGTGCCGCGAGCTCGCCGGGTGTGACCGACGGGTGGGAGGGATGCGACGCGCTGCCGTCGGTGATGAATACCACGTCCACCGCGGCGCGGTCCCGCGCCAGCAGCGCTAGGGTGCCGCCGCACCCGAAGGCCTCGTCGTCCGGGTGGGGCGCGACGACCAGCGCGGAGGCCACGGCGTTGCGGGGCAGCGGGCGGCTGCGTAGCCGCAACCCGGCGCGCACAAGGCGGGCGGCCGTCCGCCGCAGGCTCATGCGCCCGCGCGGGGTGTCCGACCACCCAAGGGTGAGGGCGCGGGCTATCCGGGATGCGGTTTCTTGCATCGGGCGCAACGTCTGGGGCAGTTGTCTCAGCTGTCGTCCGGCGCCGGCCGCGGCGCCGTTGTCCGGTGCACGAACGGCATGCTGGCGGCCACGATCACCACAAACGATTGGAAAATCGACGTCACCAGCACGCTTGCGACCATCTCGAAGGAGTTCATCAGGTTCATCAGCAGGCTCAGGGACAGGAAGCCCTCCGTCGACATGAGGAGCTTCCGAGCGGTGAAGTTCTCGATCCAGGCGAACAGGGCGCCGATGAATACGCCAAGGCAGATCGAACCGGCGAAGGGGCCGAAGTTCCCGTAGGCCTCCGGCAGCAGGCCCCAGGCGATGTAGGTCGTCAGCGTCGACTCCAGGTCCTGCCTGCCGAAGTGCACGTTGAGCAGGATCTGGCCCTCGTGGCTGCGCGGCTTCTCGGGCCAGAGGACCCTCGGCAGAAGCAGGGGCGGAATGAGCGTGTAGGTCTTCCCCTCCAGGGGCTTGATGTGGTTCGTCTCGATCGCGTCGATGACGAAGAGAAGGTTCTGCAGGTTGTCGATGCGGTCGAGGAGGGTCTGGTTCTTCTTGGACTTGTCGCTGTCGCCGGGCGCCGTCTGCCGCGGCTGGCCGCCGTTCTCCACCATCGCGTCGTAGCTGACCCGGATCCACTCCTCGTAGCACGCGGGCAGCTGCGCGAAGGTCCTGTGGGTGACCGGCGCATCCTCCGTGCCCCAGTACCGGGCCCTCATCGTCGTCTTGCCGGTGTTGAGGAACGAGAGCGCCAGCATGGTCACGACAAGGTAGCGCCAGGGCACGCGCTCGCTGCTCCAGAAAAACGCGATCGCGACCGTGATCAGGTTCGCGGCCGCGGAGCTCAGGATGAAGTCCGACGCCGACATCATCGCGTTGGCGGCCAGCAGGAGCCAGAAGAGGGCCTTCTCCGGGACCGACGCCTCGTCCCCCCCGACGATCAGGGCGACTAGGAAGAAGCCGCAGGAGCTCACAACGGACACCAGCGCGTACACGATCGTCTCGGCTCCCGAGGGAAGCACCGCATAAAACGAGCCCAGTAGATCCAGTCCCTGCAGTATCTGGAATCCAGTCGCCCCTCCGATCATGGCGAATCCGAGGCGGGCCCATCCCTTGGCGCCCGTCCGGTTGAATTCGTGCAGGCAATAGCTTGCGGGAGAAGCCGGCCGGAGAATCTGCATTGCGAGCGACCAGGCCAGAATCATTGCGGCGTCAAAGATCAGCACCTCGGTCCCGGCGCTGAATACGAATCCCGGCGGATAGGCCGTTATCACCTCGTGGCCCGCCGCGATCGGCACCCCGTATATGATCAGGCCCTGGATGACCATCACCGGCAGCAGCGGCAGTCCGATCGCCCTCCTGCTCCAGGCGAACAACGCGGTGATGGTTCCGATCCCAATGAGGGCGAATGCCCCTGCGCCCGGGCGGTCGGTGTACCCCAGGTAGATGGCCTCCGCCGCCAGCACGCCGGCCAAAGGGGCGACCAAGCGCCTGGCCACGAGCCGCACCTTCTCGCTGAGCTCGCCTATGTTGGTATAGCGGTCGAGCGCCGCCCGACGCGGTTTGGAGGTCATGGCAGCATCTCCCGGTAGAGCCTCAGGTACTGCTCCGCGCACACATCGCGGCTGAACCGGGCCTCCGCCGCGCGTCGGCAGGCGAGCCGGTCGATGCCTTCCAGGCGGGCGACGGCCGCCGCCCCGCTCGCGGTGTCGCTGACAAAGAACCCCGTCCGCCCTTCCTCGACGATTTCCGGGGCGGCGCCCCTGGCGCAGGTGACCACGGGCGTGCCCGTTGCCAGGGCCTCGGCGAAGACGATGCCAAACGGCTCGTCCCACTGTATCGGCACGAGCAGCGCTGCAGCGCGCCCAAGCAGCTCGTTCTTCCGGGCGTCGTCGACCTCGCCGACCCAGTCGACCCCGCCGGTCCCGATCCGCGGCGCGATCTTTTGCTCCCAGAAGTCGCGCTCCGGGCCGGTGTGCGCGCGGTTTCCCGCGAGAATGAGCCTTCGGCCGCTCGCCCGCGCTATGTCGATGGCGACGTCGGGCCCCTTGATGGACTCGACGCGGCTGAGGAAGACCAGCGGGGCGTCCGCGGCCACCCGCCGGACGAACGTGAACTTCTCGAGTTCGACGAAGTTTGGGATCGCGCTCCAATCGCCTCCGGAGGCCCGCCCCATCGCGCAGATGAATTCGCTGCAGCCGGTGAAGCGGAGCGACCGTCCCGCCAGGCGCGACGCCCACGAGATCTGGCGTCCTCCGGTGTGGCGCTGGTAGGACATGACCTTGGGGATCGGGCTGAGGAGGACCGGGGAAAGGTAGCCCAGCCGCGAAAAGCTGTGCAGCACGTCGGGCCGGAACCGCCGCACCGCGCGCAGAAGCGCGGCCGGGTTGCGCAGCGCCGCCGCGCCGCCGCGCTTCGCGCCGGCGGGCCAGCCGAAGATCTCGTCCGCCGCGCATGTCGAGTCCGGGTGCGCGACGAGCCCCACGGCGTGCCCCCGGGCCCGGAGAAAGCGCGCGTGCGCGTCGACGATGCGCTCGATCCCGCCGTAGCCGGCTGGCGGGACCGGCAGGGCGGGGTCGGCTGTTAGGAGTATCCTCAAGGTGTCATGGCCCCGGCACGGGGCGGGCGCCGGCACGATCGCGCCACCCGGCGGCGCCCCGGTGCCCCGTCATTCGGCGCGCAGGGACCAGCGCCAGTCGAAGTCTCCCTGCCCGATCACCTGGAGCGGAGGCATCTGGGGGTGGAAGCGCCGGGAGACATAGTCGAACCCGACGGCGTCGAGCTTCTGGTCGTAGTCAGAGATGGCGTCGCCGAGGTAGGCCGAGATAAGGTAGGAGTCGCTGTGCAGCGGCGGATTATCGAGGCATGCCGTGACCACGCCGGCGCGCGCCGGCTTCGGCTGCCACGATGCGCCGGCCATCCGCCCGTTGCTTCCTGCGATCGGGTATCCGAATTTCGAGGAGACGATGATGCCGACGACCGGCGGCGAAAGGGGGAAGGGCGACTCGAACCCGACCTCGACCTGAATGCGGCCCTCGGCGAGGACGGCGGGATCGATGCGCACCGAGGTGATGTGGGGCCTGTCCTCCGCCGGGCCAGGATAGTCGGCCCGCTGGCTGCCCGTGTGAAGGTACGCCGCCAGGCACTCGCCGATCGGCCCCTGGCCCGCGATCCGCCCTTGGCTCAGCCAGATGCCAACGCCGCAGATGCTCTGGAGCGCCGCGCTGTTGTGGCTGACGAAGAGGACGGTCCGCCCGTCGCTGTGGGTCACCTCGCTGACCTTGTTGAGGCATTTCTTCTGGAACTGCGCGTCGCCGACGGCGAGCACCTCGTCCACGATCAGGATGTCCGGCTCCAGGTGCGCCGCGATCGCGAACGCAAGCCGGACGTACATGCCGCTGGAATAGTGCTTCACCGGCGTGTCAAGGAAGCGCTCGATCTCCGAGAAGGCGACGATCTCGTCGAACTTGCGCGCGATCTCCGCCTTCCTCATCCCGAGGATTGCGCCGTTCAGGTAGACGTTCTCCCGGCCGGTCAATTCCGGGTGGAATCCCGTGCCCACCTCCAGGAGGCTCGCCGCGCGCCCCCTCATCCGTATTCGCCCGGAGGTCGGCTCGGTGATTCGCGAGAGGATCTTGAGGAGGGTCGACTTTCCGGCGCCGTTGCGGCCTACGATGCCCAGGACCTGCCCGCGGTTGAGCTCGAACGACACGTCCCTAAGCGCCCAGAATTCCTCGACGGCGCGCTTGGCGGGACGGTCCCCGGGTCGCGCCCACCAGGTCGCCGAGCGCATGGCGCGCGCGATCCGGTCCCTGAGGGTGTCGTCGTGGACGCGGTGCCCGAGCATGTAGCGCTTCGAGACCCTTTCGACCGTGATGATGGGATCGGCGGGCATGTATCCCGGTCAGATTATGTCGGCCATCGTCCGCTCCGTCCGCCGGAAGTACCAGAGCCCGGAGAGCACCAGCAGCGCGGACAGGGCGATGGAGCAGCCTATGCCCTGGAAGTCGAAGGGCTGGGCGTCGCTCAGGAGGCACCAGCGGAACGCGTCGATGACCCCGGTCATCGGGTTGAGGTCAAGCAGGTTGCGCCAGTGCGGGACGACGCCCGTGCTGAAGCCGACCGGCGAGATGAAGAATCCGATCTGGATGAGAAACGGAACGATGTATTTAAAATCGCGGTACCGCACGGTGAGGGCCGTGAGCCAGACCCCGGCCCCGAAGGCGAGGGTGAGGGCGACGACGATGAACAGGGGGAGCAGGGCCCAGTGCCACGACGGAAACCTCCCGAACCAGATCGAGGCGCCGAAGTAGAGCACCAAGACAAGCATGAACTCGACGGTGGCCACGCCGATGGAGGACAGCGGGATGATAAGCCTCGGGAAATACACCTTGGATATGAGGTTGGTGTTCGAGATCAGGCTCGCGCTGGACCCCGACAGTGCGGCGCAGAAGAACTGCCAGGGGAGCTGCCCCGCGAGGACCAGAAGGGGATACGGGACCCCGCCCGCCGACATGCCTGCCAGCTTGCCGAAGACGAACGTGAAGACGATGTTGGTGACCACGGACTGGATCAGGGCCCAGCTGATTCCGAGGTACGTCTCCTTGTAGCGCACCTTGATGTCCCTCGTGGTGAGGAGGCCCAGGAGGTCCCTGTAGAGCCAGAGGTCCCTCCAGTAATGGACGTCGGCCCGGCCTGCCTCGATGATGAGGTCGTCCTCGCGTGGCACGGCCGCGGGGCTCTCGGTGGGGCCGTTCATTGGGAAATCAATGATCCAAGGCGTTCCTTGAACCGCAAATATGAAAACTCCCGGGATCGCTCGAGCAGGGGCCCGACCGGCCAGGGCCTGCCCAGGGCCGCGACGATTGCGGCGGCGATTCCTGGCACGTCGCCGAATTCGACCAGCACGCCGGCCTCGGGCGTAATCACCTCCGGCGTGCCGCCGGAGCGAGCGCCCAGGCATGGACGGCCGTTCGCCATTGCCTCGAGGTAGACCAGGCCGAATCCCTCCTTCTGGCTGGGCAGCGCGAACATCCGGCAGCGGGCAAACTCGCCATGGAGCTCCGAATCGCTGACATAGCCGGCGAAGGAAACGGCCTCGCCCAGGTTGCGCCGCCGGGCCAGCTCCTGGAGGCTGGGAAGCGCGTCCCCGCGCCCCACGATCCGAAGCCTCGCATCCGGAACTGCAGCCCGGACTGCGGGCATGGCCTCGATCAGGTGATCGATCCCCTTGTAGCTCTCGGTGGCCGAGAGGCGGGACACGACGAGGATCACGGGCGGGCCCCCTGCGGCCGGGGCGGGCGCCTGGGGTTCCATGAACGGATCGAGCGCGTTATGGAGAACCGCTGTCCGCTCGGGAGGGACGGGGCAGTGGTCGAGCAGCTGGCGCCGCGTGAATTCGCTCACGCAGAGGATGAGGTCGGCCCCGAGCAGGGCGCGCCGCTCGAGAACCGAGAAGGGGCGCCACACCTCGATCCCGTGGGCGACCAGGAAGTAGGCCTTCCGCCGCGAGAACCGGCACGCCGCCCACGCAAGGGGCAGCTGGGCGACATGGCCGCAGACGATCCGGTTCGACCGCATTCCCAGGCGCAGCGCCGCCTCGCAGAACTTGACCTTGTTGCGGCTGCAGACCTCCCATTCGGCGAGCCGGCCGCTTGTGTAACGGCGCAGGTCGGTCGAATCGAGGAGGTGGTCGTTCAGCGACAGGAGGCGCACCTCGTCGCTCTCGCCCGAGATCTCGCACAAGGCCTTCAGGTAGAGCCTGAGCATGCGGCTGATCCCGCCGTCGGTGCTGAACAGATCGGGAGTGAGCAGAAGGTATTCCACTTTGGATCAGCGCGCGGCGGACGACTGGACGGTCCGGTCCGGCCGCCTCAAGTTGACGAATGCGATGAGCGCCGCGAGGCTCCACACCCGCGACCACTCGCGGTCCTCCCCCCCCGACGCGAATTCCCGCCAGAGGGACCGGACGGGGCCGGGCGAGAAGAGGCCGCTTCGCCCGACGCTCGCTGGGGCGAACGTGTCCTCAAGAAACGGCCTGAGCTCCCTGCGCATCCAGATTGGGAAGGGGAGGGTGAATCCCCTCTTCCTGCGGCCGGCCAGACCCGGGGGAAGGACGTCCGCGGCCGCCTCCGCCAGCGCCGATTTCGGATTTCGGCGGTCGTCCCGGAAACGGGTCGGCTGCCCCCAGATCCATTCGACCAGGGGGCGGTCGACGAACGGAACCCGCAGCTCCAGCGAATGGCGCATGCTCATGACGTCGCTGTCGCGCAGGAGGACGTCGGCCATGTACGTGCTCGTTTCCCACGCGCTCACCAGGGAGAAAAGGTCGCGCGCGCCCACGTCGCCGCGCAGCGCGCCGAGGCGCGGGTGAAAGGGGGAGGCTCCCTCAACTTGTGCGATGACCTCGGGCGCCAGCAGCGACCTCCGCCTCGCCTCCGGAAAGACGCGCCGCTGCATGGCCGCGAGCTCGTGCGGATCCCGGGCGCTGCGCAGCATGTCCGAGAGCTTCCGGGCGCGCGTCCCGCCGGCGCCGACGCGGTCCAAGAGGCGCGAGCGCAGGGGCGCCGGCAGAAGCATCCAAAGCGGCAGCCAACGCGACAGCGCCGGAATGACGCGGAACGAGGGGTAGCCGCCGAAAAGCTCGTCGCCCCCGAGGCCGGACAACGCCACCTTTACCCCGCCCTCCCTGGCCGCCTGGCTCGCGTAATAGGTGTTTATGCCGTCGCCCGTTGGCTGGTCGCAGGAGGAAATCAGCTTGTCAATGTCGCCGGCCACCTCGGCCCCAGTCAGGATCCGCGTTGTGTGGACGGTGCCGAGATGTCGCGCGCTCGCCTCGGCGTCGGCGGCCTCCGAGAAGCGGTCCTCCTCGAATGCGATGGAGAAGGTCTTGAGCGGGCTGGCGGTCGCCCGCGACATGAGCCCGGCGACCACGGCTGAATCAAGCCCGCCCGAGAGAAACGCCCCCACCGGGACGTCCGCGACCACGTGGGCCCGGATGGTGTCGTCGAGCCGGTCGCGCAGGCCGCGCACGAATTCTCTGCGCGACACGCACGGGGCCTGGCCGCCGGGAATGGACCTGAACGACCATGCCGCGCGGACGGCGAGCTGCCCCCGGGCGAACCGCATGCACTCCCCGGGCTGGAGGCTCGTTATCCCGCGGTAGATCGTCCGGGGCGCGGGGACCGCGAACCAGGCGAGGTAATCGGCCACCGAGACGGGGTCGATGTCCGCCGCCGCCGCGCCGGAGGCCACCAGCGCGCCTGTCTCGGAGGCGAACGCGAGTCGCCCGCCCCCGAGGCTGTAGTAGAGCGGCTTTATCCCAAAGGGATCGCGCGCGGCGAGGAGCGACTCGTCGGCCGAATCCCAGAGGGCGAAGGCGAACATCCCGCGAAGGCGCCCGAGGGCGCCCTCGCCCCAGTGCGCGAGGGCGGCCAGAAGCACCTCCGTGTCGCACCGGGTGCGGAACGTCCACCCGGCGGACTCGAGTTCCCGCTGAAGGGAGCGGAAGTTGTAGATGGCCCCGTTGAAGACGAGGGTGTGGCGCCCGTCCGGCGTCGTCATGGGCTGGTGCCCGTTGGCCGGGTCGAATATGGCCAGGCGGCGCATCCCGAGCGTCGCGGGCCCGCGGGACTCGACGCCGGATTCGTCGGGGCCCCGGTGGAACATCGCGGCGCACATGTTTCCGACGGCCTCCTCACGCGCCGCGGCGGGGGCGCTGGCGTCTATGATTCCGGCAATTCCGCACATCGTTTTTGAGAACGCTTCGCCCCGTCGCTTCCGCGGGCAGCGACGCCAAGGGGCCGGATTTGGTCGCCCATGGGGTTGGCCGGGTGGAACCCTACCGAATCAAGATACCAACTACGCGTCCCACCGGGCGCAACCCCTTAGGGCTGCGTATTTTCAGGTACAGATCGAGCGCGCGACCTCCGACGCCTTCTGCGCCGTGAAGAGCTTCTCGACGAGCAGAAGGCCGAAGTCGACGGCCGTCCCGGCGCCGCGCGAGGTGATCATCCGGCCGTCGGCGACGACGCGTTCGCCAAGCAGCGCGGCGGGCAGCTCGGCGGCGACGGAGAAATGGGCCGTGTGGCGCCGGCCGCCGAGCACTCCCGCGTCCTTGAGCACGACCGGCGCGGCGCAGATCGCCCCTATCCAGCCGTTGCTCTCGCTCTGCGCCCTCAGGAGCCTGGCGACGCGCGGATCAGCCCGAAGCTTTCCCACCGCGGGCCCACCGGGAACGACGACGCAGTCAAACCGGGTCCCCTCGGCGGCCGCCAGCGTCGAGTCGGCATGAAGGGTCAGGCCGCTGCGCCCGGTCACGTGGATGCCCTCTGCCGCGGCCGCGATGGTGACCTCTGCCCCCGCACGCCGCAGGATGTCGATGGGCGTCACGGCCTCGATTTCCTCGAAGCCCTCGGCGAGGATGATGAGCACAGTGGGCGCGGCCATAGTTGTGCGTAACACGGATTGCCAGGGCCTCGCACGGAGATTTTCACAGAAACGCCTCGTTATTTCCCCTGCCGCGCTCAAACTCCGCCTCCATGGCAGGCGTGGGAAAACTCCTCAAACAGGCGCAGAAGATGCAGCGCGCGATCGAGACGCTCCAGGCCCAGCTTGACGCCCGAGAGATCGACGTGGCCGCCGGCGGCGGAGCCGTGAAGGTAAAGGTAAACGCGTCCGGAAGATTCCTGGCTCTTTCGCTTGACCCCGAATTCCTCAAGGAGGACCCGAAACTTGTGTCTGACGCGGTGCTTGCCGCCATCCAGGACGCTGCGAAGCAAGCCAAGGAATTGAATGATAGCGAGATGAAGAAGGTGACTTCCGCGTTCCAGATGCCGGGAATCCTCTGACGGGCGTGTCCACCGCGTTCGACAGGCTCCAGCAGGCCCTTCGAAAGCTCCCCGGGGTCGGGTACCGCTCCTCGGAGCGGATGGCGCTTCACCTGCTTGTCGGAAAGCCGGAGCAGCTTACGGAGCTCGTCGGTGCGCTCGGTGAGGCGTCGCGGACGGTCCACCGGTGCGGCAGGTGCGGCAATCTGAGCGAGGACACGCTGTGCGGCGTGTGCGCGGATCCCAGGCGCGACCAGCGCTCCGTCTGCGTCGTCGAGGGAGTGCCCGACCTTGTCGCCATCGAGAGAAGCGGCTCGTGGAGGGGCGGCTACCACGTTCTGCACGGCAAGCTGTCGCCGCTGCACGGGGTCGGCCCGGACGACCTCAACATCTCGAGCCTCTTCGCGCGCATCGATTCCGGGGAGACCGATGAGATCGTGCTGGCGCTGCCGAACGACGTCGAGGGCGAGGCGACGTGCAACTACCTGCTGGAGCACGTTCCGTCGGGGCGCAAGGTGCGCGTCACGCGAATCGGCTTCGGGATCCCGAGCGGCGGAGGCGTCCTGTATGCCGATTCGGTGACCCTTAGGAGCGCCCTGGAGAACCGCCGCACGTTTTCGTAGGGTGCCCTCCCGGGTCCCGGGTGCCGCGCCGGGGTTTTGACTCGCTGCTGAGCTTTCGGCGCCCCACTGTCATCCGTGGGCATGAATGATCCGTCGTCCATCGAGCGTGGACAACCCACGGATGGCGCATGGTTCCGGCCTGCTGCAATTGCGCTACTGGCTTTCGCTCTGGGCCTTAGACTGATCGGGCTGGGGAAGAGCCTCTGGATAGACGAGGCGGGCTCACTGTCCCGGGCTTCGGCGCAGAACTTCTGGGCCGCGGCGCACGCGGATGTCCATCCGCCCCTGTACTTCCTGCTGCTGCGGGTCGGGCTACAACTGACGCACTCGTTTGCGCTTCTGCGGCTCTTCTCGGTCGCCTGCGGCCTCGGCCTGGTCGCGGCGGCCACCTTCTTCCTCCGGAGGACGCCCATCGCGGCGATCGCTCTGGGAGCCATCTTTGCGGGGCTTCCCGAGCTTGTGCGCCATTCGCAGGAATTGCGGCCGTACTCGCTGCTCGTTCTCGCGCTCGGTGTGGCGATGCTGCTCTCGATCCGGATAGCGAGGGGCGAGGCGACCGGAGCGACGCGGATTTGGCTCTGCCTCGCGGCACTCGTCGCTGCCGGAACCCATGTCGCAGCGGCATTCTTTCTCCTGGCGCTGGCTCCCCTGTTGGCGTGGCCGGAACTCAGGTCCGGGGCCCGTCGAATCGCGGGCTCGCTTGCACCCCTGACCGCGGCGGCCCTGCTGCTGGCTTGGCTCGAGCTCGATTACCTGCGCAGCCCGGCTGGACTTCCCGAGGGCTGGTGGATTCCCCCCGCGACGGTCGGCCAGGTCGTCGCGTCGCTAGGGGATGCGGTCGGGTGGACCGAGGTAGGCCAGTTCGCCGATGCGGTTTCGCGCCACATGCCCGGCGGCGGCGCGCTTGTCCGGGCCGTTGCGGCAGCGGCGGCGGCCGTTGGGGTGTGGGCCGCATGGGGCCGGCGCCCTCTCGAGCCCGTCCCCTGGCTGCTCCTGGCGTCGGGTCTGATCTATATGGGTTCCCTGATCGCATTCTCCTGGGCGTTCGAGCCGCTTGTGATCGGGCGCACGTTGCTGCCCGGGCTGCTCCCCATCGCCGCGGGGATGGCCTTGGGCGTCGGGGCGAACCCGCGCGGAGTCGTGCGCGTCGCCGCGGCCGCCTGCATCACGGTGTTCGTGCTCATGGCCTGCGAAACCGGAGTCCGCGGGGCTTTCGTGCCGCGGGAGGGGCTGCGCGGCCTTGCGGCGGCCGTGCGCGCCAGGTACCGGCCCGGCGACCAACTGGTGCTGTTCCGGTCCATGGACTATGGGCTTGCTCCCTATTGGGAGGGCGTGCTCGACACGCGTCCGCTGCTGATCGACCAGACCAAGCCAATTCAGCCGCAGCTTGCCGAGGTGCGACAGAGGCTCGGCGCCCTCCCGCGGCCCGAGCGCGTGCTGGTCGTATGGCGCAACGACTACTACCTGATCGAGCACGCGGCCGAGGTCTCCGCGTGCCTGGGCGAGCTCTCGGCCAGCGGGATGACGGCGCGCGAGGTCTGGCGCGACGGCGACCTGGTTCTGCTCGAGGGCGATGCCCAAGCCCGCTAGGCGGGGGCCCCGACGGCGGCAGGGCCTCGTACCGTCTCCAGCCGGGCGCATCGCGCTGATGGGCACCCATTCCCGAATCCAGTCGACGCTTGCCTGCGGTTTGGGTGCTTGCGACTGTGTGGCGTGGCGTCGACCAGATCGATTCCCGCGCCCCGACTCGGTCGAATGGCCCCGTTCCTGACGCTGATGGCGGCGGCCGTTCTGGCCGCCCTGACATGGCGCAACGGTGCGGTGCAGCACGTGGACAACATGCACGACACCGCGGCCTTTCTGGACGGAGCCTGGCGCATCTATCTTGGCCAGCGGCCGCATCAGGACTTTCACAGTATAGTGGGGGCGCTGCCATTCGCGCTGGGCGCAGCGGCGATGCGCCTGACGGGCCCCGGTGCCGCATCCATTGCGTGCGAGCTCGCCCTCCTGCAGGTGGCAGTGTCGGGGGTCGCCTTTTGGATCGCCCGGCCTCGGCTGGGCGATCTTGCCGCGGGGCTTCTGGCGGTCGGGTTGGCGCTCCTGGTCGGGGCGCCGCATGTCCTTGGGACGTCCTATGGGCGGCTCACGTTCGGCAATTTCTACAATAGGGTGGGATGGTCGGTCGCGCTGGCGGCGTGGCTTTGCGCGTTGATGTCGCGGCGCGACGGCGCCTCGCCGCGCTCGGAAGCCCTGGCGGTCGGCGTCATGACGGGAGTCCTGCTGTTCATCAAGGCGAACTATTTCGCCGTGACCGTCGCGGTGGCGGCGTTGGGGTGGCTGCGCCACCGCGGCGGGTGGGCCGCCGCTGGAGGGTTCGTTGGGGCGGCCGTTGCGACATCGGCGCTCGTCGCTGTGGCCACGAAGTCTAGTATTCCCGGATATTTGAGGGATCTGGCGACTGCAGGGAGCAGTCAGGAATGGTGGAAGCTCGGGTCGTACGTCACGCCAGCCTGGGTATCCAACTGGGCGGCGATCGCGGTGGTTCTTGTGCTGATGGCTTTGGACCTTGGGGCCTCGCGGGGGAACTGGTGGAGCGTTTGGAGCTCCCTGGCGGTGGTCGCCTCTGGAATGCTCGTGATCCAGGCCAACAGCCACGGCGGCGTCGCGCCGGCCCTCCCCCTGGCCGGGTTGTTTCTGGTCGAGGGGGTGCGGCGGACGGGGGCGCGTCCGCTCGTCGTCGCGGTCAATGGAGCCGCGACGCTCGGGCTTGCCGCGACAATACTGGTGCCCGATGCGATGGCTGTGGCGCAGGCTGCCTGGAAGCATCGCCCTTCCGCGAATTCGGATGCCAGTGCTTTGTATTTGCCGGGCGTCCTGAAGGACATGCCGCTGCCCCTTTGGCCCAATGAGAAATCTGACCCTGCCGTCATCCGCAGGAGACTTATCGCACGCGACGTGAACACCTTTGGGATGTCTCCGGCCCAATGGTGGGTCAGCTGCGACGACGCCCTGCGGCTCATCCGGCAGCATGCCGGCCCCCGGGCCCGTCTGCTGACAATGGACCTTTTCAATCCGTGGTCCCTCATGCTTGAAAACAACCCGCCTCGCGGCGACTGGATCGCGTGGGATCCCGGCCGCAATTTCACCAGGACGTCGCATCCGCCGTTCGCCCAGCTTTCCGCCGAGGCGACGCACGTGCTCGTGCCGCGCGTGGCGTACTACCCTCCGGCGGCTCGCCTCAAGCTCGAGATCTACGGCGCCGATCTTGAGGCGCAGTTCCGCATCTGCGCCGAGTCGGACCTGTGGACGCTCTGGGAGCGCCGGCCGGCGGACGCGCCGGGCGCGAGGTCGGACTGAGGACGGCGGACCCTTGGGTCTCAGGTGCCCCGCAGGGTGACCCCGCGGTTGCTCCGGCGCCAGCCGGCGGGCGCCGCGCGCACGCAGACCCTCAGGGCGAGCACAATGAGCCTCAGGCCGAGTTGGCGAATCTTGCGAGCCATGTCAGTTTCTCCTCCCGCGTCCTCTGGAGGGGATTGCGGAAGAGTTGGTCGTTGAGGACGAGCAGGTCAATGTCGGTGTTAAGGAAGCACTCCCACGCCTCTGCCGCGGTGCGGACTATGGGCTGTCCGGAGACGTTGAAGCTCGTGTTGATCAGGATGGGCACCCCGGTGGCCCGCTTGAAGGCGCTGAGCAGCCGGTGCATGTCCGGGTGCACGGCGCGCGCCACCGTCTGGAGGCGCGCCGAGTAGTCGACATGCACGACGCTGGCGATCGAGCAACGGGGAAAGTCGAGGCGCTCGCGCAGCGAGGAAAAATGCGCCGGCTGGGGCACGCGGCGCGCCTCGACCAGGTTTGCCGTGTACTGCATGAAGTCGCTGGGCTCCGATGTGTCGAACCACTCCGGGCAGTCCTCCGCGAGGACCAGCGGGGCGAACGGGCGGAAGGATTCGCGGAACTTCACGGCGAGATTCAGGCGGGACTGCATGCCCGGCTGCCGGGCGTCGGCGAGGATCGAGCGCGCGCCGAGCGCGCGCGCCCCAAGCTCCATCCTGCCCCGGACCCAGGCGACGATCTTGCCCTGGGTGAGCTGGCCGGCGACGAAATCGTCGAAATCGCCCTCGACCGGCACCCGCCACGGGGCGGCCTCGGGGGGGATGGGGCCCGGCTCGCTTCCGAGGTAGAAGCCGTTGTGGTCGACGGCGACCGGAGCGCCCGCCGCGAGCTCGCGCTCCAGCAGGAGGGCCGCGCCGAGTCCGCTGCCCATGTCGCCGCCGACCGGCGAGTTGAAGAGCCCCTCGAAGATCCTGGCGCTGCGCAGCTTCCCGGCTGCGACGCAGTTCTGGGCGCACCCCCCGCAGAACACGAGATTGGCCTCGCCAGTCTCCGCCCGGATGAAGCGGACCATCTTGAATACCTCGTCCTCGAATACCTGCTGGAGCGAAGCCGCAATATCGGCGTGCTCGTCGCCCAGCGGATCCTTCGGCCCCCGGACCGGCACCCCAGTGGCGTCTGCGATCAGGGGAAGCGCGGCCATCATCGACGCCCAGTTGAACTGGACCTGGGCCTTGAGGCGCAGGCCGCCCCGGGGGTCGGACGTGAAGAGCCGGGACAGCTCCTCGACGAATCGCGGGCGCCCATAGGGCGCGAGCCCCATCACCTTGTATTCGGAGCCGAAGGAAAGGAACCCGAGGTAGTGCGTGACCAGCGTGTAGAGCATGCCAAGGCCCTCCTCGTAGCTCTGCTCCCACAGCAGCCTCAATTCGCCGCGGTCGACGACGCCCATGCTCGCGCTGTAGTCCTCGCCCTTGCCGTCGATGCACAGGAAGGCCGTGCGCTCGAACGGCGACGTGTGGAAGGCCCCCGCCACGTGCGTCAGGTGGTGCCAGGCGAAATGAAAGCGCGCGGTCGGAATCATCTCGCGGGCGGGCTGCGAGTACTGGCCCGGCCATTTCTCCGGAATGACGAAGCCGAGCATGCGGGCTAGCGTGCTCCCCGGTCGCCTGGTGAGGTCGAACAGGTGGCTCTGCAGGGGCTTCTCGGCGAACACGACGTGCGTGACGTCGCCCCCGGTCAGCCCGCTCGCGCGAAGGGCGTCCGCGATGGCGTTCCGGGGGAAGGCGCCGTCGTGCTTGATCCGCGTGTAACGCTCCTCCTGCGCCGCAAAGGCCAGCCGCCCGTCGACGAGGATAGCCGCGTTCGCATCGTGCCCCAGCAGGCCTCCGACTCCAAGAATGACCTTTGGCACGGGGTGGGTTAGTTCTCCTGGGTTCTGCGGGCGAAAGCCTGCCTCAATCCATTTGAGCGGCAAAAGCCGCGGCGGCTCAAGCGGCAAGTCTCCGGCGCGGACGCGGGAATCCGCCGCGGTTCCCCGACGCGTCGCCCGCGGCTCACGCCTTCTGCGCGCCCGTGGGGCGGCGGGCCGCGAAGTTCTCCAGCGCGTGCCTGGAGCCCTGGCTACGGTCCAGCAGCTCGCAGGCGAACCCGGCCCCCCTCAGCAGCGCCTTCACCGGGGTTTCCTGGTCACCTGCGTCCTCGAACACGACGGCCTTGAGCGAGGGCGAGCTCAGGATCCCGGCCATTCCCTCCAAGGCGGGCAGCTCGTGGCCCTCGACATCGAGTTTGATCACGGTCGGCGCCGGGACGAGCCCACCCGCCGCCAGGTCGTCCCCTCTCGCCACGGCGACAACGAGGGTCCCCGAGTAGGTTGAGCCCGTCCAGGGCGACAGCGTGGACATTCCCGGGTTGCCGGGAGGGCCCAGCGAGAGCGCCTGGAATCCGGCCCGGTTCGAAAGGGCCGCGCCGACAATCTCTATGTCGAGCCCGTTCTGGGCCCGGTTCCTAAAGAGGCGGCCGAGCATCTCGGGCGAGGGCTCGAAGCAGACGACGCGAGAGGCGGGCCGCAGGAGCTTGGCCGTGATTCCATGAAGCCCGAAATTCGCGCCTACGTCCCAAAGGACGCCTTCGCCAAGGCTGGACACGATGGCATCGGTGACCTCCGGCTCGTAGGAGCCCTCTCGGATGACGATCGCATCGATGTACGAGAACGGTGACAACTCGAAGACGCCCCCCTTCGACGTCGTGGCGCGCAGCGCCGAATCTGGGGCCCGGCCGCACAGCCTCCAGAGGCGGGTGAATCCGCGCCAGCGCGTCCTGGCGTAGGCGCGGAGGAGCCGGTCAACCAAACTTGGCCTTGCGATCACCATCGAGGAGGGAAGCCGGTTGCCGGGGAGGGCACAACAACGGAGCGGTGTCCTTCCCCGTGGGATCACGGGCCCGGGCCACTCGGGGGTGGCCCGCGCTCGAGCGCGGCCGGCCGCGCCCAGACGAGGCCGCTGAAGAGCGGCGCCTGCTCGTACCCGCACGCCCGAAGGAGCCGCGGCACCGCGTCGACGTCGAGGCCCCGCCTGCGCAGCATGTCCACGTGGAGCTCGAGGATGAGCGCCCGCACGGCGCCGGCGCGAAACAGGGCCTCCCCGCCATGGATGGCCTCGTGCTCGAAGCTCTCAATGTCCATCTTCACGACCGGGGGTTCGCCGGGCGCCCTCGCCAGCAGGTCGGCAAGGGTCATCAGGACGGTCGGCTGCGTCTCAAGCCTGTAGCGCGTTGGCGCCGCGAGGCCCGAGGCGGCGTTGTTCACGTCCGGCGTCAGGTGCAGTACGGCCGTTCCCGAATGGTCCGAAATCGCCGCATGGATGACGGCCACGTTGGTGCAGCGATTCAGGGCCAGGTTCCGCTCGAGAACGGCCTCCAGCCTGGCCTGCGGCTCGACGGCGATGACCCGGCCCAAGGGGCCGACAAGCCCGCTGGCCACGACGGTGAAATACCCCTCGTTCGCGCCGATGTCGATGAACGTGCCTGCCGGGCGGACCAGCCGCCGGATCACGGATAGCGTGGCGGGATCGTAGACGCCGGTTTGGGCCAGCTCGAGGCCCGCGTAGCTCGCGGGATCGACCCAGAACGTCCCTTGCGCCGTCGCGATTTCCACGCGTCGGATCCGGAGCAGCCGCTTGATGAGCGACGCCACTGGGGCCGGTCGCAAGCGCATCAGAAGCCTGCCGGCCGTGAAACTGAGCGGAAGTCGGCCGCTCATCCGTGGAAGTCCCCTGCGGATTCGCTCGGGCGCGCTGTCGGGTGGGTGGGGCGGTCCATGGGGCACGCGGTCGGTCGCCGGTGCGTCCTCAGGGGAGGGGGACGACGGCCTGGATCGACTCGAGGAACTGCGCCTTCTCCACATCCCAGCAGTACCGGCTGATCGCGAGATTCCACGCTGCGCCGCGGGCCGCCGAGACGCGGGCCGGATCGGCGAAGAACTGGTCGAGCTGGCGGGCGGCCGAATCGGGCTCGGCCAGGTCGGCGAGCATCGCCGCGGCTCCCAGATCGGGGGCGAGCTTGGCCTGCGCCGCCGTGTTTGAGAGCAGCTGCGGGATGCCGGCGAGGAGGTACACGAACACCTTGTTGGTGAGGCACAGATTGCGGTTCGGCGGCGTCGCCAGCTCCGTCGAAAGCCCGAGGTCGGCGCCCGCGGCAAGCCGGGCCATCCCGGTCGGCGGCCCGGCCGGCAGGAATCGGATGGAACGGGTCAGGCCGGCACGGGCCGCGAGGGCCTTCAGGTGGTCGGCGAATCCGGGCGCGGGAAAGCCGCGCAGGTGCAGCTCGGCCGGGGTGCGCATCCGGCCGATGATGGCCACGACGGCCTCCAGTCCGCGGCCCGGGCCGACCGTCTGTGAGAACCAGTAGAGCCGGGCGGGCCTGCCTTCCGCGACGGGCCCGGGATCCACGCGCGACGCCGGCGCCTGGGAACGCGGGAAGACGTTCAGCACCGTGCGCGGCTCGACGCGGTAAGTCGCCTTGTACTGGAGGCTTATGAGGGGCGACGCCGCGGTGAGATGGGCGCACCCCGCCAGCAGCTTCGCCTGGAGCGCGTGCGCCGACGCGCGCCTGGCGGGCTCGTTCATGGCGGCCTCGGTCTCGGCCCCGTGGAAATCCTCGGCGTCGAATCCGTACGGGACGCCGAGCGCACGAGCCGCCAGCGCCGCGGCCGGCAGGGCGGGGAGGCTGTGGCCGACGTAGAGCTGGGCGCGGAGGGCAGCCGAGACGGCGCCCAGCCTCAGAGCCTCGGCGTGGCTCGCCATCGCCGCGACCCTGACCGTGGCCAGGCGGGGGTGCACGACCAGCCGCCGCGCGAGGCTTCGCAGGATCCTGCGGGCGAGCGGTCCCGCGCCCGAGGCGTAGGCCACCCGCGTGCACGTCCACCGCGCCGCGCCGAGGATGTCGGCGTCGAGCGCGTCGGCGGGCGCGAAGTGGCGCCCGGCGACGACGTGGACCCGGTATCCGGCCTCGACCAGCGCGTCCGCCTCCTTCACGAGGCGTGGAGCCGAGGCGACGTGACCGGGGGTGACGAGGCAGATGAGCGGGAATGCCGTGCTCATGGGGAGGGTCCGAAGAGCTGCGCGCGGCGCAGCGCGCCCCCCAGCGTGCGCCTATAGTCGGCCCACTGCCAGTTCTCGGCGGTCGAGAGGGCCGACTCGCGCATCGAGCGCAGCTGCGGCCGGTGGGAAAGGCACCATTCGATCGCCTCGGCAATGGCGCCCGGGTCGCCGGGGCGGACCAGGGTCCCGTTCTCGCCTGGCCTCAGGAGGTCGGCCGCGCCCGCGCTTGTCGTGGTGACCACAGGGAGCCCGGACGACCACGCCTCGGTCACGACCATGCCGAATCCGTCGCACAGCGTCGGGAAGAGGAGCGCGTCGCATTCAAGGTACCTCGCCATCAGCTCGGGCCGGGGCACCGGCCCGTTGAGCTCTACGCCGTCGGGCACGGGCCGGAGCACGCGCTCGGGCAGCGCGACCGTGCCGAAGACCCGAAGGCGCGCGCTGCGGCCGAAGCCGCCGGCCCTCCATGCCTCCAGGAGGTGGTGGGCCCCCTTCCTCACGCTGAATGTGCCGGCCCAGAGGAGGGCGAGCGGCGCCCCCGGGGCGGATCCCCCGCCCAGGGCCTTGTCGCGCGCCGCCACCGGGGGCGCACCGTAGGGGATGACCTGGACCTTCGACACGTCGAAACCCGAGTCGGCGAAGCTGCGCCTCGTGTAGCTCGAGGCTGCGATGACGACGTCGGCGCAGTGCCACTCCGCGTGGCGGTGCGCCGTGCGCTCCTCCTCAAGCCTGGCGGTGTAACGGTGGTAGCCGGTGCGCAGCTCCGGGAACCGCTCGAGCTCGGCGTCGAGCACGCGCCGCACAAGCCGGGGCTCGGGCGCGGGCGTGTCGTACGCGATCCTGATCCCAATGTCGCGGGCCCTCTCGAAGGTGCGGAGCGAGCTGTGCTCGAACCCGTACACGCCCGTGAGCCCGCGGTGGAGCCTGCGCGCCGCCAGCCCGTCGAAGGCGTTCTCGGTGCGCTGCCACACGTAGTCGGTCAGCCGGCCGTCGCGGTCCACCGAGCCGGCTGCGAGCCGCAGCAGTTCACCCCACGGGTGCGACTCGACCAGCTCCGGCGGAACCTCGGTGACGGCCCGCTGGCGGAACCGCGCCGCCAGGTCGCGGCCGGCAAGGCGGCCCGCCCAGCAGAGGAGCCGCTGCGCAGGAGAGCCCGGGTCGTCGCGCACCGTCGTCAGGAGGCGGTCCAGCTGGCCCTGCTCGTGGATCGCGCGCGCGGCCTGCTGCACGAAGGGCGCGACGCTCGGGTGTGAGATGATGACGCTCAAGGGGAGGGATCCCTCATCCGGGCCCGGCGGCGCCGTCGGGCTCGCACCACCAGTGCTCCTCGTGGTCGGTGCTCAGGACGAACCAGCGGTAGCCGTGCTCGCCCAGGAACGAGGCAATGTCGCCCGGGGTGTGGCGGTATGAATTCAGGAACTGGGGATGCACGCTCAGGAGGATCGCGGGCCGACGGCTTCTCAGGAGCTTGGCCGCTCCGCGAAGCACAATCAACTCGGCTCCCTCGACGTCGACCTTGATAAGCAAGGGTACCCCTTCGGGGATCTCCCCGAGCATGAGGCCGTCCAGGGAGTGCCTCGGAATGGACTCCCTCGGTTCGGGACGGTCCAGGCTCAGGTACCGCACCGCCGTCGGCTCGGACTTGACATCCGGCGAGGCGAGCACCTCGCGGGTCGAGGCGATCGCCTCCGCCAGCGTCGCGCCGGGCTGGCCGGAGTCGTCGACGAAACCGTGGACCAGCGCCAGGCGGCTGGTGTCCGCGAACCGGCAGAACTCGGCCGTGGTCTTGAGCGAGATCCTGTCGGGATCGAAGGCGAAGACGCGCGCGCGCGGTGACGCCTGCAGGGCCATGAGGCTGTAGATCGCGACCGAGCACCCCACGTCCGCCATGACCGCGTCGGGATGGCCCCGCAGCCACCGCAGGCAGGCTCCCATGGCGGCCTCCTCATAGCCGGACCAGGCCGCGGTCGCAAAATAGGTGGGCACGTGGAGCGAGATCCCGATGTTCAACGGCACCCGCCGGCCCCGGCCAAAGGGGTCGATCGCGCGGCAGTAGGCGCGCTTCAGGAAGACGCGCAGCCGCGGGTGCCTCGCAAGCCATCTCGCGCCGGCGACAGCTCGGGCCGGGCTGCTCATGGCCGCGGAACGCCAGAGGCGTTCTTTGAAGACAGCGAGCCGGCGCCGAGAGCGGTCCATCCCGCCCGGCGGGCCTCGCCCGTCCGCGCCGCGGTCTCGGTGCGCAGCCATGCCCAGAGCTCCCTGTGCGTCCGTCGGAAGCCCAGCGCGCCGACATTGGTGCGCAGGTTGCCAGCAAAGCTGTAGGCGAACCGAAGCAGGTCCGCCGGGGCTGCGCGGGACAGGATCTCCCGGCGCCTTACTCCGGCCAAGGCCAGCAGGATGAGCATGTTGACGCGCCGCGGGGTCGCCTGGCGGCAGAGCCCCATCAGCTCGTCCCATGCCGCCGCCGTCAGCGGCACCCCGTCGAGGAACGAGCCTGCAATCAGGAGCTCGCCCTCCACAGCGAGACGGCGCCCTCCCGTCCGGGCGGTGCGCCGAGTCAGCGCGAAATTCCCGAGCACCTGGGGCACGAGCACCAGGCAGCCCGCAAGGGCCCGCTCGCGCATCTGCTCAATTATGGCAAGCGGCGTGTCAGGCGGAACCGTGGCCGGCGCGCCGTCGGGCCGCCGGAAAAGCATTGCACCGTTCGAGTGCAGCGCGTCGACGGCCTGGATCAGCACCGGCCAGTCGAAGCGGCGCTGCGCGACGCCCGTCGGCCAGATCGTCTGCCCGGTGTCGGTCCACGATGAGTCCTCGTTCTCCCGCCAAAGGCGCATGTTCGCCCAGGCCAGCGCGGCCGAGGGCTGGCCGGCGAGCGCCGAGTGCAGGCTGTCGAGAAGCGCCGGCTCCCACCAGTTGTCGTCCTCGAGTACCGCGACGAACGGCTCGGGTCCCCCGCGGAAGAAATGGTTGAATGACCCCACCGCACCCCAGGCGGGGTCGTGGCGGTGGTAGGTGAACCTGGCGTCGCCGGACGCCAGCTCGGCAAGCACGCGGGCGGGGGCGTCGTCCTCCGGGGCGTCGTTGTGCAGCTCGCACACCCAGTCGGCGCGGGTCTGCGCGAGGAGGCTCCCGAGAGACCTTCGCAGGAGCTGCGGGCGCCGGCACGTCAGCAAATAGACCCGGATGGCGGCCACGTGATTCAACCCATCCTCTCGAAGACGCGGTTGGGCCCCGCGCAGCCAAGCCCGTGTCGCACGGCGTGGTTTCGATGCGAATCGAGCAGCGGGTCTGCGGCCGTCGCCGCGGCGAACATGCGGTGCACGAATCCGTTGTGCCGGGCCGTGTTGCGGTAGGCCTCCGCGTGCGCCGCGAGTGCGCCGGGGAAAGCGCTCACCGGGAAAGGAGGGCCGCGGCGCGCCGGGCGAGCCTCCAGCCGACGAGGCGCGCCAGCCAGGCCTGGCGCCGGCCCACTGGGGGCCTGAGGGCCGATCCGCCCAGTGCGCGCGCCCTCGCCTCGGCCTGTCGGGACAGGTCCGGGGCGCCCGGGTAGACCTCGTAGGCAAGGCGCTGGAAGTAGTCCGCCAGCGCGCGGCGCACCCGGGGGGAGTCCTCGGCGCCGGCAAGGTGCTTTGCGACGAGCTCGCAGGAGCGGTACAGCGACTCGAGGGAGCGGCGGTCGCGCCGCCCGCTTAGGCTCCTGGGCAGGTTGGACCTGTAGAGCGTGAGCGCGTTCGGCGCATGGACGACTCCCCGCGATGCAAGGCAGACGCGGGCAAAGTACTCGCCGTCGTCGTTGAGCGAAAGGGTCTCATCCCACGGCCCGGCCCCGCGGGCGACGCCGGCGGGCACGAGCCAGGCTGCCGGGTGCATCATGTGCCCGCCTGCCGCGCACAGCAGGAGGAATTCCACGGGCGCCAGGTCGGCAAAAAGCGGCGAGTCGGTCTGCTTGGCCGCCGCCGGGTCGTCCGTGAAGCGGGCCCACCGGGCCGTGCAGACGGCGCCGGCTCCCCTAGCCTGGAGCAGCGCGACCTGGCTGGATACCTTTTCCGGCGCCAGGAGGTCGTCGGCGTCCAGGAACTGGATGAACTCGCCCGCGGCCGCGCGAAGCCCGGTGTTGCGGGCCGCGGAGGCGCCCTTGTTTGGCTGGTCAAGCGCCCGCACCCTGGGCTCGGAATAGCGCCGGATGACGGCCGGGCTGGCGTCGGTCGACCCGTCGTTGACCGCGATAACCTCGACGTCGCGCCAGGTCTGCGCCAGGGCCGATTCAATCGCGGCGCCGACCCACGCCTCGGCGTTGTGACAGGGGATGATGATGCTGACCAGGGGGTTCATTCGGGCTTCCGGGCCACTCGGCGCCAGTTGTGCTGGAAGTACCAGCGCTTGGAGTCGTCGACATAGTGGTGCATCACCGCCCGGCATTCCAGCGCCTCCGGCGGGCGCGGCAGCGTGACGTAATCCGCGGCGGGGGCCACCGAGCACGCGCGCCCCGCGAGCAGCATGGCCACAAGGGCCTGTTCAAGGTAGTAGCTCCTGCCCCCGCGCTCAATCAGCGCGCGGCACCACAGCTCGATCCGCTCCCAGTCGAGCGCGCCGCTGTCCAGCCCGCACAGGCCGGAGTTGACGAGGTCGGCGACCGGCGAGCCGGCGAGTTCCTCGAGCAGCCGGCGGGGGTAGCCGTAGGAGCTCTGGACGTCTACGGCGTGCAGGGGCGCGCGGGGCGAGTCGCACCATCCGGCCAGGAACGCGGGCTCCCTGAAGAAGAGCAGGTCGGAGTCGATCACCAGCTTCCATCCCCGGGAGCCGATGTGCGGATCGACGAGCTTGCGGATGTTGGGGTTCCGGCCCCACCAGTCGCGAAGCGCGGGGAAGCGGTCGCGGGGCAGGAAACGATCGAGCTTTGACTCGGATTCGGAAATCGGCACGGCCCGGGCCGCCGGGAACAGCCGGGCGAGGCAGCCCGCGTCCTCCGGCGACAGCGAACCGTCGTCGTAGATCACGGGATGAACGGGGCGCCCGGCGCACGTTGAGAGCGTGTGGAGGCAGAAGGCGGACTGGAACCAGAAGCGCCGGCCGGTCAGCAGGTGGACCGCTATCGGAATCGCTCCGGCGGGCACCACCGGCGGAGCCAGGTCTCTCGCTGCCGCCTCCATCTCCGCGCGTCCGCGGGCCGTGCGGCGCGCCTGCAGCGGACCGCCGGCCTTGACAGAGTCGCGCAGGATCCCGGCTGGCACGTGGTAGATCCGGTAGAGGATGCGGCCGAGGCCCAGGTTTCTCAGTAGCGTTCGCATGGGTCCCGTCCGGTCACCGAGCCTGCGGAGGGGGCGCCTGCCATTTGGGATCCTCGGGGGCCGTGGAGTCGGCGAACCGGTTGCGCAGGAAGAGGCGCCGGACGAGGCCGCTCCTGCGCAGCCAGTTGCGCAGGCGCAGCGGGGTCAGCCTGAGCCCGGCCTTCCGGATAACCTGCAGCGTGACCATCCACCAGAGGTGGCGGAGCTCAGGGGCGAGCGCGTCGTCATGGATGACGGCGTCGAGCCTCGGGACGTAAGCGCGGTTCCCGAGCTTTGCATTGAGCCGGCCCTGGAGGTCCTCCAGGTCGCGCCGGCCGCGGCCGTGGAGGATTCTGACCTGGGCGCATGCAAACGAAAGATGGTGGGGGGTGAAGTTGTACTCGGGGCCGAGGACCGCGATCCGGAGGCTCGATTCGTAGAGGGTCTGGCGCAGGCTCTTTTGATCGCTTGTGTTGGAATAGTGGTAGTGGCCGTCGCGGTTAAGCGCGTAGAACGCGTCGTAGTTGGCGAGCCAACGGGCGAAGAACTCCGCTAGGTCGGGCGATCGGCGGAACCCAAGCACGCCGCTGTTGAACTCCGGGAATGCATCGGGGACATTCGGCGGCCGGCAGTCGTGGCCCTCAAAGAGCTGGTGGCCCGCGAAATCGAACCGCTCGAGCAGTGAGAACACCTCGGAGAGGTCCCCGATGGCGCGGGTATCGGTGTCCAGGAAGAGAAACCGCTCGAAGGGACAGAGGCCCATGAAGATCTTGTCGCGGAAACCGAACGCCGGGTTCCTTATGAGGACGAGCTCATCCCAAAAAACGGGGCCGTCCGGCCGGTCCGCAACAAGACAGATCGGCAACTGTGGGTTTGTTTTCCTGAGGATTGCAGCCGCCACGCGGGCCTCGTCGAGGTAGCGCTGGCCAGTGGCCACGTATACCACGCCGGCGGCGGGTATGCCTTCCCGGGGCCAGGCAGGTTTGTTTGTGTCGGCGATGGTCTCGTTAATCGGCATGGGTCAACGGGGCCGGAGAACAGTCACACCGTTGCTTTGCTCGGTGGCGAACGTCAGCACCCTGAAGCGGTCGCCAACTTCAAGCAAGGAACGGCGCACGCCGCTTGCCTTGGTCGAGTCGTGCAATACCAAACAGCCGCCGGTTGTGAGTCTCGGGGCGTAGGCGAGTATCTCGTCGCGCGTGGCGGGGTAGGCATGCGAGGTGTCGAGGAACACCATGTCGATCCTCCCTGGCAGCGCGGCCATCACCGCCGCGTCCAGCGATTTCCCGCAGACGGGGGTCGCAACGTCGCTAAGCCCGTGGCGCTTGAGATTGGCGATGGCCACATCGAGATAGTGCTGCATGTAGTCGACGCAGAAGAGCCGGCCTCCGCGGTTGGAGGACTTTAGGGCGAGCGCCATGTGCGCGCTCGACCAGCCGACGAAGCAGCCGAGCTCCACCACCGACTGCGCCTTCAGGTAATATGTGAGCTGGCCTAGAAAGCGGCCGACGCTGGGCTCTGAGTTAAAGATGTCTGGGGCGCCCGGCGGCGTGAAGCCTTCCGACGGCTCAATCAGCGCGGCAAAATCCGGAGGGGGGGCCGTGGTGCCCGTCAGCAGCCTTCGGACGAATTCAAATGGCTCGGTGTCAGCCCGCAGGTCGCTGTAGCTGAGGCCATATTCTTCGGCGATCTTGACCACGTCAGGATATATGAAACGCCGGGAAAGTGCCGTGCGCAGCAAGCGCAGCCGCGGGGCGATGTTATCGCGCAGGAAGCTCATGGGCAGCGGCGCCCTTCAGGAGCCGGGCCCCCTTGGTACCCGAGCGCGGGCCAAGCCCGGAATGCCCGCCCGGGCGTCAGCGCCAACCCACCGCCCACCGCGACTTGCGCCCTCTGAGCGGCGATAGTCATTAATTATGAGCACGTTCGCGAAGATTAGGAGCAGGCGGGCCTAGGTCAACTCATGTCGCGGGCATTGATCCGAGTCCAGACTCGCGCGGGGAGGTGGAGGTGGCCTGCGCACTCCCTTGAAGCCAATGCGGCAGCCGATTCAGTCGCGCCTGAGCAGTTTCCTGACCCTCGGCGTGCGTTCGGCCCAGCGCCCATGGCGGGGCAGGGCAACCAGGTTGTAAAACGCGGCGTCCTCAAAGTGCTCGGCGCCGCCTAGCGAGCGCGGAGGCGCAGTCCGGCCGGGGGCACGGGGATACTGCGGTATGAGCCAGCTTTCAAACGTGGCCGGGGGGAAATGCGACAACAGGTCTGCGGCGCCGAAACCGAACCGGGTGAGTGCCGGAAGGTTGATTTCAACCAGCCAGAAGGCGGCGTCCTGCATGCTGAGCAAAGCGCGTGCGCCGCGCAGCGCGAGCACCTCCGCACCCTCGACATCAAGCTTTACCAGGCAAGCGGATTCGCCGCGGAGGTGCGCCGCGGCGAGGTTGTCGAGGGTGTCCATTGCCGCGGCGATCCTGCGGTACCGGGCCAGATGCCCCGAATCCACCCGTCGGGACTGCTCGCCGGTGGTTTCCCTCTCGTCCGCCACAAAGAACTCGGTCTCCCCCGGCGCTTCGCCGGCGCACGTCTCGCAGACGTGTATGGAATCGAGTCCCAGGCGTCCGGCGGCGCGCCGCATCCGCCCGACGAGACGCGGCGAGGGCTCAATGGCAAGACCCCGGCCCCGGTTGCGGACTGCATTCGCGGCGGCAAAGGCGTAGACACCGAGGTTGGCGCCGACGTCAACCGCCGCGTCGCCCGGCTCAAGCCACGCACGCAGCAGGGACAGCTCCAAGGCATCAGGGGCCCCGTTCAGCCAGAGCTCGACCGAATCTCGCATATCGGGATAGCAAATGAAGCCGAATCCAAGGCGCCGGTAAACGAACGGCCGGCCCCGATTCAGCGCGACCCACAACCGCCGCAGATTCAGGCATGAGTGCCGTTCAAACCCTGCAAGATCGCCCCGGGCGAGCAGGGTGCCGGCCGTCTTGCACTTGCTCAGCATCGCCGAATGTCCGCGCGGCCCTCGAAATGCCCGCAGGCGCCCTGCCAGCGGATCCGGCACGCCGGGCCCGCCCACGCCCGATACGCGAACCACGCCTTGATCCTTCGCGGCGCGACTGTCCACCCCGGGATGGGCTTCCAGGGGCTTGCGTCGTGGCGGGCCAGCACCTGGACCCATGAACGCTGCATCGCGCGGTTGAGTCGCGCCAGGTAGCCGGTGTCGAGCCGCGCCGCCGGGATCACGTGATCGAGTCTGAGCCCGGGAAAGTAGCCGACGGACCAGCCGTTCTCGAGGACCGTCATCACGACGTCGTTGTCGCCGCCGGACGCAAGGTCGAGCCCCGAGCGGTCGAGCCGGCGCCGGCCCGGGTCCCGCTCGACGCCCGCGGCCCACTCCAGCGCGGACTCGCGCCGCAGCGCCATCCCGGCGCCGATCGGCGCAAAGGGGGGATACTGCTTCCGAGCCGCGCCGGCGGGCCGAAAAGTCGTGGCGAGCAGCTCGGCCTCACCGAGGTCGCGCACCGCGAGCAGCGGAAGGAACTCGCCCTGCCAAGGAAGCGGGGGCGACTCGAGTGCCGGCACGGACTTGCCTCCGGCGGCTCCGAGCCGGCCGTCGCGCCCGAAGAGGCGCACGGCCTCGGCGAGGTAGCCGGGCGCCAGGATGTTGTCGTCGTCGACGAAGACGATGACGGCCCCCTTTGCGGCGCGAATCCCGGCGAGCCGGGCCGAGGTTAGCCCGAGCCGGGGCTCGAGGAGCACGCGGAGGTTGGCGGGGGCGTCGCCGCCCAGGTCCCGCCCCGAGGGAAACGACGACGAGGCGTTGTCAACGAGAAGCGTCTCCCAGAGCTCAGGCGCGAGCGACTGGCCCCTCAGCCCGTTCAGCGTCGCCCTGAGGCGCCCGAGGTGGGGATTGTGGGAGGGGACGACGACGGTGACTGCGAGTGAAGCGGTCGCGGTCATGGTTCTTGTGGGCGTGCTTCTTTCTCCTTCGGCTTCGCAGTAATCTGGCTATCCGGTGGCGAGATGCGGTCGCTGCGCCGGCTTGGCAGCCGCGAGGCCGCGTGTGGGTGTGCGGGGAGAGGCAAGCAGGTTTGGGCTGGCGCGGCGAACTGATTCAGGCGGAAGGGCCCTTCCGCGCCGCGGTATCGACATCGGCGGAAAACCGTATCAAAGAGAGACGGCTATCCTTGCCGGTTCCAACGGGGGGCTCGGGACACCGAGGAGGGCCGCACCATTTTACATGCAATACGGCCACTTCGACGACAAAGCCCGCGAATACGTGATCACGCGACCGGACACGCCCCGGGCTTGGTCCAACTACCTGGGCTCGCGCCGGTACGGGGCCATCGTGACGAACAACGCCGGGGGCTACAGCTTCACTCAGTCCCCCGCGCAGGGGCGATTCATGCGCCACCGGTACAACTCCGTGCCCATGGACATGCCGGGGCGCCAGTTCTACCTGCGCGACCGCGACAGCGGCGATTTCTGGTCCGCGGCGTGGCAGCCGGTCGGCAAGCCGCTCGACGAGTACAAGACGACGACCCGGTTCGGCCTCGGCTACGCGGTCATCGAGAGCGAGTGGCGGGGGGTCCGGAGCGAGGCCACGTACTTCGTCCCGCTGGGCCAGGAGTTCGAGTACTGGCGCCTGCGCGTCTCCAACACCGGTGACCGCGCGCGCAAGCTGAGCGTGTTCTCGTTCTGCGAGTTCACGACCGAGTGGAACCTTCTCCAGGACACGCTCAACCTCCAGTACACCCAGTACATCTCGGAGGCCTCCTGGCGCGACGGTTTCATACTGGCGTCCAGCTGCCGCAGGCTGCCGCGAAGCTCGAGCGAGATCGGCAGGTGGGACCAGTCGCGCTGGTGGTGGATGACCCAGCTCGGGGGCGAAATCGCGGGGTTCGACTGCGAGCGCGAGGCGTTCCTCGGACCCTACCGCGCATTCGACAGGCCCCTGGCCGTGGAGCGGGGCGCATGCGGCAACCGCGAGCAGTTCTCGGACAACGGGTGCGGGGCGATCCAGAGCAACCTCGAGCTGGCGCCCGGGGCCTCGGCCGAGGTCCTCGTCCTCCTCGGCATCGGCGACCACGCCCGCGCAAGCCGGGCCCGGAGGCGCTTCGGCGCGGCAGGGGCCTGCGAGAGGGAGCTCGAGAAGCTCAGGCGCCACTGGCACGGCCTGGTGGAGGTGCTCCAGGTGAAGACGCCCGACCCGGACTTCGACCACATGGCGAACGTCTGGGGCGCATACAACGCCCTGATCGCCTTCGAGTGGTCGCGCTCGTGCTCGCTCGTGTACACGGGCGACCAGCGGGACGGCTTCGGCTTCCGCGACACGGTCCAGGACATGCTCGGGGTGCCGGCGATGCTGCCCAAGCTCGTTCGAAGCCGCCTGGTGCTCATGCTCTCCGGGCAGGACTCGACCGGCGGGGCCCAGCCCGAGATACGCCCGTGGCTGCACGTGCCGGGCAAGATGAAGCCCACTCCGCGCGCCAACTACCGCAGCGATGACTGCCAGTGGTTCTTCAACACCGTACCGGCCTACGTCGCCGAGACGGGCGATGTGGCGTTCTACGACGAGGTCGTGCCCTACGCGGACCGGGGCCGCGCGACGGTATTCGGCCACCTGCGCCGGGCGCTCGAATTCAACCTGAAGAGGGCCGGACGCCACGGCCTGCCGTGCGGGCTGCTGGCCGACTGGAACGACTGCCTCAAGCTTGGCTACAAGGGCGAATCGGTCTTCGTGGCGTTCCAGGTGCGCCTCGGGCTCGTGACGTACGCGGAGATAGCCGAGCGCCTCGGCCGGCCGCGCGAGAGGCGGTGGGCGCTCGCCCACCTGGAGAAACTGGACCGCAGGATCGCGGCCGTCTGCTGGGACGGCCGGTGGTTCATCTGGGCGATAAGCGAGGACGGCGTCGTCTTCGGCACGCGCAAGGCCCGCGAGGGCAGGATCTACCTCAACACGCAGTGCTGGGCCGTCATATCCGGCGCGGCGACCCCGGCCCAGACGAGGCTCGCCCTGGGCGCCGTCAGGGAGCACCTGGCCTCCGAGTACGGCGTGGCGCTCTGCGACCCGCCCTTCTCGAAGACGTCGGTCGAGGTCATGCGCGCCGTGCTGTTCAATCCGGGCAACAAGGAGAACGGAGGGATCTTCAGCCACACCCAGAGCTGGGCGGTCCTGGCCGAGATCGCGGCCGGAAACGGCGACCAGGCGTACGCCTACTACCGGGCGTTCATGCCGTCCGCGCAGAACGACAGGGCGGAGATCCGCGAGATCGAGCCGTACGTCCATTGCCAGAGCACCCATGCGCCGACGTCGAAGAAGTTCGGCCGCTCGCGGATACCCTGGCTCTCGGGCACGGCCTCCTGGGCGCACTACACGGCGACCCAGCGCATCCTGGGGATAAGGCCGGAGGAGGGCGGCCTTCGGATCGATCCCTGCATCCCGAAGTCCTGGCCGGGCTTCTCCGCGGTGCGGGTCTTCCGCGGAAGGAAGGTGAACATCGAGGTCAGGAACCCGGCGGGAGTGTGCCGAGGCGTCAAGTCGCTCGAGGTCGACGGCAGGCGGCTCGACGGCAACGTCGTCCCCATGGCCCTCCTGAGGGACGGGGCGACGATCGCGGCCGAGCTGGGCTAGGGCGTCCCCGGCCGCGGACGGCGGGCCCGGGCGGGGAATCAGAGCCTCTTGTTCATCCTGCGCAGGCGCTCCGACATCACGGCCATCAGCTGCAGCGAGAAGAAGGGGGTCTGCTGCACGAGAAACAGGAAGCGCTTGCGGTCTATGCGGATCAGGGCCGCGTCGGTCCTCGCGATTGCCGTGCCGAGGCGGGGCCGGTCCTCCACCAGTGCCATCTCGCCGAAAACCCCGCCTTCGCCGACCGTCTCGACAGTCGTGCCCTCGACGATGATGTCGACGGTGCCGCTGACGACGGCGAACATGCAGTCGCCGCTGTCGCCCTCGCGGAACACGGTTTGGCCTGCGGCGAACGCCTCGGTCTTCTGGTCCTTGTCGAAAAGGTGGATCTTCATAGGTCCAGCGGTAGGGGGCGCCGGCCCCGCACTTTCTCGCGGGCCCGGAGCCCGGGTCAAGGCTTTCCCCCCGGCCCCGGCGGTCCGCCTAGGAGCCCGTTGCGCCCTGCGGGAGTGGAGACGACGCCCGAGAAGGACGCGGCAGGGCGCGGAGGTAGTCGTTGATCGCCACGGCGGCGTTTCGGGCGTCGCGCGCGACATCGGCGAGCGGCACCGGGCCGCGCACGACCGAGCCGCCGGCGAACACGCCCGGGATGTTCGTCATCAGCCTGGAGTCGACCGCCAGGTGGCCGCGGCCGTCCACCTTGAGCTGCGCGAACTCGTCCATCTGCGTCAGCTTCGGCGCCTCGAAGCCGTAGGCGACCAGGACCACGTCGGCCGGGACATCGAACTCGGAGTTCTCGACGGCCACCGCGCTGCGGCGCCCCGACGGGTCTACCTCGCCGGGTATCGTCCGCGCGCAGCGCACGTGCGTCACGTCTCCCACCTCGTTTCCGATGATGGCCTTGGCCTCGGCGAAGCACATGAAGCGGGCGCCCTCCTCCTCGGCGTTGGCCACATCGCTCGGGTTTGCGGGCATGTCCGTCCGGTCGCGGCGGTAGAGGCAGGTCGCGTCGCTGGCCCCGCACCGGATTGCCACGCGAAGGGCGTCGACCGCAGTCTCGCCGCCGCCAAGGACGACGATGCGCCGGCCGTACACGGAGACCGGGGGCGTCTCCAGCTTCGCGTCCGAGGTGTTGCGCAGCACGAAGGGATAGGCCTGGCGCACGCCGCGCAGCTTCGACCCCGGGATCTCCAGCCGGACGGGATTGGCGCGCCCGAGCCCGAAGAACACCGCGTCGAAGTCGCGCCGCAATTCGCCGAGCTTCAGGTCGCGCCCGCAGACCATGCCCGTGCGGAATTTCACCCCGCGCCGCGCCAGGAGGCCGACCCGCTTCTCGATGAGCTCGCGGTCCACGCGGAAGCCCGGCAGCCCGTTCACGAGCCGTCCGCCCGGCTTGTGGTAGGCGTCAAAGACCGTCACCGCGTGGCCCATGCGCGACAGCACGTCGGCGGCGACCAGCCCGCAGAGGCCCGAGCCGACAACCGCGACCCGGCGTCCCGTGGCCGCCTCGATGGGCGACTCGAACACGCCGTGGTTCCAGCCGTAATCCAGGAGGAAACGGCCGATGAAGCTGACCTGCACGGGGTCGGACTTGTCCGCGAGCACGCAGACCGCCTCGCACAAGCGCTCGCCCGCGCAGACGTGGACAAAGAGCTCCGGGATGATGCTGCTCGAGAACAGCAGTTCCGCGGCCTCCTTGTATTGTCTGTCCGCCGTCAGCCGCATGAGCTCCGGGATCGGCGTGTCGATCGGGCAGACCTCCACGCAGCTAGGGTTAGGGCACTGGATGCAGCGGCCGGCCTGCTCGGACGCCGTCGCCGCGTCGTAGGGACGATACGTCGCGCGGAAGTCCGTTATGCGCGCTCCGACGTCCCGCTTGGGCGTCTCCGCGCGCGCCACATCGCGCCACGCGTACTTGGGGTTCCGGTTTGGTGTGGGGTCACTTTGCATGTTCTTGGGATGCCCTAAAACTCCTGGCTGCGCCCTCCGGGGTCACCCCAGGGAGTGGACGCGGGCCCCCGCGGCGGCCGGGTTGCCCAATGGCCCGGCCCGCGACCGCTGTGTTTCGCGCGCCGCTGGCGGCCTTCTCCACGGGGGAGATGATTTTCACTTGGGCTATTTCTGCGGCTTATACTGCACTTACAATGTGCGTGGACCTGCATTGGTATTGCAATAAATATCGCTTATTTCATGCTGAATTAAGTTGGGTAGCAGCACTTCATAAGCCCCGCGGGATTCGGGCCCTATCAGCCCGGGTCAGGCGGCCAAAAACCTCAATGAAGCACTTTCCCCCGCCCAGTGTAGAGACCCCGCCTGCGGCGGGAAGGGCGGATGCCCATGCAAGGCCGCCCAGCGTGCAGGCCGACCTGCGCCCCGGGGCACCCACGAAGGTCCGGCGCACGATCAAGTACGAGTCCGAGCGGGTTAAGGGCTTCGGCCGGGAGGTCATGGCCGTACCGGGCTGCGACCAGCTGGTGCGCTGCATCCAGTGCGGAACGTGCTCCGGCACCTGCCCGCTAAGCGTGTACATGGACCACTCGCCGCGCCAGATCATGGCGCTCGTGCGCGCCGACTTCAAAGACGAGGTGCTGCGGAGCAACAGCATCTGGCTCTGCGCCTCGTGCTACGCCTGCACCGTCGAGTGCCCGAGGGAGATCCGCATCACCGACATCATGTACGCGCTCAAGCAGCGCGCGATAAAGGAGCGCATGTACCCGAAGCGCTTCCCGATCCCCGTGCTCGCCCGCGAATTCACGAACATGGTCAGCAAGAAGGGCCGAATCACCGAGACGCTTCTGGTGATGCACCTGTTCATGAAGGCGAACCTGCTCGCGGTCCTGAGCTCGTGGCGCCAGGGCATCGGCCTTGTGCGCACCGGGCGCTTCGTGCTCCGCCAGGAGCGCATCGAGCACAGCGCCGAGCTCGCCGCGATGCTCGCCACGACCGACTCCCAGGCGGAGCCCGCCCCGAAGACCAACCAGGAGGCAGCATGATTTACTCCTATTTCCCAGGGTGCTCGCTCAAGGGCCTCGGCCGCGCGTACGAGGAGTCGCTGCTTCCCGTCATGCGCCATCTGGGCGTCGAGCTCGTCGAGCTCGAGGACTGGAACTGCTGCGGTGCGACCGCCTACATGTCGGTCGACGAACGCAAGGCCTGCGTGCTCGCGGCGCGCAACCTCGCCATCGCCGAGAAGGCCGGCCCGCACGACCTGGTGACGCCATGCAGCGCATGCTACCTGGTCCTCAACAAGACGAAGCACCAGCTCCAGGATTCGGAGCAGATGCGCGCCACCGTCCAGACCGCGCTCGGCACCGCCGGGCTCACCTACGCCGGCAACACGCCCGTGCGCCACCCCCTCGACGTGCTTGTGCACGACGTGGGGCTCGACGTCGTCAAGGAGAGGGTCGTGAGGCCGCTCACGGGCCTCAAGGTGGCGCCGTACTACGGCTGCCAGGTGGTGCGGCCCTACGCCACGTTCGACGACGCCTGGAATCCCACGACGATGGACCGGCTCCTTGCCGCGCTCGGCGCCGAGGTCGTCGACTTTCCCCTCAAGACCAAGTGCTGCGGCGCCAGCCTCACCGGGACGCTGCCCGAGGCCGGGCTGCGGCTGTCGTACATCCTGCTGAAGGAGGCCAAGCGCCGCGGGGCCGACGTGATCGCCACGATATGCCCGCTGTGCCAGTTCAACCTGGACGCCTACCACGACAAGCTCGCCAAGCGATGGGGGCCGGTGCGGATCCCGACCGTCTACATCACGCAGCTGATGGGCCTGGCATTCGGAATCCCGGCCGAGGAGCTGGGCCTGAACCGGTGCTTTGTCCCCATGAAGCCGCTGCCGGCGGCGCCGGCGCCCGCGCCGGCCTAACCCCGGAGGCCCGCCCGCCATGCACGACCCCAGCAACAACGGCGACGTACGCATCGGCTTCTACATCTGTCACTGCGGCCACAACATAGCTGGCATGGTGGACTGCCCCGCCGTCGCGCAGTACGTCGGCCGGCTGCCGGGTGTCGCCGTCTCGCGCGACTACAAGTACATGTGCTCGGATCCGGGCCAGGCGCTGATCGGGCAGGACATACGCGACCACGGGATCAACCGGGTGGTCGTGGCGTCGTGCTCGCCCCTGCTCCACGAACACACCTTCCGCAACGCGGTCGAGGCGGCCGGCCTGAATCCCTTCTTCTTCCAGATGGTCAACATCCGCGAGCACGACTCGTGGGTGCACACCGACCGCGCCGAGGCCACCGAGAAGGCGAAGGCCCTCGCGCACGCCGCCATCCGGCGCGTGCGGTTCCACCGCGCGCTCCAGACGACGAAGGTCCCGATACACCCCGACGTGCTCGTCGTCGGAGGCGGCATCGCCGGAATCCATGCCGCGCTCACGCTGGCGAACGGCGGAAAGAACGTCTACCTCGTGGAGCGCGAGCCCAGCATCGGCGGGCACATGGCGAAGTTCGACAAGACGTTCCCGACGCTCGACTGCGCCGCGTGCATCCTGACCCCCAAGATGTCGGCGGTGCGGGCGCACGAGAACATCACGCTCTGGACCTACTCGGAGGTGGTGAAGGTCGAGGGCTACGTCGGCAACTACACCGTGACCGTCCGGCGAAAGCCGCGCTATATCAACGAGGAGCTGTGCGTCGGCTGCCAGGAGTGCATCAAGGCGTGCATCTACAAGGAGGCGAAGTTCCCCGACGAGTTCAACGTGGGCCTCAGCAAGCGCAAGCCGATCTACATCCCGTTCCCGCAGGCCGTGCCGCAGGTCGTGGTGATCGACCCGGAGCGCTGCCTCCAGATCAAGACGGGCAAGTGCAAGCGCACCTGCATCGAGGCGTGCGCGGACCGCCAGGCGATCGACCTGACGCAGAAGGAGCAGATCGTGCAGGTGAAGGTCGGCAACATCATCCTGGCGACCGGCTTCAAGCTCTTCGACGCGAAGCGCATCCCGCAGTACGGCTACGGCCGCTACCCGAACGTAGTTACGTCGCTCGAGCTTGAGCGCCTCGTGACGAGCTCCGGGCCGACCGGCGGCGAGGTCGTGCTGCGCGACGGCCGCGCCCCTAAGTCCGTCGGGTTCATCCTCTGCGTCGGCTCGCGCGACTTCAAGACGAACCGCTGGTGCTCGCGCACGTGCTGCATGCACTCGATGAAGCTCGCGCAGCTCGTTCGCGAGCACACCG
>CAZCAJ010000029.1:0-48714 GCA_964496645.1 uncultured Opitutaceae bacterium
CTCTGGTGTTCCGGTTGTCGCGTCAGCGGCAGCGCCGGGTAGCTATGTTCGGAAGGGATAAGCGCTGAAAGCATCTAAGCGCCAAGCCCATCCCAAGATAAGATCACAATCCGTAGCAATACGGTGCAAGGTCCGGGTAGACCACCCGGTTGATAGGCCAGAAATGTAAGCGTCGTAAGGCGTTCAGTTTACTGGTACTAATGACCTTGCTTGGTTAGTGCAGCTCTAGCTGTTCGAAGGCGTTTATTTTGCCTCCTTGGCCGTTCATTGCCCTAAGCTTTGTTCTTTTCTCCCTTCGGGGAGTATCACTTCCTGGTGACCACATGCCGGGGGCCCACCCGTTCCCATCCCGAACACGGCCGTTAAGCCCCGAGCAGCCGATGGTAGTTGGACGTTAGGTCCCGCGAGAGTAGGTCGTTGCCAGGTTTCGGCCCGGTTCCTCGGATAGAGGGGCCGGGCCTCCTTTTTTCTGAAGGCGGGCCCGCTCAGACCGGCGCCATCGAGTCCGCGGCGTCGACGACGTGCGAGCGGCTGCGCCTGGCGTGCGGGAGCCAGCGGCGCCTCTTCCAGCGGTAGTACATCATGATGCCCCGCAGCCACTCGTCCGTGATCATCGCAATCCAGACGCCGACCAGGCCGAGGCCGAGCTTGAGCCCGAGCAGCCAGGCCAGCGGCACCCAGACGCACCACATCGACAGCACGGCCATCTGGATCGGGAAGAAGACGTCGCCCGTGGCCCGGAGCGAGCTGATGACCACCACGTTGAAGACGCGCCCGGGCTCGAGCACGATCGCCAGGCGCAGGAGCACGGTTCCCCCGGCGACGATCGCGGCGTTCCGGCTGAAGAAGCCCACGAGCGCGGGCGCCAGCGCCGCGACCACCAGCATGACGCAGGTCACGATGATGAGGCCCGTCCTCAGGCTGCGCAGCAGCTTGTGGTAGGCCTCCTCGAACATCCCGGCGCCGACCAGGTGGCCGATAAGGATCTCCGTGCCGAGGCCGATGGAGAAGCTGAACAGCATCGCGAAGCGCTGGATCTGCAGGGCGTAGGACTGGATGGCGAGGCTGTCGCTGCCGAGCCGGGCGACGAACGTGGTAACGAGCAGGAACGCCGTCCAGTAGCACATCTGCTCCCCTGCGGCGGGCAGGCCGATGCGCAGGACGCGCCGGACCCTCTTCCAGGATATGGCGACGAAGTCCGCCGCCCGGAGCCGGAGGCTTGTGTGGTGGCCGAGGAGCATCCAGAACGCGGCGCAGGACACGAGGCGGCTGAATACCCCCGACAGCGCGACGCCGAGGACGCCCAGGCGGGGGCAGCCGAGGACCCCGTAGAGCGTGACCCAGTTGCCGAGGACGTTGAGCACGTTCTGGCCGATCGTGACGAGCATCGTGTCGCGGGTGCGCCCGTGGGCCCGGAGCACGGCGGCGATCGAGATGCTCATTGACTCCATGAACAGCGTGCCGCCCATCAGCGTCAGGAAGGGCAGGGCGTAGTCCATGAGGCCCCCGGGCAGCTGCATCAGCCGGAGCATCGGGAAGGCCAGGAAGTATACCGACGCGCTGAACGCGGCCCCGAGCCACGTGTTGACCGCGATGGAACTCGCCGCGGTCCGGTCGGCGCCGCGGCGGTCCCGGGCCCCGAGGTGGTGGGTGATCACGACGCTGGTGCCGATGCCGATGAAGTTGAAGGCGACCAGGAAGAAGATGATGACCTGGTTGGCGACCCCGAGGGCCGCCACCGCCCCGTCGGAGACGTGGCTCACCATGAAGGTGTCCACCGTGCCGATCAGCATGCGCAGCATCTGCTCGACGAAGATCGGCCACGCGATGCCCAGCAGGGAGAGCTTGAGTGGGGACGGTTGGGCCATGGCCAAAGGGGCGCAGCATACCCGAACGGTGGCGCGTGAAGTCAAACGGTCTCGGGGCCCCGGCCGGTGGAACCTTGAGCCCCGCGGCGCCGGGCCCATAGTGCCGGCATGACCCCACTTGACCTGATGGCGCCCCGCGGGCGCCGCCTGCGGATCCCCTCGCTCGTCCTCGCGTGCCTCGCCGGCTGGGCGGCCGCGCGCGCGCAGCAGCCCCCGGTCGTCTCGCCGGAGGTGCTGCCGGACGGGCGAGTGACGTTCCGGATCCTCGCCCCCAAGGCCGAGTCCGTCGCCGTGCAGGGGCTCAGGCACCTGCCGGTCCAGCCGATGGCGAAGGACGCCGCCGGCCTGTGGAGCGTGACCGTCGGGCCGCTGGCACCGGACATCTACTCGTACACGCTCTCGGTCGACGGGGCGACGGTGACCGACCCGCACGACCGCGACATCAAGAGGCACTTCTCGTCGGAGAGCCTGTTCGAGGTCCCGGGCGACCCGCCGATCCTCGCCTCGGTGCAGCCGGTGCCGCACGGGGTCCTGCACCACCAGTTCTACGCCTCGAGGGTCCGCGCGGGCGACGCGGGCGTGTGGATCTACACGCCGCCCGGCTACGACCCCAGGGCGCCGGCGCTCTACCCCGTCGTCTACCTCCTTCACGGCTTCGGCGACCGCGAGGAGGCGTGGATCGACTCCGGCCGCGCCAACACGATCGCCGACAACCTGATCGCGCAGGGCCGGATCAAGCCGGTCATCATCGTCATGCCCTACGGGCACCCGGTCGACGTCGCGAAGAGGGACCTCCTCAAGGACTACGGGGCCCGCAACACGGCCGCGATGCAGACGGACCTCGTCGAAGAACTGATCCCGCTGGTCGAGCGCGACTACCGGGCGGATCCTGGGCCCGCGAAGCGCGCGATCGTCGGGCTCTCGATGGGCGGCAACCAGGCGCTCAGGATCGGGCTCGCCCACCCCGGCCTCTTCAGGTGGGTGGGCGGCTTCAGCGCAGGCGTGCCCGAGGGCGGCCTGGACGCGGCCTTTGGGGAGGCCGTAAGGGACCCGTCCGCGCGCCCGCAGCTGCTCTGGATCGCGGTTGGGAGGGACGATTCCCTCCTCAAGCGCAACGAGGCGTTCCACTCCTGGCTCGAGAAGAAGGGCGTCGCCCACACGTGGACCGTGAGCGACGGGGGCCACGAGTGGCCCGTCTGGCGCGCCTACCTGCCGCAGTTCCTCGAGCTGATTTTCCGCTAGGGGGGCTTGGGGGGCCTCCGGCGAGGCTTGCGTCGCGGCGTGCTCCCCGCTTGTGGTTTGTGCGCCGCGACAATGCACAAGGGGCGCCTGGAGGCTTTCAGCGACGGGGTGCTGGCCATCATCATCACGATCATGGTGCTGGAGCTCAGGGCGCCGCACGGCGCGGACGCGTCGGCGCTGAGGCCGCTCCTCCCCGTCTTCCTGAGCTACCTCCTCAGCTTCGTCTACATCGGGATCTACTGGAACAACCACCACCACATGTTCCAGGCGGCGGACCGGGTGGGCGGGGCGGTGCTCTGGGCGAACCTGCACCTGCTGTTCTGGCTCTCCCTGTTCCCCTTCGTGACCGACTGGATGGGCGAGAACCGCCTCGCGCCCGTGCCGACCGCGCTCTACGGCGGGGTGCTGCTGATGGCGGCGATCGCGTACTTCGTCCTGCAGACCGCCATCATAGCCAGGCAGGGCGAGGGATCGGTGCTCGCGAGGGCCGTGGGGCGCGACCTGAAGGGCAAGGCCTCGCCCGCCCTCTACGCGGTCGCCATCGCCGCCGCCTTCTTCCACCCCTGGCTCTCGCAGGCGATCTACGTCCTCGTGGCCCTGGTCTGGCTCGTGCCCGACAGGCGGATCGAGCGGGCGCTAGCCAGGGGGCAGGCGACCCATGAATAGCGCCGGCGCTGCCCCCGGGGACGCCGCCGGGAGTTCGTCGGCGGCCACGATGGCGTTCGAGCCGCTGACGATCTCGCACGCGGCCGAGCCCTTCCGGCTGTGGTCGGACCTGGACACGGTGAGGTTCACGAACTGGGCCCGCACGCCCACGCCGGACGCGTGCGCCGAGCGGGCCGAAAAGGTGGTTGCCCACTATTCCAAAGAGCCCCTACACTTCGGCCCCTATGTCATCCGTATGCCTGACAATCGTTTAGTCGGCATGCTAGGGGCCGACCTCGCGGGATCCTCACAGGGTGAGTACGACGTCTGGCACGTGCCTTGCCGGGAGGAATGGGGCAAGGGCATGGCGACCCGGGCCGTGGGCGGGCTCATGCGGCGCATGCGGTCCTCGGGAAGGGTCGGGAGGGCCACCGCGGGCGCCGTCGCCGGCAACATTGCCAGCATCAGGGTGCTCGAGAGGCTCGGGTTCGCCCGCGGCGGGTTCGAGCCCGGCGGCTTCCGGCGGCACTTATCGAAGCTCGATCTTTTCAGGTATTGCTGCGAATTCGAGGGGGCCGGTTGACACCCATGCAGAGCCCCCCGCCAGCGCCAACGCCCGCGACCGCCCGCTGGGGCTGCCGCTTCGCGCTCGTCCTGTGCACGCTGCTCGCCGGCTGCGCGCCGCACGCGAGGCTGCCCGAGCAGGCGCCCGCGGACCTCGTCCGGATCACGACGATGGCCGGGTACCCGATGCTCTCGCGCCGCGACATCAGGCAGAAGGAGAGGGTCGACGCGCTCGTGGCCTTCGTGAATTCGCTCCCGGGCAGGTGGGGCATCCCGTGGTACGGTCCGCCCGTGGGGCGGGTCTACTTCGAGTTCATCAGCGCGAAAAGGGGCGTGGGCAACTTCTACGTGGGCCCGGACTTCTTCGGCCGCGACACCGACAGGCACTACTCGCAGGAGGCCTCCCGGGCCAGGATCGAGGAGCTGGGCAAGATCGTGGACATCGACCTCTGGGGGTACATCAACTCGACGGGCCCCGGCGGTCCGCCGACGCCGCGGGGGCCCACGCCCGCAAGCCCGACCGCCGCACCGGCGAAGCCGACGGCGGCGCCGGCGAAGCCGGCCGCGGCGCAGGTGAAGCCGACGGCCGCCCCCTCGAGGCCGGCCGCGCAGCCGACCGGCAATCCCCAGGGCGGGCCGACGGCCCCGCCTACTTGAGGAGCATCTCCTTGACGGTCCTGCCGGCCGGAATCATGGGCAGCACGTGCTCGGTGTACGGGACGATCACGTCGAGGACATACGGGCCGTCGAAGTCGAGCATCTCCTGGATCGCGCCCCTGAGCTCGGCCTTCTTGATCACGCGCCGGCCCCGGACGCCAAATCCCTCGGCGATCTTCACGAAGTCGGGGTAGAGGGCGTCCGGGTTGTCCGGGCTGCCGACGTTGCTCTCGTCGCCGAGGATGGTGTTGCCGCGGACGCTGCCATAGAAGCGGTCCTCCCACTGGACGACCATGCCGAGGTGCTGGTTGTTCAGGATCATCGCCTTGGCGGCGATCTTCTCGATGTGCGCGGTCGCCAGCTCCTGGATGTTCATCGCGAACGAGCCGTCGCCGTCGATGTCGACGACCTGCTTGTCGGGCCTGGCGACCTTGGCGCCCAGCGCGGCGGGGTACCCGAAGCCCATCGCGCCCAGACCGAGCGAGCTGATGTAGCGGCGCGGCTCGTTGAAGCGGTAGAACTGCGCCGCCCACATCTGGTGCTGGCCGACGCCGGTCGTGATGATCGCGTCGCCCTTGGTGAGCTCGTAGAGGGCCTGCACCGCCTCCTGGGGCTGGATGTGCCGGCTGGGCTCGAAGCTGAACGGGTGCTCCTTCTTCCACTTCGCGATCTGCGCGTGCCATGCCGAGGTGTCGGGCGGGGTGAACTTCGCGGCGCCGATCAGCTCGTTCAGGCGCCCCAGGGCGTACTTGACGTCGCTCACGACCGAGAGGTTGACGCGCTTGTTCTTGTTGTGCTCGGACGCGTCGACGTCGACGTGGACGATGGTCGCGTGCGCGGCGAACTTGTGGGTGTCGCCGGTGATCCGGTCGTCGAAGCGCGCGCCGAAGACCAGCAGGAGGTCCGACTCGTCGACGGCCCAGTTGCCGTAGGCGGCGCCGTGCATCCCGAACCACTGCATCGAGAGCGGGTCGGTCTCGGGGAATATGCCCAGGCCCATGAGCGTCGTGGCCACGGCGATGTTGGTCCTCTGCGCGAAGGCGCGCAGCTCCCGGTGGGCGTCCGCCGAGACGATCCCGCCGCCCGCGTAGATCACGGGCCTCTTCGCCTCGGCCACCAGCGCGAGGATCCTCCTGAGCGCCTCGTCGTCGGCGCGCTCCACGCCCGAGACATAGGGGTTGCGGAACTCGACCGAGGCGGGAAACACCGGCTTGAACCTCGCCTGCTGGACGTCCTTCGGAATGTCGACGACTATCGGGCCGGGCCTGCCGCTTCGGGCGAGGCAGAACGCCTCCTTCATGATCCGCGGCAGCTCGTTCACGTTCATCACGAGGTAGGAGTGCTTCACGACGGGCAGCGTCATCCCGAAGAAATCGGTCTCCTGGAACGCCATCTTGCCGATGAACTTCGACATGACCTGGCCCGTGATCGCCACGAGCGGCACCGAGTCCATGTACGCGTCGGCGATCGCCGAGACGAGGTTTGTCGCCCCGGGCCCGCTGGTCGCCATGCACACCCCGACCTTCCCCGTCGCGCGCGCGTAGCCCTCGGCGGCGAAAGATCCGCCCTGCTCGTGCCGCGGCAGGATGACCCGGATCTTGTCGGTGCGCGCCAGCGACTGGTGAAGCTCCTGCGAGGCGCCGCCGGGATAGGCGAAGACCACCTCGACGCCCTCGCGGATCAGGCACTCGACGACCGCGTCGGAGCCCTTCATCTCGGGGCCTATCTCGGCCTGTGGGAACGCGACTTGGCTGGCTCGGGTTTTCATGGCGGGATGCGATTGAAAAAGCCCGCCATTTAAGGACAGTCGGGCGTGATGAGGCAAGCCCCGTGAACGCCCTGCCCGCCGCCTGCGTCCTCGCCGCCGACCTGATCGTTGTGGTGGCGGCCTCATGGCTGCTGGTCAGGTGGCTGGCGCGCGGCCTTGCCGGCGTCTTCGAGCCCCTGCTCGCGTGGGCCTGGTGCGCCGGCGCCCTCTTGGCCGGCGCGGGCGTGGCGCTGGGGTCCCTCGGGGCGCTGGGCGAGCCCGGTTTTCTCGCTGCGCACTGCGCGGTCCTGGCCGCCCTCGCCGCCGCGAGGCGGCGCCACCTTCCGGGCGACATTGGCGCGCTGCGCGAGCTGCGGGGCCGGATCGCCGGGCTTCGCGCCCTGGGCGCCCCCGAGGTGGCCTCGGCGCTGGCGCTCCTCGGCCTCCTCGTCGCCCTCGCGGCGATCGCGGCCCTTGCCCGCCCGGTCGTGTACGACGCTCTGACCTACCGTCTGCCGAGGATAGCCCAGTGGCTGCAGGACGGCCGGGTCGGCCATTACGCCACCAGCGACCCGCGCCAGAACTACATGCCCGTGGTGCCTGATCTCGTGATGGCCTGGCTGATCACGGGCACGCGCGACGGGTTCCAGCCGGCGGCGCTCGCGCAGTGCTACGGCGGGGCGCTGCTGATGGCCGCGACGTACGGACTCTCGAGGTGCACGGGGCTGTCCCGGATGGCGTCGATGGGCTCGGTCGCGCTCCTCTTCGGGATGGCCAACGTGGTCCCGCAGTTCACGACCGAGCACACCGACCTCTTCGCCGCCGGCGAGCTGGGGGCGGCGTTCTGCCTCTGGGTCCGCGCGGCGGAGAGGGGCGAGGGCTCGGTCCTCGCCGGGATCGGCGCCGGGATGGCCCTGGGCTCCAAGGGGACGCTCTTCTACCTGGCGCCGGGCGCCGCGATATGGGTGGCGTGGGCGGCGCGCAGGTACAGGCCCGGCCCGAGGGCCTGGGCGGCGACCGTGGCGCCGGCGCTCCTGTCCGCGGCGTTCTTCGCGGCGCCGGTCTTCGCGCGCAACTGGCGCGACTACGGCGGCCCGTTCGGGCCCGCCGACTTCGTGCGGATGCACCACGGCGCGGCCTCCGCCGGCCAGCTTTGGGCGAAGCTCACGCTCAACCTCGGCGCCTCGTTTTCCCAGCTGTTTGATCCGAACTCCCAGCCTCCGGGGCTCAGGGCCGGTTCGCGCGCGGTCGGCGAGGCCGTCGCACGGGCCCTCCCGGAGCGCGACCCGTTCAGCTTCGGCGGCCTTGACCGCCGCCAGACGCTGCTCGACATACTGGCGCGGCCGGAGCCGGACGCCGACGCGACGAGCTTCGGGATCCTCGCGTTCCTCGGGCTTGCGGCGGGGGCCGCGACCGCGGCGGCGTCCCTGCGGCGCCCCGGCGCCGGGGCGGTGCTCGCATGGAGCGCCGGCATCGCCGCGTTCTGGGTCTTCTTTCACGCGATGCAGCTCTGGCACCCGTACGGGTTCCGCTACTTCGTGCTGGTCGCCCCGTGGATGGCGGTCGTCTCTTCATGGTGGATGCAGACGCTGCCGCGGCCCGTCCGCGGGTTCGCGTGGGCGCTTTCCCTTGCGGCCTCGCTCGCCGTGGGCTGGGCGGTCCTGACGACCACGCACCAGGCCGGCTGGCGGGCCGTGGCCCAGCCGGGGCGCTCCCGCGGCTACCACGTCTACGTGGGCTGGCGCGAGTGGGCCGGCGGCCTCGGCCCGGCGGACGCACCCCTGCGCTTGGCGTTGGAATTCAACCAGCCGGCCGCGGCGTTCTACCGCCTGTTCCCGCCGCGCAAGGTGCTGCCGGAGGCCGCGCCCGGCCCCGGTTCCCGCACGGCGGAGGAGCTCGTCAGGGGCCGCGGCGGCTGGCTGGTCGTCCCCGCCGCCCTCTTCATGGGCCGCGAGGGGATGGTCGCGGGGCGCACGTGGCTCTTTGAGGGCGATCCGGCAAGCCCCTTCAGCGTGGCGGCCTACCGCTCCCTCGGGCCCGGGGAGGTCCCGGCCCCTCTCGTCTATCGAAGGGAGACATCGGCGGGCGCCCGGCGCGCCCGCTCGGAGCTCCTGGTGCGCACCTGGGCCGGCGCGACGCTGCGGCTCGTCGTGAGGAACGCTGGCGCGCGCGCGTGCCGCTACTCCGTCTTCTCGCCGGTCGCGGCGGTCGGGGGGGACCTCGCGCCGGACAGCTCGCGCGAGGTGGCCCTTGCCGTCCCGGCCGGCGCCGTTGCCGAGATCAGCGCCGTCTTCGAGTCCGGCAGCCCGGAAGGGCCCGCCCCGGCCGGCGTGTCCGTCGAGCTGGCGCCGTGAGGGCGCGGCCCCGGCCGGCCGCTGCGAAATGAGTTGGCTGGCCGCCGCGTTGAGCCCACCGTTCCGCCGTGCTCAAGCTCCTATTCATCGGCGACATCGTGGGGCGCCCGGGGCGCTCGATCGTCGAGGAGCAGCTGCCGCGGATGAGGCGAGAGGCAGGGCTCGATTTCGTGGTCGCGAACGGCGAGAACGCCGCCCACGGGGCCGGCATGACCGGCCTGATCGCCCGCTCGCTCCTGGACTCCGGCGTCGACGCGATCACGCTGGGCGACCACGTGTGGGACCAGCGCGGATGGGAGACCGAGATCACGCAGCTCGACCGCGTCTGCAGGCCCGCGAACCTCCCGGCCGCCTGCCCGGGCTGGGACCACGTGGTCGTCGCGTCCCGGGGATTCAGGGTGGCGGTCTTCACGGTGCTCGGCCGCCAGTTCATGAACATGAAGGCCGATTGCCCGTTTCTCTGCGCGGACCGGATGGTCGAGCGGCTGCGCGGCCAGGCCGACGCGATCGTGGTCGAGATCCACGCCGAGGCCACGTCGGAGAAGCAGGCTCTCGGCTGGCACCTCGACGGCCGGGTGACGGCCGTCCTCGGGACACACACGCACGTGCCGACGGCGGACGCGCGCGTGCTTCCGAAGGGAACCGCCTTCATGTGCGACGTGGGGATGACGGGCCCCTACGAGAGCGTCCTCGGGCGCGAGACGGCGCCGGTCATCGGCAGGTTCACCGACGGGATGCCCCGGCGCTTCGAGGTGGCGACCGGCGACGTCCGGATGTCGGCAGCCCTCGTGGAGATAGACCCCTCGATGGCCAGGGCCGCGAAGATCGAGCTCCTGACCGTCAGGCGCTAGACTCGGCGGAAACGCGCGCGCTCGACCGGACCACGCCGGCCTCCTCGTACGTTCCCATGTGGCGGAAGCGTTCGTAGCGCGTCTCAAGGAGCCTTTGCGTGTCGAGTGCGCGCAGGTCGTTCAGGTGCTTCTGGATGGAGTACTTGAGGGCAGCGGCGGCCTGCGCAGGGTCGTTGTGCGCGCCCCCGAGCGGCTCGGGTATCACCTCGTCGACGGCCCCGAGCTTCTCCAGGTCGTCCGCGTCGACCTTCAGGGCCGCCGCCGCCCTTGGCGCCGCCGAGCTGTCCTTCCAAAGTATCGCGGCGCAGCCCTCCGGCGTGATCACCGAGTAGTAGCTGTTCTCGAACATGAGCACGCGGTCGGTGACGCCGATTCCGAGGGCCCCCCCGGAGCCGCCCTCGCCGACCACGACCGAAATCGTCGGGGTTTTTAGCATCGCCATCTCGCGGAGGTTGACGGCGATCGCCTCCGAGACGTGGCGCTCCTCCGATCCGATCCCGGGGAACGCCCCCGGAGTGTCGATGAATGAAAGGACGGGCAGGCCGAACTTCTCCGCCATCCTCATGATCCGCAGCGCCTTTCGGTACCCCTCGGGCTGCGGCATCCCGAAGTTGCGGGCGATCCTCTCCTTGGGATCGCGCCCCTTCTGCTGCGCGACGATCATGATCGCCTGGCCGTCCATGAAGGCGGTCCCTCCCACGAGGGCGCGGTCGTCGTTGAACTGGCGGTCGCCGTGCAGCTCCTGGAACCCCCGGCAGATCAGCGCGACGTAGTCCAGCGCATAGGGCCGCTTGGGATGGCGGGCGAGGAGCACCTTCTCCCAGGGTGTCAGGTTGGAGTAAATCTCGCGCTGCGTCCTCTCGATCTTCTTCTCGATCAACCGGATCTCCTTGGCCACGTCCACGTTGCTCTCCAGCGACTGCTGGCGGAGTTCGTCGAGCTGGCGCGAGAGGTCGCGCAGCGGCTTCTCGAACTCCAGGATGTAGGAGGGGTTTTCCATTCTTTCGCGGACCGCAAGAGAGTACCCGCCCGGCGCCAACCGTGTCAACGGGCCGCGATCGGCATCAACGCAACCCGCCTGCATCGGCGGGCGGGTCGGCCCTCAGCTCGTCCTTCCAGCCCTGCATGCGCGCGAGCGCCCCGTAGTGCTCCGCGCGCGCCTTGTCGCCGCGCTCCATCCATATCCGCGACAGGGTGGTGATGGCGAGGGGATCCGCCTTGTTCAGCTGGTGCGCGCGCTCCGCCGCGGCGAGCGCGTCGTCGAGGCGGCGAAGGCTGAGGTTGACCTCCGCCGCGGCGTGCCAGGCCTCCAGGGAATCGGGCCGCTCCAGGGTGGCTCGGGCGAGCTTCGTAATCGCGGCCTGCGAATCGCCGCTGATGTGATCGAATGTCGCCTCGTCCAGAAGAGCCTGGAGCTCGTCCGGGCTCACTGCTTCAGGTCGGCCTCGACGGATATCGTGATGGCAACCTCGTCGCCGAGCGCCTTGCCGATCATGGGCGGGCCGCTGACGCCGAAGGCCGTCCTCGACACCGTGGTCGCCGCCTCCCAGCCCGACAGCTGCGCGCCCCTCATGCCGGGGCCGAATCCGAGCAGCGTCACCTTGAGGACGACCTCCTTGGTCACCCCCCTGATCGTCAGGTTCCCGGTCACGTCGAATGTGCCGTCGCCGGTCTTCTTCCACGACGTGCTCTTGAAGGTCATCGCCGCGAACTTCGCCGCGTCGAGGTAGTTGGGGCCCTTGACGTCCGCATCGCGGTGGTCGTTGAAGGTGTTGAGGCTGCCCGCGTCGATGGACGCCTCGACGGAGCTGTTCTCGAGGTTGTCGCGGTCGACGGTGATCGTGCCGCTGAACTGGGTGAATCTTCCAGGCACCCGGCTCACGAAGTGGCGGATGCTGAACCCGACCGCGGAGTGGACGGGATCGATCGTGTAGGTTTCAACGGCAGCGGACGCCGCGGACGCAAGGCCCGAGGCGGCGGCTATTGCGAGGATTCTGATCAGGGATTTCATGGTGGATGGGGAAGGGTGAGCGCGTACAAATGATTCCGGATTGGTCAATACTCAACCTCGCGCGGCAGATTTAGAGGATCAGCATGGCGTCGCCGTAACTGAGGAATCGGTAACGGCTTGAGACAGCCTCGGCATAGATATCCATGAGCCAGCCGATGCCGTCCGTGGAGCCGGGCGCAAGGAACGCTGCGACAAGGCAGAGGAGCGTTGAGCGGGGCTGGTGGAAGTTCGTGATGAGCCCGTCGACGCCCCTGAATTCCCGGGGCGGGTAGATGAAGAGGCTCGTCTCGGCCAGATGGGCGCGTCGGAGCGGCGCCGCGTGGGCCGTCAGGAAGTCCTCGATTGAGCGCACCGTGGTCGTCCCGACGGCGATGCGCCGACCGCCGAGCGGCGGGAAGAGAGCGCGCTGGGCGTCGGCCGGCATCTCGTAGGCCTCGCTGTGGATGGGGTGCGCCTCGACCGTGTCCGTCGAGATCGGCCTGAACGTCCCGAGTCCCACGTGGAGGGTGAGGTCGGCCGTGCGGACCCCGAGGTCGCGGATATGCCCGAGCATCGCGGTCGTGAAGTGGAGCCCGGCGGTCGGCGCGGCCACGGCCACCTGGCGCCCGCGGTCGGCGTATACCGTCTGGTAGCGCTCGCGGTCCAGCTCGCGCCACGAGTCGTCCGTCCGCTCGATGTAGGGGGGCAGCGGGACGTTCCCAATCCGGTTTGCCACCTCGGCGACCGGCTCCCCTCCCCGGGCGATCAGGCGCACCATGGCCGAGCCATCCTCGAGGACCGCAATGACCGTTGCGGCGAGGGCCCCTTCCGCCGCCTCGAATGCGGCCCCGACCGGGAGCCTGCGCCCCGGCCGGACCAGGCACCGCCAGGTTTCCCCCTCGCCGGGAGGGCCGCCGGCGCGGCTCAGGAGAAGGCACTCGACCCTGCCGCCCGTGGGCTTGCGGCCGCGCAGCCGCGCAGGCAGGACCGAGGCGTTGTTTCGAATGAGCGTGTCGCCCGCCCGCAGGAACGAGGGGAGCTCGGCGAACATCCGGTGCGAAATCGATCGCGTCGCGCGGTCGACGACGAGGAGGCGCGAGCCGTCGCGGCGCTCGGCGGGCCTCTGCGCGATGAGCTCGCCGGGGAGCCGGTAGTCGAGGCGTTCGGTCGGGATCACGTGCGGTGCGTTCTCAAGGCCGGTTCCGCCGCCGCCTGGAGCGGCGGGGGCGACGGGCCTCGGTCAGTCCTTCTCCTGCTGTCCGGCGAACGCGTCGAGGTCGATCTCGTCGGTCGCCATCCATCCGTGCTCGCCCGACGGGTCGGGGACGACGCGGTAGTCCCCGAAAATGAACTCGATCTCGTCGGTGTCGTGCTCCTCCCGGTATCCCCGCGGGAGCTGGCCAGGGAATATGCGCACGCTGCTGCTCTCCCCCAGCTTGTCCAGCAGACCCACAGCCTTGTGGCGGTATCCGTTGTAGCGGATGGTCACGCAGACGCGCACCTCCTTGGGGATGTCTCGCATTCGAAACCAGCCAAGCGGCGCCTGCGCCTCCACGCGATCAAGTAATCGACGCGCTCAATCTGCGCGGCGACGTGGGCCTCACGGCCCCCGCCTCGCCGCGGGCCGCGGGCCGGCTTCACCCTCCTCCGCCACGGCCTGGCGGCGCTGCACGGCTATTAGGCCGAATCCGAACACGGCCGCGAAGATGGCGTAAATGGTCAGGTACCTGAAACCCAGGAGGTTCTTGGCGATCGGCTGGTTGACAACAACCTCCTGGATGCCCCGGACGTCGCCCACCTTCCAGTCGCGCTTCAGGCTGTCCGGATGGGAGTTGTGGCACTTCACGCAGGCTGCGGCCATGACGACGGGGGTGATCAGGCGCACCTGGTCGCTGAGCATCGTCCTTGTGACTCGGACCAGCTCCTGGTTCGGGTTCTCCCGGAGGGACTTGAGCGCGCTGGTCTCGAACTCGTCGAGCTGGTGCGGGGCCCGGCCCCTGAACGGGACGTCCGACACGAAGCGGTAGGCGATGTTCGCCTGGTGCTCGCTGACGACCCGGCCCAGCTCGAGCGACAGGGTCGCGGGAATCGGGATGGCCCCGGGGATGTCGGCGTAGTTGTGAACGACCTTGGTCGATCCCGGCGAGGCCAGGACGCGGCCGACGACGTTGGTGCTGTAGTAGCCGCGGAACCCGGTTATCACGGCGTTCAGGTCCTGGGCCTGCCGGCGCAGCGCCCGCTCGGACATGCCGTGGAGGTCCAGCCAGACCGCGACGAGGAGCCCGACGAGCAGCGCCGCCGCCCAGCGCGCCCGCCAGAGCGCCCGGTTCGCGCCCCGCAGCTGCCGCGCTGTGGCGGCCTCGCGTTCCCGCTCGTGCCGGGCGTCGCGGCTGGCCTGGACAACGCCGCAGAGCACGTCGTGCGTCAGCTCGAGCCTGCGCACGTCGAGCCGTTCCTCTATCCGGAGCAGCCTGCGGTCGACAAGCGCGTCAAGCCCCGCCGGGTCAGCCCCCGCCTCGGCTAGGCGCTTTTGCGCCCGCTCGAGGGCCACGTTCTCCCGGTGGCCCGACTCGGTGAGCAGCTCCTCCTCGATGAACACGCGCACGGCGGCCGGCTGGTCCGAAAGCGCCCGCTCGTAGAATTCGACGAGGATCGTTGCGCGCGAACCCTCCAGCAGGCTGGCCTCGATCACAGGCGCGCCCGAGGCGATGCGTCGGAAGTTGAGCTCCCGGCATACGAGGCTGAGCAGCGCGGGCTCGACCTCCGCCGACTCGAGGTCGGTGCGCCCGCCGACGAAGGCCACGATTGCGCGGGCCACCTCGTCTGTGACCAGCCCGGGCGCCGGCTTGGACACGGCGTCCAGGGCCTGGACCCCCGCTAGGCGCGCAAGCCTCTGGCGGTTCTGCATGAGCGAGGGCATCGCGGCCTTGAGACCCTCCAGGTGCGGCAGGTAGTCCTCGCGCAGGCTGAGCAGGATCCGGTAGTCGCCGCGCGTGAAGTCGAAGGCCTCGACGTCGGCCGTCCCCGCCTCCAGCCGGGCTTCGAGTGCGGCGGGAGGGCGGTTCTCCACGAGATCGGCCAGCTCGGCCAGAAAAGCCTGTGCTCGGGCGCGCGTGTCGTCGGCCGCGGCCCCGAGAGTGAAAAGCTCCTCGAACTGATCGAGGACGAGGACGGGCGTCAGGAACCGGCCGTCGGCGGCGCGCAGCCTGTCGTCGCGGTGGTGGAAGAACTCCCAGAGCGTCTCGCCCTCAACGGCGACGCCCGGGCGCGTCCACGCCCCAGCGTCTGCGGTCGCGCGCCGCACGAGCACCTTCAGCTGCTCCGCGGGCGGCGCCGCGCCCGCGTTGTGGTCTAGCCGGAAATACACCGGGCAGTAGCCCGCGGCGCGCAGGCGGGGGAAGACCCCGGCCTGAAGGAGGGAGGTTTTTCCCAGGCCGGACTGCCCGAAAAGAGTCGTCAGGAGCTTGCGCTCCACGCGCTGGCAGAGCTCGTGGGCCTCGCCGTCGCGTCCGAAAAAGAGGGGGCTCTGCTCCTCGGTGAACGGGGCAAGGCCGGGCCACGGGTTGTCGCGGCCGAACGGGGAAGGCTGCGGCGCGGCGCTCATCAGGAGGCGCGGGCTGGCTGGCCCAGGAGCTCGCGCAGGCGGGAGATGAACTCCGGCGTCGGCTCGCCGGCCGGCAGGCGGGCCCAGTGGCTCCCGAGGAATTTTTCCGGCACGAGCGCGCCGGCCTCGGGCGTGTCGTCAACGCAAACCGGCAGGACGAACGCCGCGCCCTCGGCCATCCCCCGTGTGCGCTCCACCGCCCACGACCACTCGCGCCGGAAGTAGCCCTCGACCCTGCGCTGGGTGTTGGCGGACACGACCGGGAGGAAGTACGAGCAGCGGCCGATGTTGCGCTGGATGTTGCGGGCGTAGTCGTCGCCTGAGCCGAGGCGGTCCAGGTCAAACCACGTGACAATGCCCGCGGCATCCAGGGCAGACTTCAGCCGCTTCACGGCGGCCAGGTCATCGCGGGCGTAGCTGATGAAGACTGCGCGGTCCGGCATTATCCTTTCCGGGGCCAGGAACCGGACGGGGTCCGACGTACCGGGGAGGCTGGTTTCCCAGGGCACGGCGGTTGCGCCCCGGCGAAGGAGCCAGCGCCTGTGGAGCTCCTCGACGAACGCCTCGGCGCCCTCGGAGACGACTTGGGTGCGGCTGCTCACGTGGCGCAGGAAGAAGACGAGCCCCGGCTCGCCCGCTGCGTGGCGGTCCGCCAGCACCTCTCCAACGTCCCGGGGATCGGAGAGGCGGCGGCGCTTTGTCAGGCGCAGGAACAGGCGCATGAGCCAGTCTGGAAAGCCCCCGCCGAGGACGAGCAGGTGGCTCTTTTCCAGCTCGCCGAAGAGCCTTTCCGGGCAGTAGGCATCGGTCTGGAGAGCGCACATGAACTCCAGAGTGTCCTCGTCGGACAGGACGTAGGTCGGCGAGGCGCAGACGCGGCCGAGCAGATGGTAGACGACCGGGCGCGCGAGCAGGGCCCGTTCGGCCGGGAGGTCGGTCACCTTGTTCGGGGCGTAGACCAAGGTGTCGGTGCTGCGCAGCCCGGCAAACCGCACGGTGTTCAGGGCGTCCTCGAGCAGGCTGTCAAACGTGGTCGTCACGAACAGGTCGAAGTCGGAGATTCCGGCGAGCTGGAGCAATGCGCGCGGCGGGGCGAAGGTGGCCTCCCGCATGATCGTGCGCAGCCGCGTGTACGCGTCCTCCCGCCGGCCCCGGCGCGCAAGGAATCGCACCACGACGTCGTTGAGCGTCGGCTCGGCCGGGATCTCGTCGCCCGGGACGCCGAGGCGGGCGGCGAGGCGAGGGGCCAGCCATGCGTAGAGATTCTGCGGCCCGGTGTCCGTGGCCACCGTGAGCAGCTCCGGGCCGACTATGGGGATGACGAGCCTCTCATCAATGTGGTTGAGAAGGTCGTCCCACGCGTCCGCCTCGAAGGGTTCAAAGGCGGCGCGGGATGGATCAGGCATGTAGGGCCGAAGGCTTTCGGCGCATGGATTGAGACGGCACGGCCGAGCTTTAAAGATGTTGCGCGGCGCTTGCGCAAGCGCCTTAACGCCGCGGCGGCGGGGAGGACGCACTCTCCGGCCATCCAGCCGGGTGCACTTGACAGCCTTTTGGGCCGATGGTGGACTCGCCGTTCTGACGCCGGCTTAGCTCAGTGGTAGAGCATCGGTATCGTAAACCGAGGGTCGTCGGTTCAACCCCGACAGCCGGCTCCATCTCTAACCGTTTGGGGATGCATTGAGGGAGGCGCAGGCGCTACAGCGGGTTCGCGGCTGGTGGTGGCGCAAGTGAGGCAACGTAGGCCGCAATGGCCACCATGTCGCCGGTCGTGAGGTTGGCGACGACCGGCTGCATCAGAGGTGACGATCGGCCCTTGCGCGTCCCTTGCTGCAGATCGTACATCTGACGAACCAGGTAGCTCGGTGAGCGTCCGGCGATACCCGGCACGTCCACCAATCCCATGAGATCGGGTCCATGGCACCCGGCGCACACGATGGTCTTACCTGGTACAATCTTGCCATCGACGACGCTCATGCCTCCGGTCGTCACGAGGTTCTCGCCCTTCTTGATGCTGCCGACGGGCACATAGGCGATGAATCCTGAGCGTGGATTGCGCAGTCCCTCGGACTGTTCAGGGTCTTCCGGCACTTCAATGATTCGCCCCGCAATAGGCTCAGTTCTTTCCCGTTCGATCGCCTGGAATAGGTTTCCTTCAATCTTGGTCTTTGGCACGAGGTCGGTTTCGACGACTCGCGTCCAAGGGGTCCATCTTATCGCGCCGAAATACCCCGCCGCCTCCTTCATCTCCTCATCGCTCATGGCTTTCGCCAGCCCCGCCATAATGGGAGTGTTTGGTTTTCTGGGATCCGCCGAAGTGCGAGCGTCGTTTCTAAAGTCTTCAAGCTGGCGGAGGAAATACGCCACCGGCTGTCCCGCCACTGGGGCGTTTTCCGGGCGGCCTTTCCCCGTGGGCAGATGACAATAGGCGCACCCCCAGGAAGTCTTGCCCAGGCTCGCAGGACCGCGGGAAATCACGTTCAACATCGGTGGATGATCGCCGGGAAACCAATCGGCCACGTTGCCTCCGTCACGGATGTCGACTTTCGAAAACGACGCGCCGCTCCCTTCGACGTGCCTCGGCCGGGTCTGTTCTTCGGGCGGCTCCGTTATGAGCAGGTTTCGCGAGGTTGGAGGCGGCTGCTGCGAACGCGCCTTGGCGTCAGGCGCAGGCGGCGTGAGGTAGCCATACGCCCAAAGTGGTTCGGGGTTTTCCTTGGCGCGAACGGCGCGAGCCCCCAGTGCGACGCAGCCGAGGCCTAGCAATACCTTTAGCGTCGCATGCTTCACCCGGCATCCTCCCGTCTGCTCCCCGAATCATTGCACTCCATCTTCTTCCCCTCGGGGCGCATACTCCCGCATCGGCACAATTGGCCTAAGGTCGCGTTCTTGCCCATCAGGACAAGAACCCCAACGGGTCTCCTTCCGTCAACCGAAAACCCCATTCAGCCATTTGTCCGGGACGCTCCGGTTCAACCCCGACAGCCGGCTCCATTAGTAAGCCACGAGCAACACGGAGATGCGCCCATCGCGTGGTTGACGTCACAAGAGAGGTGGCGATTATTTCAGGCATGAAAGGCGAGTTTACTGCGATCATCGAAGAAGCGCCCGAAGGCGGCTACTGGGCCATTTGTCCAGAGGTTCCCGGTGCGAATGGACAGGGGGAGACGATCGAAGAAGCGAAGAAAAGCCTGACGGAAGCGATCCGTTTGATTTTTGAAGATCGGGTCGACGACGCCAAACGAGGCCTGCCGGGTGACGCGATTCAGACAGTTGTCGCTGTCTAATGAAGCGGCGCGAGTTGGAAAAGCGATTGCGGCACTCTGGATGCTACTTAAAGAGGGAAGGTGGGGCCCACTCACTTTGGATCAATCCCCGAACTGGCGTCATTGAAGCCATCCCTCGCCACAGCGAAGTCAAAGAACCGCTTGCTCGAAAGATCTTGAAGTCACTCGGTTCTGATTAATGGCGCGGATCCTTCAGGGAGGCGGGGCTCGTGGAGGAGTTGCTTGTCCTCCAACGCTTTGTCGCCGCGCTGCGGCCGCTCGAGGAATTCTTGCCACAAATGGCCGGAAACACGCCCTATTTTGAAGGTTTTGGAGCTTTTGAAGCGGGAACTTCCCTCGTAGCCAGGGAGGGTATGCGGTATCGTAAACCGAGGGTCGTCGGTTCAACCCCGACAGCCGGCTCCATCTCTAACTGATTTAGGAGAAGCAGTTACAAGGATTGTGCTGAATTCAGAACACGCCATTCGCTAGGGGTTTTTTGCAAATTGAGCTTTGGTCGCAGGGCTTCGGTGAGAATGGACTAGGACTCCGTGCGCAGTAGCTCTCGCTCTGAAACCTTCAGAACCTTGCCGGCTTCACGACCTCTAGATCGGCAACCTAGCAAATGTGAGATTCGATCTTCGCAAGGGTCCTATTCAGCGTCCAGCGTGAGATTAGGTCACCGCACCCAAGGAATGAGCCCTATTGCCGGTTACGTTGGCGCCGCGAATGCGACCACCGAGGCCCCAAACTGACGTCCGTACCAGGGGCACCGCTGGCGGGGATGAACATTACCTGAGGCCTGTCCGAAAGAACCGTCACTCGTTCCGCCAGGACGCCTACCTGACCGCCAACCCATGCTCCCTAAGCGTCCGGGAGATCCTCCGTGATTCCCCAACGCTGAAGGGTGTCTTTCGCTTGAGCTTTGTTGCGAGTGTTTGGCCAGGGATACCAGAGAGCTCAGCCAGTCGGGAGACCTTAACCAGGTCCGAAAGCTCCGAGAGCCTCTCCACCGAAATCGACCGGGAGGGTGAAGGGGAGGGAATGGACATACCCTCCTCGACATAAGCCTCCTTCAAAACCGCAAAGGTTGCCTCGAGGTTTGAGAGCGCCTCAGCCTGGGTCGCTCCATCGGCGGCACAAGTCGGGATTTCCGGGATCTCGGCGACAAAATAGCCCGCCCTTTCATCCCAGTAGACCTGTACGGCGTAATCTTTGATAGTGTTCATTTGATGAGTTACTGCGTTCGTTTGATGAGTTCTGCTGCAAAAGACTGCCGGAGGCCTAGAGATTAAACCGCTCAAGCACCTGACGCACCTGGCGGATCTGATAGCCCTTTGCCTTGCCATCCTTCTCAGGCTGGAGGTTTAAGAGGACGGGTATGCCAGAACGTGTGAAGATGTGGTGGCCACCCTTGATCCGATGCCTCCAGCCCGTCGCCGCCAGGAAGGTGATCACGTCTGTCAGTCGGTGACCATAATCCTTGGCGGGATCCTGCAACGCGGCCTTTGTTTTTGCCGGATCAGGCATGTGACAAGGAAAGGCAGTGTCGTTATGCAAGCAAGCACAATGAATAAATAATTATGCGCCGGTGCCCAATATGCTCTCGTGAATTACGCAGTGCGCATACGGCACGATTCGACAGAAACAGTTCTGCAACATCTTTCAGGCCAGTGGGCTATAGCCCAACGCATCTTTCTCCCGGTTTTGATACGTTGGCGCGAAAGGCAAGACCGCGGCAGGGGGCGTTCGAGGTACGGTCACATCGCCTCTACCGCGGCCCTTGCCTACCGCGGCCGACATCCAGCTCACGCGCACGATGCGCGAAGCCGGCAAGATTCTCGACATCCAGGTTCTGAACCACGTCATCATTGGGCCCGACATTGAAGACCCGATGGGCCGCGGATGGTATTCCTTCAAGGAGAGGCGGGGCGCCTATAGGGGCTGCTGATCCTCCGACGCTTCGTTGTCGCGCTGCGGTCGCTCAACAGATTCTTGTCAAAAGTGGCCAGAAAAAAGCCCTGTTTTGGAGGTTTTGGAGCTCTTGAAGCGGCGCCTTCACTCTGAGCCGGGCAGGGTACCCGGTATCGTAAACCGAGGGTCGTCGGTTCAACCCCGACAGCCGGCTCCATCTCTAACCGTTGGGGGATGCGTTGAGGGAGGCGCAGGCACTACAGCGGGTTCGCGGCTGGAGGTGGCGCAAGTGAGGGGCCTGCTCCAAAGTTTGGGGACATGAATCTTCATTTCCAGATGGTAGTGGCCCGGATTTGATTCGGCTGGCGCCGTTGGGCACTTTTAAGGTCGGCCATTACGGAAACACGACGTTGACCGGGGTCGTGGTGGTTAAATACCACCAACCGATCTCGCTCCCGGTATAGTGACTGGGCACGATAGTCGGGCCAACGGTCCCTTTGCCCCAGTAGAAATCGTCGAGGTCGGCCAATGAATAAGGCTGGCCCTTCTTGACGAAAAGGGCTGGGCCCATGGCCGCAGCCGTACCAATTCCATTGCCCTCTGCGGAGTCGAACCAGGATTGGACGATGGTTTGCGGCGGCACGGGGAACGGGAGTCCGAGGATGAAAGCCACACCGAGCATGTCGGTCGCCAAATCGCGCTCAAAGTCGCCATACCCGTCCGGAGTGTCGAGGGAGGCGAAGCCAGTCATGATGTGGAGGCCGTTGAAGGCGCCAGACCAGCGGTCTGCGACGTTGGCCCCCGAACCATCCGCCGCATCCAGCATGTCGCAATTGTCCATCAGGAGCCAGAAAAGGGTATCGTTGCTTGGGATCGGGCCCCAGGAGCCGGCGTAGTTCACGTAAAACGACGCAGGCGTGCCAAAACCTCCTTGATTGATGACGACCGTGGCCGAGCTGTTCAGCGATTGGAAGGAGGCAGTCGGATATTCCGCCAGCGGGGCTCCTGGTTGCATGACGGCCTTCCAGTCCGCTGCTCCGTCGGCGTTGTCCAAATCGATGTCAGCCTCGTTTATGCCCCAGTTCGAGTAGTCAGCGTCGCCGTATACCCACGGCGTGGCGACCAGCTTTCCAGGCGGGTTCGGCTCGATAAGGTCTCCGGGCCATGCGTCATCTCCCATCCAGCAGAAACTGAGCGCGCCGCCGCCGGCGGTGGGAGTGCTCATGCCCTGCAGCCAACCGACTTGGTCTTCCATCCATTTGAGTGGAGAACCCGGGCTTTCAATCCCGTATAGGGGGGTGGCGCCCTGCTTCTTCTTGTCTTCGTGGCGGGGATGGACCGGGCTGGCGCGGACCCGAACGGTTTGCCGGGCGCGCACCGCCACGCCATTCGAGTCGATCACTGTCACCGCCACCGCCTCGTCCCGTTCCAACCGAAAGATGGGGTCGCTCTCCAATTCTTCGGAAACGCGCAAAGTAGCCGTGTACTCCGTCGAGTCGCCCGGGTGATCGGACGCCTCGGGATTGGATCCGCCCCAAATGAAGCGGTAAGGCGGCCTTCCTCCGCTGACGGACGCATGCGCGGACACCCTCGAGCCCGTGACGGTCGCCGAGAGCTGTACGGCGGGCACAAACCTTTCGTCATCCGTGGCCGGAATCATCCGCACCTTGGAATTAACCACCGACACAGCGCCGTTCGACGTGCTCGTCATTTGGCGGGTGCTGTAGTAGGCATACCAAGGGATTATGACCGAAGGGCTCCATTCTTCCCGCCGAGCCAGCTCCAGCTGCAGGGGCGGGCTCCAGTAGACAACGCGCATGACGATCCCGACGCCGTCCGGCTCTAGGCGGGATATGCGGTTCCTGGCCTCAGCCTCGGTGATGACCCGAACCGAAGGGCCGGCTTTCAGCCGGCGTGACGCGTAATGGAGCCGGCTGACCCCGCCTGCGGCGTCGAACGCCACCTGAACCTGTGCGCCCGGACCGACCAACGGATGACCGCCCGGCTCGGCGAAAGTGTAGCTCACCTCGGTGTCAAGGTCCTGGCGCGTCGAGTTCCAGCCGCTGGCGTCTTTGGAATAGAGCGTCAACTGCGCATGGCCGATCGCCGGAATTCCGAACTGAGGTTCGAGTCCCGAGGCGCTGAGCGCTCGTCCAAAGGTATCCGAGGCTTGCCGGGGATCGAACACCCTCCATGAGTTCAAGGAGGAGGTGTCGATCGCCCCCAGCCCGATGGGTCTGGATACGTCTTTGTTCCGGGTTGCGGCTCGCAGGCGCTGCGTCAGCTCGCTTTCGGTAACTTGGGCGGCCGGGGTAGCAAGGAATTTCCCCGGATCCACGAATGTGACAAGCCCGCCGGAAGCGACGAGGCTTTTGACGGGAATCTTCAGCTGGTCGGCCAAAGCCGCGACCTCGGTGGCCGAAGCACCCGATTTGACGATTTCATATACGGGCAACGAAGGACTCTTGCCAGATTCGGCGGTTGGGCGGGTCATGCACCCGCAAATGGCGCCCATGGCGGCCATGACAGTAATCCATTTGAGCGTCTTCATAATTTCGGCCACGCGGCGGAATTGCGCGGCACTTGGGGTTTCGAAGCGAGGAACGGGCCTATCGCTAGACTGACTTTCTTGGAAGCCGTTCCCCGCCAGGAACGGCGATTCTTACGTAATTTCAGGTAGTTCTAGTAGCCGAGCCGGACCAGCGATTGGAGGCAAGAGCCTCCATTTTTGTCGTCGATCAGAGTCGTGCTAGAAATGCGGCTATGGGCTAAGACCTCCAGATCCTCCGGGTCACTCAGGCGCACGTTTTTGCGTGTCCACGCTTCGAATAGCCGACCGATGCTGGAAGGCTTGGAAACAAATCTGTTTCCAAGCGGGGTTGCCAAGAGGTTGCCTCGGAATGTGTTTTTCGCTTCACTTGGATGCGATTCGGTGTTCCCATTTTCATGCTCCAATCCATTAACAATCAACTAAATCCACGTTTCTTCGTGACTTAACCTCGGTTAAGGCCCCCGGTTCAAGTCCGAGCGCGGACACCGGCGGCGGGGCGTCCAACTCGCTACGTTGGACGCAGGGACTTCCGGGGCCTTTCTGCTGCCTTATGAGGGGCCCGACGGGGTTCTCAGAAGACCGACCGCAGGCGTTGGATCACATCGGCCTGGAAACGCCCGATCAGGTCTGAGACGAAACTCTCGACGGACAGCGCCGGGTCCCGGACCAGCGGTGTCAAGTCCACCGCCCATGTGATTCCCGCGACGCGGTCAACCGAATGCGACAGATGGAATGTCGCATGCGCCAATCGCCGACCCGCCGCGGCGAGGTCGTAGCGTTTGCCGCCGCCGATCTGGGAGTCGAACACCTTCGCCAGCACCGCCGCCAGATCCGGATGCCGGCCGGAATCCAGGAGGACCTTGTCCGAGTCGAGCAGCCAGTCGAGGTCGCGCCAGGCTTCGAAGCCGATCACGCGCGCCGGCCGTCGGTCTGGCGCCAGTGTTCGGATGGCCTCCAGGCTGCGCAGAAAGACCGCGACGTGCGTTTCATGCTTGTCCATGGGATTGTGCAGGTAGACGGTCCGCGGACGGCAGCCGCCCAGGATCTGCGCGAGATCGGCGGCGACCCCGGAACGGCCGCCCTTCTTTACTTCCGCGCTCGCATAGCCGAGCTGGATCACGATCGCGTACCGGCCAATCTTCGCGGCCTTGCGTTGCTCTTCGCGGCGCACGTCCTGCATCTCCTCGTCGGTGACGTGGGCGTACGCGCCGGTACGCGCGGAACCCGCGCCATTTGTCACCACGACGCCGCCCAGGGCCCTGCCTGGATAGTCGAGGCAGTCGGCAATGGCTGCAAAGCAGTTGATTTCGATGTCGTCGGGATGCGCCCCGATGCAGAGATCGCTCACGCGGGACAGGGCGTCGACAGGCGCCTCGTGCGGTCCGGGGACGAATATGTCGGCGTTTGGATTGGAGAACTTCATGGGCGTTGTGTATGGCTCGGGTTCGCGGTGGCAGATCTTTTTATCACAGGCAGGCTCGCTGCGGCAATGGCCTGCCCGAGGCGCCTGTCTTTCTCCTCGGGCATGTGGCACGTGATTGTCTTGGCCAGCTCGGGAAATTCCGCGCGGAGCACCGCCGTTGCCTGCGCAAGCATGCGCTCGCCGCCGGCTCCCGAGGTCACCCCGCCGCTCACGAGCACGTGTCGGATTTCATAATGGTCCGCGTACTGCGCAATCGCATAGCCGAGATACACGCCGATGGAATCGTAAATCTCCGCCCCCCGCGATTCCCCGCGCCGCATCGCCGCCTGGACCTGCGCCAATCGCTCGGGCACGGGCATCGGGCCGGGAAACCGGAAGCCCGCGCGGGCCGCGAGGCGGGCGACGCCCTGCTGCGAGAAGTACTGCGCGCCGCAGCCTGCATCCCCGGACCATTCGTCACGGGGGGCGTCGGGCCGATAATCAACGGGGGCGAAGGCGGGCTCGTTGAACCAGGAGGTGAGCTCGCCCGCAGGCGTCACATACCCCCCCGCTTGGCTCGTCCCCAGGGAGGTCCCAAACACGGCATTGGCGCCTTGCGTCATGGAACCGGCCAGGGCGGATACTTCCCCGTCATTCATGACGACAAGGGGAACGCCGCCCCACCGCCTCTGAAGCTCAAGGAACATGAGGCGAATGCGCTTCGCGAACAGGTCTGCCGGCACGCCGCGAAAGAGCGACGCGGCGCGCACCTCGTTGTTCACGTAGGTGCCGGCAGCGCTGCCGCCGATGGCATCCACGCGGGGAAGGTGCTCGGCGGCCCGCCGAAGCAGGTCGCCGACCCGCTCAATGTGGTATTCGGGGTCCCGCTGGAAGCAGGGATCCCAGGGGGCCTCCTCGGAGAAGACGACCCTCCCGTCCCTGACGGCGACCGCCTTGCGGCTGCTTCCGCCTAGATCAAAGCCGATGCGGCAACCGTCGAGGTGCCGTCCCACCGCCAGGCCGGGTGCGCGCTCCTGCGGCAGATCGCCGAGCTCGGCGGCTCCGATATCGAAGGGCCGCCGATAGATCACCTCCCCCAGGAACCCGTGGTCGAAGGCGCGCTCGCCCTTCGGACTGTATATGGAGGCAAGCTGTGCGGCGATTTCCGGGGCACCCGCCACCCGCACACGGAAACCGCCCTTGAGCCAGAGGAGCGATTTCAGGACGCGCTCCGCGTAGCGGAGGTTCAGGCCCGCGGCCGGATGATCCTCGTCCAGCACGCGGCCCTCGAAACGCGAGATGCCGCCATTCGGGCGCTCGACGGTGACGCAGAAGGGTCTCGCGCGCCGGTCCCTGGCTGCCAGCTCCCGATAGGCGCGGTTCCAAAGCGACGCCGGGAGGAAATCCCGATCGAGGGGCGGGCGGATCTTGGGGGTGACGGTGAGCATGCTCGCGCCTCGGCGGGCCGGGCTAAGGTGCCCGCCCCTCGAAATACTCCTCAATTTCCTCCAATGTCTTACCCTTGGTCTCCGGCAGAACAAGGGCGGCGATGATGAAGTAGATGGCGGTGAAACCGGCGAACGCGAAGAACATGGCCGAGTACCCATACTTGCCGACCGTCGGCAAGAAGATTGCTGCAATGATTGTGGAGACAGCCTGGCCCAACACCATCGCAATGCTCATGCCGTTGGAGCGGATGCGAGTGGGCATCAATTCGGAGATCATCACCCATCCACAAACGCCGGGTCCGACGGCAAAGGACGCCATGAAGGAATAGATGGCGATGGCAATCAGCCAGCCGTGACCTGCGTCCGGCAGGGGCGTGATCAGGGCGTTCTCGATCCGCAATGGGGCCGAGCGAGCTCTGTCGAGACTGGCCAGCGGATTTGAGAAGAACGCCACCACCTTGTTGGACGGTATGCTGCTTTCTCGCGCGATCTGGATGGGCTTCGCCACCGGATCGCTTGACGCCGCGACTTTCGTGGCCGCGCGAAAATCGCCGAATGCATAGATGACGATCAGCGTCACTGGCCTGCCGCTGAGCACCGCCCCAGGCTCTCCGGCGGTGGCAAGAAGACGATCGGCGGACGCCTGGTCAAATGCGACCGTGAGGCGCTGGTCGGCGGTGACCATGGCTTGAACGGCAGCACGGGCGTCGACGTGCTGCTTCTCCGTCTGGTGAAAGAGCACACCGGCGGTGGCAAGAGAGACGACGATGCCGGCGCTCCCTAGGGTGATGAGAAACTTGCGGCCCCTTCGATCCACGAGCAGGACGCCTCCGATGGTGAGCAGAAAGTTGACCGCGGTGAGGATGACATAGCCCCAGTGGGCCTGAAGATCGGACAGGCCGCTCTGCAACAGGATCGTCGCGTTGAAGCCGATGATGGCATTGACGCCCGTGGCCTGATTGAAGATGGGGATCGCGCAGGCGAGGAGGAATGGCACCACATATTTCCGCCGCAGCAGCGACTCTTTGCCGGACTTTCCAAGCACTGACGCCCCTGCGCTCTCGGCGGCAATGATTTCCTCCATCTCCTTAAGTTCGACCTCCGCCTGCTCAGTGGTTCGCGAGCGAAGCAGGGCCGCAAGGGCGGCTTCCTTCTGCCCGCGACGGAACAGCCAGCGTGGTGATTCGGCCACTACAAGGCTTCCGCATATGAACAGCAGGCCCGGCGGCAGTGATACCCAGAAGATGCTGCGCCATGCTGTGTCTTTGAACGCAAGCAGCTTGTCCGCGTTGCCGAGCTTCGCCATGACCTCTACCCGGAGGCTGAAGAACATGCCGATCACCGCCGCGGCCACTATGCCCAGTGTCAGCAGCCACTGGAAGATGCCGATGCCCCTGCCGCGGTTGGCTGCGCCCAGGCACTCTGCGAGATACAGCGGGACCACCACTCCGATCAGCCCGGCGCTGATGCCCTGCAGCAGGCGGCCCAGCGCCAACGGTTCGAAGCCGTGCGCTAGCGCGATTATCGGGATGCTGGCGACAAAAAGGGCGCCGCTGAGAATCATTAGCGGTTTTCGACCCATCCGATCGGCGAGAGCGCCCGCAAAGAGGGTCGAGATCACGCTACCCAGCAGCACCGCAGCGACAATGAATGACAGCTGGCCCGCGGTCAGGCCCGAGGTGTCGACGAGGTAAGGCAGAGCCCCTGCGATGATCCCAACATCTACGCCGAAGAGCAGGCCGCCCAGTCCCGCGACCAATAGCAGGAAGCGGTTGTATCCGGTCTTGGACGTTCCAGACGCTGCTCCTCGCTCTGCATCGGGATTTTGCATAGGTCTCCGCGTGGAAGATTTGGCCGGAAGTCTTGGACGGCAGGGCCGGCAGTTAAGCCAGGAATTCAGGTAAAGGCAGCCTTCTCTTCGACGCCGTCAATGAAACGGACATCGACGATCAGTTTGTGGATTTGTTCATGTCCGTTGAACCAGCGCCAGTTTTTTGCATTCATGTTCGAGCTGGAACCTGTGGCGAACGCGGCGATCCAGCGCAGGCTGAAGTTGCCGAGGGAATCTCTGGACGCTTAAAAAAGAGAGATTCGGTCTCTGGGTTTGCCGGTATTGTCCAGTGGTGTTGCCGGTATTATCCCTTTCCTCCCGCAAGTTGTAAGAATAAGGTTCGCGCGCTTTGCGGCGGACTCGGCCGACGCAAATACCATCCGCTTTAGGTTTGTCGAGGAACACCATCCCATGAAAAAAGCATCCGACGAGCAGCACGGAGCCCCAATCGATGGCAGTCTTCCGTCATCGATGGGACGGCGCTCGTTCGTCAAGGGCGTCGCGACCGTGGGGGCCGGGATTGTGACCGCCGCCCTGCTTCCAAGAACCTCCCGGGCCCAGGCCGCGCAATCCGATTCAGCGTCGGGCACGCCGCCAAGAGCTGGCGCCGGGAGTGACGTGATTGTGTCCGATGCAAAGACAGTCGTCGAAACCACTTCGGGGAAGATTCGGGGATTCCAGCGCAAGGGCGTGTATGTCTTCAAGGGTGTTCCCTATGGGGCCTCCACAAGCGGTGCGAACCGATTCATGGCGCCGGTCCCACCGGAACCCTGGCATGGTATCCGGAACGCACTGGCGTTTGGACGAGCGTGTTTCCAGGCGCGGGGCTCCTCCACGCACTTCAACTTCGACGGAAGAAACTTGGCCCCCGCGGACGAGGACGCCTTTCTGTTGCACAGGGGAATGGGAATCCTGGTGCCGGGGGAGGATTGCCTTCGCCTCAACGTCTGGACCCCGGAAATCAACGGGACGGGCCGGCGCCCGGTCATGGTCTACATGCACGGCGGCGGATATGAGGGCGGCTTCGACAACGACCTCCTCTCGTATGACGGCGAGAATCTCGCGCGCAACCACGACGTGGTCGTGGTGACCCACAACCACCGCCTGAACGTTTTCGGGTTCCTCAACCTGACCGAGATGGGCGAAAAGTACGCGAACTCCGCCAACGCCGGACTGCTGGACTATGTCGCAGTTCTGAAGTGGGTCCGCGACAACATTTCGAGCTTCGGCGGAGACCCAGGCAACGTGATGATCTTCGGCCAGTCCGGTGGTGGGGGGAAGGTAATCAACTTGATGGCGGCGCCCTCGGCCAAGGGCCTGTTCCATCGTGCCGCCTGCCAAAGCGGCCCATTCCTGAAGGCCCTCGAGCCAAACTACTCGGCCATGGTGGCCGCCGGAGTAATGCAGGAACTCGGCCTGTCGAAGTCCCAAGTGGACGAGCTCCAGAAGGTTCCGGTCGATCGCCTTGCCGGCGCAGCCGACGAGGTGATGAAGAGGCTGAACCCGCACAACCCATCGGTCTTTCACCACGAGATTGGTCTGACTGGCTGGGGGCCGACGGTCGACGGCAACATCCTCCCTCACCACCCCTTTGACCCGGGCGCACCGATGGAATCGGCAGACGTTCCGCTGTTGACAGGCACCATTCTCAACGAATTCCCGAGCGGCCTGGATCATCGCGATGAAACCTTCATGACTGAAGATGAGCTTAAACGGAGGGTGCGCGCGGAGTTCGGCGACAAAGGCGACGCCATCATCGGTGGCTACCGCCGGGATTATCCCCAGGCCACGCCCTTTGGCATTTACGCGGCTATGGGAGCCGCGCCTTTCCGGCGGCCCGCCGTGGCACAGGCCGCCAGGAAAGCCGCATTGGGCGCAGCGCCGGCTTATTCGTACATATATGGATGGCGAACCCCCATGCTCGACGACCGTCCGGGCACGTTCCACGCCTGCGAAATCTCGTTTGTCTTCGACAATGCCGAGCTCTGCGACCACTACAGCGGTTTGCTCCCGGAGGCGCTCGCCTTGGCGAAGCAGATCAGCGGCGCGTGGGTGAGCTTTGCGCGGACCGGAAACCCAAATCACGCCGGATTGCCGTACTGGCCCGCCTACACGGCCGAAAAGCGCTCAACCATGTTTTTCGACGTGCCCTGCAGCGTGCGAAATGGCCCTGAGGCCGAAGGTCTCCGTCTGATGGCTCAAGCATGAGACTCGGCTGAGCCTGGCCTGCAAGCAAGACCCCTCGAGGCGTCACTGGTACCGTCGCTTTACGACGCGGCAATTCCGCCAAACCGCCTCCTTGACGCTACCACCCGACCGGTGTCCTTCGCTCCACCATGAGAGCCAGTCGGGTAAGACCCGAGCCACATCAGCGCATGAAACACATAGCAGTGACGATCCTACAATGCCTTGCGATCTTTTGCCCGGCTGATTGCGTTTCCAAGTCCGAGGGCGATGGAGACATTACCGCTGAGTGGGCCCCGTAGGACCCCCTAGTTCGATCGAGTGATGGAAGGCTCTTGCGCGCCCCATTGGGCAGGGCGCGTGGCTCTACGAAGCGCCTTCTTCCAGGTGCGCGCATTGACACCTTCGTAACGCAGGAAGAGACGGGTGAGGGTTCGCGACGAACCCAGGCCGCTTTGGGAGGCGACGTTGGCAATTGTCTGGTTGGGCGACTCGGCCACGAGTTGGCGGGCGCGGTCGAGCCGGGCCTTCAGTACGAATTCGGCGGGAGAGCGCGCGAGCTGGCGCCGGAAAAGGTTGTAAAGCGTGCGGCGAGAGACGCCGGCAGACTCGGCCACCTGCTCGAGGCTGAACGGCCGCCGGAGGTTTGCGCCGATGAAGTCAACGGCGCGGCGCAGGAAGGGGCTCGCGACGGCCAGGAAATCGGTGCTTGAGCGAATGACGACGCCGCGCGGGGCAATCACGATCGGCTGTGCCGGCTGCTTGCGTCCGCGCATCAACCGATCCAGCAGCTGCGCAGCCTTTTGGGCGATCTCCTCCTCTCCCAAGTCGACGCTTGAAATGGGCACATGCGAACATTCGCATGCGATCTCGAGGTTGCCGGTCCCCATAACCGCGATGTCCTCCGGCACCCGCCAGCCGTTTGCCAGGCAGACCTCAATCGTCTCGGAAGCCAGTTGGTCATCGAGCACGTACAAGGCGAGGGGCCGCGGCAGCTTGCGCAGCTGCCTCGCGAGCCAAGTCTGACGATGGCGCCAGTCGCGCAAGTCACGCAGCACGGTCGGGTCCGAGCGGTACTCCAGCCGGTGGCATTGGAATCCGGACTCGGCGAGCGCGGAAATGAATCCGTCGTAGCGGTCGTTTGCCACTAGGCCGCTGTAGGCCGTGTACCATGCGAATTTCGTGTGGCCCCGCTCCAGGAAATGCCTGGCAGCGAGGCGCCCCGCCATCAGGTTGTCCTCCATGACCTGGCTGGCGACGATTCCGGGCTGGTTCCGCCCGACAAGCACCGTGGGCTGGCGCTGAGCCTGCCGCCGGATGAAGGCGAGGAGGTCGGACCGCTGCGGGTAGGAGACAATCAGGCCGTCCCCCTCCCAGTGCAGGGGCACCTTTTCATCGAAAAAGTGCCGGGTCTCAAGGTGCCATCCCGCCGTGCGGGCATACTGGCCGATGACCCGGATCGTTCGGGGGTCATTCCAACCCAGCGCCACGAGCACGCGTCGCTTCAATGTTAGCTGCTTCGATGCCTGTTGCACGTATTGTCCGATAGGCTGCACGAAAGAGCCCTTGTGGGCAACACCTATTTGGAGCATACACCGCATCTGCCCCAAGCTGTCACGTACCCCACGCGGCGACAGGATTACCCCTAACACAAAAATGCTACACGAATGAAAATCGCAAAAGTTGCAGTCGGATACCTGTCAGTCATCTCGCTAGCAGCCGCCTTGATCGCAAGCAGAGCCTCCGCCCAGCAGAGCACAACCAATACAACTGGCAACCAATCAACCCCGACAGTGGCCGTGCCGGCCACGACCCAGGTGTCGACATCAACTACGAGCACATCCGCCACTGGCGAGGAGAATGAGGTGCCACTCACGCTGGAAAAGGTCGTCGTCACCGGCACCGCGACGCCCGTAACAGAGCTCGCCGCCTCGTTCGACGTGGCCATCGTGCCCCAGGTGGAGATCGTCACCACCCCCACGGTCGGCGTCGCCGGCCTTATCGATTCGGTGCCCGGATTCTACGGCGAGGCGTCAGGCGGTGAAAACGGCCAGAACCTTTCCGTGGATGGGCTGCGCAATTCAGGCGGATTCTTCGATTACATCAGCCTCCAGGAGGACGGTCTGCCGGTCCAATACAACGGGTTTTATGCCGAGTATCAGGTTCAACCCGACGCCTCGTACGGAAGGGTTGAGGCGGTCACGGCCGGACCCTCCACGGTCTTTGCGCCCGAGGGCGGTGCGGCGACCTTGAACTGGATCACGCGCATGCCCGCGGTCGACTCGGGTGACGCCACGTTCTCGGTCACCAGCGAGGGAAGCAAGCGGCTCGACTTCTTCTACGGCGGCCCGCTTCCGTTCTCTAACGGTTGGTCCGCGTGCATTGGTGGATTTTACGAGTCCGGGCAGGGACCGAGGCCGGTCGGATACAACGAGGAACGGGGCGGGCAGATTCGGGCAATGATCGAGAAGACCTTCGATGGGGGCTACGTCTCGGTCTCCTACAAGCACATCAATATAAACACCCCCTATTACTTCCCTGAGCCGGCAGCCGAGGATAGCGGGGGGAACCTGCATTCCCTTCCTGGATTCAACCTGCAAACTGACACGACCTATTCTGTCGATAGGCAGTACGGGACCCTGGTGCCCCCGACCGGCTATGGCTCCACGCAAGTTGATGGCTTGGACATGTTCGGCGCCTGGGACCAAACGGACCAGATCACGGTCAAGTTCGAGAAGGATCTCGGCGGCGGCTGGTCGGTGAGCAACGGCTTCCGCGTAGCCAAGATCAAATGGATCGACAGCGACGACCGCCATGGTGGCAACACGGACCTGTTCAGCGCCGCGGGCTACACCGCCGCCGCCGAGCCAGTGCTCGCGGCCTATGCGCAAACGCTGCCCGGCCAACCGGTGGTCACGAGCGCCCAGCTCGTCCAAGCGACGGGGGCCGGCGCGGGAACGGTGATCGCCAATCCCGCTACTCTCAACGGCAACGGCCTCCTGTGGTACTCGGACCAATTCCAGTACCACGAGGACCAGGACAACCTAATAGACGATCTGCGCCTGTCATGGAAGACCGACAACAACAAGCTGACCATCGGCTACATGTATCTCGACAACGACATCACCAATGACGGCGCGTTCAACAACGCCGTGCTGGCCGATGTGAGGAACCACGTCCACCTCTACGACGTACAGGGAGTCAGCGCCCAGGGCCAGGTGGTCGATCACCTGACTCTCAACGGTGTCGTGGCGTTTGATGACGGAGGTGGCGCCCCTGTCCCGGGGTTCGGCGGCACCCCCGCCGCAGGCTTTTATGCCGAAGGCTCCATAGACACGTTGTCGTCAAATTTCTATATCGACGACGACTACCAGATCACGAAGCAGTTCCACATCGATGCGGGCATGCGCTTCGAGCAGATTACCTGGAACAACCAGGTGACGGGCGGCAACCAGTGGATATTTGGCGCGCCGCTCCCGCTCGCCTCAATGTATCCGAACGTGATAGCGGCCCAGACAGCCGGCGTTTGGGCTGCACCCAATGCCTTCACCGCGAATTCGAGCAATGCGAACGATTACGCCTGGAGCATCGGTGCGAATTACCAGTTCAACGATCATTTCTCGGTTTTTGCGCGGGAATCGAGGTCCTACGATCCGGGAGTGCAAGACTTCGCGGTCTACGGCGGAAGTACTCCGTCGGGTAATTCCTCCTTTTCGGTGCTCCACTACTCGCAGGCGGGCGTGAAGTTTCAATCGAGCCAATTCGGAGCGGATGTGACGGGATACTACGCCGTGGCCGATAACAACCCCCAGACGGAAACTCTGGTGAACCTCCCCGGCGAACCATCGGAGAACTTCAACCTGAGCTATGTCTCCTATGGCGTCAATTTTGACGTTGCATGGCAGCCGATCCGGCCCTTCAGGATTGAAGCCAGCGGCGAACTGGGGCATACCACGATCACGGGACTCTCGGGCGTGACGGCATCCGGCGACGCAGACGGGAATCAGAATACGCGCCTACCGGATGTCACTTTCCGGATAAAGCCGCAGTATTACTTCGGCAATGGCAGCGTCTTCATTTCCGCCAACTATTATGGTCAACGCTACGGCGACCTGGCCAACACCGAGAAGCTGGGGGTGTACACAAACCTGCAGGCCGGGATCAGATACGACATCACCAGGTGGATGACTATCGACATTGAGGGCGACAACCTTACCAATGCCCTGGCTTTCACAGAGGGCAATCCCCACAACTTGAGCGACCTCAATGCCGGGACCACCGGCCTGGTTTATGCACGGGCAATCGAGGGCAGAAACGCAAAGGCCTCACTCACGATTCGTTTCTGAATCCTCGATAACGCTCACACCCAGATCAATAAACGAAATCTCATAGGCGATCCCTGCGTCAGAGGTCTTCCCTGGCCGACTTGAAGATCTAGGAGTCTCGCGGGACAAGTGTGACCGGGCCCTGCGACCAGCAGGGCCCGGTTTGCTTTCAACCCGCCGAAAAGGCAGACAGAAATCCCAATGGGCAAAAACTATCAGAAGATTCGGTAGACGCGACGAATTTTTCAGAATTCATGATTATAATGACGATATGGAATCAATCGGCTTCATCTGAGGTTGCTGATCTGCTGAGCGGCCGACCAAGGCCTCTGCGGTGCCGCTGCACCGCCGCAAACAGCCTGCCGGCCGATCTCGGCGTTGTTTCCTGACGGCAGCGCCGCAAATGAACCTCCACACAATAGACTATCTGGTACTCGCCATCTTTTTTGTGGGTGCCGCGGGCATAGGGCTCTTTTTCTCCCGGAGGTCGGCCAAGAGCTACAAGGGGTATTTCCTCGGTTCCGAGAACAAGTGGTGGATGCTGGCGGCCTCGGGCGCCTCTACGCATTTCTCCCTCCAGGGAACGGTGTGGAACGTGGCGATACTCATGATCCTGGGGATGAAGTCGTTTTACGTGACCCTGACGTGGTGGATGCCGAACGCGGTCTTTTTGATGGCCTTCTCAGGAATCTGGATTCGCCGCTGTGGCGGCATGACGGCTGCGGAGCTCAATCGCGTGCGTTTTGGGTCGGGAACAGGGGCAAAATGGGCGCGGAGCAGCTTCGCATTCATGATCACTCTCTTCAGTGTCGCCTCCCTCTGCCTCTCCTACATCGTCATCCACGAGTTTGCGATAGGGTTCGGATGCGACAACCACCAGGCGCACGTGATTGCCGTTTCGACCGTCGCGGCAACGAGCCTGTACGTGCTATTCGGGGGATTCAAGGGGGTCATATTCAGCGAGTTCCTGCAGACAGTCGTGCTCTTTTCCGTCGCGTTGATCATTGGCGTCGTTTGTTACAGGCAATACACGGGCGCAGGCATTCATGCTGCGATTGGCAGCGGAGCCGGCGCCCAAGCGGTGACATCCGGCTATTGGAAATCCCTTGTTCCGGAGGCAAGGCCGCTGATCGGGATGTTCGCCTCCTCGAAGTACAACGGGTGGAGCGATTTTTCGGGAATGGTGCTGGCGGGGTCCATCATCGGACTGCTCGGATGCGTCGGGGGAGCAGGCGGCCGCTATGGGGAGCAGCGGTTCCTGGCGACCAGAAACACGCGCGAGGCTGCATTGTTGGCCGCCCTTTGGCAGTTTCTCGGGTTCCCCCGCTGGGTCATGACCGCGGGGCTCTGCTATCTGGGCTTTACGCTCTACAAGGCGGAGATAGCCAAGGATCCGCTATCCCCGCTGCCGTTGCTGCTGCATTCGGGACTGATCGGGCCCGGCCTTCTTGGGCTTGTCGTTGCCGGCCTGTCCGCGTCGTTCCTGACAAGTTTCTGCTCGGAGATCAACGCGTGTGCCTCGATAGTCATTCGCGACCTGTACCAGCCGCTGGTTCGCCCGCAGGTGCCGGACCAATCCAGGGAGTTTGTCGGAGCCAGCTACCTCGCCACGGCGGTGCTTGCACTTATCGCGATCGCCATCGGCTACGGCATGGTCGAGTCGCAGGAGAACGGAAACGGGGGTGCCCTGAACGTAATGTGGACGTGGATGCTCAACGGTCTTCTGCCATGCCTCGTGGTGCCCTTGGCGCTCCGCTGGTATTGGGGACGAATGAACGGATGGGGCTTCGCGGCCGGATGCCTGGCGGGTCTGGTGCCGTCCTTGACGATGCTGGCGAGCAACTTTGTGCCGGCTGGCAGCCTGCTCGCCGCGATACCCTCCAACTACTATATCTACACGACGCTTGCCGCTTCGACCGTCGCGTGCATCGCGGTTTCCCGGGTCACGCCGCCAATCGAGGCCGAGGTCAGCGCCGGATTCTACGCCAAAGTGCGCCCATTCGGACTGTGGAACGAGGCCGAAATCGAAGCCCGCGCCAGGGGCATCCCGCTGGCCTCGCCGCTTTCCTTTCCGCTGGTGGCCCTCAACGTTGCCATCGGACTGGTGGCGGCGTTCTCACTCTACATGGCCCCCGTATATTTCTTCGGCCATTGGCCGGTCGACGGCGTTATATGCTCACTAGTCTTCGTCACCTCCTCAATCATTCTCTACTTCACGTGGTACAAGACACTACCGAACGATTGAATCGCGGTCGTGGATCGCCGAGCGCCTTCGGGCGCGGACGCCTTTTCCGCGATTCTGTTCTGCCCTCACGCCGTCAAATCCGGCGATCACGCGTTGATATTGTCGCTGGAGCGACAATAGGGCGCCGGCTTTTATTTTGATGAGCAGTTCAAATATAAAGGAGATCCTACTCCTCCACCATAGCCATTTGGATGTAGGCTACACACATTCGCAGCCGATCCTCTGGGAGCTGCAGCACGAATACATCGACCAAGTGCTGGACTGGCTCGATCAAACCGAGGGCCTGCCCGACGGCGCGCGCCCCAAATGGACTTGTGAGGCGACTGAACCGGTCCAGCAGTGGTTGTCTCAAGCATTCCTGCCGGACGTGGGCCGCTTTATCAAGCATTGCTCCGCTGGACGCGTCGGCCTCTCTGCTTTGCGGTGGCATACGACAGCCCTTGCAAACCGTGCTGGCCTTGAGCGGCTGCTCAAAGGGAAGAGCGGGCTGGAGAAATTGGTGGGGTCGAAGATATCGACGGCCTGCCAACATGACGTGAACGGGATCCCATGGCCACTGGCCGACATCCTTTTGGACCATGGAGTCGACTTCTTCGTAATGGGAATCAACAGCCATTTGGGGCGAGCCGTTCAGCCCCGACCGGGAATGTTCCTCTGGGAGGCGCCATCTGGGCGGACACTTAGAGTTTGGAATGGCAATCATTACACGATGTTCGACCAGCTCCTTAACGCCTGGGACGACTCCGTGGACCGAATGGCGGAGGGCTGGGAAGCATACGCTCGCCATCTGGACACCTTGGGCTACCCCTTTGACTTCTTTTATCTCACCTCCACGTGCTCGCCGGTAATGTGGGATAATGCGCCGAACAATCCGTTCTTGCCCGACTTGATCCGCCGCTGGAATGAAGCCGGACGCGGACCTAGAATCCGATACGCGACATTCGAGGACCTGCGGGCCCGCGCCGCCGCCGTTCCTGACAAGAAGCTCTCGGTGCTGCGCGGCGACTGGACTGATTATTGGGCGTTCGGGGGCGGCAGCAGCCCGATAGCGACGTCGCGGAACCAGCAGGCGAAATCATTGATCGAGGCTGCTCAGGAAATCTCCAATCCCGCTGATGGGAAGCAGGTTTCATTGCTAGAGCGCGCGAAGGACAAGGTGGACCTATACGATGAGCATACCTACGGCTATTACGACTCGGACTACGCGCAGCCCCAGGCCCAGACAACCGAGGTTCTAAAGCAATCCCTCGCCCACGAAGGCCACGAACTGGCTGCTTTCGCCGTGATGAATGGGCTCGAACAACTTGCTCGAAATCCGGCGGCTGATCGGGGCCTCAAGGGCGTCCTTCTGTGCAATCCTGGCCCTCACTTAATAACGATTCGCCCTGAGCTTCCCGCATCGTGGTTCTCAGCCACAGCGACCACCGACCGCACCTATCGGGCCAGTCGGATGTTCTACGATGGCCGGCCATGGGCGAAGAATTTTCCGGGCGCCGCGGCACGCGTCTTTGGGCCGGTGGGGTTGCCTCCGCATTCATGGAAGACGGTTCCTTTCGAAGATCTTCCGCCAGCTGAGCCCGCTCCTGCCGTACGGCACAAGATCTTCGTGCAAAAGACAGAGCGGCGTGAGGTCAATTTCGCGTCTATCGCCAATTTCGAGCGGCGAATCGGCCTGATCGAGAGTCCCTTTCACGAGCTGCGCTATGATTCCGATTCGGGGCGGGTCCTTTCGCTTATTGACCGAGAGGGTAAGCGCGAGGTCTTGGCACCAAGACTTGATGGCACCGATTTCTTTGCATTTGTTCGGGAGCGAACCAATGCGTTGGTCGAGGACCGCCGCTATGCTTTTTATCAACGCGATCTTGAGAAAGAGAAGATGGATCGCTGCTGCTGGCAGGATTGGTCACCGGTGCGCGAGCACGCCACACGGGTCGTGCGATGCACGGTAAGGGAGACTCCCAACCGAGTTGTGCTCACGAGGGAATTTCAGGCCCCTGGTATGATCGACCTAGTACAAAGGATCACCCTGTCCGGACATGACCCCGTGGTCGGCCTGGAGGTCGAGATGGAAATGATTCCCAATCCGTCGCCTCAAGGAATTTATTTTGGCTTTCCGCTGAAATTGAAAGAGGGCTGGCGGGCTGCCTACGACACGGCTGGCACATTGGTGCGCGTGGACGATGAGCAACTGCCGTGCGCCTGTCGCAATTGGGTGACGAGCGAAATGTTCGCCGCCATGTGGGATGACGACGCGGGCGTGGGACTCTTTGCGCCGGACGCCCCTACAGTGCAATTTGGCGATTTCCACTTCGGCCGCCCGCTCGATAAACTGCCGCGTCCGACACACCCGATGCTGCTGGCATGGCCGGTGAACAACTACTGGGATACAAACACCCCGCGCGTGCAGCCAGGGCGCATTCACCTCCGCTATGGATTTGTCACCTTTGGGAAGGCCGACTTGCCCGACCTGAGAAAAAAGGCCGAGATCTTTCGTCAGCCTCTATTGGCCTGGCCGGTCACCATGGGCGGGCGCGGCAGGGACGAGGGTCACTTCCGCTGACGAATGCTCCATGCGAGGGTAAGGCCTTGCTAGATGGATATTTGCGTTTGAGGGATCCACCGATGCCATAAAGGCGAATCCGATTTCGCCCGAACCGGAGTCGCTGTCGCCTGATTCAAAGAATCGGCCGTGTGGGACTGTTCATCGTCTCCGTTGTATTGCAGCGGCTGTGAATAGGCAAAGCGATCGATGCTTTGGAATGATTACACCCTGCCATGCCTCCCATCCAAATGGCACTTGAGTACTGAAATGCAGGGGGCCCCTAAAGGCGACGGCGGGGAATCAGGAATCGGGTGGGCATCATCCCGAACGTGCGGCATATATGGCGGGCGAGAGTTGCCGCGCCATTAGACCGCGGAAGGCTTCAAGATTGCGGACGGAACGGAGGCCGATCAGCTGGCTGGCGATGTTGCCGACGGCCGAACCCTCGAGGTTGAGTGCGTGGACGGGAATCCCGCAGGCGTCCGCCGTCGCCTGGCAGATCAGGGCGTTCCTCGAACCGCCGCCGACGATCAGGACGCGATGGAACCTCCGATCAACGAGCCGCTCAAACATGCGAAGCGCTCTCGCGTGCCCGTTGCCAATTGAGTCGCAGATGAGACGGGTGTAGCCGGCAATATCTCTAGGCGCGGGAAGCTTCCGCCTTTTCAGCTGTGAATCGATTGCCGCGCGCATTGAAGCCGGATTGACGAATGCCGGGTCCGTTACGTCGAGCAGGTATGCGGGGGCGGGCAGCCTTCGGGAGCTGGCGATGAGGCTTCTCCAGGCGCGATCGTTCCTCGGCCGGGCTGAAAACTCCCTTAGCGTCTGCTCCAGCAGCCAGAGCCCGATGACATTGGTCAGCGGCCGGTAGCGGCCGTCGCCAGTGCGCTCGTTTGAGATGCACGCGCCAAGCGCCTCGGGCCCCAACACGGGCCTGTCGCTCTCAAATCCGACTAGGGACCATGTGCCCGAGCTGACATAGAGGTCGCCACCTGCGGGGTTGGCGGGCATGGCGTCATAGGCGCAGGCCGTATCGTGGCCCGGCACGGCTATGACCTTCACTCCCTTCAGTTCCGGAATGCCCCGCGCCGCGCCGAGTACGGTGCTGGCGAGGATGGGCCTTGTGAACCATGTGGGAGGGATGTGGAAGTGGTCCAAGGCCTGGCGCGACCAGTTCGCACCATGGATCTCGAGCAATTGTGTTGTGCTCGCGATTGATATTTCGTTCTCCATCCGCCCCGAGAGGAGGTAGTTGAAATAATCAGGAAGAAGCAGGCAGCGCGTGGCGACGTCCGCCACAGCGGGGCAGTGCGCAATCGTTTCCTCAAGCTGCAAGCTGCTATTGTAGAAAATGTTGGGGATGCCCGTCGCGGCATAGAGACGTTCCAAAGCCGCGCGGGTATTGGCCAGGCGGCGCAGGCCCGGCTGCGTCCGGTTGTCCCGATAGGCATGCACCGGGAAAACCACGCGGCCGGCGTCATTAACGAGCACGTAGTCCACCCCCCAGGTATCCACGCCGACGGAGGCAAGCTTCGGGAACCTCCTCCTCGCCTCGCGCAGGCCGCGAGAAACCTCCGCCCACAGGCCCGGCAGGTCCAGGTAATCATGGCCCCCGAGCGAATGGAATTGGTTGGGGAAGCGGTGAATCTCAGTCAACCCCAGCCTCCGGCCGGTCCAAGTGCCGACGATGACGCGCCCGCTTGTGGCGCCGAGATCAACCGCCGCGCAGTGAACGGTCGCTGTCGGGGCCGTCATGGATGCTTTCCCCGAGAACGCGGGGAAGGCCGCGTGACCCTCCGGTCGCTTCCGAGCGGGTTGGAGCGGTAGATTAGGCGGCCCAAGCGATCGAGTGTGGAGGCTTTGGCGTTGTCCCGGAGATTGTCGACGAATCTGTCGGCAGCCATGAGGGAAGGGTTCAAAAAAGAGCGATGGGCTTTGGTCAGAGCCCAAGGACCCTTTGGCGGTAGTGCTCGTCCTGACGGTCGGCGATTCGCAGGACCTGCGCATGTGTCAGGAAGCGAGGCGTGCCCCCGATCGCGGCGGCACCCGCGAAGATTTCCGCGGCCTTGATGCCCATGAGCGTGGTGGTCAGCGCAGCTTCCGGCGTTGTTCCCAGGGCGATTACCCCATGGTTCTCCAACAGTATGACCTTGGGAATCCGGCCAAGACGCCTGATGTGGGCCACCACTTCGTGCCGAATGACCTGCGCCAGCCTGAGCCCGGGGTCAGTGTAGGGCACATAGACGCTTTCAATTCCGCAGCAGACAATCTCGTCGGGGAAGAGCCGCCTCCGTGCAAACGTGCGGGCGTGCCTTGAGCACAGCAGTACGTTCACGGCGACGGGATGCGTGTGCGCGACAAAATTCGTGCCGGGCAACGTCAGCAAATAGGCGTGGAAAATGCATTCGACCGAAGGCTTCTTGGCCACCGGGTCCACCTGTGCTGCTCGGAGCGCCTTGTCGATGGCCGCGTCACCCATAGACTTGACGTCGAGCAGCGGAAGCAACTTGTCGAACTGGCACTCGGCCACACCAGCCTTGCTCAGCGTCGCGAGACTGAAGCCGCTTGCCTTAACGACAAACGTCCGGTCGGAGACGCGGGCGGACGTATTCCCTTCCCCCAGAATGGCGAGCTTGTGTTCGGCGCGACCCAATTCACGGGACAGCGCAATCAGCGCGCGCCTCGGGTCTCGCACCGTGAATTTCCGAGCGGGCATTGTCAAAGCGGCGTGCCGCCGGCGCTTGTCCCGCAGATGCTGACTTCAATTCCGAGTTCGGCAGCCAAAGCCGCCTTGGCGTAGAGGGCCAGATCGGCCCCGCGGGCAGAGTGGCCATAGGCCACCTGTATGTGATTGGCCTTGTGGCGGGCCATCATCTGATCGCGGGTGACCCCATAAGTGACGGCGTGCATGATAGGCCACTGCCAAGTGGTTTCAAGCCATCGGCGCTCGGTCTCCGCCTTCGGCAGCGCAATGACCTTGGCCCGGCCAAGGTCCATCTTGAGTTTCCCTCCCTCAATGAATATCCGGCTCCAGACAATCTCGCCTGGCTTGGCAATGCCGCGCAGCGTGCCGCCGCCGAGCCTGAAATACATGGGGGGCTGCCTATGCGAGTCCGAACCGGCCCAACCCCCGACGTGGTGGTCCGCAGGCGCGCTGCCGGAGATCAGAAGGACCCAGACATAGTCGCTCGTCGTGCCGGACCGGTCCCAGTCGCCCCAGCGCAGGTCATGCAGGGTGTTGGCCACCGGCTGGCCAAGGGCGGAGTGGACCCTGTTGGTTAGGAGGCCATCGAGGCCCGCACATTCGTCGACCTCATTGAAATGGGGGATCGGCTGGCCGGGGCGGATGATCCGGCCTGCGCTGTTTCTGACCGGGGGACGCTCGGTCGAATTGAGCGTTCCCTCCGCAAGGTCCGAAGCGGGCAGCAGATCCTTTAGGCCCTGCTGGTACTGGATGCCGATCGTTTCGCACCCAAACTCGTCGGCGATGCGGCAGGCGGCAATGTAGGTCTTGCATTGGAGGAGCACCTGGCGCTTGGTCAGTTCGGTCGTCTCGTCGGTGCCCAGATGGAATTTCAGACCCTTTCTTCTATACCACCTGAATACGGCCTGGGCCTCTGAATCGCTCACCTGCGTGGCACCGTAGTAGAGGGCCGACTGCGATAGGCGCTCCTTGTAAACGCCCGTCGGGAAGAGCAGCTCGTCGGGGATCACGGCATTATGCATTCCCATGCAGCCCTCGTCGAATACCCCCATGATGGACTTCCGGCGGCAAAGGTCCGCGGCGATCTTCTTCGCCACTGTCCGGGCTCTTCGCGGCACGGAGGCCCTGGCGAGGGGTTTGACGTGGGTGATCCTGTGGCGGACGACGCCGGTCCTGAGCCAGGACGCAAGGCCTGAGCGGAAGAATCGATCCTCGAAATCCTCGCTCCAGAGCGTGGAATATCTTACGCCAGCTTTCGTCAGCGAGCCGTTGAGGTTCAGCATGCCCACCAGGCCCGGCCAGGTTCCGGACCAGTTGGCTACGGTGAGAATCGGTCCGCGGTGGCTGATAAGACCCGGCAAAAGGTGATGCGAATACTGCCAGACGGACTCGGCGACGATCAACGGAGCGGTAGGATCGATCTTCTCAAAGACCGCCATGCCCTCCTTTTGCGAACCAATGAAGCCGTGCTTCCTTTGAGGGTGGTAGTCGTGGGCGCGCACCAGCTTCCAGCCCATTGAGGCCAGCGCAGCGGAAAGCCTTTTCTCCATGGAGGCTTGTGCGGGCCAGCATTTCTCATTGGCCAATTGACGGAGGTCGCCATTTGCTACAAGCAGCGCAGTCTTGCGGGGAGTCTTATTCATCAGGGTTTCTCCGGGAGCAGCAGCAGAGACAGCCATGTTTCGGTTTGCTCCTCATCACGGCACGGTTCAATCGTGGCGAAAGACCGTGAATCCTTTCGAATTCAACGGCCCTGGGTGTGAGTCGCATTTCGATTCTTATGGGCACGAGTCGTAGGGCCAAAAGATGCCGTTTTCGTCGGGTCGCTGAAATACCCACGAGCGACACCCGCGATCTGCGCAGTTTTCTTCGGTATTGGGGTCGGGGAATATCGCATCGCGTAAGGCGTCGAAGCAAAAGGATAGCGACCAAGCACGGTTGCCCACGAGGGCCCTTTTGTGCATCCTTTCGGTCTACCCGTGCAAGCGGCCCGGGGCGACGGTCCCTCGATTTCCAGACGCTGAAACGCAGATAAGGCTGCGCGCAATTGCGTGTCGCTGGCGATCGGGGCGCGATACCCCGCTAGGGTCTCTTTGGGGAAACCTGCGCAAAACGATCTGATGCATTGCAATGATCCAGGGCGAAGACCCGGATCCAGCGCCGCGGGCGGCCTGCCGGTTCAACCCCGGCAGCCGGCTCCAATTCCGGTCAGTCCTCGAGAACCAGCGCCCGCAGGTCGGCCAGCTCGACAGGCTTGTAGAGGATCCTGTTGACCCCGAGCTGGCGGTACTCTTCTGCCACCTCGCGGTTAAGCTCGGAGCTCACGATCGCGATCCTGCCCGGGTACCCGATCTCGCGGAGCTTGATCACAAGCCCGATGCCGTTCAGCCCCGCCATGTGATGGTCGGTGATGACGATGTCGTAGGAGCCCGGGTTGGCGGCGACCCGCTCGAACGCGTCCGTACCGTCCGCGACGCAATCGATCCGATGGCCCACGCTCGAAAGGGCGAGGTGGGCCACCTCGCGCAGCTCGCGCATGTCATCCACGTAGAGGACGCGCCGCGTCTTCGTGGTTACGTCAGTTTTATCGATGGTGGCCGACAACATGGCTTTCAATTGCCGCAAAGTGATAAGAAAATCGATTGACCCGGGAAAGCGAACGTTGTTTCCGAGATAATCGCTAAAAAATGGCGAATCGGGACCGGAAATTGCTTCATCAGTTTCGGGGGATCTGCTCGTCGGAAATTCCGCCCTGCAATCTCGAGTGCAGGACGATCGCCTCGATCTCGGTCCGAAGGATCTGCTGAAGGAGGACAAGGCGCCGGTTGACGTCGAGGGTCTCGAGAAGCCTCTGCTTGACAGGGACGTCGTCGCAGAGGTTGAAGGCGGCGATGTCGGCGAAGACCTCGGGGTCCTCTATCGTGCGCAGGAGGTCGGTCATCCCGTCCGCGTCGCCCGGAAGCAGCTTGTGCTTGAGCTGGATGAGCCCGGCGAGCTCCAGGCGCAGCCTCGCGTTCTCGACGGGCGCCGCGCCGGGCTCGCTGGCGAGGGGCCTGATCCGGACGCGCCGGTACGGCTCGTCGCCTACGATCGACTCGATCGCCACGCGGCAAAGCCCCTGGAGGAGCAGGTTTGAGGTCCCGTTGCCGTTCTCCTGGCAGGCGCGCACGAGGCCGATGCAGGCCACCCGGTGCGGGGGCTCGAAGCGCTGGTGCGACCCGGCCGCGCCGGAGTCGAGACAGGCCACGGCGAAGATCCTGTTGGTCGCGAGCACGTCGCGAAGCATGTGGCGGTACCGGGGCTCGAAGATGTGCAGCGGAAGGAGCGCCTGCGGGAAGAACGCCACGTTGGGAAGGGTCATCACGGGCACCTCCTCGGGCACTCGGATTTCCAGTTCCATGAGGCTACTTAGGCCCGGTTTGGCGGATTATCAAGAGCCGGGGTCCCGCGCCCGGGCGCCCCGCGTCCGGACCCGGCCGGCGACGGGCCCCATTGCTTGTGTCAGGCGCTGTGTCAGGAGCCCGGGGAGTGTGCCACAATGGCGTGAATCCGCCCCTGCCGGCAGGGGCGGATTTCCGATGCATTATATTTTAACTCTCTTCCGGAAAGCCACTAGCGCAACTGACGGTTTTAAGGCACGCGCGCTGCTCGGCTAGTACCCATGAGCCACATCCTAGGGATAGATCTGGGGACCACGAACTCATGCATGGCCATCATGGAGGCTGGCGAACCCGTGGTCATTCCGAATGCAGAGGGTGCGCGCACGACTCCATCGGTGGTAGCGTTCACCAAGACGGGCGAGCGCGTCGTCGGGCAGGCCGCGAAGCGGCAGGCCGTCACCAACCCGCGCAACACGGTCTATTCCGCCAAGCGCCTGATCGGCCGGAAATTCAGCGAGATCAAGGAGGAGGCGAAGCACATGCCGTTCAAGGTCGTCGAGGGCAAGAACGCCGACGTGTACATCGAGGTCCAGGTGGGGGACAAGGCGGAACAGTTCGCCCCGCAGCAGATCTCCGCGTTCGTCCTCGGCAAGATGAAGGCGGACGCCGAGGCCTATCTCGGCGAGAAGATAACGCAGGCCGTGATCACGGTGCCCGCGTACTTCAACGACTCGCAGCGCCAGGCGACCAAGGACGCTGGAAAGATCGCGGGCCTCGAGGTCCTCAGGATCATCAACGAGCCGACGGCGGCGTCGCTGGCGTACGGCCTCGACAAGAAGAAGGACGAGAAGATCGCGGTGTTCGACCTGGGCGGCGGCACCTTTGACGTGTCCGTGCTCGAGATCGGCGACGGCGTGTTCGAGGTCAAGGCGACCAACGGCGACACGCACCTCGGGGGCGACAACTGGGACGACGCCATTATCACCTGGCTCGTTGAAAACTTTAAGAAGGAGAACGGCATCGACCTGAGGAAGGACCCGATGGCCCTTCAGCGCCTGAAGGAGGAGGCGGAGAAGGCCAAGATCGCGCTCTCGTCCGCCCAGACGGTCGACATAAACCTGCCGTTCATAACGGCGGACGCGTCCGGCCCGAAGCACCTGAACGTGCAGCTGACCCGGTCCAAGATGGAGCAGATCTGCGACGCGCTGTTCGAGCGCTGCATCCAGCCGTTCAAGAACTGCATCAAGGACGCCGACCTCACGTCGGCGCAGATCGACGAGCTGGTGCTTGTCGGCGGGATGACCCGCATGCCCAAGGTGGTGGACATCGCGAAGGAGCTAGGGGGCAAGCAGCCGCACCAGGGGGTCAACCCCGACGAGGTCGTGGCGGTCGGCGCCGCGATCCAGGGCGGAGTCCTCAAGGGCGACGTGCGCGACGTGCTCCTGCTCGACGTGACGCCGCTTACGCTCGGCATCATGACGGCGGGCGACGTGGCCACGGCGATGATCCCGCGCAACACGACGATCCCCTCCAAGAAGACCCAGGTGTTCTCGACCTACAGCGACAACCAGCCCTCCGTCGAGATCGTCGTCCTCCAGGGCGAGCGGCCGATGGCCCGCGACAACAAGACGCTAGGCACGTTCCGCCTCGACGGCATCCCGCCGGCGCCGCGCGGCACGCCGCAGATAGAGGTGACCTTCGACATCGACGCGAACGGCATCCTGCACGTCTCGGCGAAGGACCTCGGCACGGGCAAGGACCAGAAGATCACGATCCAGGGGTCCTCCGGCCTCTCCAAGGATGAGGTCGACAAGATGACGAGGGAGGCCGAGGTGAACGCGGCCGAGGACAAGCGGCGCCGGGAGGCGGTAGAGACCCGCAACCAGCTCGACACCGCGGTGTACCAGCTCGAGAAGACGCTCAAGGAGGCGGGCGACAAGCTCCCCGCCGACAAGAAGTCGAGGGCCGAGGGCGTGCTCGCGGACGCGAAGAAGGCCCTCGAGAGCAACGACGCCGACCGGATGAAGTCGGCGCTGGAGAGCCTCAGCAAGGCGGGCGCAGAGTTCTACGCCGACGCCCAGGCGGCCGCGCAGGCTTCACAGGCCGCCGGCGGCGCCGACGCCAAGCGAGCCGCGGGCGCGGAGTCCGCGCCGAAGTCCGAGAAGAAGGCCGACGTCGTCGACGCCGACTTCGAGGTCGTCGACGACGAGAAGGGCAAGAAATAGCCCGCCAGGCGCCGGGCGACCCCCGGCCAGATCATTTTTCAACCCAAAACAAAACCCATATGGCTAAAGTAAAAATCAGACCCATCGGTGATCGGGTCCTCGTGAGGCATCTCGAGGACAAGGAGCAGGTCCGCGGAGGCATCATCATCCCGGACAGCGCCAAGGAAAAGCCCCAGGAGGCCGAGGTCATTGCCCTCGGCACCGGCAAAAAGGACGAGAACGGGAAGATCCAGCCCTTCGAGGTGAAGGTCGGGGACCGCGTGCTCGTCAGCAAGTACGGCGGCACCGAGGTCAAGCTCGACGAACAGAAGTACACCCTCGTCCGCGAGGACGACATCCTCGGCGTCATCGCCTGAGGCGGGTGCCAAGAAGCTAACGAAACAACCAGAAAACCTCCAATACAATGCCTGCCAAACAACTCATATTCGACGAGTCCGCCCGCCAGAAGATCCTCCGCGGGGTCGAGCTCCTCTCCAAGGCCGTCAAGGTCACCCTTGGGCCGAAGGGGCGCAACGTCATCATCGACAAGAAATTCGGGTCGCCGACCGTCACCAAGGACGGCGTGACCGTGGCCAAGGAGATCGAGCTGCCCGATCCCTACGAGAACATGGGCGCCCAGATGGTGAAGGAGGTCGCTTCGAAGACCTCCGACGCCGCCGGCGACGGGACCACGACCGCGACGCTCCTCGCCGAGGGCATCTTCCGCGAGGGCCTGAAGAACGTCACCGCCGGATCCAACCCGATCTTCCTCAAGCGGGGCATCGACAAGGCCGTCGAGGCCTGCGTCGCCGAACTCGCCAAGGTCTCCAAGAAGGTCTCTGACCGCGAGGAGATCCGCCAGGTCGCGACGGTCTCGGCCAACTGGGACGAGACGATCGGCAACATCATCGCCGACGCCATGGACAAGGTCGGCAAGGACGGCACGATAACGGTCGAGGAGGCCAAGACGATCGAGACCACGCTCGAGGTCGTCGAGGGCATGCAGTTCGACAAGGGCTACCTCTCGCCGTATTTCGTCACCAACGCGGAGGCCATGGAGGCCGTCCTCGAGGACGCCTACGTCCTCATCTACGAGAAGAAGATCAGCTCGCTCAACGACCTGCTCCCGCTCCTCCAGACCGTGGCCAAGAGCGGCAAGCCGCTCCTCGTCATCGCCGAGGAGGTCGAGGGCGAGG
>CAZCAJ010000030.1:0-47686 GCA_964496645.1 uncultured Opitutaceae bacterium
CCTGGAACCTGAACGCGAACCTCACCTACCAGGAGGCCACCGCGTTCGGCGTCTTCTACCAGTCGGCCGGCAACTACCTGGACACGTTCGCCACGACGACGCCCGTCGACGGGACCTACGGGACGGGCTACGGCACGCCCAACTTCCAGCTCTACTACCCGCCCGCGGGGCGGATGCGCGCCCCCGGCATCCCGCAGGTCGAGGCCAACGCGTTCGTCGAGTACACGAGCCCCATGGGCTGGGGCGGCGGCATCGGCCCCCAGTTCATCGGCAAGCAGTACGCAAACGACGAGGACACGCTGTACATCCCGCCCGAGACCGAGGTGGACGCCTTCGTGTTCTACGGGCAGGGCCACTGGAGCGTGCGCGTGAACGTCAAGAATGCGCTCAACGCCCGCCTCCTCGACCCGATCGACGTGAGCTACGCGGGCAACAGCCTCGTCTACGTGCGCCCGCCGGTCTCGGCCTCGATCACGCTGCGCATCCGGTACTAGGCCGACTTCCGTTCCGCGGGGGGGGAGGGGCGCCCCGGGGGCGCCCCGTCCCGCACACTCCCGCCGGGCGCCGCCCGAGCCGGCGATCCACGTTGCGCGGGGGCGAACCCGGGACCAGATTTCGGCAACTCCCCTGGCCAGGACACAACCCCGTGCTGACGACCTTTGAGAACAACCTGCCCCGGCGCATGCGTTTCGGCCGCGGCATGAGCGGCCAGCTCCTCGGCGAGCTGGGGCGCCTGGGCCTCTCGCGCCCCCTGATCATCACCGACCGGGGGGTGAGGTCGGCCGGTCTCCTGGATCGCGTCGCGGGGCCCCTGGCCCAGGGCGGCCTCACGTGCTGCATCTTCGACGGCACGGAGCCCGAGCCCGGCTTCGAATGCGTCGCCCTGGCGGCTGGGGCCGCGCGGCGGGCCGGCCACGAGGCCGACTGCGTCGTCGCCCTGGGCGGCGGAAGCGTCATGGACACCGCGAAGCTCGTCGCCGCGACCCTCACCGAGGGCCGCGAGGCTCCCCCGCTGGCGGGCATCGGCAAGGTGGGCAGGCGCCTGCTGCCGCTTCTTTGCGTGCCCACCACCGCCGGCACGGGCTCCGAGGCGACGCCCGTCGCGATCTTCACCGACCCGGCCACCGGCCTCAAGCTGGGCGTCGTCGACCCGTGCCTCGTTCCCGACCTGGTGCTGCTGGATCCCGCCCTGACGGACGGGCTTCCGCCGCTGCCGACGGCGGCCGCGGGAATGGATGCGCTTGTCCACGCGCTCGAGGCATACATCGCCAGGGTGGCGACGCCCCTCGCCCGCGGGCTAGCGCTCGAGGCCGCCCGCTGGCTGGGCCCGGCGCTCCCCGCGGTGTGCCGGAACGGCTCCGACCGCTCCTCGCGGGACGCCATGCTCCTCGGGGCCAACCTCGCGGGCCTCGCGTTTGCCAACTCCTCGTGCTGCGGGGTCCACGCGCTCGCGCTTCCCCTGGGCGGGCGTTTCCACATCGCCCACGGCGTGGTGACCGGGAGCCTTGTCGCCGAGACCATGCGCCACAATCTTCCCGACTGCGAGGCGGACTTCAGCCGGTTCGCCGCGGCGCTTGGAATGGGCGAGTGTCCGCCGGCGGAGTTTCCCGGCCGGCTGGCCGCCCTTGCGCGCGAGATCGGCCTCCTCGGCCGGCTCCGCGCGGCGGGAGTGCCCGACGGCGCCGTCGACGGCCTCGCGCGGGACGCCGTCGCCAACCGGCGGCTCATGGACCCCAACCCCCGCCCGATCACGCAGGAGGACGCCGCCGGCATCCTCCGGAGGACCCTCCTTGGCCATGGCTGACCGCAACCTCGAGCTGCTGTCGGGGCTTGGATTCACCTCGGGGCTGTGGATCGGGGGCCGCTTCAAGGCGGGCGGCGCCGAGATGATCCAGGTTTCAAACCCGGCAACGGGGGCCGCGATCGCGCAGGTGCCGCTGGCCGGCGACGCGGATTTCCGCCTGGCGCTCGACGGGGCGCACCAGGCCTTCGGCCGGTGGAGGGACGAGCCCAACGCAGCCCGGGGGGACATCCTCAAGAGGGCCGCGTCGCTCATGGCGGCCCGCCGCCAGGACCTAGCCGAGCTCCTCACCCGCGAGCAGGGCAAGCCCGTGGCCCAGGCGCTGGCCGAGGTCGACTACGCCGCGAGCTTCTTCCAGTGGTTCGGCGAGGAGGCGCGGCGCCTCTCGGGGAGGCTGCAGCCCCATCCCCAGCACGGTCGCGAGTACCGCGTGCGCCCGATGCCGGTGGGCGTGGCCGGCCTTGTCACCCCGTGGAACTTTCCCCTGGCGCAGGGTGCGAAGAAGGTCGCGGCGGCCCTCGCGGCGGGGTGCACGGCGGTCTGGAAGCCCTCGGAGTACACGCCCCTGGTGGCCCTCGTGATGGGCCCGCTCCTCGAGGAGGCCGGCCTCCCGGACGGCGTGCTTCAGATCCTGCCGGCCCGCGGGCCGGTCGCCGGCGCGGCATTCACCGCGGACCCCCGCGTTCGGTGCCTCTCCCTCACGGGCTCCACGAACACGGGCCGCGCCCTCATGGAGGGCGCGGCGAGGCACATGCAGCGCGTCTCCTTTGAGCTCGGGGGCAACGCCCCGTTCATCATCCTCCCGGATGCGAGCCTTGAAGCCGTCGCCGCGGACCTGGTCACCCTCAAGCTGCTCTGCGCCGGCCAGGTGTGCGTGACCGCGAACCGCGTCTTCGTTCCCGCCAAGCTTGAGAAGGACCTGGTCGGGAGGCTGGTCCCGCTGTGGCAGGCGCTGCGCGTCGGCGACGGGCTCGGGGCCGGAACCGCCGTCGGTCCCCTGATCCACAGCCAGGCCTGCGCGCGCGTGCGCGGCCTTGTGGACCGGGCCCTGGGCGCGGGCGCCGAGCTCGTCTCGGAAAACCGGGGCCACGAGAGGGATGCCGCCCTGGCGGCCGGGAGCTTCTTCCCGCCGACAATCCTGCGGGGGGTCACGGACGACATGGGTGTCGCCCGCGAGGAGATCTTCGGCCCCGTGATGGCGCTCCTCGCATACGACAGCGTGCCCGAGGCGGTGCGCAGGGCGAACTCCACGCCCTTCGGCCTAGCGGGATACGTCTACGGGAGCGACCTGTCGCTCGCGAACGCCGTGGCCGACGCGCTCGACGTGGGCATCGTGGGCGTGAACGAGTGGCGCCCCCTGCGGGCCGAGATCCCCTTCGGGGGCGTCAAGTACAGCGGCCTGGGCCGCGAGGGCGGCGAGGAGGGGATCCGGGAGTTCTGCGACATGAAGGTCGTGGCGACACCCACGCCCTCTCTCCACAAGCCTTAGGGGGCTCAGCGCCTGAGGCACTCCCGGGGGCCGCAGCCGTAGGCCCGCGTGAACACCCGGTGGAACTGGGCGTAGCTCCCAAAGCCGGCGGCGTACACCGCCTCGGTGATCGTCCGGCGGCCGGCGCCCCGATAGAACTCAAGGAAACGGCTCAGCCGCACGGAGTTGCGGTAGCGGTTCATCGGGAGGCCGATCTGGCTGGTGAACATCCGGCTCAGGTGCGCGCCGCTGGCCCCGCACTCCCGCGCGAGGGAGCCCAGCCGGACCTTGTCACTGCCCTCGCTCAGGACCTCGAGCGCCCGCATTACCGCGGAATGCACGGCCACGGCCCCGCTGGGGGACGTCCCCGCGCTCTGGCAGCGCCAGCAGAGGAGGAGCAGGTGGTGCAGCCCCGCGTTCAGGCCGTCGGGGTCGCCGTGGCCGTAGCGGAAGCCCGGGTTGACGCCGAAGCCGGCCTCGCGGTTCAGGATGTCCGGGTCGGGCGCGGCCTCCATGAGGCCGTCCATCGTCTTCCTCACGAGGTCGAAGGTCTCCAGGGGGAGCACGGTGTGGAGCACGCCGTCCGCCGGGGGGGAGTCCCGCATCAGCCCCTCGTAAGCCGGGCTGTGGCAGGAGCGCCTGATGAGCGACGGCTTGAAGGCGGCGACGTACATCTCCGCGTCGCTTGAGCGCCCGACCAGCTGGTGCTCCTGCGACGGGAACAGCCAGAGGAGCGTCCTCCGGCCAAACGTTAGGCGCCGGCCCCCGACGACGTAGCTGATCGATCCCCGCACCACGAGGTTCAGCTCCAGCTCCGCGTGGTGGTGGCTCCTTATGGTCGGCGGGTTGCGCGCAGATTCCACGAGGTAGATGAGCCCGTCGTACCTGCTTCCCAGCTTGAGGTCCTCCAGCATGGGATCAAATTATGAGAGGTTTTTCTCAGAAGGCGAGATGACCCGCGGGGCCTCTTGGGCTACCATGGCCGCGTCGCCCCAGCAGCCGCATGAACCCGCGCCCCTTTGGAGAGCTTCCCACCGGTGAACCCGTCGAGGCGCACACCCTTTCCAACTCCTCGGGCGCCTCCGCCGAGGTCCTGACGTACGGGTGCATCGTGAGGTCGCTCCGGGTGCCCGACCGGGACGGCCGGTGCACCGACGTCGTGCTCGGATTCGACAGCCTGCAGGCCTACGTCGAGGGCCGGGCCTACCACGGCGCCATCGTGGGGCGCATAGCCGGGCGCGTCGGCGGGGGAAGGCTGCTCGTGGACGGCCGCGAGCACCTCCTCCCCCTGAACGACGGGCCCAACCACCTCCACGGGGGCAGGCGCGGGCTCGACCGGCGCGTTTGGTCGGCGCATCCCGCGGAGGCGCCGCCGGGGGGCTCGTCGCTGCGCCTGCGCTACCTGAGCCCGAGCGGCGAGGAGGGCTACCCGGGCACGGTTTCCATCACGGTCACGTACACGCTGACGGCGGACAACGCCCTCGTCATCGAGACAGAGGCGGCCTCGGACCGGCCGACGCCGGTGAGCCTCACCCACCACGGCTACTTCAACCTGGCGGGCGATGGCTCGGGCACCGTCCTCGACCATGAGGTCTCCGTATGCGCCGACGCCTACGTGCCGGCCGGCTCCTCCATGGCGCCGTCGGACCGCCGCGAGAGCTTGGACGGCCGGGGGGCCGACCTCAGGAGGCCGCGCAGGCTGGGCGACGCCCTGCCGGAGCTCGCCGGGGCCCACGGCGACCTTTACCTCCTGCGCCCCGCCGGCGGGTCCCTGCCCGCGGAGCCCACGCCCGCGGCAAGGGTCGCCGATCCCGCCTCGGGCCGCGTGCTCCAGGTGGCGACGAACGACGCGTGCATCCAGTTCTACACGGGCGTTGCCCTCGACGGAGGGCGGGCCGGGAAGTCGGGCGCGCCCTACGGCCCCCATTCGGGGCTGTGCCTGGAATGCGAAGGCTACCCGCACGCGGGCCGCGTGGAGGCCTTCGGCGACATCGTTGTCAGGCCCGGCCTCCCGCAGACCCGGCGCACCGTATACGCGTTTGCCACCGACAGGCGGCCGCTGTCCTATCAACCCACGTGAGCGACGACCACGCCACCGCCACCCTCGCCGGCCCGCCCGCAAAGCTGGACTACAGCCTGGTCGGGCTCGACGCAGCCCGCGCCATTGAGAAGGGCCTCGCCGAGGCCGACTGGTACCAGTGCCCCGTTCCTCGCGAGACCCTGCGCAGGCTCCTGGAACGCCGCAACGGGCCCGCAATCCGGGACACGATCATCTGGTTTGCCCTCATCCTGGGGCTTGGCGCAGCGACCTGCGCACTCTGGGGATCCTGGTGGGCGGCCCTGCCCTACGCCGCCTACGCGATGCTCTACGCCTCGACCTCCGACTCCCGCTGGCACGAGGCGGGGCACGGCACCGCGTTCCGGACGGACTGGATGAACAACGCCCTCTACGAGGTCGCGTCGTTCATGGTCATGCGCGAGTCCACGATCTGGCGCTGGAGCCACACGCGCCACCACAGCGACACCATCATCGTCGGGCGGGACCCGGAGATCGCCGTGCCGCGTCCCCCGAACCTGGCGGCGGTTGCGATGAGCTTCTTCAACATCGGGGTCTACCGGATCTACTTCAGGAAGATCTGCGTCCACGCCCTGGGCCGGATGCTGCCGGAGGAGAAGACCTACGTGCCCGAGATCGAGTATCCCAAGGTCTACCGCAACGCGCGCGTCTACGTGCTCATCTACCTGGGGGTGATCGGCCTCTCGGTCTTCATGCGCAGCCTTCTGCCCCTCTTCCTCGTGGGCTTCACGAACCTCTTCGGCACCTGGCTCATGGTCGTCTACGGGCTCACCCAGCACGCGGGCCTCGCCGAGAACGTCCTCGACCACCGGCTCAACTGCCGGACGGTATACATGGGGCCGATCCACCGGTACCTCTACTGGAACATGAACTACCACGTGGAGCACCACATGTTCCCGCTGGTTCCCTACCACGCCCTCCCCAGGCTGCACGCGCTGGTGAAGGACGACTGCCCCCGGCCCTACCCGGGCCTGATCAATGCCTGGAGGGAGATTGTCCCGTCGCTAATCAGGCAGGCCAGGGACCCGGCCTACCACGTCAAGCGCGCCCTCCCGGCGCCGAAGCCCCGCCTCAGCGAGGGCGCCCGCGCCTCGGACGCCAGGCCCGACGCCGCGGGCTGGATCGAGGTTTGCGCCGCCGCCGACCTGGGGCCCGCCGAGGTGATCAGGTTCAACCACGGAAGAAAAACCTTTGCGCTGTGCCGCGACGCGGAGGGGCGTCTTTACGCGACCGACGGCATGTGCACGCACGGCAACACGCACCTTGGCGACGGCCTCGTGATCGGGACGGAGCTGGAATGCCCCAAGCACAACGGGCGCTTCAGTCTCCTGGACGGCTCGCCCGCGCGCGCCCCTGTCTGCCGGGGCCTCGCCACGTATCCCCTGGAGGAGCGGCGCGGCCGGCTCCACCTGAACGTCATGCGCGCCGGGGGGGCCGGCGCCCGCGCCCAGAGGGCGTATTCCCTGCGCGTCGTCAGCAACCGGAGCGTGGCCACGTTCATCAAGGAGCTGGTCCTCGAGCCGGTGGACGCGGCCGAGCGGGTTGCCTTCACGCCCGGGGACTACCTCCAGGTGGACATCCCGCCGTACGGCGAAATCCGGTTCAGGGACTTCGACATCCCGGCCCCCTTCGCCTCGGTCTGGGAGACCCAGCATGTGTTCGACCTCGTGGCCCGGCATGCCGAGACCGGGCGGCGCAACAACTACTCGATCGCCAGCAACCAGCAGCTCGAGCGCCTCCTGCGCTTCAACGTCCGGATCGCCACGCCGCCCCCCGGGCAGGACTGCCCGCCAGGCGTCGGCTCGGCCTACGTCTTTGGCCTGAGGCCGGGCGACGCCGTGACGGCCATCGGTCCGTTCGGGGATTTCCACGTGAAGCCCACCCAGCGCGAGATCGTCATGATCGGCGGGGGCGCCGGGATGGCCCCGCTGCGCGCCCAGCTCTCGCACCTCTTCGAGACCGAGCGCACCGCCCGCAGGGTCAGCTTCTGGTACGGCGCGCGCTCGAGGCAGGAGATCTTCTACGAGGAGTATTTCCGCGGGCTGGCCGCGCGGCACCCGAACTTCGCGTTCCACCTGGCGCTCTCCTCGCCGCTGCCCGCCGACGACTGGACCGGCCACCAGGGCTTCATCCATGAGGTTGTGCTCGGCAACCACCTGCGCGACCACGCCCATCCGGGTGCCGCCGAATACTACCTGTGCGGGCCGCCGATGATGATCAAGGCGTGCCTGCGGATGCTGTCGGAAGTCGGCGTCCCCGAGGGCCAGGTGGCGTTCGACGAGTTCTAGCGCGGCCTTCGGCGCGCGGGGCCTCGGGCTCAGCGCTCTATTCTTAACCCCAAACAAAGTATCTATGGAAGATCTCTCGAACTGCTCCCGCCGCGAATTCCTTGGCGGCACATTTGGCGCACTGGCCTCCGCGGCAATGCTGGCCGGAAAGGTCGGTCGCGCCGCGGACGCCGTCGAGGCGCCCCCCGTCGAGTACAAGCGCAAGATCAAGATCGGCGTGATCGGAAACGGCGAACGCGGCAGCTGGATCGCCGGCCTCTTTCAGGCGCATGGCGGCTACGTGCTGCATGCGGTGGCGGATTATTTCCCGGACGTCGCCGCCAAGTGCGGCGACGCGCTTGGCGTGGACAAGGCGCGCCGGTTCTCCGGCCTTTCCGGCTATAAGCGCGTCATCGAGAGCGGGGTCGAGGCGGTGGCGCTTGAGGCGATTCCGTATTTCTATCCGGAGCACGCGAGCGCCGCCGTGGCGGCGGGTCTGCACGTCTACATGGCCAAGCCGGTGGCCGTGGACGCCCCCGGCGCGGGGAAGATTGCGGCCGCCGGGATGCTCGCGACCCAAAGGCAGCGCTGTTTCATGGTCGACTACCAGGTGTCGACGGATCCGTCGAACATCGAGGTCGCCGAGCGCGTGCGCGCGGGCGCGCTGGGCCCGCTCGCTGAAATCCGGACCTCGGGCGTGGCGGGGGGCCATGACGATCCCCCGAAGACGGCGACGATCGAGAGCCGGATGCAGCACCTCACTTGGGACAACGACCTCGCACTCAGCGGCGGCTACATCAATGCGTTTGATATTCACGCGCTGGACGCCGCAATCTGGGTGCTCGGGCGCCGCCCCGTGGCTGCAAGCGGCGCTTCGCGCATCTGCCGGCCGCACCCGCACGGCGACAGCCCCGACGTATGCTCCCTGGTATATGAATACGCCGACGGCCTGGTGCACAATCATTTCGGCGAGGCGCTGCCGAACAGCAGCGCCTCCGAAGGCGGCGGCTTGATGTGCCACATTGCCGGGCAAAACGCCACTGCGCTCGTCGCCTACGCGGGAAAAGTCTCCGTGCGCGGCGGGCCCATGCATTACGTCGGCACCGTCGACAATCTCTACCTGAGCGGCGTCGAGCGAAACATCGCCGAGTTCTACAGGAACATCGTCGGAGGCCGTTTTGAGAACCTGACGGTGCCGCGCGCCGTCGACGGGGTGCTGACGGTTGCGCTGGGCCGCGAAGCGGCCCTGCGCCGCACCAAGCTCACGATGGACGACCTGCTTAGGGAGAACAAGAGGCTTGAGGCAGACCTAAGCGGCTTGACAGCGTAGCGCCTGGGTCGCCGCGGGCCTCGCGCCAACGATCCCTCTTGCCATCAAGGGAACCGGGGGCGCCCCGCCCGCCATGCTACGGCGTCACTTTCAGACTTCCCAGTAGGGGCATGTCTGCCGACGACCTTCCGACCATGATCTGAAAATCGCCAGGCACGACCCGCCAGTGCATATCTGTGTCGAGCAACTGCAGGTCCTCGGGTGTCAGGGGTAGCGTCACGGTTTTCCTCTCCCCTGGCTGCAGCGCCACGCGCTCAAACCCGCGCAGTTGCCTGACCGGCAATGAGACCGGGGCGTACGTCTCGCGGACATAAAGCTGGACCGTCTCTACGCCCGCGCGCTCACCGATGTTCTTTACGTCCACGCTCACGCGCGAGTTGCCCCCCGGATGGATCACGGCCGGCTCAATGCGAAGATTGCCATACTCATAACTGGTGTAGCTCAGGCCATAACCAAAGGGATAAAGCGGGGTGGCGGGCATGTCCACGTAGCCCCCCCGGTCCATCCAGTATTCCTTGGACGGCTTATAGTTGTAGTACACAGGCAATTGCCCGACGTGGCGTGGAATGCTGATGGCCAGTCGGCCACTTGGGTTGTAGTCGCCGAACAGGACATCGGCAACGGCTGTTCCCCCTCGCTCACCGGGCCTCCACGCCTCCACGATGGCCGGCGCGAACTCGGCGATCGAGCGGATCGACAACGGTCGACCGTTGACCAGCACCACCACGGTCGGGGTTCCGGTGTCGCAAACATCTCGGACAAGCTCCTCCTGCACGCCCGTCAGGTCCAGGCTGGCGACGTCGTGGCCCTCGCCGTCCGTTGCCTGGCTTTCGCCGACCACCACAATTGCCACCTCGGCGCTTTTTGCTGCGCTGATGGCCGCGGCGAATCCACTCCTGTCCGCCCCCGTGACCTCGCAGCCATTCACGGCCGTCACACTGGCGCCCGGTCCGAGCTTGCCCCTGATCCCCTCCAGGATGGAGACCAAGTGCTGGGGGATGGTGCGGGGCGAGTAATCACCTATCTGATTCATCACGTTTCCCGCGTTCGGGCCGATCACCGCCACCGATTTCAGGCCCTTGTTGAGCGGAAGCAGGTTTCTGGCGTTCTTCAGGAGGACGATCCCCTCGCGCCCGGCACGCAGAGCAAGGTCCTGGTTCTCCCGCGAGTGCACGACGCCTGCTGCCCTTTCCACGTCGACGTAGGGATTCTCGAAGAGGCCCAGGCGGAACTTCAGGTTCAGGACTCTGCGCAGCGCCCGGTCCACGAGCGCCATGGGGACCTGTCCCTCCTCCACAGCCTCGACAAGTGGGCCCATGTAGGCGGACTCATACGTGATGTTCAGATCGACTCCGGCCTTGAGCCCCAGCTCGCCGGCCTCCTTCTGGGTTGGAACGATGCGCTCGTAGAGCAAGGTCGAGAAACCGTCGCCTTCGCTGTCCACGACGCCCTGGAAGCCCAGCTCCTGGCGCAGCACGTTGCTCAGCCACTTTTCAGAGTCGTGTGCCGGGACGTCGTCGATCTCGGGGTAACCCGCCATCACTCCCAATCCCCCGGCCTTGGTGATTGCCCCAATCCAGGGAAGCATGTCGTTCTCCCGCAGCGAGCGTTCCGACACCTCGATAGCCCCGCGTTCCAGGCCGCCGGCGGGGGAGCTCTGCGTGGGAAAATCCGTCAGCACCGCGATGACCCTGTCGGGGCTGGAAACGTTGGCGCCCTGCGTGCCGCGCACGATCGCCTCGCCGATGCGCATGCCAAGATAGGGGTCTTCGGTGTAGGCTTCCTCATTTCGGCCCATGCGCGGGTCGCGATCCAGTTCCATCACCAGTGTGGAGAGCATGTTGATGCCGACGGCTCGGGCCTCCGCGGCCGAAGCCGCGTAAACCGCCTTCACCAAGTCGGGGTCAAACGAACTGCCAATGGCCAGGCCCTCCGGGAAGACCGTCGCACCGGCATACATTGCACCGTGGGTCCCCTCCTCGTCCTCCAGCAGGGGGATCCTCAGCCGTGTCTGGGTGACCGCGATCCTCTGCAGTCCATTGAAGAATTCGGCGGTGTGGCGGGGGTTTCCTTCGGGCAGTATCTGGTCCGCGAGCGTGAAAAAACCGCAACCGGGTCCAATCTCGTGCGTGTAGGTTCCAGCCGCGAACCGCCTGCAGGCCTCCTGCTTGGCAGGAATGTCCGTCCCCAGCTCAGGCACGTAAACGCACGGCAGATTGAGCTGCCCCACCTTTTCCCTGAGCGTCATATGGCTCATCAGGTCATTGATGCGCTTCTCAACCGGCTGCTTCGAGTCGAGATAGCTCGGCAAATCGCCGCCGGCTGGGGCTGCCGATGCGGAGCCCAACGCCAGGGGCAAACCCGCCAGCAGATGGCGCAGCGCCAGAGACACTCGCTTCATGGGACGACCTCGCTTGCTGTTGAAGAATTCAAAATCCGGTCCCGGGATGCCCAAAGCCCGTAATCGGGTGTTCTGCCTTCTTGCAAATCGTAATTCTCCATTGGGACAAGGGTTCGCGGCAGAAACCAAGGGCTCATGGCCAAATGCGATGAACGGAGGCTGATGCGAGTCTCAGGGCTTGGCCATGCAACGATCACCTTGTCTTGATAAGCTGCACCTCAAGCTGCTCCAGGGTACGCCCCTTTGTCTCAGGGAGTCGTTTCAGGATAAACACGGCCCCGGCGGCGCAAATCGCCGAGTAGAGCCAGAAGGTTCCGCCCGCACCCAGGCGGGCGTTGAGGATGGGAAATGTGTAGGTCAGGAGAAAGCATGCTATCCAAAGCGACGCGACAGCGACCGAAACCGCCGCACCCCGAATGCGGTTCGGAAAAATCTCCGAGATGATCACCCACGTAACAGGGGCCAGGGACATTGCATAGCATCCAATGGCCGCAAGGACCAGGAGAAGCAGGGGCAACCCCTTGATCCCCTCTAGGTAGCAGGCCCCGATGGCCGCATAGATGAGCGCAAGGCCGCCTGCGCCGAGAAGCATGAGTGGACGGCGTCCCCGCTTATCTACCAGACCGAGAGCCACGAAGGTAAACGCGAGGTTTACGGATCCCGTCCACGCAATGTTCTTGAGGACGCTCGAGATGTCATAGCCCGCCTCCTTGAAGATCTCCTCGGCGTAGTTGAAAATCACGTTTATGCCGCACCATTGCTGGAAGACAGCCAGGACCACCCCGAGGACGAGCACCTTGCGCACCCTCGGTTCGAGTAACTCGGTGAGGCGGACCTTTCTATCATCCCCGGAGGGGACCGATCGCTCCATGTCGCCGATAGCCTCGTCAGCATAGCGCGGCCCGCCGATCCTTGTGAGTATGCCCCGGGCCGCTGCGACCCGACCGACCTTGGCTAGCCACCGGGGGCTCTCGGGCACAAGAAACATGCCCGCCAGGAACAGCACGGACGGCGCCGCGGTCACGCCAAACATCCAACGCCAACCCTGCCTTCCGAACCAGGAGTCACGGATGTACCCATCGGTGGCCCCGGCAGGCAGGCCCCGCACGAGGTACCAGTTGATGACCTGGGCCAGCAGTATGCCGACCACGATCGTGAGCTGGTTGGTGGCAACAAGCCTGCCTCGCATCCGGGCCGGGGCGACCTCCGAGATGTACAGCGGAGAAAGGCTCGAGGCGAGGCCGATGGCCACGCCGCCAAGGATTCGCCAGGCCACAAAGGCGGAAAATGTGGGCGCCAGCGCGTTGCCGATTGATGTCGCCGCAAAGATCGACGCCGAGAGGATGAGCAGGCGCTTCCTGCCGAATCTGTCGCTGAGCGCCGCGGCGCCTACCGCGCCGAAGAGGCAGCCCACGAGGGCGCAGCTGGTCGCCCATCCGACCAGCGCCGGGTCCCCCAGCTTGAAGAAGCTCTCAAAAAAGGGCTTCGCCCCGCCGATCACAACCCAGTCCCAGCCGAATAGGAGGCCCCCAAGGGCCGCCACCGAGGAAACGAACCATACGTAGGCAGGGTTGAGCCCGGCTTCCTGCGTCGGATCGCCAAGCGTGGGGAGCAAGGTTGTCACCGGGGATGTGGCGGACGCGATCAGTCGCTGTGCGGTGCCAGGCGCACCAGCGCCACGCCGTGGCGTGGCACGGACGCCTCGAACGCGCCCTCGCAAGGGCCGAGGTCACGCTGGCGCCAGAGGTCCCGGACCATCTGCCGGCCGCTGACGCCGAGGTCGGCCCACTTTGCGACAATGCCCGCCGTGATTTCGCCGCGGTTGCAAAAGCCGACGGCCTTGCCGCCGTCCTCGAGGTCCTTGACCATCAGGAACGTCTCGGGAGTCAGCGGCACGACGCGGGCGCACTCGCCGAGAGGGTCCTGGTCCACCGCAATGACCTCCGGGTTGCAGAGGACGTTGAGCGTGAATTCATCGAGCCGGCCCATGTCGCCGCTGTAGAAGAGGGGCGCCGCGCTCAGGCACCACAGCGACATGAACGCGTACTGCTCGGTCGGCGTGAGCGGGCACGGCCTCGGCTCGCCGTTGGTGCGCGCGTCACCGATGTAGCCGATCTGGATGTAATCGGGATCGTTCCAGGCGCCTGGCCTCGTCCATTCGCGGTGCTCCGCGTTTTTCAGCGCCACGGCGAAAATGCGGTTCAATTCGCCGCCGAGGTCGCCGGCCGTCCGCCATGATTGACCGCCCACCTCCGCGCCCCACTCCCAGACATTGGCCATTCCGTATTGGCAAAGGTTGAAGACGACGTCGCGCGGCAGTTTGTTCAGGATGCCACCCATCAACCGGTACGGGCGTTGGTAGCCCTCGAGGTTGGGACTGCCGTGGCCCCAAAGCGGAATATTGGGCGCCCTGGGGTCTCCTCCCTCGGCAATGTGGCCGTAGGAGCACCAGTCATATTTCAGGAAGTCAAAGCCCCATTCTGCGAACTGCCTCGCGTCCTGTTCCTCGTGTTGGTAGGCGCCGCAGTAGCCGCCGCAGGTTAGCGGACCGGGCGAAGTGTAGATGCCGGCCTTGAGGCCCTTCGCGTGGATGTAGGCCGTGAGCGCAGGCATGTCGGGGAAGTGCCTGTTGGGCACGATGTTGCCTTGTGCGTCGCGGAAGGGCCCCGTGCGAAGCGGGTCGGGCTGGTGCTGGGCGTCCGCGGCGGTATTCATCCAGCAGTCGTCGATGTTGACGTAGGCATAGCCTGCGTCGGCCATTCCGGAGCGAACCATCGCGTCGGCGGCCTCGCGGATCATCGGGTCCGTAATGCGGTTATAATAGGCATACCAATGGTTCCAGCCCATCGGCGGCGTCAGTGCGAGCTTGTCGCCGCTGACGATCCTAAGCAGCCGCACTGCCGCGCCGTGCCGGTTCTCTGCCCGCAACGTCACGGCATACGTGCCTCGTGGGGGGGCGGTGCCGGTGATGTATCCGTTGTCGGCATCGAGCCGCAGCCCCGCTGGCAGAGCGTCGGCAGAGAACCTGACCGGACGCTCGCCGGTCGTCGGGATACGGAAGAGGAAGGGGTGGCCGGTCCTGCAGCCGTAGACGCGCGGTCCGTTGATTTGCGGCGCCGCGGACGGCTTGGGTGTGAGGATGACCGCGGTCTCCTGCGGCGTCGGAACCGTGCGCGGCCGGGCGCCGGCAAACGAGAAGCGGGCGTCGGCCCAATCGCCCAGGCCGGAGCCGTCGCCTTCGCCGGCATGGTCGATCTTGAGCAACAGCGAATGCACGCCGTGCAGGCCGAGGTCCACCGCCTGCGCGGGCTCGCCCCGCTTCAGGGCCCTCGACTCCCAAAGTCTGCGGTCGTCCCCGAAGATCTCGAAAACCACGGCCGCGTTGGCGCCGGTTGCGGAGTCGTCGACCCCGACCGATGCGGTGAACCGTTCCGTTCGTCCGTCTAGTTCGAGCCAGAGGGAGCCAGTGGCGTAGGTTGCGACCCCGTGTTCGAATTCCCGGCCGGCAATGGAGAGCGGCTTCCCGGACTGCGTCCGGTCGATCTGCGGCTTCTCCCAACCGGCATATTGCAGGCGTGTCAGGTCGAGTTCGGTGAGTCCCACCGTCTCCGCGGCGCCGGCCGCCTGCAGCGCCAGCGCCGAGACCGCAAGCATGCAGAGCCAGGACCGAGCCGTGGGATTGTTCATGTCGGGTGTGATCTTGGAATTGGCGGCGCAGCCCGGGCCTCCTCGGGAGCCCGGTTCGGACTCCATCGGTGGCGCGCTGCCAGCGCAACAATCTCCCGTCATACGGGCTGACGTCCTGGACCAACACCGGCCCGGACATGGATCAAATGGTCGGGCATCTGCCCGCGAAGGCGCGCTACGACAGCATGCGGCGGTGACTCGGTCCAGGAATCACACAGGGGTGATCATTCTAGCATGTCTGCCTTTGCATTCCCCAGGACGGGAGGGGTTACGCTAGACGCGAAGACACAGATGGGGTTCCGGATCCCGGATAATGGAAATACGCAACAAGCAATAGTGCAGTGAACAACCCAGGCTTTATCTGGACGAAAATGCACGGACGTACTGCATGAGCGGACAATCCAAACCCCCCGTTGGCCGTGATGGGCCACCGACGCCAGGCACATCAACACGGACGAACCAGATCGACCAGGCACAACCCTGGCTCAACGAACCGCATGCGCGCCGCTCAACTAAGAAACCGGGGGCGTTATCCGATCGTTTCCCGCGGCTTCGAGGGCGCGGCGCTCCTTCAGTTCGGATGTGATTCGCGACAATCTCGCCTCATTCAGCGGATAGAAGAGCACGAGGACGACCGACAGGGCGCCGAGCGACGCCGGAATCACGCTCATCAGCAGCACCAGTCCGTGGAGCGAACCCGGGGTCTGGGCTGTGTTGGCGACGAAGCCCACGCTCTGCATCAGGGCGAGGGCCACCCAAGCCCCGATCGCCCAGCCTTGCTTCTGGGAAAAGATGGACGCGGAAAAGATGAGGCCCGTCGCACGGCGGCCACGCTTCCATTCCCCGTAGTCAGCCGTGTCGGCGTACATGGCCCAGAGCAGGGCGACCAGCGGGCCGCCCGTAACGGAGGCGAACAGATTGATCCCAAAGATCAGCGGGATCTGGTCGGGTCCAAGGAAATAGAAGGAGGCGGTCGACGCGATCAGGATGATGAACAGGGCGACGACCGCAGCCTTTCGGCCCGCGATCCTCGCAAAAAACGGGATCATTATGACTCCGACCAGGGATGCGATCTGATTGCTGGTGTTGAACACCGAGACGAGGCTTTCCCAGCCCCAGACCTGCGTGCCGGCGGCGGACCTGGGCAGGAAAGAGGGCAAGGTCAGCGTCTGCGAGCCGACGTAGTACTTGAAGTAGTGCGCGGTCACACTGCTCCTGATCGCCCCGGAGAGGATGAAGGTGATCGTCGTCGCGAGCACTATCAGCCACGGCCCGTTTGTGACCAGGTCCCCGAGGTCGCGAAGCACCGACGTCTTCTGTGCCCTTGGGGGGCTGACGCGCTCGCGGGTATTGAAGAACGTGGTTAGGAAAAAGATCACCGCGGCGATGCCATAGATCACGAATGACATTTGCCACCCGCGCTCCACGGTCCTGGCGCCCAGCCATCCTCCCACCTTCGACATGGGCAGCAGCGTCGCCGAGACGATGATGCCCCCGGCAAAGGCGCCCACGAGCTGGAACGAGACGAGCGTGGTCCGCTCGTTCGGGTTGGGCGAGATGACGCCAAGCAACGCCGTGTAGGGGATGTTGATGGCGGTGTAGAGCAGCATCACCGCGTTGTAGGTGACATAGGCCCAGACAAGCTTTCCGGAGGCACCGAGATTCGGCACTGTGAATGTCAGCACGCCCATGACGGCCAGCGGCACGCAGAACCAGAGCAGGAAAGGCCGGAATTTGCCCCAGCGCGTCCTGGTGCGGTCGGCCAGCATGCCCATGACGGGGTCGAAGAACGCGTCAATGCCCCGGCTCAGGCCGATCATCGTGCCCGCCGCGGCGGCCCCTATCCCGAATACGTCTGTATAGAAGATCGCAAGGTACGCCATGAACGTCTGCCAGTAGAGGCAGGACGCCAGGTTGCCGAAGCCGAACGAGGATTTCTCGCGGAATCCCAACAGCCTGGGGCTAGGCTCCTGCGGTGCTTGGGTCGGGGTGGCGGACAATTTGGTCGGATTGCAGGGGGGGGAAGCCCGTTCGGGGGCTACAGGACCCCCTGGCTTCTAGATAGGCGGCTGGGAATTTGAAACCATGTACTCCGCAACAGCGGTCCTGGGGACGGGCATCGCCCGGGTCATCCCATGATTCCCCGGATCGCTTCGCAGGCTTGGGCATCGTACTGGTCCAGGCCATTCGGAGGCAGCGGCGTCCGGGCGCTCTCGTAGCCCCCTGCGAGGCAGTCAAACGAGCCGGCCAGGTAGCCGATCCAACCGTTGACCAGGGAGACTGTCCACAGCCTGTCGCCGAGCGTGTTGGCGCGCAGGCGGATCGAACTTCCAACGCAGGGTTCGCTCGGGATTCCAGCCAGGATGATGTCGCCAAGCTGCAGGAGCCCCATTTCCAGAGTCACCTGCCCAGAGCGGAGCGCGCCGGCCGGGAGGCAGCGAATATCAAGGGCCTCGAGGCCAAGCTGCTGCACCCGGTCCGCGAGCGACCGAATCTCCCATGGCGAAGTTCGGTCCGCTTCCTCGCTCCGTTGGAGCTTGAGCAGGCGCCTGGTTTCGGCGTCCTGGGCGGACGCCGCTGCAGCCGATGATGCCGCGTAGTTCTCCCGGATCGGCACCGTCAGGCTGACGGTCTTTGCGCGGACCACGGGCGGCTGCCACGGTTCAACGGCCCAGTAACGGGATTTCGTGGAGATCCGGGCATCCGGCGGCTGTCGGCGGGCTCCGCGCCTCAGCCGTGCCACGACAGCTGACGCGAGGTTTTCCCCGATGTCCTGCGCCACGCGCAGGGCATCGCCGGGCACAGCCTCCTTATGCCAGTAGCTGGGCCCGAAATTTCTCTCGGCGCCAGCCGGGCGTTCACCCACCGGCGGCATTCTGAACTGCATCTCCTCCTTGGGGACGATATCGCCGCACGGACCGGTCAGGTAGATGCACACTCCACCGAGCTCGCGTTCCACGGCGTTCCTGGCAAATCCCGGGAAATCGGGATGATATCGCAGCCTCTGAACATGCGAGGTGGTGTGCGGGTGCGCGGAGAAACGAATCAGGCTTCCGATGGGCTTGTCGTCGCTGCCCACGAAGACGAGTCCCTGCACCAGCGGGTCGACCGGATCATCAAACCAGATCGGGCCCGCGAGTTCAGGGATCTGGGCATGGCGACGCCCGAACACCCGCTCTGCCTGCTCCCTGATGAGGGGGGCACCGTCCGGACGTCCATTCTCAAGGCGATAGCCATACCACACCGTGAAAGCGCCGATTCCGGGCAGGAATTTTCGCCGCAGGATGCTGAAGCGATTTCCAACGTCGGCGGTGGCCTCGACCAGCCTGAAGGGCCGCATGTGGGCCCGGGCCCCGCTTGCGGCGGCAACAGCCCCCTCTGCCAGCACCTCCACGGGAAATGCGAGGAAGAAATCCGGGACTGAGTGCGTGTGCGTGCAATGCACGACAACAGCCTCGCGCCCGCAGCCAAGTGCCGCCGCGACAGCCGTGCGGATCGCCGTGGCCTGCTCGAGGAACATGCAGGTGAGGTCATACACGACCCAGCATGCCAGGCCGGAGTCGGTTTCCACGACGAGACACCGCACTTCCAGGGGCGCCAGGAACCCCTCGGCTGGCAGGACTCTGCCCTCATTCAGATCACGCCGGGCAAAGCCGGCTCGGTATGGTCGTTTCATGGCGGAGATCCTTCCCGGAGGCGACTATGCCATCCTGTCCACGAAGAACAGCGGGTCCTCCTTCAAGGCCTGGTGTGCCTTCCGCCAGAGGGCAGGCGCCTCCAGGAGAAAGCAGTCCGCGGAAAGGACCCTGCCGGCGCTGATGCCATCCCCGGCCATGACGGTCTCGATCCTGTCGTACCTCTGCCGCCAGCCCTTGAAACCGTGGCTCCTGACCCTCATTGCCGCCGCGCTGCCGTCAGCCAGCCTGATCCTGTAATCCACCCATCCGTTGTAAAGGTAGGGGGGCTCGATGAGCTCCTCCACGGCGTGCATCGAGGTGTTGGGCTTCAGGCCGCAGCCGAGGAACAGAATCTGGCCGGCCTCCTTTCCGAGCTTGAAATAGGGCGAATTCGCGCCGCAGGGCGTCACATCCCGGGCATGCTCGCCGAGCATGCTCCCGGCGCGGGGTCCGATCCCGCATGCCGAATGAGTGGGGTGGACGCTCCGTATAGCTCCGGTTCTCTTCCTGAAGAACTCGGGCAGCGCGCCGACGCAGGACGGCGTGCTCAAGACGTCGAACACCGGGTTCTCCGCCTTGACCGTCTCGTAGGAGAGCGCGGGCATCAGGAGAGTCCCTTCGCTCCCAAGCGCCTCGAGCAGGCCCTCAACCGCGGTCTCGGGCCCGTCCGGCAGCTTTCCGAGTGATTTGAGGGACGAATGGACCAGAAGGGTGCCCGCTCTTCTTACGCCCAAACCAGCCAGGTCGCGGGCCATCCGGCACACAACGTCGTTCATGGCCCCGATACTTTCTGCCTCACCGCCCCCAAGGAATTCAGATTGCTGGCAAGAACTGCTGAAGGAGCGTGTTCGGATCGGCGAGGCGCCAAGGGATTTTGCACGACAGAGCGGATGCCCATTTCCGGACCGCCTTCGGGTCCGGTCTGGATGGTCTGTTGATGTTGATACGACTGACTCCAGTTGTCTATTCCTGCCCGAGGGGATAGCCCGGCTTGCCAGCCCTGATTGGAGCCACGGATAGATGTGGACTCTCGATCAGTGGACGCGGCCGCGGCGATAAATCGGGTGGCGTCTGCGCGTTCGTCAGAACGGATTGGCGCGCGCGTGCGGCTGTTTGCCGCCAAGAAAAAGCACCAGGTTCTCAACCGCGCAAGTGGCCTGCCGCGCAACGCTTTCGTAGGTACGGGACCCGATGTGAGGGGTGATGATCGCGTTCGGCAGGCCAAGCAGGGGATAACCCTTAGAAGGCGGCTCCTCTTCGAGGACGTCCGCGGCGTAGGCTAGCAGATGGTTTGATCGAAGGGCGCCAGCTACCGCCGCAGTTTCCACGAGTTCTCCCCGGGCACAGTTGACGATCACCGCGCCTTTCCGGAGTTTGCCGATGTTCCCGGCGTTGATGAGATGGCGGGTTTCGGCGTTGAGGCTGGTGTGGAGGGATACGACATCGGCTTGCTCGAGCAGCGCATCGATGGACGCAAAGCGCCCAATGGCGTACTTGCCTGCAAACTCCTCGTCCCAGAACACGTCGTAGCCGATGAGCTTGAGGCCGAACGCCGAGGCCCGTATGGCCACCTCCTTGCCGATCCGGCCCAGCCCAACGATCGCAAGCGTCTTTCCCCACAGCTCTCGGCCCGTGATGCGCTTCCACTCGCCCCTGGCGACAGAATTAACCTCAGGCACGATGTTGCGCATAGCGGCGAGCAACAGCGCAAACGTGTGCTCGGCCACGGTCGTGTGGTTGACGCCCGGCGTGAAAAGGACGGGCACCCTGAGTTCCGTGGCCGCGGCCACGTCGATCTTGTCCAAGCCAATGCCATACTTGGAGATTACCTTGAGGCGCGGCAGAGCCCTCGCGATTACCGCGCGGGTGATCGCATCGTCGCCGCAAAGAAAGGCGTCAAACGATCCCGCCAGCTCAAGCATCTTGGCCTCGCTGAGCGGACCGCGCGTGCGGAACACGTCGAATCCGGCGTCTTCCAAGAGGGCATGGTGCGGCCCGGGCGTGTCCTGGAACGACGTCGTCGTGAGGAGAATTCTAATTGGAGCTTGGGGGGATTTCATGGTTGAGGGACGCCGCATGGCGGGGAAGGAGGCTTGTGCTTTGATTGCTCATTTCCGGCCTTGGAAAGGATCCGGTGCCATGCCGCATCCAATGCCTGCGAGAACGTCGTCGATGTGCGTACAGCCTCACAACCGGTGGCGTGGCGGTACAAAGAGAGGGCTATTAAGGCTCCTCGATTATGGCCAGGTCCCACGGCGCCAATGTGAGCACGGCGGAATTGGGCGTCGGTTTTCCGTCGAGCAGATTTGTCCCGGAGGCGTACGCATAGGGCGCCCGGACCTCGGCACCGGAGTAGTTGAAGTAGTAGTGGAGGCGCTTGCCGAGGCGGTTGACGCCGTGCTGCACATGGACCGCGGCAGGCAGTTGCTGGTCGGGGCCCGCGAGTCCGGCCTTCTCCAGGCTGGCGCTCAGGACGGCCGCCTGCAGCCTGTCGGAAAGCCATGTGCCTTCGTAGAGCAGAGTTCCGGCGCCAAATTGGTTCTCGGTGATGGCTGGCCATCTTCCGAAGAAGGGGTGGTCGTAGAAGGCGATCGCCTTGGCGTGCTCGACGAGGAGGAACTCGGCCCAATACGACACCTCGTTGGCGCCCGGGTTCTCGGCGCCCACGTGGAAGGGGTCGCCCCTGAGCGCAAGCGGGTGCTCGAGGTTGGAGAACTCCTGGTAGCTGAAGCCGGCGGCTTCGCGCAAGGGCCCGGGAGCGCGAACCCAGCGGACGGCGGAGTTCTCATTGGCGAATCCGCTCTTGAAGGTCATGACGACGTGGCCGCCGCCCTTAACATAGTCCGATATGCGTTGCAGGAGCGCGTCGTCCGCGATGTAGAGGGCGGGGACTATGAGCAGCTTGTAGCCGGAGTAGTCCTTGGTTGTGGGAAAGACGAAGTCGGCGCTGATATTCAGGCCGTAGAGGGACTTGTGGATCTGCTGGACCAGCGAGTCGTAACCATGCTGCCCTCCGGCAGCAAAGGGCATGAACTCGATGGCATTGAGGGAGTCGCGGCTCCACAGAATGGCCACCTGGCTGTGTATCTGCAGGCCGACCAGGTGGGGGCCGACTTTCTCAAGCTCGTGGGCCGTGCGGCTTACCTCGGCGTAGGCCCGGTTGGGCTCCAGATCGTGGGAGAGCACGCCCTTCCAGTACGTTTCCTGATTGGCCGCGATAGAGGCCCAGTGCCAGTACTCCACCATGTCGGCACCGTTCGAGAGGTGGGTGTAGACGTCCTGCCGGAGTTGGCCGTCGTAGGGCGGGTACTGGTTGGAGGAGGACCAGTCGGTAGTCTGGGCGTTGGTCTCGGTGATCAGGAAGTTGGAGTGCTTCAGGGAGCGGCTGAAATCCTCCTGCAGGGACTGCACGGAGCCGTCAAAGTGATCCTGTGTCGGGTGGTAAACGTTGTCGGCCGCTATGTCCAGGGCCTCGGCGACGGCTTCCTCGTTGACGTCGCGGCTCATCATTCCGCCGTAGTCGGTGGTGACGAACTGGCGGGGTGAGGCGGACTCGCGGACCAGGGCTGCCTGCCAGTGGAGGAAATCGGTCACGCGCAGCTGGCTCCAGCGGGTCCATTCGAGCTTGTAGCCGGTGCTCTGCGCGCCGTCGCGGGTGGGCAGGTCCTCCCAGGTGTGCAGGTCCTCGCCCCAGTAATTGAGGAACCAGGCCTTGCTGAGGGCTTCGGGCGTGCCGAACTTCTTCTCAAGGTAGTGCTGGAAGCCGATGAAGACGTCCGGATTGGCGGCGCCGTAGCTCTTGGTTTCGTTGTCTAGCTGCCAGCCTATGACGGCGGGATTGTCCCTGTAGTGGGCGGCGATGTGGCGGATCAGCCGCTCGGCGTAGAAGCGGTAGGCCGGCGAGTCGGTGTCCATGTTCTGGCGGTAGCCGTACGCGCCCTCGACCGTGGCGCCGCCATAGAAACCGTCGGGAATCCGGCGCGCCAGAATTTCCGGGTGCTGGTGGGCCATCCAGGCCGGGACCGAGTAGGTGGGCGTGCCCAGGATGACCTTTATGCCGGCGGCCCCCATGGCGTCGACGACGCGGTCCATCCAGGCGTATTCGAATCGGCCGTCCTCAGGCTCCCAGAGGCTCCAGGTCGACTCGCCCATGCGGACCACGTTGAGTCCGGCGGCCTTCATCATCGCGACGTCCTGGTCGAGGCGCTCGTAGGGCATGTACTCGTGGTAGTACGAGGCGCCGTAGAGCACTGTGGGGAAATCGAGGGGCGGGGACGAGTGGGTGCCCTGGCCGGCTTGCTGAGCGCCTGCGGGGCCGGCCATCAGGATGGCCGCTCCCGCCACAATCCCAAGAGAGCATTTGCTCGGAAACCGCATGGAGACTCCCTTCAAGGCTGAGATCATTGGAGTTTTCTTATTCCCGACGCATCAGGTCTTCAAGCACGACGGGCGACACCTTTCGGCTACGGGAACTTGATCGCAAATGGAGTGCGTTGAGCGGATGAATGGCTCGTCCGGAGTCGGCATCTGCGGGAAGGGGATTGTCCAATTAAATCCTCGCCAGCGCGTCGGTCGGTGCATCGGAATAATGGCCCCGACTCGATTTCAAATACCCACTGAACTTCTCTGTTTGAAACCCGCGCAAGTGTGCCTACGCATGCCGTGCGCCTGATTGAGGCGCGGTCCGTGAACGGCAATCGATTATCCGAGAACACTGTATGCTGGGCACATAGACCTGCTTCACACCCATACCAACGTCAGAAAAGAAAATCCCATGCCTAAGACCGCACGCATTCCGATTACCAACATCTATATGGATGGTGATTACACCGGCCTCATTCAGGTCGGCCCGGGCAAGAAGCCGATGAACGTGATCCTGGACACCGGAAGCAGTGCGCTTGCGCTCAACGGCAGCAAGTACCATCCGAACGTAACTGGCGGCGACCAGGTCACGTCCCTGGCCCAGACGGATAGCTATGGCGACGGCAGCAGCTGGACCGGCGCGGTCCTGAAAAGCGACATCACGGTCGGCGGACATGGAGCGCAGGTGACCGTCGCCGGTGCCGAGGTGGCGGTGGCTTACCAGGCGTCCTCCAACATGTTTCGCAAGGCGGACGGCATTCTCGGGCTGGCCTACGCGCCGCTCGATGATGCGTTTCAGATGCCGGACCCGACGTGGCCCGAGCGCTACACCGGCAAGCAGATCGTGGGCGCGGGGAAGCAGGCGACCGTGGTGCCTTTCTTGACGCTGCTGGCCAAGGAAGGCCTCGTTTCGGACAAGATCTCGTTCTATACAAGACGATCCTGTATCCATGAGGGGGCCGCGGCAGGGGATGATCCGCTCAATCAGGGCTGGCTGATTGTCGGCGGCGGGGAGGAGTGCACTGATTTGTATACGGGAGCCTTCCAGACCGCGAAGATCCTGGCGGACGACTGGTACAATACCAACCTGAAGGCCGTGAGAGTCGGGACCACGACGGCGATAAATGTTGCCGCGCGCGGCCATAAGGGGATGCCGTCGAATTCGATTGTCGATAGCGGGACGAACAGCCTCAACTTCGGGCCGAAGCTGCTGGAGGCGATCATTTCCAAGTTCAGCGCGGCGCAGGAGGCGCAGCTTATGGCGTCGATCTTCAAGAACACTCCGGTTTCGGTCGCCGACCTCAACCTCTCCGGATGGCCCAATCTCACCTTTGTCCTCCAGGGCGACGCTGCCGACGTCACGCTGACCGTGGCTCCCGGCGACTACTGGCAGGTGAACTCGCCGAAGGTCGGGTCGGCCACGGCCGCAATCACGCAGGGGCAGGATGGGTTGGCGATTCTCGGGCTCCCGCTCATGAATGGCTACTTCACGATCTTTGATGGCGAGGCCGATGGTGGCCGCGGGGCAATCAAGTTCGCGGCGAGCAAGCGTTAGGAGTCGCCCCAGGATTCGAGGGCGCCGGAGTCCCGCCGCCGGCAGGGCACGGCGAATGAGTTCCGGGCCCCTTTGGGCCCCGTCTTCAGATCGGATGGCCTGGTCAGGGCCAAGGAGCCAAGGGGGGCTCCTGGCGGCCGCCGGATTTCATGGCGCGATGGGGCTGGGGGAGCGCGGGCTCGGACCGGCACCCAGAGTGGCCCGAATCGGCGAAATCACACCACGGATTCACCGGGCGCTGGGCACCGCCTCCAGGACCACAACGGACTGGTTGCCCACGCCGTAGGTCCCGCCGATCGTCGCGCCGCTGGAGGCGCCCCAGCAGTTGCCGGAAGCCTCGGCCCAGTTGTTCGTGTCAATGAGCCTGACCCAGCGGGTGCCCGCAGGACCGGCGGGCACCCTGTAGGTGACGCTTGAGCCCGAGAAGTTGACCATGGCCACGAAATCCTGGTCCCCCACCGCGCTTCCGGAGACATAGATCGTGGCGGAAGGACTGCTCCATTCGCTGAAGCCGCCCGATCCGTCGGCGTTGGTGAAGGTCACCGGCTCATTGTAGTCCTGCTGCCGGAAGGCGGAATGGGCCGCCCGGAGCCGCAGCAGGTACCGCAGGAATGCAAAGTTCCCATTATTCGGACCGGCAAAGGTCCCGAGGTTGTTGTCATAGCCCATGGTCCCGCCCGTCGTGTCGCCGGTCGGGACCGTGTCGGGGCTGTTGGTGCCGATCATGGCGTAGTTGTTCCAGGTGGCCGCCGAGTCGACGTCGTAGGCATTGTTGTTGCCGTTCACCGTCCGCCCGAATTCGTCGCCCCAGACCATCATCGGCAGTCCCCGGCTCAGTACCTGGAAGGTCCAGAGGGACCGGATCACCTGCCGCCGGACCACCTGGTTGCCGCCCCAGGTCGAGCTCTCGTTGTTGCTGCTGCCCCCGTCGCTCGGGCCAAACGGCCACGATAGGCCGGCGTTGGCCTGGGAGGCATAGCTGACCAAGTCCGTCATGTTGAATCCATCGTGGCACACCAGCATGTTCACGGTCTTGTGGGGGCCGCCGGCTCCGTTGAAGTGGCCGTAGTCCCCGTAGAAGGCGTCGGCGTAGCCCACTCCGTTCGTCCCGGAGAGGTTCCCGGTCACGGCGAGGCGGACCGCATCCCGGTAGTTGCCGTTCCATTCGGCCCAGCCCGGGGGGAAGTTGCCGATCTCGTTCCCGTCATTCGCGTCCCATGGCTCCGCGATGATCTTGACTGCGTTGGCGCCGGCCCAGGAGGCGATGCCCGCCAGGAGAGGCGAGGAGATCGCCCCGCTGGTCGCGAAGCCGGAGGGCCCGTTGCGCCCGAGTTCCACGGCCAGGTCGAACCGGAACCCGTCCACCCCCATTGTGTCGTGCCAGTAGGCCAATGAATCCTTCACCAGGTTCTGCACGGGCGGGGAACCGCAGTTGAGGTTCTCCCCGACGCCCGTCGAGACCCAATAGTAGCTGGGGGCGCCGGGGGAGAGCGTGTAGTAGGAGCTGTTGTCCAGCCCCCGGAACGCGTCGATCTCCGCCACGCTGGGATTGCCGTTGGCCTGGAGCCCCCCTTCGCCCGTGTGGTTGTAGACCACGTCCAGGTAGACCTCGATCCCGGCCCTGTGGAAGGCGGCCACCATCTTCTTGAACTCGGCCGTGGGGCCGCCCAGGGCCGGGTTGCTCGCGTAGCGCCTGTCCGGGGCGAGGAACCCGTAGGTCCAGTAGCACCAGTATCCGGGCCCCGACGAGGTGGGCGCGGTCGTGGAATTCGCCGCGTTGTTGGTTTCCTGCACCGGGAGGAACTCCACGGTGTTGAAGCCCAGATCCTTCAGGTAGCCGGCCATATAGGCGGCCCCGGCATAGGTGCCGCGCAGGCTGTCGGGGACGTTCGCCGCGTCCTGAAAGCCCGAGTAACGGCTCAGCAGCGCCGTCAGTCCAACGCTGGACGGGTGCGCCGTGAGCCCCTTGAGGTGGGTTTCGTAGATGATCGCGTCCTTTTGATTCAGGTTCGGCCTGGGCCCGGTATCCGTGGCGTCCAGGAGCGCCACGGCCTTGGGCGCCCAGCGGCCGGTGTCGACCTGCCGCTGGTCGACGGCCACCCCCCCGGTGACGGGACCGGCGTAGGTCAGGCCCGCGCCGCCGCCGGACAGATACATCCCGTATCCCTCCCCGGCGGCCAGCAGGGCCGGAGTGACCAAGCTATGGGAAAGCTCACGGGCATAGGGGTCATAGAGAACCTTGTTCGGATTGAAGCGGTTCCCCAGGGAATCGCAGTCGCTGAGGAAGCCGGCGGCGGAGTTGCCGCGGGCCCATCCGCTGCTGAAGGGCCAGTTTGGGCCCCAGGCCCGGAAGGCGTACAGGGCCGGTCCGGGCACGCCGGCCACGGCAGCCCGCCAGATGTTGTCGGCGCCCTTCGCCATCGCGTAGTCATAGGCGGCGTCCGCCCCGGAGTCGGCGAGGTAGATCTCCAGGACCACGTTCGTGGCGCTGGCGGAATACACGCCCACCTGCAGTATGCTGCCGTACCCTGCCGTGTACGACGAGCCCAGCTGCCAGTTGGCGGTGCCCCAGCTTGAGGGGCTCACCGCGGAATAGGCGCCGGAGGCGGGGTGGTTGCTGCCGGCCTCCGAGGCAAGAATCCGGGCGGAAGCCGGGCCGATCGACGCCAGGGCCCCGATCAAAAGGGGAAGAATCCGCCGGAGGAGGTGCATTCTGGGATGGATATAGTCTTTGTGCGGCAACCAGCAGCGGCAACTGTGCCATGCCGGCGCCGCCAAGAGGGAACGGGCCGACACAAACCCCGGGGCGCGGCGGTCGTGACAATGGCGCTGCCGAAGTCACGGTCGGCCAGCGCCATCTGGCTTGTGCTCCCATCGTCGACATTGGGGGCAATTCGTGGGCGAGGGGACGAAGGGCCGGGCCTGGCTTCACGGAATCTTGCCCGATGATTTCGATCTCGATTACAAGGCGTCGACCCGCCATCGCGCCGGCGATGTTTGGGTCCACGGATGGTTCACGGACAACGAACTGCGCAGGGGAGGCGGTTGGCGCGGCTCAGGGGAGCGCCTCACGATGTTTCTCGACCTGCCTGCGAGCGCGCCCGGCAAGAAGGCTGCGGCCGGCCTCCTCCAGGATCGCCATTGCGATGTGACAGGCCGAGATGTTTCCGGAGCCAATCGGCCGCCGCGCGAAGTCCAAGCCTGCATCACCTGTTCCAAATGGGAGCTCGATTCACCGGGCAAGGCACCCTACTGCACGCTAACCGGCATTCCGACCCCAACAAGCGTCACCAGTGTGAGCACGTCCCAGTTGGCCAACCGGAAACAGCCATGGGATTCGGTCCGGCCCACGTTTTCCGGATCCGGCGTCCCATGGATCCCATACCCTGGCCTATCGAGGCCAATCCAAGCCACGCCAACTGGATTGTTCGGACCCGGCGGCACGGTGAGCTTGTGACCAAGCATCCTGCCCTCCTCGGACTCGGGAAACAGATCGGGATCAAAGGTGTAGTCAGGATTGGGGATCACGACCGTCACGTGAAGGCCGCCAACGGGCCTCTTTTCCACCATCCGGGCAATGCTCACGGGAAAATGCGCGATCACGCGACCCAGCGCGTCGAACACCTCGAGTTCGTGCGTGTCCAGCGTGATTACGATCTGCGCTGCGGTGCCGCTCACGACCACCCGCTCCACCGCCGGAACCACGATTTTTGTGCCGGGCAACACGGTCTCCCAGTCGACACCGGGATTCAACCTTCGGATCAGGTTTGGATGGGAATGAAACCGCTCGGCAGCCAGCTCGATGGCCGACGAATAGCCCAACGACTGCAACTGCGACTTCTCGAGCCACGTCTTTGGCTCGGGATGCAGTTCGCCCAGCTCGATCGCCGTAAAGGTATAGGTGCCAAGCGCCGGCGCCGACAGTCGCAGTTTCTCCCGCGTAGCCGCATCCAGGAGACCCGTTTCCTTGATCCCTGCGCCGCGCTGAAACGCACTCAATGCCGCCGACGTCTGGACGCCGGCGACGCCGTCAATCGACCCGCAGGAAAAGCCGCGCCGGTGGAGCTCGACCTGCAATTCGAGGGTCGAATCGGCGAGCAGCGCCTGCTTCGGCGTGTCTGCCGGCATACTGTCCCCGGGGGGGGCGGCCGCCAGCCCCGGCCTGCAGCAAAGGAAGGGAAGGATGGCCAAGGAGAGTCGAACGCAGATGCAGCGCGGCAGCGTGCCGTGTAATGCTGGCGGCATCGTCATGTGGGGGAGATGGATCCGGCGTGAAAGACTACCGCGACCGGCCGCGGCCGGGTCTTCCTGGGGACGCGATGCTGCGCGTGGTCTCCCCTGCCTGACGATTGCACGGCGATCGCGAGGCGGCCCGATTGAGCGGCAATCGGAGGGGTTTGAATGGTCGCCTCGTGCGGCGTCAGCGGCCCTACGCCAGCATTTGAGTTCTTCCCGCCCTTGGGGCGGCTCGTGAAATTCGGATGCATTGGATGTTCGTGAGGCTCCCGTGAGGATGGATTGCCTAAGGCAAGAGTGCCCCTCCCGCCATATATACTGAACGACCGGTAGCGGCGAAATGGGGGACTCACCTACTTCGTGGGAGTCCCGCCGGTTCGCTCAGATTCCCAGGTCGATGGGCCAGGGCGGGTCACCCCATCTATTCTTCAGCATGTACCTGTTTTCAGCGAAATGGGCGACCCCTGCCGCTATTGCCCGGAGCGGGTGGCCGGGTTTGAGGTCCGCCCGGGATTGTTAGGCGGCCCCCGGCTGTGGCGGCGGTGCTCGAATTGACCAAGGCCCAATGCGGCCTCTTCCTGGTGGTGCCTCCTTAATCCTCGATTCGGGCAATTCATTCCACTAGTTACGCTCCGCTGAGACGCGCCGACTGAAGCCTATGACGTATTTTTTCCGAACCTTTCTGGCATGTGCCCTCGCCGCGATCACGGGCGGATGTAATACCACCGTCGTCACCACGTCGCAGGGCGCCGACTTCAACAAGTCCGTGACGGCTGTCGCGGCAAACCTGAAGGCTTCGCTTTCCGAGATACAGTCCGTGGAGGTCGCAAACCGGGTCGACGCCTATGCCAGGGGCACCCAACGGACGCTGGAGCACCTCGACCTCGCTCCGAACCTTTCGGATCAGGAGGTTGGGGTGATCACCAGCCAGTTTGATTTCCTGGTCAAGTATTCCGAGGCCCTGAAGGACGCGACCTCGCCGGGGACGTCGTGGGGCAAGAGCGTGTCGGGCATCAATTCGGCCGAATCGAAGCTGATGGGTGATTCTCAGGGCCTGGAAAACAAACTCAGCGGGAGGACGGTCATCACGGATGCCAACGTCAAGACGTTCAATACAGATGCCGGCGGGGTCGCGAAGGCGGTATCCGCGATAGGTGAAGGCGCCCTGACGCTCTACGGCGAGGAAAAGGCCTCCAAGATCGCCGGCGCGGTGAACCCGGACATCCAGAAATACTGCGCCGACCTCGAGGCCCTCCTCACGGCTGATCCGGATTCGAAGGCGCCAAGGACCGGACTGGCGGGCATCCTTCTCGCCGACTACGAGGAAAGAATCGCCTCGGTTAAAATCCTTGCCACCACCGTGGCGCCCCCGACCGGGCCTGACGATCCCGGCTATTTCCCCGCGGTTCGGCGGCGAAGCGCGGTCCTCAATGAATACTCGGCTCTCCTCGAAAGCGAGAAGACCGGCCTGGCGAAGGTGATGGCGCTGCGGAAGGCCGTTGCTGACATCGCCTCGGCACACGATTCGCTGGCAAGGAAGGATGACGCGTCATTCAAGGAGAAGCTCTCAGACATGGACGAATTGGTGCGCAGCGTCTCCACGGGCAGCCCGACCCCTGCCGCAGCCCCGTCGAATTGAAGCCCGGCATCCTCTGTTTGAACAATATGGAAAATTCACAGGAAAAGACGCCGATCGTCGCCCAGACACTGGCGCAACTGTACGACGGCTCGGATGCGCTGGATAAGATCATAGGGGCCCCGTCAACCGCACTGGACGTCTATCGCTCGGCCGTGAAACAAAAAGGTGAGATCGAGGAGCGGATCTCAACCCTCGAAAACCTTCAGCTGGCACGCGATACGGACGCAATGCAGGCATTGGTCCCGGGACTTAAGCAGGCAAAGGCGAACCTGGACGGCGTCCTCGGCTCGATTTCGAAGGCCAGCGACCTGGTGGACGGCGTTACGAAGTTCCTCGTGGTTGTCGACGCCCTGGTGGCTGCGGCGAAAGTCGTGGCATAGATGGTCCGCAGGCGCCGGTTTCGCCCTCCCCTTGTTGCCCTTTGAGCGAGGTATCCGGCCGTGGGACCCTTTTCGCGTCGGCGCACATGCTTGCGGGGGCATAGCCGGGACGGGCCCCCGCGTTCAATTCCGGGGAGGCCGGCCGCCGGGGACTCCGCGCCGGTCGAGCCCAACATTTGCCTGTGAGAGTCGGGCCCGCCCGGGCCGTCCAGGGGCCTGATGAAAGGGGTGGGTAGTGCGCCCTTGTGGCGGTCAGGCGCGGCCGGAAGGGCCGGGGGTATGCCGAGCCGGGGGGTTTCCGGGGGCGACCCGGGTGCCATGACAAGCGCAGGCCGTTGATTGGCTCCCAAGCCGTTGTCTGCGAAATCCGACGCAAATCACGGCGTTCCGCCCCCAGCTGGCCGTTGCAACGAGGAGAGCCGCCGCGCCACAGTTCCCCGCACAGTCCATACCGCCTGCGGGTCCTCCAGCTGGTGAGAGGACAAAGCCGGATTCGACTGCATTGACGAAGACCTGCCCGCGGTGATTACTACGGGCGCGAGCTCGATGCAGGTGCGTCACGCAATGAAAACCGAGAACCCCAAAGGGCTGGCCCAATCCGATGCAATAGGCTCACCTCAGCATGGCGGGCGCGCGGACGGTTCGTTCGATTTTCAGCACCTGATAGACGAGGAATTCGCACGCCTCGATTCCCCGGGGCCTACAGGCGGAGAGAAGCAGGATCCCAAATTCCCAAAGGTCGCAAAGGCGGCCATCTCGGGCGAGCCTTGGGCCTGCCGCACCCCTTGCGACCGACTTGGCCTGGCACTCTCGGGGGGCGGCATTCGCAGCGCCACGTTCAACCTGGGCCTGCTGCAGGCGCTCGAGCACCAGAGTCTCCTCAAGGAGGTCCATTACCTCTCCACCGTGTCTGGCGGCGGATACATCGGAGGCTTCTGGACGGCGTGGCTGCGAAGAAACGCGCCGCGGCCGTCCAATGAGCCGGCGCCATATTTCCCGGGAAAAAAGGAGGAAACGGCGCCGGCCGGGGAGGGGAGCGGGCTCAACAGACCCGAGCCGGCGCCAATTCGGCATCTGCGGGAATTCAGCCGTTTCCTGATGCCCCGCCTCGGATATTTCTACGCCGAGACATGGGCCGGAATCGTCGCAATCCTCGGCGGCATGCTTCCCGCGCTCTTTGCAACCACGGCCCTCATAGCCTTGTCCTACTTTCTCTGGTTTCTGCTTGCGTGGAGGCTGGTGGGCGGCTCGGCCCCATCCATCTCCATCACCGTGGGAGTGATGACACTTGTGATTCAGCTGTTCTCCGAGTGGACCTGGCGCGAATCCGGAATCTGGGGCGGCACCAAGGGGACCGGCAAGGCCGAGGAGAGTTTTCCTGCCTACGTCATTGTGGCCATCGCCGCCAGCGCCGCTGCCGCCTGGTTGGCGCCCCATATCGTCGCCATCCAAGGCGGCGCCGCTCAGGTCTGGCTGGACAACGCCGGGTTCCTGCTCGATGCGAGGAAGGCGCCCCTGCCTGAAAATGGGGGGTTCAGCTGGGTGCCGTTCGCATTGTCCGCGGCATGGGGCCTGGTGGCGGTGCTGCTGCTTTTCTTCAGGGCGCTGTGCGCCCTGGGCGCCACCGACGCCTTTACCAGGCTCTCGCAGATGCTGGAGCGGGCGACGTCAAGGTCTGTCGTGCCGGCGCTTATCTGGGCGGCGTTCACGCTCATCTGGGAATCGAGCCGATGTGTCGTGTTGCCCAGCTTCCGACCCTATGTCGCGGCCGGGACCGGGGCCAGCGCGGCGGCATGCGGAGGCCTCTTCTACATGCTGCGCGATTGGCTCGGCAAGCCTCCGCAGGACACCAATGCGACCCGGTTGTTGGGGAAAGCCTCCGCAGCGCTGAAGCCGATCGCTCCGCAGCTTCTGGCCAACGCCGCCGTCGCCCTGCTCTTCTTCCTGGTCTGCATCCTGATCCAGTGGTTCGGATGCAAGTACTCCATCCGCTGGGTGGGCTACGTTGCCTCCGCCGCATTCCTGCTCACGTTCGTCCTCTTCAATCCCGCCAGGGTGGGCCTGCACGAATTCTACCGGTCACGCATCTGCCGCTGCTTCCTCGGGGCTGCGACCGCCAGGGAGTACCCCGAGTACCTGCGGCCGACCGTCGAGCAGCCCGGCGACGATCTCAGCCTCGGCCAATTGCGGGAGGGACCGAGCCATCCGATCCACCTGGTCTGCTGCACGGCCAACAACCTGTCAGGCGACGTGCTGGGCAACCTTTACCGCGGGGGCCGCAGCGCCACGGTGTCCCTGTTCGGCCTCAGCCTGGGAGACGACAATTCGCGCATGGACTCGCTGCGCCTGTCGTCGGTACTGACGGCTTCAGCAGCCGCCTTCAATTCCCAGATGGGAAGTCTCTCCATGCGGCTCGGACCCGCAGTCGCCTTCCTGATGTGCGCCCTCAACCTCCGCCTCGGTCTCTGGGTGCAGCATCCGCGCAACCCGAGGAAGAGTTGGCCGCTGCCCGGATTGCCCTTCTTCTACGAGATGTTCGGCTACACCGATTGCGACCCACCTCCGCCCGAGGCCACAGTTGGCGGGACGCACCCCAATGACGTCAGAAAGGGGGTCCGCGACGCCCTCAGCTACGCCAGGATGCTGCATCTTTCGGACGGGGGGCACTTCGAGAATCTCGCAGTCTACGAGCTGGTCCGCCGGCACTGCCGCTACATTGTCGCCTCGGATTGCGGCGCCGATTCCGAGGTGGCCTTCGACGACCTCGCCAACGCCATGCGCAAGGTCCGCGAGGACTTCGGAGTCGAGATCGAGGTCGACGTCAGCCCCCTGTGCCCCGATGCGAACGGGTTGGCGCGGCAGCATGCCGTGGTCGGCACCATTCACTACGATGGCCTTGCCGGCAATGACAAGGGCACCTTCATCTACATAAAGCCCTCCCTGACCGGCGACGAGGCTCCCGACGTGCTCGAGTACAAGAAGCGCAACAGCTCATTCCCCCACGAGACGACCGGCGACCAGTTCTACGACGAGCCGCAGTGGGAGTCCTACCGCTGCCTCGGCGAGCACGTTGGCAACGTCATATTCCAGTATGTCGAGGAACGCTCAGCGCCGCCGAGCACGGGCTTGCGCTTCGTCCAGGAGGTGTTCCACGACGCCATAGAGCGCTGGTCCCTCCTGCCCGACCGGCAAAGCGCGGTGTTCGTCGCCCTCAACGAGCGCTGCAACGCGCTGGACGCATCGATGCGGGAGAACGCCCCGCCCGCCCTGCGCTCGGAGTTCTTCCCGGAGGTTGGCGCGACCAAGTCCGCGGCACTTGTGCAGGCCGTGTCGGCCGACGACGAGATGCGCATCATGTTCCTCCTCATGCAGGCCGCCCAGGTCATGGAGGATGCGTGGGGGACCGCCCACCTGTCGACGCTGTGGTCGCACCCGGTCAACGAGGGCTGGATGCGCTATTTCGAGCGCTGGGCCTCGACGCCTTCGTTCCGCCGCTGGTGGCCCCTGCTTAGCCCGATCTACAGCGTCCGTTTCCGCGACTTTGTGCGCGACCGGTTTGGAATAAGCATCGGGGATTACAATGCCTCGGCCAAGTCCGCGGCCCCGGGAGCCGTCCTGAAGCTCTCCCCCGACATTGCCATCGTCGACCTCGCGGAATCTGGGCCCGGATTCGCATGGAATCAATGGGTCGCGCGCCGAGAGGCGCTCAACCTCGAGCGCCCCGAACTGAAGCGCTTCCGGGCCGCTGTCTTCAGCCTCATCCTGCCGCCCGGCCGCGATGGGAAACCCAGCGTGCCCCTGCAGGTTGGCTTCCTCTTATATCGATACGAGAGCGCCAAGAGTCCCGGGTACGTCGAATGGGGTAGTCGGGATCTTTTCGTCCCGCCCCCCCTTGTCGGGGCGGGCATCACCACACGCCTGCTTGACGAGGTGACCAAGCACTTTGACGAGTCCGGGCCGAGGGATCTGCGGGTCGCCATGGACAGAAGCCTCTTCGATCTTGTCGAGGAACCGGACAGCGTGCCTCGGCCGTTCACCGATTCCGGGAGCCGCTTCCAGCGCGTCCACGACATCAGCTTCTATAGAAGCCGCGGTTTTGACTACTTGCGCACCGATACTTCCGGGTTGCCCGCTGCCGGCGCGCACGCAGCCCGCGACCAGCACCGGATTGATTGGTTCCAAAGACACTAAGGGGAATCGCCTCCTTGGGCCGGCTTCCGCTCGCACCCTTCGTTCACCTTGAGCATGACGGGTGGGAGCAAAGCGGGTGAGAGATGTCGGCGGCATTGTGCGCCCTCTGGACAATGGCCCCCCCTTGGGCCCCTTTGCTTGGGAGGGTTAGCCGGCCATGCGTTGCGGCCAAGGCGGTTGATCGATTCGCTGGCTTTGGCCCTCGGTGGCCGGGGACCTGATTGAGGGGAGGGGCCATTGCGCCTCGGGTCCTAATCAAAGTCACTTCGGCTGGTGGGGGAGGGTCACCACCATCCCTGCGTCCAGGACCTCACTTTCCGACTGGAATCCTTCTGGCATGGGTGTGTGCTATGGTGCAATCCCCGCATGACCACCCCGTGGAGATCGCCCCGCCTTTGCCCGCGTCCCAGCAGCGGGTCAGCGCGGGTCGGCACGACCGCGCTTGCAGCATGGATACTTCTGTTGCCCTGCGCAACGAGGGCGGGCGCGGGGGCCCCGGCTGCGGAGCCGGACACCCGCTCGCCGGGATCCTTCGTCACCTCCAAGTTCCTGAGGACCGGCATCTCCGAGGGCCGCCACACGCTTCTCTTCCTGGGCGTGGATAGCCTGGGCAGGGGCAAGGTGGGCCAGAACGTCCTGGAGGCGCCCGGTCCCTCGGCCGGCGCGGATCCAAGCTGGAGCGTGGATGCAGGCGACAGGAGCCTAAGCCTCACGTGGGACGGCTCCAGTGCCCGGGGGGCCGCGCCCTTCGTCATCACGATCGACACGCACGCATGCTACGGGACGCTCCTCGGGGTATTCGACGAGGGGGGGGCCATCAGGCTTCCGGCGATCCTCCACCTTCCGGGCTATGGCACCCTGAGGATAACCTCCACCGGGGCGGGGGGCGCGCTCGGCTATGCGTCCGGCGCGGGCTGGGTCAGGGTTGAGTTTCCCGCGCCAGCCGGCGCCGGTTCGGGATCCGGTTATCGGCTGGACGTGACCACGGTCTGCCCCCCCGTCGCAGGCGCGGCGGACGATCCGCGCTACGACGGCTTTCGAAGGAACTGGCTCAACGTGCTCCAGCTGAACCCGGGCCGGCGCGTGCTCTCGAACAACACGGCCAGCGACACCTGCGCATTCTGCTACTACGAGTACGCCGACGTCGCCCGGCGGACGCCGCCGCTGGCCGAGGGACTGGCGGCCCTGGACATTGTGCGCCAGTCGCTGGAGCGCGTCCTCGGCGGGATGAGGGCCTACGGCATGCCGGGCTACGGCCCCCCCGGCGGAGGGGGCTTCCTTGAGGAGTCGTCGGACACATTCCCGTCGCTCCTGATCGCCGCGGACGATTGCTCCGGGGGGAGCGGGGACTCGGCCTGGCTCCGCGCGCACTACGCCGGGATCCGGGGTTGGGCGGAGCGGATGCTGGCCACCGACAGGACGGGCGACGGCCTCGTCAGGTACTCCGAGACGGGCAATTCCGGGAGCTGGAACGAGGGGATGCCGAAGGTGAGGCCCGCCAACTGGTGGGACACGATCGGGTTCGGCTGCGAGGACGCCTACGCCAACGCGCTCGCCTACCGCGCGCTCCTGGGCATGCGCCGGATGGCTGACGCCGCGGGCGGCGCGGGCGACGCGGCGCGCTATGAAACCGCCGCCCGCAGGCTTCACGACTCGTACTTCCGGACCTTCTTCAACCCGGCGACCGGGGTCCTGGCGGGGTGGCGCAGCGCGGACGGAGAGCTGCACGACGATTACTTCACGTTCGTCAACGCGGCGGCGGTCCTCTACGGGCTCGTGCCGGAGGACAGGGCCGCGGGGATCATGGAGCGCATCTGGGCCAAGATGGCCGAGGTCGGCTACACGCGGTTCCGGATGGGGATCCCGGGGAACCTGGTCCCGGTGCCGCGCAGGGACTACGCCCACAGGGAGCCTCGCTGGGGGGGCGGCCTGCGGGAGGACAACCTCGACGGCTTCCAGATCTACGAGAACGGCGGGGCGACAGCCTGCTTCTCGTACTTCACGATCGCCGCCCTCGACCGGGTGGGGCGGCGGGACCGCGCCGACCGGATCCTCTTCCCGCTCATGGACGCGTTCGAGCACCGGGAATTCGAGGGGGTCGGGGCGGACGGGAGGACCAACGACTGGAGAAAGTGGGACGGCACGGCCGAGGGCTACGAGGGGTTCCTCGTGGACAACTACTACGCCCTCCTGGCGGCCGCCGAGCGGCCGTAGGGGATGGCACGCCCCAGGCGCCCCCGGAGACGGTGCGCGCCCGAGACTGACCAGATTGGGCCCCGGGGATGGACAACCGGCCCCGGTGGCGTCAACCTCGGCCGATCCTCCGCCCGGCGTCCGACGGAAAGGAGGCGCTACCCCGATGACGAACGAACCCCCGCTGCGGCTGGGCCTATGCGGCTTGGGCCTCGAGGCCTACTGGGCGCAGTTCGCGGGGCTAAGGGACAGGCTCGGGGGACAGGTGGCCGAGGTTGCCGCCCGGCTGGAGCGTCCGGGCGTCACCGTTGTCAGCCTCGGCCTCGTGGACACGCCCGAGCGCTCGGCCGAGGCCGGCCGCGAGTGCCGCCGGCAGGACATCGACGTGCTCTTCATGTACGTCACGACCTACGCGCTCTCCGGCACGGTGCTGCCGCTGGTCCAGCGCGCCGGCGTGCCGGTCGTCGTCCTGAACCTGCAGCCCGGGGCCGCGATCGACTACGCGGCCTTCAACCGTCTGAGGGACCGGACCGCCATGACCGGCGAATGGCTCGCATACTGCACGGCGTGCCCCGTGCCGGAGATCGCGAACGTGCTGGCGCGGGCCGGGATCGCGTTCCACCAGGTGACGGGCGTCCTTGGCGAGGAGCCCGCGTGGAGGGAGATCGAGGAGTGGCTCGCGGCGGCGCGCGTGCGCTCGGTGCTGGCCTCGACCCGGCTGGGTCTCATGGGCCATTACTACGGCGGGATGCTCGACATCATGACCGACTTGACCCTGGTCTCCATCGCCTTCGGGACGCACGTCGAGCTCCTCGAGGTGGACGAGCTGGGCGCGCTGGCGGCCGGGGCCGGCGCCGCCGCGGTCGCGCGCCGGTCGGGGGAGTTCCGGGAGGCGTTCGACGTCCAGCCGGACTGCCCGACCGCCGAGCTCGAGCGGGCCGCGCGCACGTCCGTGGCGCTGGACGCCTTCGCGGCGCGCCACCGGCTCGGGGCCCTGGCCTACTACCACAAGGGCACGGGCAACCCGGCAAACGAGGACACGATGAGCTCGATAATCCTCGGCACGTCGCTACTCACCGGCCGGCACATTCCGGTCGCAGGCGAATACGAGGTGAAGAACGCACTGGCCATGAAGATCCTGGACGCGCTCGGGGCGGGAGGCTCGTTCACCGAGTACTACGCGGTCGACTTCAACAACGACGTGGTGCTGATGGGCCACGACGGCCCGGGACACATCGCGATCAGCGAGGGGAAGGCCAAGGTGCGGCCGCTCCAGGTCTACCACGGCAAGGTGGGCCGCGGCCTCTCGATCGAGATGAGCGTGAAGCGCGGGCCCGTGACGCTCCTCTCCGTCGCGGAGGATCCGCAGACGCGCTTCAGGCTGCAGGTCGCGGAAGGGGAGAGCGTGGCCGGGGAGGTCCTCGAGATCGGGAACACGAACAGCCGCTACCGGTTCCCGCTGGGGGCGCGCGGGTTCGTCGAGGCCTGGAACGCCGGGGGCCCCGCGCACCACTGCGCCGTGGGCGTGGGCCATCTGGCCTCGACGCTCAGGAAGGCCGCGGAGCTCATGGGCCTCGGCTTCCGCAAGGTGTGCTGAGCGCGGCCGGCCGGGGGCGGCGCGGGACCTCCGCGGGGCCCCAGGACCCGGCCAACCCGTCACTTGCAGTCCGAAACCTGAACCTACAGCCTAATCAAGACGGCCCGGGACTCCCATTTTGACATTCCGGCTGCGGGGCGGGTCACGTCACCTCAGACACGAGTTTCCCATGCTGATCATTCACATCCACGTCCGCGTTAAGCCCGAGTATGTCGAGGCCTTCAAGGCCGCCACGCTGACCAACGCCCGCGCCAGCGTGCAGGAGGCGGGGATCGCCCGATTCGACTTCTGCCAGCAGGCCGACGACCCCGCGAGCTTCTCCCTGGTCGAGGCCTACCGCACGGAGGCCGCCACGGCCGCGCACAAGGCGACGGCTCATTATGCCGCCTGGCGCGACGCCGTCGCCCCCATGATGGCGGCGCCGCGCACGAGCGTGAGATTCTCCAACGTATTTCCCGACGACCCAGGGTGGTGATCGGCGGCGCGGACCCCATGCGCTTCGAGTTCGCCACCGCCACGCGGATCGTCTTCGGCGCCGGGACGCTCGCGGAAGCCGGGAAGCTTGCGCGGCCGTGGGGCCGGCGGGCCCTCCTCGTCACGGGCCGCACGCCGAGGCGGTCGGAGCGGCTCCAGCGCTGCCTGGCCGAGGATGGGATAGAGGCGACGGTGTTTTCCGTCGACGGCGAGCCCACGCTCGCCGCGGTGGGCTCCGCGGTTTCCACCGCCCGGGGCGCGGGAGCGGAGATGGTGATCGGGTTCGGCGGCGGCAGCGCGATCGACGCCGCGAAGGCCGCGGCAGGGCTCCTCGCCAACCCGGGCGACTTGCTCGACTACCTGGAGGTCATCGGCCGGGGCCAGCCGCTCCCCCATCCGGCCGTGCCGTGGATGGCGATTCCGACGACGGCGGGCACGGGGGCCGAGGTGACGCGCAACGCCGTGCTGGGGGTCCCGGAGCGGGGCGTGAAGGTGAGCTGGCGCAGCCCCCATCTGCTCGCCCGGGTCGCGCTGGTCGACCCGGAGCTGACGCTCGGGCTGCCGCCGGCGGCCACCGCCGCGTCGGGAATGGATGCTCTGACCCAACTGCTGGAGGCCTACGTGTGCAACCGCGCCAATCCGATGACCGATGCCCTCAGCGCGGCGGGCCTGCCCCGCATCGCGCGGGCGTTCCCCGCTGTGTGGCGCGATCCCCGGGACCTGGCGGCGCGCACGGATCTTTCGCTCGCAAGCCTGTGGAGCGGCCTCGCGCTGGCCAACGCCGGGCTCGGGGCGGTGCACGGGATCGCGGCGCCGGTCGGGGGGCTTTTCCCGGCCCCGCACGGTGCCGTCTGCGCCGTCCTTCTCGCCCCGGTGATGTCGGCCAACCTGGCCGCCCTGCGCACTCGCGCCGGCGGCAGCCCCGCCCTGGGCCGTTATGAGGAGATCGGCCGCTGGCTGACCGGCCGTCCCGGCGCAAAGGCCGAGGACGGGATCGCGTGGGTGCGAAGCTGGGTGGCCGAGCTTGGGCTCCCCGGGCTGGCGGCGTATGGCGTGGCCACCGGTAGGGTCGCGGAGATCGTGGCCCGCGCGCAGTCGGCCAACAGCATGAAGGCAAATCCGGTTGCGCTTACCGCCGATGAACTCACCGGCGCCCTGGCCGCCGCGCTGTGAGGCCCCAACCATGCGCCGGGAGAAGGCCATCGAACCCGGGAACAAGGCCGTCTTGGCCAAGGGCAGGATCTGCAAAAGGAAAAGTCGCGGCGGCGTGTCCAAGTCCTATCATGGGAACGCTGCCTGAGCGTAAGTTTGAGCTGTAATACGCCGCGCCGCGGATCCCGAAAGCCCCGCCATGAAAAAACTCAAGGTTGTCGGCCTGAACTTCGACCACATGCATATGGGCGATCTGCTTCGCAAATGCCGCGAACATCCCGGCGTGGAGATCGCAGGCATCTGCGACGATGACCCCGCGCGAATGCAGGCGGCGATAGCCAACCTTCAGATCCCCTCCGCCCGCGTGTTTACCGATCCGCATCGCTGCCTCGAGGCCACGGAGCCTGATTTTGTGATTCTCTGTCCGGCAACCGCCCGACACGCCGAGTATGTCGAGCTGGTGGCGCCGTATCGCGTTCACATGCTCGTCGAGAAGCCGTTTGCGGCGACATTGCGCGACGCGGACCGGATGATCGCGGCGGCGAAGAGGGCAAAGCGGCTTCTCGCAATAAACTGGCCGCTTCGGTGGTATCCGAGCCATGTCACGGCGCACCGGCTCCTGCGGGAGGGCCGGATCGGCGCACTGCAGGAGGTGCACTATTACGACGGCAACCGTGGCCCGCTCTGGCACACGGCAGGAAAGATTGAGACGACGCCGACGGCCGCGATGAAGCGGAAGAGCTGGTTCTATGAGGCGAGGCAGGGCGGCGGTTCGCTGCTCGACTACCTGGGCTACGGCACGACGCTCGGCACGTGGTATCACGACGGCAGGAGGCCGATCGACGTGACGGCGGTGGTCGATCGGCCTCCGGGACTTGAGGTCGACGAGCACAGCGTGACGATAGCGCGCTATTCGACGGGCCTTTCGAAATTCGAGACCCGGTGGGGCACGTTCACCGATCCGTGGACGAACCAGCCGCAGCCCAAGTGCGGATTCGTCCTGAAGGCCGAGGGAGGCACGATCAGCTCCTACGACTACGAGCCGACGGTTCGCGTGCAGACCCACGCCTGTCCGCGGGGCGAGGACATCGCGGTCGACGAGCTGAAGCCGCCGTTTCAGGACCCGATCCAGTATTTCATTCACTGCATCAACGGGGGCCTGCCCGTCGAGGGGCCGCTCTCGCCGACGACCGCGCGGATCGGCCAGCAGATCGTCGACAGCGCGGCGCGCAGCGCGCGGCTGCGAAAGACGGTGGGGCTCGTTGAGTGACGCCATGAGCGAGTCGGCGCCCGGCAGCGGTTACGGATTGAGCGCGGTCCCGGCGGCGGCGGCGATGGCCGCACCCGTTCTCGACTACCTGCCACGCAGCCCGAGCAGGTATCGGCCGAAGATCGCGCTGATCGGCTGCGGCGGGGTCTCCGAATACCATCTCAGGGCCTATCGCGCGATGGGGCTCGACGTAGTGGCATTGTGCGACCGCGATCCCGCGCGCGCCGAGAGGCGCCGAGGCGAGTTCTATCCCGGCGCGGCCTTGTCCACCGACTACCGCGAGGTGCTGCGGCGAGGCGATGTCGAGGTGGTCGACATCGCTCTGCACCCGGCCGAGCGCGTCGAGGTGATCGAGGCGGCGCTGCGTGCGCGCAGGCACGTCCTGAGCCAGAAGCCCTTTGTGCTGGATCTGGATGTCGGCGAGCGGCTCGTCGCACTGGCGGCGGAGCATGACGTGAAGCTTGCCGTCAATCAGAACGGCCGCTGGGCGCCGCACTTCAGCTACCTGACCGCCGCGGTGCGCAGCGGCCTGATCGGCGAGGTGGCAAGCGTGGACTTCACCCTGCAATGGGATCATACTTGGACCGCGGGTACGCCGTTCGAGGAGGTGCACCATCTCGTCCTGTTCGACTTCGGGATCCATTGGTTCGACATGACCGTGCGGCTCCTGCAGGGCCGGCGCCCGGAGCGCGTCTGGGCGTCCGTCGCGCGCAACACGTTTCAGAGAATGAAGCCTCCGATGCTCGCGCACGTCGGCGTCGATTTTCCGGGGGCCCAGGTGCGGCTGAATTTCAACGGCCACGTAAGGCTCGGTCAGGAGGACCGGACTGTCATCGCCGGCAGCTCCGGCACCTTAAGGAGCTTCGGACCCAGCTTGTCGGAACAGTCGGTCACGGTGCATACCCCGGCTTGCCAGGCGACGGCAAAGCTCGAGGGGACGTGGTTCACGAATGGGTTCATGGGCGCCATGGGCGAATTGCTCTGCGCGATCGAGGAGCACCGCGAACCCGAGAACGCCGCGGCGGAGAATCTCCGCAGCCTTGAGCTGGCCTTTGCCGCAGCGGTGTCCGCCGACACCGGCCGGCCGCAGATCCCCGGGGCTGCCCGGCGGATCGAGCCGCGAGGGTGAGGACCTTTGTCCCATGAGAAACACGATATCGTTCATGAGCGCCAACTATATTGCGCGCGAGATTGGCTGGCACATGCCCGGCGGCTGGATGCAGGGAGACGGCGCGGCCAACGCCTGGTTTTCGCCTGTCGAGACGTTCCCCGAGCGCTTCGACGGCCTGCTGCGATCGGTGAAGGCGTTGGGCTACGACGCGTGCGACATCTGGACGGCGCACCTGAACTGGTCGTGGGCGACGGATCGGCATCTGTCCGCGGCACGCGAACTACTGGAGAGGCACGGGATGACGGTGCCGAGCTTGGCCGGCGGGTTTGGCGGGACGATCGAGGAACTCCGAGCGGCCTGCCGCGTGGCGCAGGCTGTCGGGGCGCCGGTGCTCGGGGGCGGGACGGCGCTGCTCGTCGAACAACGCGGCGGTCTCGTTGGCGTGCTGCGCGAGCACGGGCTCAAGCTAGGCGTTGAGAATCACCAGGAGAAAACGCCGCGTGAATTGTTGGGGCGACTCGGGAAAGGCGATGAGGACGTTGTCGGCGCGGCGGTCGATACCGGTTGGTTCGGAACGCAGGGTTATGATGCGGCGCGGGCGCTCGAGGCGCTGGCACCGCGGCTGTTCCAGGTGCATTTGAAGGACATCAAGGCGCGGAGGAAGGAGAAGACCGGCTTCCAGTTGGTCGACGCCGGGCACGAGACCTGCCGACTCGGCGGGGGAATCGTGCCCGTTGCCGAGTGCGTGCGCGTGCTGGGGCGGCTCGGCTATGGCGGCGCGATCGCGATCGAGCACGAGCCTGAAGACTTCGATCCGAGCGAGGACTGCCGGGTCGGCCTCCGATTCGTCAGGGACCTTCTAGCGGAATAGCCCGCGGGAGAGCGCGCGGCGGGCGCGGTTACGCGGCACGGGGGGCACGCCACCGCTTGTCCTACGAGCCATCCTGCGTTGATGGCGGACGGTGACGGGCGGAGGGGAGGGGGCTTCGCCGGTGCGGCAGGCTCAGACTGGCCGGTTCCGCCGGACCGCGCGCATATCCCGCGGGAGTTTCCCGACCTGTGAAACCGACGGCGGGGAAGCGGCGTCTTGGATCTTGGCTCCGACGCCGCCCGACCCGACGGCCACGTCCTGGGGGGCTGCGGGGGCCAATCCTTATGTCCATACTGTTATTGCAGTCGCCCGAAGCCCTGTTTCAATCGTGTTCCAGCCTTGGAGAAGGCCAGCTTCATCCACGCAATATCCTGATTTCCAACAGCAGATCGGCCGTGAACACAACCGACCAGGGCGGCGGCTCCAGCGAGATCTTCCAGGACGACAGCATGGCCACGCCGAGGCCGCTGGCGCCCCCGGACTACCGCCAGCAGGCGCTTCGCCTCATCATCAGCCTCGACCGCAGCAAGGGATTGAGCTCGTTGAGCTTCAGCGAGCTCGCCCTGCAGATGCGGGATCAGACTCTGCGCGACTACGTGGACCCGTCCTTCGAGCCGCTTTCACTGGAGTCGATAAACGCCGCCGTCGCCGACCTGGTGCGCGCGGGCGAGATAAAGATAATCAACGACCGCACGGTGATCTTCCCCGCCCCGTCTGCCCCGACCGGCTGAGGGGCGCCGCGGCCACGCCTAGAGGTTCTTCGAGAGGAAGGCCTCGATGTGCTGGTAGAGCTCGATCCTGTGGGCGAGGTGGCGCACCCCGTTCGCCTCGTTGACGAATGGGATCGTCTCCACGTTCGCGTTGTTCCTCCTGGCCATGGACGCCATGTCCTTGGACTGGCCGATGACCTCGGGGTTGTCGAACTCGCCCCAGGCGAGGAAAAGGGCCGAGTGGATCTGCCCCGCGAGGGGCAGGGGGGACATGGCGTTGAACCTGTCCGGGTTCTTGTGCGGATCGCCCAGCTTGTAGAGATAACGCGAGTACATGGCGTCGGAGAACTGGGCGTACTTGTTCTCGGTGATGTATTTGCCCCAGTCGTAGAACGCGGAGACCGAGAGGGCGCACTTGTACAGGCCAGGCTCCAGGGCCGCGCCGGCTACCGCAAGGTACCCGCCGAACTGGGTGCCCATGATCCCAACCCGGTTGCGGTCGACCTTCCCAGTGGCGATCGCCGTCCTGGCGGCCCGGGCGATGTCGTCGCTCATCTTCGCGAAGTCCCAGTTCTCCTCCTCGGGGAACATCCACGTGTAGCCGGCCGACCCGCGGTGGTTCGGCTGCAGGACGGCGTAGCCGCGGCTGGCGAGGAACTGGACGTCGGGGTTGTACTCCCACCCCCATCGGCCCCCGGACCAGCTGTTGGGAATCACGACCATGGGCGCCGGGTTCGCCTTGGTGGCCCCGGCGGGCAGGGTGAGGTACGCGTCGATCTGGCGCCCCTCGGCCGTGGCGTACTTGATGACGCCCATCGGCTGCATCCGCCTGGGGTCGATCCAGGGCGCCGAGTTCTTGATGAGCCCGCTCTTGTGCCTCTCGAGGTCGACCCAGCTGTAGACCACCGGCTGGCGGTCGGATCCGCTGCTTATCAGCAGGATCTTACCCGCGTCGTCCATGGCGAGGATGCGCACGACCTGGTTCGGGAAAAGGTTGTCGACGGCCTTCTGCAGGTTGCGGTACGCCTCCGTGAACCAGACCACGTGCGGGGCGGCGCGGTCGTAGACTGCGCCGACGATGTTGTGGGACGAGGGGTCGCGGAACAGCCACCCGTCGAAGTCGTACCCCTTGTCCTGCAGGATGACCTCCTTGGCCTTTCCGGTGGCCGCGTCCATCAGCTCGAGCGGCCGGGGCGACACGCCGTCGCGGGGCCCGATGACGACGATCTCGCCCGGGTTGTCGCCCGAGTCGATCAGGTCGACCTGGTCGAGGTCCTCGGGGCACTTCACCCAGGATTCGCCCTCGAGCCTGCTCAGCGTGAGGATCCCGTTCTCCTGGGTGACGCCGAAGGCGAGCTTCCCGAGCTTGTCGGGCACGAACTCGATGTTGAACCCGTGGTCCGTCTTGAGCTCGGGGTAGCGGGTCACGAGGGCGCCGTGGTTGACGGCATTGATGATTTCCGGGCTGTCGTAGCGGAGCGTGGGTGCCGTCAGGTCCACGAGAAGCTGGGTGCGGTCCTCCGGCGGGTTGGCGATGACCTGGAACGAGCTGTCCTCGACCGACATGTTCACGGGTTCCGCGTTCGTGAGCTTGCCCGCCTCCCCGACGATGAGGCCGCCGCCCCCGGTCGCCCTCTTGCCGATGATGTACGACAGGCGGTTGCCGTCGAGCCATGCGAAGTACGTGATGTCGAAGTCGCCCGGCGGGGGGCTGATGCCGTCGAGCTTCAGGGTCGCCAGGTCGAAGGTGACGAGGTTCGTGTGGTCGTCGGCCCCCGGCACGATCGCCCCCACCTGCGTCCCGGTGTGGTTCAGCTGGACGTCCTCGAACTGGGCCGGGCGGACGAAGTCGATGATGGGAATCGGCTCGTTCGCGGGGACCGGCTCCGTGCGCTTCAGGTCCGAGAACTCGGTTGCGAGGAGGGCGGCGGGCGCGAGGCAGGCCAGCAGTGCGGCGGCGCGGAGGTTGGGCTTCGAGCCACGGGAAGGAACGTCGGCGTTGTGCATGGTGGGGGCTGGGAGGGACGGATTAATAGGGCAAGGCCTGCGCCGGCACGCAACGCACCATTGCAGGGCCCCGCGCCCATGCCATGGGCGCCGGCTGTGCGCCCTGCTAGGTTTTTTCGGGGCATTCGAGGTTATGTGGAAGCGCGCCGGGTGGCATCGTCGTCGCCCGCGTCCATTCTGTTCCTCGGACGGCGGGTCTCCCGCCCGCCCCCGAGAATGGACGCCGGAGCGATTTGAAGCGGGCGCCCCCTGTTGATAAGATGTCCCCATGAAGCCCTGGCCGCATTCCGGCTTCCGGGTGATCCGCCCGGTGGCGGGCTTGATGCTGGCGATGGCCGGCCCGGCCGCGGCCCCGCTCAGCGCCGCGGCCATTGGGAGCAATCACCCCTCCTCGGGCGCCTATTCGCCGGTGAACCCGTCGTCATGGGGAGGCGCGAGCTGGCCCCTCGGCTCCACGTTCACGTCGGGGCCCGGCAGCACGCTGGAGGTCGGGGTGTACTCCGCAAACGCGACCGAGATCGTCCTGGAAATCTACCTGGCCGACACCGGGGCGGACGCGGCCTACGACTACGTGATGGCGAAGGGGCCCGACAACATATGGCGGGCCGCCGTGGCGGGCGCGCCCGGCTACACCCTGTACGCATTCCGCGCCTGGGGCCCGAACTGGCCCTTCGCCGGCGCGTGGGCGCGGGGCAACTCGTCGGCGGGCTTCGTCACGGACTGCGATTCCCAGGGCAATCGATTCAACCCCAACAAGGTCCTCTTTGATCCCTATGCAAGGGAGCTGTCCCACAACACGTGGACCCCGGCGATGCAGGCGGCCGGCGAGCAGTACTCGATGTACACGAGCGGGGGAGCCGACATATCGCCGACCCAGGTCTATGCGGGCCCCTTGACCGGCGGGGTCGCCGTCGACTGCCGCAGCGTGGACACCGGGCACTGGGCCCCAAAGGCGGTCGCCTTGGTGGACGCGACCCCCACCGGGCCCAGGCCGGCCCTCAACCAGAAGGACGCCATCATCTACGAGGCCCACCTCAAGGGGCTCACCGCGCACCCGTCGAGCGTCAACCTGACGGCGCTCCTCAGCCCCTATTCGGGCTTCCAGGACGCGGCGGACGTCCCGGACAGCCTCCGGGGGACGTATGCCGGGGCGGCCTACATGGCCGGCTACCTGAAGGACCTTGGCTTCAACACGGTGGAGTTCCTGCCGGTCCACGAGACCGACAACGC
>CAZCAJ010000031.1:0-46991 GCA_964496645.1 uncultured Opitutaceae bacterium
GCCTTGAGCTGCACGTTGACGTCCTTTGTCACGAGGATCGTCGGCGGCGGGTACTGCTCCTGGACGAAGAGCGCCGAGGCGATGATCCGGTTGTCCTGCTTCGAAAGGTCCGGAATCACCGCCCTGAGCCTGTCCATCGCGGGCGAATGCCGGTTCGGCTCCGCGAGGTACGGGTTGATGATCACCGTGAGCGTGCCGCCGTTCGGCAGCTCCACGCCCTCGTGCATGGAGCGCGAGTCCGGCAGCAGGTCCTGAAGAATCCGGTGGACCCGGCGCGCGTTGCGCCCGCGTTCCGTCGACTGCTCCGACTTTATCGAGTCCAGCTCCTCGAGGACCTCGACCGGAATCGCCAGGTTGTTCTCCTCGAATTTGAAAATCGATTGCGGATCGTGGAGCAGGACATTCGTGTCCAACACAAACGTCTTAATCTTTGGCGTGACCCTGATCCGCGAGTTTGGGGCGGTGGCCCCGCGCACGTTTTCCATCGATTTTGGGAATATCCTGTGAATAAGTGAGCACGTTTGGTGCAGACTGTCGATGAAAGAATGGGGTCGGCCGCGTTACAAACCCGCGCCGCAACGCCTCTTAGGGATCTGGATTAAACCCGCCTGACCTCGGTGCGCCGGCCGCCGTCGGCGGCCGAGCGATAGATGGCCTCGATGACCGCCACGTGGTCGCGACCCATCGAGCCGGGCACGGGGCTGTCCCGGCCGGTGAGTATGCACGAGGCGAAGTCGTCCATCTGGAGCGACTGCTGCGGGACCGCCGGGATGTCCAACGGCCCGCGCGACGTCGTGACCCGGAGCCCGCCGTAGCCAAAAGCCGGCTCCAGCTGGATCCAGCCCTTCGGACCCTCGGCCCGGAACCGGTTGCCGCCGCGCGCATAGCTGGACATCCCCCTGCACGTGACGCCTCCCGGAAACTCCATCGTCCACTCGATCGCCTCCTCGACCTCGTTGAAGAGCGCGGGGTTGGTCTTGGGAAGCTCCCGGGCGGTGACCGCATCGGGCTGGCCCATGGCCCCTCGGCATGCGGCCTGGATCACGTATATCCCCACGTCCATCAGCGGTCCGCCGCCCGACAGCGACTTCTCGATGCGCCACGCCCTCTCGCGGAAGATCCAGCTGTCCTCTCCGGACATCCTGCTCAGGAGCCCGAAGTCCTTCTCGCGGGCGAGCCGGTCGAGCTCGATGTGGTGGGGGTCGAACTGGAGCCGGTAGCCGATCGAGAGCCTGACTTTGGCCTTCGCGCACGCCGCGATCATCGCATCGCAGTCCGCCACGCTGTTCGCCATGGGTTTCTCGCAGATCACGTGCTTGCCTGCCTCGGCGGCTTTTATCGCGTGCTCCGCGTGCAGGCCGTTGGGCGTCACGACGTAGACGACATCGATGTCGGGGTTCCCCGACATCTCGCGGATGTTGTCGTAATTCCAGATGTTCCTCTCGGGAAATCCGTACTGCCGGCTCCACTTGACGCCCTTGGCGTGCGATCCCGTCACGGCGCCCGCGAAGCGGCAGAGCTTCGTCTTGAGGAGGCCGGGCCCGAGCTGGCCCCGGGAATAGAGTCCGAGCCCCATCAGGGCGACTCCCAGCTTGCGCTCCCCTCCCTTCGTGGCCTCGTCCAGCTCCGCGGCCAGGGCCCCCGCAGCGCCGCTTCCGAGGATCGCGGCCCCCAGGGTCATGTTGCGGACGAACCTGCGGCGCGAAAACACGGGATCATGCGGGGAGCGAGGTCCTTCTGCCATGGGTCGGATGGGTTGACATCTTGGGGCCGAGGCGGCCTCGGGAAACAGACTCAAAGGAAGTCGGGTTCCGCAAAGGAGCAAGCGCGGCCGCGGCGCAAGCCCCGCCCGGCCGGGCGGGTCAGCGGCGGCGCCGGCGCGCGCGCGGCTTCTTGGGCATCAGGAGATCCCACCTGTTGCCGTACAGGTCCTCAAAGACCGCGACCGTGCCGTAGGCCTCCCTCCGCGGATCCCCAATGAACCTCACGCCTCGGCGCCTCATCCTCCGATAGTCGCGGCCAAAGTCGTCGGTGTGGAGGAACAGGAACACGCGCCCGCCAGCCTGGCGGCCCACAGCCCGGGCCTCCCGCTTGTTCTTGGCCCTGGCCAGGAGCACGCAGGTTCCCCTGGAGCCGCGGGGCCTGAGCACTATCCAGCGCCTGCCGCCGCCCTGCGCCTTGTCCTCGACGACCTCAAACCCTAGTGCGCCGGTGTAGAATTCGACGGCTTCCCCGTAGTCCTTGACGAGGAGGGAAACGGCGCCAATGACCTGCCTCATTTCGGGGATCCAGCCGCACATGACATATTGGGCGGCAGCATTTTGCGTGAGTCTGCCTGGCGATAGCGGTCGGGTCGGATCATGGACTTAGCTATGACACGAATCGCATGGGGAGGACTTGTCAAATGGGCCCGACGATGCAGATTACCCCTCCCCATTGATGAAATGTTACTCCGCCACGGCGAAACGCACCGGCGCTGGATGCGCGTGCGTTTGCTGCTGCCTCGACTAGATAATGCCGACTGCGGACAATGTTTCCCCCGCGGTTGAGATTGCCGCGGCGGACCGGATGCTGTCCGACGCGGCGGCGGAGGAGCGCGTGCGCTGGGCGGCGGAGCGATTCGGGGACTCGCTCGTCGTGAGCACGAGCTTCGGCGCGCAGTCCGCGGTGATGCTTCACATGGTGACGCGGATCGTGCCCGGCGTCCCCGTCATCTTTGTCGACACGGGCTATCTCTTCCCCGAGACCTACCGCTTCGCGGACGAGCTCTCCGCCCGGCTGCGCCTCAACCTCAAGGTCTACCGCGCAGCCGAGACGCCCGCATGGATCGAGGCCCGCCACGGCAGGCTCTGGGAGCAGGGCGAGAAGGGCATCGACGCCTACAACCAGATCGTGAAGGTCGAGCCGATGCGGCGGGCGCTCTCCGAGCTGGGCGCCCGCGCCTGGCTGGCCGGGCTCAGGCGCACTCAGTCGAGCACGCGGGACCGGTTGCCCGTGGTCAGCATCCAGGACGGACGCGCCAAGATACTGCCCATCGTCACGTGGACCGACCGCGACGTGCACCGTTACCTGGCCGAGAACGGCCTCCCGTATCACCCGCTCTGGGAGAAGGGCTACGTCTCGATCGGGGACGTGCACACGACGCGGCCGCTCGGCGGCGGCATCACCGCCGAGGAGACGCGCTTTTTCGGCCTGAAGCGCGAGTGCGGGCTCCACGACCCGGGCGCGAACATTTGAGCCGCTTCCCATGATGGCGCACCTCGACGAGCTTGAGTCCCAGAGCATCTACCTCATGCGCGAGGCGTTCCACGGCTTCGAGAAGCCGGCGATGCTCTGGTCCATGGGCAAGGACTCGAACGTGCTGCTCTGGCTCGCGAAGAAGGCGTTCTGCGGACACATGCCCTTCCCGGTCGTCCACATCGACACGACCTACGAGTTCCCCGAGATGATCGAGTTTCGGAACTGGGCGAAGGATCACTACCGGCTCGACCTCGCCATCTGGACCAACCTGGAGGCGCGCGCCAGGGGGATTGGCTACGAGACGACCGACCCGGTGACCGTCACCCACGAGCTGAAGACCGTGGCGCTGCAGCAGTGCCTGGCGGCGTACCGGTTCGATGCGCTCATAACCGGAATCCGGCGCGACGAGGACTCAACCCGGGCGAAGGAGCGGTACTTCTCGCCGCGCAACGCGGAGTTCGAGTGGGACTACAAGGACCAGCCGCCCGAGTTCTGGAACCACTTCACGACCGAGCTGGGGCCGGGCGAGCACGTGCGCGTGCAGCCGCTCCTCGACTGGACGGAGATCGACATCTGGCGGTACCTCGAGCGCGAGGAGGTGCCGCTGCCCGGGATGTACTTCTCCAGGAACGGGCAGCGCTACCGCTCGCTCGGCTGCATGCCTATCACCAAGCCCGTGAAGAGCGGCGCCTCGACCATCGCCGACATCATCGAGGAGCTCAAATCCACCAAGGTATCCGAGCGCTCGGGCCGCGCCCAGGATCACCACGAGCGCAACGCCATGCAGAAGCTCAGGGCCAAGGGCTTCATGTGACGCCGACCATGGGCTCCCTCTCCGAAGCCGCGCTCCCCGAGCAGCAGCCCGCGGCCGCGGCCCCGCCGGCCGAGCCGGCGGGCCTGCCCCCCGGGGCCGGCCACCTCTACCTCGTGGTCGTCGGCCACGTCGACCACGGGAAGTCCACGCTGATCGGCCGGCTTCTCTTCGACACGCACTCGGTCCCCGACGGGAAGGCCGAGCGGATCGCCGCCGCCTGCCGGGCCGAGGGGATGGAGTTCGAGTACGCGTTCCTCCTCGACGCGCTCCTCGAGGAGCAGGCGCAGAACATAACGATGGACACGACCCGGGTGCCCTTCCGCACGGAGCGCCGCTCGTTCACCATCATCGACGCGCCCGGGCACAAGGAATTCCTGAAGAACATGATCACGGGGGCCGCGAGCGCGGACGCGGCGATCCTGCTGGTCGACGCCGAGGCCGGCCTGCGCGAGCAGACCCGCAGGCACTGCTTCCTGCTCTCGCTGCTCGGGCTCCGGCAGATCGTCGTCGCCGTCAACAAGATGGACCTGGTCGGCTACCGGCCGGACGTCTTCGACCGGATCCGCACCGAACTCGGCGAGTTCCTCGGCAAGCTCGGCGTGGAGCCGGCGCACTTTGTCCCCATCTCCGCCAAGCACGGGGAGGGCCTGATCAGGCCCAGCGAGCGGATGCCGTGGCACCGCGGGCCCACGCTCCTCGAGGCGCTGGAGAAGTTCCGCGCCAGCCCCCCCGCGTCCGGAGGCCCCCTGCGCCTTTCCGTCCAGGACGTCTACCGCTTCGACACGCGCAGGATCATCGCCGGATTCGTCGAGTCCGGGAGCGTATCGGTCGGGGACCCGATCGAGTTCTTCCCAGGCGGCAAGCGCAGCCGCGTGAAATCCATAGAGACCTGGCCCCAGCCGCCCCAGCCCCAGACGGGCCCCGTCGGCGCGGAGCGCGCGGTCGCCGTGACGCTCGAGGACGAGCTGTTCGTCGAGCGCGGCCAGATAGGCGCACTGCCCCTGGACCGGCCCTACGAGGCAAGGACCTTCACGGCCAGGGTGTTCTGGATACACGACGAGCCGCTCCGCTCGGGCGAGATCATCCCCCTCAAGCTGGGGACGCAGCTGGCCGAGGCGCGCGTCCTCGGGATCCAGCGCACGCTCGACGCCGTCACGCTCGAGACCGGCACCGGAACCACGGGCGAGGTCAAGTGCCACGAGGTCGCCGAGATCCGCATGCGCGTGCGCAAGGCGATCGCGTTCGACGTCGCCGGCAAGGTTCCCTCGCTCGGGCGCTTCGTCCTCATGCGGGGCCGCAGGATCGGCGGCGGCGGCGTCATCGATTCCGTCCTCGAGGAGTCGGTAGGGGACGGGGGCATCACCCTGGTGAGCCGCTCGGCGATCCTCGGCCACTGCGGCTGCATCGTCTGGATGACCGGGCTGTCCGGCTCGGGAAAGACCACGCTCGCGCGCGCGCTCGAGCAGCGCCTGCTGAACTCCGGCGTGCTTGCCGCGATTCTGGACGGCGACATCCTCCGCGCCGGCCTGAGCAGGAACCTCGGGTTCAGCGCGGGCGACCGCAGCGAGAACGTGCGCCGGGCGATGGAGCTGTCCATCCACCTTGCGCAGGCGGGGGTCGTCGTGATCGCTGCGTTCATCTCGCCCTTCCGGGCCGACCGCGCATCGGCGGCCGAGCGGGCCAAGGAGCGCGGCATCCCGTTCGCGGAGGTCTTCGTCAACACCCCGCTCGCGGAATGCGAGCGCCGCGACCCCAAGCAGCTCTACAAGAAGGCGCGGGCGGGGCTCATCAAGGAGTTCACGGGCATCGATTCCCCGTACGAGCCGCCCCTCTCGCCCGACCTCGAGATCAGGACCGACCGCGAGTCGGCGGGCGACTCGATCGAGAGGCTCACCCAGCTGGCGCTCGGCCTCGCGCGGCCGGCCGAGCAGGCGGGAGCGGGCGCGGACATATGAGACCGGGCACCGTATACCTCGTGGGCGCCGGGCCCGGGGACCCCGAGCTGATCACGCTCAAGGCGCGGCGGGTCCTGGCGGAGGCCGACGTCGTCGTGCACGACCACCTCGTTTCGCCCGAGGTGCTGGACCTGGCGGCGCCGGGCTGCGAGCGCGTGTTCGCGGGAAAAAAGGGCGGCCAGTTCTGCCGCCCCCAGAACGAGACCGAGGAAACCCTCGTCAGGCTGGCGATGGAGGGGAAGACCGTCGTCCGCCTCAAGGGCGGAGACCCGTTCGTTTTCGGGCGCGGGGGCGAGGAGGCGATGGCGCTCGCCGCGGCGGGAATTCCCTTCGAGATCGTGCCCGGGGTCACGTCGGCCCTCGCGGCCGCCGCCTACGCGGGGATACCCCTCACCCACCGCTTGCACAGCTCCTCGGTCGTCATGCTGACCGGCCACGAGGACCCGTCGAAGCCCGGGGCGACAATCCGCTGGGAGGACTACGCGAGGCTGAACGCGACCCTCTGCATCTACATGGGCGTCAGGAACCTTCCGGCAATAGCCCGTCGCCTCGAGGCCGGGGGACTCGCGGCGAACACGCCCGCGGCGATCATCCAATCGGCCACGACCGAGGGCCACCGCAGGATCCTCGGCACCCTGGGGACGCTCGCGGCCCTGGCCGGGGAAAGGGACGTCGAGTCCCCTGCGATGATCATCATCGGGGAAGTGGCCGCATTCTCCGAGAAACTGGCGTGGTTCGAGGCCGCCAGGCACCCGGCGGCCGCGCGATGAAGGTCGCGCTGATCGACAACGGCTCGCTCGAGCCCGCGGCCCACGAGGGCCTGCGGGCCGCCGCTGCGGCCATCGGCGACCTGGCGGGGATCGGCGTGGAGGCGGTATCGTGGAAACACAGCGACCGGATCGCGCCCGGCGGCCGCGCGGGCGGCCCGTCATGGACGCTTGCGCCCTGGATACGGGCGCGGCTCTCGGAGGGCGACCGCGACTTCCTCTTCATACCCTTCTTCATAAGCCCGCAGGGCGCGATAGGATCAGCGCTGCGCGGGGACCTCGAGGATCTCGCCGGCGAGGCCGGGGGGTTCGGTTTCTCGTTCACGCGGGGCCTCGCGGACGGCGGCGCCCTGGCAGCGGTCCTCGCGGACCGCGTGCGCGAGGCGGTCGAGGCGGGAGGGCTCGTGCGCCCCGCCGTCATCGTCGTCGACCACGGCGGCCCGTCGAGGGCCTCGGCGGCGGTCAGGGACGCCGCCGCGGACGCGGTCCGCGAGCTCCTCGGCGACAGCGTCCGGCTGGTGGCGGCCGCGTCCATGGAGGCGCCGGACGGGCCGGAGTTCGGCTTCAGCCGCCCCCTGCTTCGCGACGCCCTCTCGTCGCCCGGACTTGACTCGGGCGACGTGCTCATCGCACCCCTCTTCCTTTTGCCGGGCCGGCATGCCGGCCCGGACGGCGACCTAGCGAGGATCGCCCGGGCCGCGCGGCGGCGCGCGCCCGGCCTGCGCTGCCACTTTGCCGGCCTCGTGGGCTCGCACCCCCGCGCGATCGAGGCCCTCTCGGGCGCGGTCGGGGAGGCGCTCGCACTGGGGGCGCATCCATGAGCGCGCCAGCGGAAACCGGGCCCAAGCAGCCCCACAAGAGCGAGCAGATCAAGGCGCAGAGCCGCCACCTGCGCGGACACATCCTGCAGGATCTCGAGGATGCGTCCACGGCCACGATTTCCGAGGAAAGCGCCCAGCTCGCCAAGTTCCACGGCGTCTATACCCAGGACGACCGCGACCTGCGCGCCGAGCGCCGCAAGCAGGGCAAGGAGAAGGCCTACATCTTCATGGCTCGGATCCGGGTTCCGGGCGGCGTCTGCACCACGGGCCAGTGGCTGGCGATGGACGAGATCGCCGACACCTTCGGCAACGGGACGCTCAAGATCACGAACAGGCAGTCCTTCCAGCTCCACGGCGTGCTCAAGGGCAACCTGCGCCCCGCGATTCGCGCGGTCAACGCGGCGCTCCTCGACACGCTCGCGGCGTGCGGCGACGTGAACCGCAACGTGATGTGCAACCCCAATCCGCACCTGTCGCACCTGCACGCCGAGACGCTCGCGATCGCGCGGGCAGTCGCGGACCGCCTGCTCCCGCGCACGAGGGCCTACCATGAGCTCTGGGTCGATGACGCCCTGGTGGCCGGAGGCGAGCCCCCGGAGGACGAGGAGCCGATGTACGGCAGGACGTATCTTCCCAGGAAGTTCAAGACGGTGTTCGCGGTCCCTCCGAGCAACGACGTGGATGTCTTCGCGCACGACCTGGGCTTCATCGCGATCGCGGACGACGACGGCCGCCTGGCCGGCTTCGACGTCACGGTCGGCGGCGGCCTGGGGATGACCCACAACCAGATCGAGACCTACCCCCGCCTCGCAGACGTCCTCGGATTCTGCCGCCCGGACCAGGCGGTCGACGTCGCCGAAAAGATCGTCACCGTGCAGCGCGACCACGGCGACAGGACCGAAAGAAAGCACGCGCGCTTCAAGTACACGGTCGCGGACAAGGGCCTGGTCTGGATCCGGGAGGAGGTCGAGCGCCGGCTAGGATGGGCGTTCGGCGCGCCGCGCCGCTTTGAGTTCACGGACACCGGCGACCGGTACGGCTGGACGGAGGGCCCGAATGGCGACTTCCATTTCACGCTCTTCATCGAGAACGGTCGCGTGAAGGATGCGACCAAGGCGGCGCTTCGCGAGATCGCGAGGGCCCACCGGGGCGATTTCCGGCTGACGCCGAACCAGCACCTCATGATCGCGAGCGTCGCGCCGGCCGACCGCCCGCGTATCGAGGCGCTTCTGAGGGAGCACCACCTCGACGCCGCCCACCGGAAGTCGGGGCTCCGGCTCAACTCGATGGCGTGCGTGGCGCTGCCCACGTGCGGCCTGGCCCTCGCGGAAGCCGAGCGCTACCTGCCCGGCCTCGTGACAGAGCTCGAAGCCGAGGTCGAGGCGGCCGGATTGCGGGACGACGCCATCGTGATCCGCATGACCGGCTGCCCGAACGGATGCGGCAGGCCTTTCCTCGCCGAGATCGGCTTCGTCGGCAAGGCGCCGGGAAAGTACCACATGTACCTTGGAGCCGCTTTCAACGGCTCAAGGCTGAATTCGCTCTACAAGGCGTCCGTGGCCGCATCGGACATCGTGCCCCTCGTCCGGCCGCTGCTCAGGCGCTATGCCGCAGAGCGCCTCGAGGGGGAGCGCTTCGGCGACTTCGCGATCCGGGCGGGGCTCGTCTCTCCGACGGGCAGCCCCGGGGATTTCCACGAGATGGCCGGTGACGGGATCTGACGCGCGACGCCCGCCGAGGGGTAAAAGACAAACGGGCCGCCTTACCCATGACGGCCCGTTTGCAGTGCTACTTACCCTGTAATTGTGTCCCTTCTATGAGACAGGGACACACCTGATCCACGCCGAGCTAGACGGCATCTTCGGGCCTTGGTTGCAATCGGGCAACCCGAAGTGCCTATGTTATTTACTATGAGCTTATTATGCCTCATTAAAAACCCGGGGGCTCCGCTACCCTGAGCGCGCATCGGGCCCCGCCGGGGCGGGCCTTCTCGGCTTGGGTTCGGTCCAGAGCCTGATCAGGAATTCGGCAAGGTTCTTCATGCTCGTGCGCCGGAGTCCGGGGCCCCGGTCGGCCGCGCAAAGGTCTGGCAGGACGACGCTTCGCTCCACGAAATAGCGCCACAGCTCGGAGTCGGCGCGCGCCACCGCGCCCGGCATATCGGCCGAATCCGCCACCAGAGCCCGAACCTTATCCTGCCAGTAGTGTCTCTCCTCGGGATGGCCCTTAACATAATCGTAAAGCGCCTGCTCGAACCGGTTGAGGCTCACGCCGCCAACCTGTCCGCGGCGCGTCCAAAAACAACCGAAAAACCGGCTCCAAGCGTGGCATTGCATTTGCATGCCATTCGTGGTTAACATTTACCTGAACGTATAGTCTATTACCCCCCCACCATGTGGCAAAAACTTAAAGAACAGTTACCCGCTATAATTCTAACCGCGGTTCTGATTTCGGGCGCGGCCTTCTGGATTCATACGCGGACCGTTTCGCAGATGGCGGCCGCGCAGGAGGCGCAGCTGGCACCGCTGCGCGAGCAGAACGATTCGCTCAAGGCCTCTGCCGAGGAGAACCGCCGGAACATCGAGGCGACCAACAAGCTGCTAAAGGACGCGATTTCAAAGCGCGAGGCCGACATGTTCCGGACGGACGAGGAGCTCCAGAAACTGAATGCCGAGCGCATGGACGCGCTCGCCGTCGCGATCGCGAAGAAGGTCCAGCCGTACAATCCGCTCCCGAAGAGCCCGGAGGAGGCCGAGAGGATGCAGAACGAGCAGGTGGACAAGGTCTCGTCGAGGATGGCGGAGAAGATCAAGCCGATCCTCAACGAGATGGCCCAGGACCAAAACCTCACCCGCCAGTCGATCGACAAGTACAGCCAGCGCATCTCTGACCAGGTGGGCACCGCGCTCACCGGCGAGATGGCCCGCAATCAGCAGCTCAACAACAGCCTCCGCGAGACGCAGGCCGTCGCCGGGGACGCGATCAAGCTCAACCACGAGCTCACCGCGCTCTACCTGAGCTCGTTCAAGGACGATGGCATCCTCACGCGGCTTCTGACGCTTCCGGCTAACGTGATAAAGGACGCCTCGACCTTCAGCATCGTAAACAGCTCCGATCGCGAGAAGGCCGAGCAGGACCTCGTAAGCAGGGAGAACCAGGTCGAGAAGCATCTGGCCGACGTCGAGGCGCAGTCCCCCAAGGGCTGACGGGAAGAGGGAGATCCCCCATCAGGCCGGCCGGACACGGACCGGAAGCAGGGCTGCGTCCTGCATTCCGTGGATGATCTTCTTGTCCGGCGGGCAGAACGTCGCAAGGCCCCCCGAGAGCGTCGCCTTGCCATCCACGACGAAATAGTACGGGCATAGCCTCAGGCGGCCGTCGACCTCGCGCGCCTCGTGGGGCGGCTCGGCCCCGTAGACCTTGTGGCGGACCCGCCGCGGCTTCATGTACGCCTGGAGCACGTGGAGGTTGACCGGCGCAAGCTCAAGCGCGCGCTCCACGCCCTGCTGCCACTCCTCCCGCGAGCAGTCGCTGCCCAGCACGACGCTCCTCGCCCCCCAGGCGGTCTCGTGGAACCCGCTTATCTTGATGATGAGCTCCCGCTCCTTCTGCGAAGCCGAGATCAGGTCGCGCCAGTCGCCGATGGCGCGCCCCCCGATCCTTGGGCCGTCGAGGACTGCGCCGGGAGGCAGGGGCGCGGGATCCATCACCCACGAGGGCGGGATGAGCGACCTCAGCAGCTTCAGCGCGGGCGCCTCGATGGCCTCGGCCCAGTATTCCTGCAGGAGGTGGTGGTGGAACAGCGCGAACGCGAGCTTTTCCTCCTGGAACGGCCTCATGGGCGGCGCGATGGCGACCTCGCCCGCGGCCCACGCCTCGAAGACGAACGGGGCCGTGCGGATGCTCTCCAGGTCGAACAGCTCAAAGAAGCGGTAGATGACGTCGATCTTCTCGGGATTGCCGTCGACGTCGAAGAAGAGCGCGCCCCCGAGGGGGAACAGGTCATCCGGCCTCATGCAGAAAACGCGCTGCCCGGCGATCTGCAGCTGCTGCGCGATCCACTGCATCTCGGGCCGGTACGTCGCCGCCTCGTCGCTGACGACGAGCGCGATGAGCGGATTGCGGATCTCGGGCCTCAGCGCGGCGAGCGACGCGTGGAAGTTCCTGATCATCGCGTCGTCCGCGCCAATGATCGCGCCGGCGTCGCGGTAGAGGCGGTTGAGGAACGCGGTCAGGCCTATCCCACCGGGGACCGAGTCGAGCTCGGTCATCACAAACCCGTCGGCCGTCAGAAGGAGGTCCGGACGGAGCGCGGTCGGGAACATCCCGCGGTTCCTGGGATCGCGCGCGTGTTCGACCAGCCGCCTCGGCTTGCCCCGGTCCAGGTAGTCCGCCACCCAGGGCGCCGTGAGGGGCTTGTTCCGAAGGAGGTTCTTCCCCGCGATGGAGCGCTGGTAGAGCGCCTCGAGGGCCTGGTGGAAATCCAGCGACGCGGAGCCAATCGCCTCGAGCTCCTGCTGCTGCGCCGGCAGGATGGGCCAGGCCTCCGGCGAGAGCCGCCAAGTCTTGTCCTCGAACAGCGACTGGGCGGCGAACGCTGATTTTAGCGTCTCGAATTCCAGGTTGGGCATCGGGCCTTGGTCAGTCCTCGATCTGGATGTCCTTGTTCCTGTGGCGCGGGCTCCCCGCGCGCAGCCACGCCGTGATGAAGCCGTCGATCTCGCCGTCGAGTACGCCCCGGGTGTCGCTCGTGCTGTAGCCGGTCCGCAGGTCCTTCACCATCTGGTACGGCTGCAGCACGTAGCTGCGGATCTGGCTGCCCCACCCGATCTCGCCCTTTTCGCCGTAGAAGCGCTCCATCTCGCTGCGCTGCTCGTCGAGGCGCTTCTCGTAGAGCCTCGCCTTCAGCACGCTGATCGCGCTCGCGCGGTTCTTGATCTGCGAGCGCTCGTTCTGGCAGACCACGACGATGCCGCTCGGGATGTGGGTGATCCGGACCGCCGAATCGGTCGTGTTGACCCCCTGGCCCCCCTTCCCGGACGATCGGTAGACGTCGACCCGGATCTCGCTGTCAGGGATCTGGATGTCGATGTCCTCGTCGACCTCGGCGATCACGTCCACCGCGCAGAACGACGTGTGCCTGCGCTTGTTCGAATCGAAGGGGCTTATCCGGACGAGGCGGTGCACGCCGCGCTCGGCCTTGGAGTACCCGTACGCGTTCTCGCCCTTCAGCAGGAGCGTGGCCTTGGTGATCCCGGCCTGGTCGCCGGCCTGTACGTCCTGGACCTCGACCGCGAAGCCCCGCCGCTCCGCCCAGCGGGTGTACATGCGCAGGAGCATCTCGGCCCAGTCGCACGACTCGGTCCCGCCCGCCCCCGCCTGGATGGACAGGATAGCGTTGTTGGCATCGAACTGGCCGGTCAGGAAGGACGCGATCTCGAGCCTGTCGAGCTCGGCCGCCAGCGCTGCCACGGTCCGGTCCAGGTCCCTCTCATGGGCCCCGCTGTCGGCCGGCGCGGACGCCCCGACCAGCTCGGCCATCACTTCGGCGTCCTCGACCTTCGCCTGGAACGCGATCACGGGCAGGACCGCGCGCTTGAGCGCGTTCAGCTTGGCGATGTGCCTCTGGGCGCGCTCGCTGTTGTCCCAGAAGCCGGGCTCGCCCGTCTGGGCCTCCATGGCCTCGATCTCGCGGCGCTTCTGGTCGACGTCAAAGAAACCTCCACAGGTGGCCGGCGCGCTTCTTGATGTTGTCGATGTGGCTGAGGGTCTCGGGGGAGATCATGGTGAAGCGGCCATTAAACCCGCGGCCGGCGCGGACCGCAAGCGGACAAGGAGGAGCCCCGGTCGGTTTTCCAATTCAAGCGGGGCTCCCGTTCTGCTAGCCTTCGCGAACTATGAAAGCTAGCCGCCTGGTGTTCACGGAAAAGCAGAAGGTCGCACTGGAGACGTTCGATCCGGGCGACCCTGGCGAGGGCGAGGTCCTCGTGGCCTCCCGCTACTCGCTGATGAGCACGGGGACGGAGAACATCGTCTTCAACCGGCTATTCGCGCCGGATACGCACTGGGACCATTGGGTGAAGTATCCCTTCTACCCCGGCTACGCGTCGGTGGGGGAGGTCGGCGAGGTCGGTGCGAAGGTCACCTCGCTGCAGCGCGGGGACCGGGTGGCCTTCCGTGTCGGCCACCGCTCGCACGAGGTGGTGAAGGCGTCCGAGTGCTACCCGATCCCGGGCTCCGTCCCCTTCGCCGAGGCCGCCTGGTTCGCGCTGGCCAAGATAGCGTTTCACGGGGCCCTTGCCGCGCGCTACGCGCTCGGCGACAGCGTTCTCGTGATCGGCGCCGGCCCCATCGGGCAGGTGTCCGTCCGCTGGGCCCGCGCCGCGGGGCTAAGCTCGGTCATCGTCGTCGATTCCGCGCCCGACCGGATGCCACTTGCCCGGGCCGGGGGCGCCACGGAGACCATCGTCTCGCCCATCGACAAGGCGCGCGACGCAGTGCTCGGCGCGAACCGCGGCAGGCTGCCCCGCGTCGTTTCGGACGCGACCGGCAACTCGGAGGTCTTTGCGGCGGCGCTGGGCCTGGCCGCCGACCGGGGCACGGTCGTGATCCTCGGCGACACGGGCGACCCCGCCAGCCAGCATCTCACGAGCGACGTCATCAGGCGCGGGCTGAGCGTCGTGGGGGCCCACGACCTGCTCAACACCCCCGAGTGGAACAATGCCACCATCACGCAGCTGTTCTTCGACCTGGTTGCGGGGGGGCGCTTCCCACTCGCCGGGATGAACACGCACTTCTTTGATCCGGCGCAGTGCGCCGAGGCCTACGCCACTGCAAACCGCGACCGCACCAGGACCATGGGAATCGTCTTTGACTGGACGGCCGGCAAGAGGGCCGGCGCGCACGCCTAGTCCTCGGCCTCGGGCTCCGAGCCGCGCAGCAGGGACTCCTCGTAGTCGAGGAGCTGCTGGAGCGGCCGGTGGACCTCGTCGATGATTGCGCCGCTCCGCCAAAGCCCGTCCACGGCGCGGCGCTCGGCCTCCAGCGCGGCCAGCCGGTAGCGGTGCCCGGCGCTCCGGCGCCGGCGGGCGCTCCTGCGGGTCTCTCCCTCGGCCGTGAGAACGGCGAGCCTCTGCTCGTACTCCGAGACGACGAGCCCGAGCGCGGCGTCCTGGTCGGGCGTGAGGTTGGAGGACTCCACGGCCCGCAGGGTCCGCAGTCCGGCCTCGACCGCGGTCATGCGCGCGAGGCGCTCCTCGCGCGGCCGGTTCTCGTCCTCGCGCAGGCCCAGCCGGCGGATCAGGGCCTCGAGCGTCGTGCCCTGCAGGAGGAGCGTCGAGGCGATGACGCCGAACGCGAGGAAGATGACGATGCCGCGGCCGGGGAACGGCGAGCCGTCGGGCCGGAACAGGGGTATGGAAAGCGCGGCGGCGAGGGTGACCGTGCCCCGCATGCCCGCCCAGCCCACCACGAACACGTCCTGCACGGGCGGCGGGGCCTCGCGCCTGCGCACGCCGGAAAACAGGAACGGAAGGTACGCGCCGGGAAAGACCCAGACGATGCGGGCGATGACCGCGGTGCCCGCGACCGCCGCGGTGAGCCCGAGGAGATGGAGGGCCGTGAACTGCTGGCTGACCGCGGCGAACAGCGTCGGGAACTGCAGCCCGAGCAGGACGAAGGCGACGCCGTTCAGCCAGAAGAGCAGCAGCGACCAGACGCTGTTGGCCTCCTGGCGCGTCTCCGCGTCCATGCGGACCGGGTCGCGCCAGCCCGAGTAGAGGCCCGCGGCGACGACCGAGAGCACGCCGGACACGCCCATCCATTCCGCCAAGAGGTACGCGGCGTAGGGCGTCATCAGCGAGAGCGTGATCTCGATGTACGCGTCGCTCGAATGCAGCTGCCGAAGGAGGTCGCGCAGGCGGCCGATCCCGTATCCGACGCCGAGGCCGACGCCGAAGCCGCCCACGGAGAGCAGGGAGAACTCGAGCGCCATGCCGCCGAGCGAGAAGCCGCCGGCGACGGCGGCGGCGAGGGCGAACTTGAACGCGACGAGGCCCGTGGCGTCGTTCATCAGGCTCTCGCCGTCCAGGATGGTGGTGAGGCGCGCGGACACCCTGAGGCGCTCGGTGACGGCGTTCACCGACACGGCGTCGGTGGGCGACACGACCGCGCCGAGGGCGAAGGCCATCGAGAGCGGCAGGCCCGGCACCAGCCAGTGCGCCACGAGGCCCACGGCCAGGGTGGTGAACGTGACCAGGCCGGTGGCGAGGAGCAGGATGGGGCGCTTGGCGCGGACGAATTCGCGCAGCGGCATGAGCCAGCCGTCGGAGAACAGGAGCGGCGGCAGGAAGCAGAGGAAGAAGAAGCCCGGGTCGAGGTCGAACCGGGGGAAGCCCGGAAGGTATGCGGCCGCGACGCCCCCGAACAGGTACGTGATCAGCTGCGGCCACGGCAGCCAGCGACCGACGACGCTCAGGCCCGCGATCAGCAGAAGCAGGAGGAGGGCGTGCTCGAACGGCGTCAAATGGCGTCGGGTTTCGGGCCGGGCGCGCGCCGGATCAGGACGCGGCGGCTTCGGCCCTGCGTTTCTTGCGCTCCCAGTACCAGGCGATCCAGATGCAGACCTCGTAGAGCAGGTAGAGCGGGATCGCCATCGCTACCTGGGTCACCACCTCCGGCGTCGTGAGGACAGCGCCGAGGATCAGCGAGAGGACCGCGACATGGCGCCGGAACTTGGTCAGGTGCGCGTGCGTCAGCACGCCGATCTTCACCAGGAACAGCACGATCAGCGGGAACTGGAACCCGAGTCCCATGCCGAAGATGAACTTGCAGACGAAGCTGATGTACTCGTCCGCCCTCCAGTCCTGCGCGGAGAAGCCGAGGACCTGCGAATACTGGATGGCTGCCCGAAGCGCCACGGGCAGGAGGACGAAATACGTGGACAGCACGCCCGCGAAGAACAGGAAGCCCGACCAGCCGAGCCAGCTGAAGATGACGCTGCGCTCCTTGAGGTTGAGCGCCGGCAGGATGAAGCCCCCCATGTAGAATATCCAGAAGGGGGAGGAGACGGCCAGGGCGGCGTAGATCGCGACGTGGAAGGCCACCATGAAGCCCTCCGTGGGGCTGAGGTTGTGCAGCCGGATCTCGCCGGCGCCCCCGGCCTTGGCGTCGGGCTCGACCGTCAGGGTCGCGACCTGCTCCTTTCCCATCGGCGCCACGCCCACCCGCAGGACGAGGTTCTGCGGACCCCCCGCGGGCAGCCCGGGTATCTTCTCCTTCTCGACCTCGAACGGGCCGATCCTCGCGTCGCCTATCTGGAGCGTCACGGTGCTCCTCGGCCGCTCGAACATGTGCATCCTCTGCATGGGGTAAACGAGGACGCGGACGATCCACGGCGACAGGAACAGGCACACGACGACGGCGATGCCGATCGCGGTCACGGACCGGATGAGCGCGACCCTCAGGTCGTTAAGGTGGCCCCAGAACGACTTCTTCGGGCCCGTGTCCTCGGCCTCGGCCGGAATTGCTGGAGTGTCCTCGGCCACGGCTCGGACGGGCTACCCCCGGAGCGCGCCGGACCGCTTCTCGGCGAGGAAGCTCGCGTACGTGGCGGCGATCCCCTCCCTGAGCCCGATCCTGGCGTCCCAGCCCAGGGCCGACATCCTCGAAACGTCCAGCAGCTTCCGCGGGGTCCCGTCGGGCATCGACGCGTCCCACTCCACCCTCCCCCTGTACCCGGTCTCCTGCGCGACGATCTCCGTCAGCTCCCGGATCGTCACGTCCTTTCCCGTCCCGACGTTTACCCAGTCCGGGGGATCGTCGCGCCCGAGGATGAATGCGCAGGCGTCGGCCAGGTCGTCGACGTGGAGGAACTCCCTCATCGGGGAACCCGTGCCCCACGCCTTGACCAGGGCGGCGCCCGATTCCTTCGCCTCGTGGAAGCGCCGGATGAGGGCCGGCAGCACGTGGGAATCCCTCGGATGGTAGTTGTCGCCCGGCCCGTACAGGTTCGTCGGCATGACCGAGTGGAAAAGGACCCCATGCTGTTTGCGGTAGTACTGGCAGAGCTTTAGGCCGGCGATCTTGGCGATGGCATAGGCCTCGTTTGTCGGCTCGAGTTCGCCGGTGAGCAGGCAGTCCTCGGACATGGGCTGCGCCGCCAGCTTGGGGTAGATGCAGGAGCTTCCGAGGAACAGGAGCCGCCGGACGCCCGCCTCGAACGCGCCATGGATCGTCGCCAGGGCGATCGCGAGGTTGTCGTGGAGGAACTCCGCGGGATAGGTGCTGTTCGCGCGTATTCCCCCGACCCTGGCCGCGGCGATGATCGCGACATCGGGCCTGCCCGCCCCCAGGAACGCGCTGACGGCCGGCTGGCTCCCGAGGTCGACCTCGCCGCGGTCCCCCACGAGGAGCTCGAAGCCGGGCCGCCCCGTGAACCGGCGCACGAGGGCCGAGCCCACCATCCCGCGGTGGCCTGCGATGAACAGCCTTGTCACGGGTTCGGGAGCCTTGCGATCTGCGACTCGCGCTTCGCGAGGTCGAGGTCGTGGTCGACCATGATCTTCACCAGCTCCTTGAAGCGCACCTTCGGCTTCCAGCCAAGCTGCGCCGCGGCCTTGGCGGGGTCCCCGATCAGCAGGTCGACCTCGGCCGGGCGCTCGTAGCGCGCGTCGTGGCGCACGTACTGCTCCCAGTCGACGTCGAGGAGGCCGAACGCCGCCTTGCAGAAGTCCCGGACGCTGTGGGTCTCGTTCGTGGCGACGACATAGTCGTCGGGCCGGTCCTGCTGGAGCATGAGCCACATCATCTCGACGTACTCCTTCGCGTAGCCCCAGTCCCGGCGCGCGTCCAGGTTGCCGAGGTAGAGCGAATCCTGCAGGCCCACCTTTATCCGGGTCGCCGCACGGGTGATCTTGCGGGTGACAAAGGTCTCGCCGCGGCGCGGGCTCTCGTGGTTGAAGAGGATGCCGTTGCTCGCGTGCATGTTGTAGCTCTCGCGGTAGTTCACGGTCAGGTAGTACGCGTACGCCTTCGCGCAGCCGTACGGCGAACGGGGCCAGAAGGGGGTCGACTCGGTCTGGGGCACCTGCTGGACCTTGCCAAACATCTCGGAGGAGGAGGCCTGGTAATAGCGGACCTTCTTGACGAGGCCGGCCTCCCGGATCGCCTCGAGGATCCTCTGGGCCCCGAGCCCGTCCACGTCGCCGGTGTATTCCGGGATGTCGAACGAGACGCGCACGTGGGACTGCGCCCCCAGGTTGTAGATCTCGTCGGGCTGGAGCTCGTAGAGGAGCTTCACCATCTGCACCGAGTCCGCGAGGTCCCCGTAGTGGAGGAACAGCCTCACGCCGTTCACATGGGGGTCGCTGTACAGGTGGTCTATGCGGCTCGTGTTGAACGTCGAGGCGCGCCGGATGATCCCATGGACCTCGTAGCCCTTGGCCAGCAGGAGCTCGGCGAGGTATGAGCCGTCCTGGCCCGTTATGCCGGTAATGAGGGCCTTCTTCATGCGCTCTAAGAAGGTGCCCACGGCAACCAGTGCGGCAAGCCGGTTCTTGGGCGGCCCGGACCAAACGCCTTGCCTCGCGGGTTGCCTCCGCGAGAATCCCGCGGTGGCCGAACCCGCGCCAACCGACCCGACACCCGACCCGGCAGGCGATCCGCGCGGGGGCCGCTGGCCCGTCGGCCTGGCCGTCGCCCTCGCCGCCTCGCTCGTGCTCTTCGGGGTCGCCGTCAAGCTGTACACGGGCCACGTCTGGGAGGACTTCCTGATCACCTACCGGTTCAGCGAGAACCTGGTCGACGGCCGCGGGCTGGTCTACCAGCCCGGCGAGAGGGTCTTCGGATTCACGTCGCCCCTGAACGCCGTGCTGCCCGCGCTGTTCAAGGCCGTCCTCGGGGGCCCCGGCTACCAGGGGCCGCTGTGGGCCTTCGCGCTCGTGTCGCTCGCCGCGCTCGGGGGCGGCGTCTTGGCCTTCGCCGCCCTCCTCAAGGGCGAGCCCGTGGGCCGGGCGCGGGCGCAGGCGGTCGTCTTTTCGCTCCTGTGCGCCCTGCAGATCAAGCTGGTCGCCAATGCGACGAACGGCCAGGAGGCCGGGCTCTGGGCCGGGTTCCTCCTGATGGCTCTCTGGGCCATCCTGCGGCGGGACGGAGGCTGGCGCGCGCTCGGGCTGGCCGCCGCGGGCCTCCTCTGGACGCGGCCGGACAGCATCGTGCAGATCTTCGTGCTGGGGCTGGGGGCCTTCGCCTTTGCCGACGGGCCGCGGGCGGCCCTCGCGGGGCGCATCTGGAGGGCGGCGCTCCTCTGCGCCCTCATCTACCTGCCGTGGTTCGCCTGGGCCGCCTGGTACTACGGCTCGCCCGTGCCGCACACGATCACAGCGAAGATGCACATGTTCGACGAGCTGCCGGGCGCCGGCCGCCGCGTGCTGTCCTTCATCCGCTTCCTGCCGCAGACGATCGGGCAGGGATTCGAGCCCATCTACAGCACGGCGGGAGGCTGGCCCGCGTGGGTGCGCTGGCTCGGCCTGGCGGCCGGGACGTTCTGCTCGGTCTACTGGCTCGTCCCGGGCCGGGACCGCATCGGCCGGGTGGCGTCGTTCGTCTACCTCGGTTCGGCCGCGTACCTCGCCTGGGTGGGCGCGTTGAGCATGATCTTCCCGTGGTACTACGTGCCCTGCTGCGCGATGGGCGCGGTCGTCCTGGCGCGGGTCATCGGCCGGTCGCTCGGGCCGGACGGGGCCCGTCGGCCCGGCCGCGCCGTCGCCTGGGCCGCGCTCTGCTCCCTGGTCCTCGGCCTCGGCTACGAGACCCTGTATTCCATGCCGCAGCTCCGGCTCAGGCAGCAGCTCGTGGAGGACGGCACGCGCAGGGGCGTTGGGCTCTGGCTGCGCGACCATGTCCGGCCCGGCGACTCGGTCTTCCTCGAGCCCATCGGGTACATTGGCTACTACAGCCGGGCCCGCATCCTCGACTTTCCGGGGCTCGTGGCCCCGGAGGTCGTGCGCGCGCGAATCGAGACCCGGCTGGGCTTCTTCGGATGCATCGGCCGCCTGCGCCCCGACTGGCTCGTGCTGCGGCCCAACGAGCTCGTCGAGCTCAAGAAGCTCCCCGAGATCCAGGCGCGCTATGCCTACGCCGCGACCTTCGACGCCGGCCCCGCCCTGGAGCCCTACAGGAGCCTGCCCGGGTTCAGGTTCCTCGAGTCGGACAGCCACCTGATCATCCTCAGGCGCCTGCCGGGAGCGCCGGGTGAAAAGTGACCGCGCGGCCGGGCGCCCTCAGGCCGAGAGCCGGGTCGCGGTCAGGACGAGCCTCGCCGCCAGCGCCTGGACGGACTTGCGCGTGCGCGGGTCCGTCGGTTGGCCAGCGGCGTCGAAGGCCTTGTCGGCATGGGCCAGGATGCACTGGCCGGGAACGACGTGGCACCCGAGCTTGAGCAGGAGCTGCTGGGCAAGCTGCAGTGAGCGGACGCCGCCGAGGGCGCCGGGCGACGCCGAGATTACCGCGGCGACCTTGCCCTCGAACGGGTTGGTGTCTCCCCGCGTGCACCAGTCCAGCGTGTTCTTGAGGAGCGGGGTGGGCATCGAGTTGTACTCGGGCGAGGCGATAAGGAGCGCGTGATGCTCGCCGATGAGCCCTATCAGCCTCGCGGCGCTCGCAGGCAGCCCCTGCGCGTCCTCGAGGTCGCCGTTGTAGATCGGCATCGCGAATTCGTTGAGATCGAGCAGGGTCACCTCGCCCCCAGCCTCGCGGGCCGCCTCGACCGCGAGCGCCAGGAACTTCCCGTTGAACGACTCCCGGCGGGTGCTGGCTGAGAAGGCGAGGATGCGTGGCGCTCCGGCCATGAGGACAACGTGGCCTAGCCGAGCGCCCTCAGCAAGCGCTCGAGCTCGGCCCGCTTCGCAAGCTGCTCGGCGAGCTGCTTCTTCGCCCCCTCGATGACGGCGGGCGGGGCTTTCTCCGCGAACGCCTTGTTCGCGAGCCTGGCCTCGGTCGCGCCGATGTGCTTCGAGATCGCGTCGAGCTCCTTTTGCAGCTTGAGCCTCTCGGTCCCGGAGCCGGCGGGAGCTTCGAGGACGAGGCCCAGCGTGCCGAGGGGGGTCACGGCCGCGGCCGCCCCGTCGAGATTGTCCACCCGGGCGATGTCTCCGGCCCCAGCCATGCGCATGAGCTTCGGGAGGTTCGCCTCGATCGTGGCCCACGCCGCGTCGCCCGCCATGACATGCAGCCGGACATCCCTGCGGCTGGCGACGCCGCGCTCGGCCTTTAGCGCGCGGGCCTGGGACACGAACGCCTTCATCCGCTCCACGGACGAGGCCTGTTCGGGATCGGGTGCCGCCCCCGCCTCCCCGAGCGCGGCCGCCAGGCCGGGCGCGTCCTCGATCCCCGCGTCCTCGATGAAACCGCCGCCGGGGCCGGCATATCCGAGCTGGGACCAGAGCTCCTCCGTGATGAACGGGATGAAGGGATGGAGCAGGAGCAGCGCCTGCCGAAGGACCAGGTCCTGGAGCGCAAGGCACGTCGCCCTCGCCCCCTCGTCCTTCATCTTGGCCTTCGAGACCTCGACGTACCAGTCGCAGAAGTCATTCCAGAAGAAGCCGTAGAGCGCCTGGGCAGCGGCGCTGAACTCGCACTCCCGGAAGCAGCGCTCAACCTCGCGCGCCGCGGCCAGCAGGCGCTCGAGGATGGCGTGGTCGTCCGCGTCGAATACCGCCGGATCGGCGCGGGCGAGGATGGCCCCGAGAGACGCGTTCTCGCCGGACGGCCCGCTCATCTGGCGGAACCGGCACGCGTTCCACAGCTTGTTGCAGAAGTTCCTGCCCGCATCGATCCGGTCGTCCTGGAACCGGATGTCCTGGCCCTGGGGCGCGATGGAGACGATCCCGAACCTGAGCCCGTCGGCTCCGTACCTGTCGATCAGGTCCAGGGGATCGGGGGAGTTCCCGAGCGACTTGGACATCTTGCGGCCCCGAGCGTCCCGGATGATCCCGGTGAAGTAGACTTCCCTGAAGGGTATCCGCCGCGCGGCCGCCTCGCCGGGTCGGATGAATTCGAGGCCGGCCATGATCATCCGGGCTACCCAGAAGAAGATGATGTCCGGGCCGGTGACCAGGATGCTCGTGGGATAGAAGGCGTCGAATCCCGCCCTCGCCATCTCGCCGGCGTCGGGCCAGCCAAGGGTGGCAAAGGGCCAGATCCACGAGGACGCCCAGGTGTCGAGGACGTCGTCCTCCTGCACCCAGTTCTCCGGGTCCGGGGGGCCATCCACCGAGACATGGACCTTCGAGGGGTCCGCCAGGTCGGCCTCGGAGAGGCGGTCCCGGTCGACCCCCTTCCGGTACCAGACGGGGATCCGGTGGCCCCACCACAGCTGGCGGCTGATGCACCAGTCCTGGATGTTGTCCAGCCAGTGGAGGTACACCTTGGCCCACCGCTCCGGATGGAACCGGATCAGCCCGTCGCGGACCGCCGCCTTGGCCTCGTCGACACGCGGATAGCGCAGCCACCACTGCCACGTGAGGCGGGGCTCGATCGGCACGTCCGTGCGCTCGGAGTATCCGACGTTGTGCTGGTAGGCCTCTTCGCCGACAAGCGCCCCGGAGGCCCCGAGGAGCTCCACCGCCCTCCTGCGCGCGGCAAAGCGCTCCATCCCGGCGAGCTCGGGCCCGGCAAGCTCGTTCAGGGTCGCGTCGGCGTTCAGGATGTCGATGGCGGGGAGCTTGTGGCGGACGCCGATCTCGAAGTCCGCCTTGTCGTGGGCGGGCGTTATCTTCAGCGCGCCCGTGCCGAATTTCGGGTCCACGGCGGAATCTGCGATCACGGGTATCCGGGCCCTGTTCAGCGGCCGCCAGACGCTCCGGCCCAAGAGGCCCGAGTAGCGCGCGTCGCCGGGGTGCACGGCGATGGCGACGTCGCCCGGGATCGTCTCGGGGCGGGTCGTCACCACCTGGATGAACTGCCCCGGCGCGTCCGCGAGCTCGTAGCGCACCTTGTAGAGCACGCCGTCCACCGGCTTCATGATGACCTCCTCGTCGGAGAGGGCGGTCATCGAGGCCGGGCACCAGTTGACCATCCGCTTCCCGCGGTAGATCCGGCCGCGCCGGAAAAGCTCGGTGAACACCCTCAGCACCGCCCGAGAGTATGCCGGATCCATCGTGAACTGGGTCCGATCCCAGTCGCAAGACGCGCCCAGCCGGCGCAGCTGCTCGAGGATGATCCCCCCCTTCTCGCCGCGCCACTCCCAGACGCGCTCGACAAACTTCTCCCGGCCGAGGTCGCGGCGCGCCATGCCCATGCCCCGGAGCTCGCGCTCGACCACGGTCTGGGTCGCGATCCCCGCGTGGTCGGTGCCCGGTACCCAGAGCGCCGACCTTCCCTCGAGGCGCGCGCGGCGGACCAGGATGTCCTGGATCGTGTTGTTTAGCACGTGCCCCATGGTCAGCACCCCGGTCACGTTGGGGGGGGGGATCACGATCGAGTAGGCCTCGCGGCCGGCTGCCGGGCGGCCGGCAAAAGCTCCCGCCGCCAGCCAGGCTGCGTACCATTTCCGCTCCACATCGCGCGGTTCGTAGCTCTTGGAGATCTCGGGCATGGAAGTCCGCCAGCAAACCGGCTGGGCCGACGGCAGGCAAGTCCTCGGTGCGGCCCCGTCAGGGATTGAATCCTGCCGCGTGCGCGCTTCAACTGGGAGCCTCCCCATGCCCGAATCCCTCGACGAACTGGCCCGCGCGCACCTCGCGTTCACCGCCGACGGGGGCCGGCCCGACCGGATTGCGGCGTGCAAGGGGTTCCTGAAGGAGGCCATGGCCGACCTGCGGGCCCGCCACGACCACGGGGCCTCCGGCCTCGAGGTCGAGCACGGCCGGGCGGCGATAATCGACGCCATGGTATCGCGCCTCTTCGACCACGCGACCGGGCTGTACTCGCGGGCCACGGGCCCCGCGCCCGCCGCCGTCTCGATGCTGGCGCTTGGGGGGTACGGGCGCGCCGAGCTCGCGCCGTGGAGCGACATCGACGTCATGTTCCTCTACCCGGCGAAGTCCAAGCCGGCCGTGGTCGAGCCGTTCCAGGCATGTCTCACCCAGGAGGTCCTCTACCCCCTCTGGGACTGCGCCCTGAAGGTCGGCCACTCCACCCGGACCGTGGACGACGTGTTCGTCCAGGCGAAGAAGGAGATCCAGACGATGACCTCCCTCCTTGAGTCCCGCTACGTCGCGGGGTCCGCCGCGCTCTGCGATTCCTTCCTACTCGCCTACAGGACCTTCTATACGACGGACGACCCCAAGGGCTACGTCCTCGCCCGGCTGGAGGACCAGGCGGCGCGGCGCGCCAAGTTCGGGGATACCGTGTTCAACCAGGAGCCCGACATCAAGAACGGCGTCGGGGGGCTGCGCGACTATCAGAACTCGCTCTGGATGTGCCGGGTCCAGCTCGGCATCAACCGGATGGACGACCTGGCCGAGGGGCGCCAGCTGAGCGCCGAGGAGGCGGGCGAGTTCAACAGGTCCTACGACTTCCTGCTGCGCGTGCGCAACGAGCTGCATTTCGAGAGCCCGAGGCTGACCGACGTGCTCAGCCTGGACTCGCAGGGACGGGTGGCCTGGAACCTGGGTTACACGCAGCCGGTCCTCCTCGCGCGCGTGGAGCGCTTCATGCAGGACTACTACCGCGCGGCGCAGACGATCTACAGGATCTCGACGGCCATAGAGAGCCGGCTCGCCGTCACGATCGGCAGGAGGTCGAACGGGGCCAGGGTCTCCATCCGCGAGACCCTGAAGATCGCGCGCCTGCGCAGGGCGAAGCGGGTGGACGGGTTCATCGTTCGCGGGCACGAGCTGGCGGCGGAGGAGCCGACCGTGTTCGAGTTCGACCCGGTCCGGATGGTCCGGGTCTTCCGGCACTGCCAGCTGCTCGACTGCACATTAGATTTTCACCTCGCCGACCTGATCCGGAAATCTCTGCCCCTAATGGCCAACATCTCGGGGTCCCCGGATGCCGGCGTGGCCTTCCGGGCCATCCTGTCGGAATCCGGCGCAGTTTTCCCCGTCCTGTCGCGGATGCACGAGCTGGGCGTCCTGGGGCGGTTCATCCCCGAGTTCGACGCCCTCACATGCATGGTCCAGCACGAGTTTTACCATAGATATACGGCTGACATACATACACTTAATGCGATCCATGAGCTCGACCTCATCTTCACCGACGGGGAGCCGATGAAGCTCAAGTACCGCTCTGCGCTCCATGAGATCGAGGACCCCGCCCTGGTCTACCTTACCCTTCTCCTGCACGACATTGGCAAGGCCGGGGGCATCCAGAACCATTCCGCGGCCGGCGTCAGGCTGGCGGGCCCCATCATGACCCGGCTCGCCGTTTCGTCTCGCGGGAGGGAAGTCGTTTCATTTGTTATTAAGAATCATCTCGCGATGGCACGATTCTGGCAGAAGCGGGATGTCGATGATCCAAAGACCTCAGCCAGCTTCGCGGAATTGGTCGGCGACGCCGAGCGCCTCAGGTGCCTGTACGTGCACACCTTCTGCGACTCCCGGGGGACGTCCTCGGACCTCTGGAACAGCTACAAGGACACCCTTCACACCACCCTTTACCGCAACACCCTCGAGCGCCTGAGGCTCGGGGCCGCCATAGACGCCAGTCATGAGGAAAAGCGCAGAATGACCGAACAAGAACTCATCGCCAAACGGATCCCGGGCATCAGCGACGACGAGATCGCGGCGCATTTCAGCCTGCTGCCCGACCGCTACTTCATCCTCACGGACGGCAGCGAGATCACGCTGCACATCCAGATGGTCAACAGGCTGCTGAAGTCCATCACCGCCACGGACTCGGTCGGCTCCCTGCGGCCCGTGATAGACTGGAAGGACGACCTGAACCGCTCGCTCACCGTGGTCAACGTCGTCACCTGGGACCGGGCGGGCCTCTTCTACAAGCTCGCGGGCGCCTTCAGCGCCGCCGGCCTCAATATTCTCGGGGCCAAGGTCATCTCGAGGACCGACCACATCGCGATCGACACCTTCTACGTCGTCGAGCCGGGCCGGGGCGTCGTCCAGAACGCGGCCGCCCAGGAGTCCTTCGCCAAGATCATCGAGTCGGCTCTCATATCGAACGCGGACCTCTATCCCGAGATCGTCGCCCAGGCCAAGAGGATCGCGGCGACCCGGTACATCTACTCGAGCAGCGGCGAGGCCCTCCACAGCTCTTTCCCCCCGACCGTCGAGGTCTACCATGAGATCTCGATGCAGCGCACGATCGTCGAGATCCAGGCGCGCGACCAGATCGGGCTCCTGTACCGGCTGGCCAAGGCGATCTTCGACTTCGGCTTCGATATCACCTTCGCCCGGATCGGGACGGAGCGCGGCGTGGCGATAGACACCTTCTACATTGAGAGCGCGAACCACGAGCCGGTGGACGATCCCGACAGGCTGCTGGGCCTGCGCAACGCCCTCAACGAGGTCATCTCCCCGGCGCAGGTCGCGGTTCCCGAGGGCAGCTGACGGAGCGAGGGGCGGGCGCCCCGACCGGCCGCGAACGGCCACGTAATCCCTTGCGCGGGCGCGCCGCGCGTGCACGACTTGAACCATGAGCGACGAAGGGGACCTGTCCGTTCTGCACGCCATCTCCTCGCTCGCGTCGGGCACGGACGATCCCGGCGAGGCGACGCGTGAGGCCCTTGCGCTCATCTCGCGCGCTTTCGAGTCCGACAGCGGCCTGATCGCGCTCCAGAACCCCGAGCTGGGGCGCCTTGAGATAGAGGCGTCCCTCGGGCTCCCCGCCGACGCGGAGCGCTTGCTCACGCCGGGACAGGGCGTCGCGGGATGGGTCGCCTGGCACGCCCGGCCGCTCCTGATCCCCGACACGCCCGCGGATCCGCGCAGCAGGCCCATGCGGGCCGAGACGCGCTGCGAGATGGCAGCCCCGCTGATGCTCGCGGACGGGAGCGTGATGGGCGTGGTCGCCCTCGACCGCGACATGCCCGGGTCCTTCGGCGCCGCGGACCTCGCGCGCCTGGCCCGGCTGACCGACGAGGCGGCCCGCGTGCTCAGCCGCCTGTGGGAGCTGCGCCACCTCCGCGGCAAGGCCCGGCAGCTTGAGGCGCTCATCGCCACGGGGCAGGCCCTCGTGGGCAAGCTCGAGCCGCGGGAGCTTTTTGACACGCTCACCCGGGACGCGTCCGCGATGATGCAGGCGCGGGCATGCGCCTTCTTCCTGCACATTCCGGCGTCGTCGAGCCTGCGCCTCGCGTCGTACACGGGCGACGCCGAGACGCTGTCGCCCGAGGGCGACATCCCGCTGCGCTCGTGCCTCATCGCGTCGGCCGTGAGCGCGAAGAGGCCCGTCTCGTTCACCGACGTCCAGTCGCAGGACTGCGCCGACCTGCAGGATCTGCCTCGCGACCCCGCGGTCCGGTCCGTCCTCGCCGCCCCGATGCTCTTCGAGGGGGACGTGATGGGGGTGCTCGCCGTCTTCACGGACCGTTCGCGGCTCTTTGACAACGACGAGAAGCGCCTGTGCAGCGCCCTCGCGAGCCTGGGGGCGGTCGCCCTGCAGAACTCCCGCCTCTACGCCCGCGTGTTCGCGAGCGAGGAGTCGCTGCGCAAGAACGAGCGCCTGACGACGCTCGGGCTCCTCGCCGCCGAGATCGCCCACGAGATCAGGAACCCGCTGACCGTCCTCAAGCTCCTCCACGGCGGCCTCGGCCTCAACTTCGACGAGGGCGACCCTCGCCGGACCGACGTGCGCGTCATCGGCGAAAAGCTCGACCAGCTCGAGGCCATAGTCACCCGCGTGCTCAATTTCGCGAAGGCGCCGACAAGCCTCCACTCGCGCTACCAGGTCGCCGAGATCGTCGAGGACACGCTGGTCCTCATCCGGCTCAAGCTGGCGCAGGGCAATATCCGCGTGTCGTTCGAGGCGCCGCACCGGGCGATCGTGGTCGACGGGCACAAGGGCCAGCTTCAGCAGGTGCTCCTCAACCTGCTCTTCAATTCCATGCAGGCGATGCCCGAGGGGGGAGAGATCACCCTCGATCTCCGGACGGAGACGCGCGGCTCGACTCCCTTCGCGGTCCTCGACGTGGCGGACACGGGCTCGGGCATCCCGGACGCCGTCCGCGGGCGGATCTTCGACTCGTTCCTCACCGGCCGCGAGGAAGGGACCGGGCTCGGGCTCGCGATCGCGAAGCGGATCCTCCAGGGCCACCACGGCGACATCCAGCTCGTCAGCACGAGCCCCGCCGGGACGACGCTGCAGGTCACCCTTCCGCTCGTGCGCGGCTGAGGGCCGCCCCGGAAGGGGGCGGCCCGGGGGCTCACTCCTCCAGCTCCACGTTCCAGTAGGCGATGTCGAGAAAGTCCTTCCAGATCTCCCGGTGCCTGTTGCCGAGGACCATCGAGATCACCGGCCGCCACTTCGGGCGCGCGGGCTTGCGGATGAGCCGCATCCCCGCCTCGTGGGGGAGGCGGTTCGACTTGCGCGTGTTGCACCTTATGCAGGAGCACACGATGTTCTCCCAGGTGGTCTTCCCGCCGTAGTCGCGGGGGATCACATGGTCCAGGTTCAGCTCCTCGCGGGCGAAGGCGCGCCCGCAGTACTGGCAGGAGTTCTTGTCGCGCTCGAACACGTTGTTGCGCGTAAGCTTGAGCTCCTTGCACGGGAGCTTGTCGAAGAAGGTGAGCAGGATCACCCGGGGCAGCCGGATCGTGCGGGTCGGCGTGTGCACCGCCTCGAGCTCGGCGATCGGGGGGTTGTGCGCCGAGAAGTCGATCCAGTCCATCATCGAGAACATCCTGAAGTCATCCTCCTCCTGGTGAACGACGTGGGCGTGCCCGCGGGCGAGGAGGCCGAAGGCGCGCCGGGCGCCAACGATGTTGACCGCCTGCCAGAGGCGGTTGAGGACGAGGACAGGTTGGTCGAGGGCTGCCTCCATGCGCGCCACCGACATAGAGATTCCCGGGCTTGGCTGTCAAGCGGCGGCCCCCTTGTTAAGAAACCATTAAGATCTCTCTATCCAACCGGCCGAAAAACGGATACGGCTAGCCCGCGACATGTCCATCAAATCGCTCATTTTCGGCCGAGCGAAGTCCCTGACCGAGTCAAACCTGTTCCACCGGCTCTCGCTGATCGCGCTCTTCGCGTGGGTGGGCCTCGGCGCGGACGGGCTGTCGTCGTCCTGCTACGGCCCGGAGGAGATGTTCAAGGCCCTTGGGGGGAACACGCACCTGAGCCTGTTCGTGGCGCTCGCCTCGGTCATCACGATCATCACGATCTGCGCCAGCTATTCGCAGATCATTGCGCTGTTTCCGACGGGCGGCGGGGGCTACCTGGTGGCGAGCAAGCTCCTTTCCCCTGCGCTGGGCGTCTTCTCGGGCTGCGCGCTCCTGATCGATTACGTCCTGACCGTGACCATATCGGTGGCGAGCGGCTCCGACGCGCTGTTCAGCCTGTTCCCTCCCGCGGCGCAGGCCTTCAAGCTGGCGTTTGCGGTCGCGGGCGTGATCGGGCTCACGCTCATCAACATGCGCGGCGTGAAGGAGTCGGTCCTGATCTGGGTCCCCATCTTCGCCGTCTTCGTGCTGACGCACACCTTCGCGATCGGCTACGCGATCGCGACGCACGCCTCCGGGCTCCACGGCGTCGCGACGGCCACGGCCCACGAGGTGCGCTCGGTGAGCGCCTCCGTCGGCGTCTGGGGCCTCATGGCGCTCCTGCTCAGGGCCTACAGCATGGGGGCGGGCACTTACACGGGCATCGAGGCGGTGAGCAACGGGCTGCCGATCCTGCGCGAGCCCCGCGTCCGCACGGGCCGCCGCACCATGGTGTACATGGGCATCTCCCTCGCCGTCACGGTCGCCGGCCTGCTTGTCGCCTACCAGCTCTACGGCGTCGGCATCCGCGAGGGCAAGACCCTGAACGCCGTCCTCTTCGAGAGCATGACCTCGGGCTGGGGAGAGGCGGGAGGGGGCGCATTCACGGTGGTCACCCTTGTCTCGGAGGCCGCGCTCCTGATCATCGCCGCGCAGACCGGGTTCCTGGACGGCCCTCGGGTCCTCGCGAACATGGCCCTCGACCGGTGGTTCCCCTCGCGCTTCGCGAACCTGAGCGAGAGGCTCGTGACGCAGAACGGGATCATGCTGATGGGCTCCGCGGCGTTCCTGATGATGGTGGCGACCCGCGGCTCCGTCGACCTGCTCGTCATCTTCTACTCGATCAACGTGTTTATCACGTTCTCGCTCTCCCAGCTCGGGATGGTCCGCCACTGGTGGCAGATGCGCGCCACGGACAGCACCTGGAAGCGGAAGCTCGCGATCAACGGGTTCGGGCTCTTGCTGACAGCGTTCATCCTGATCTCGCTGACCGCCGTGAAGTTCTTCGAGGGGGGCTGGGCCACGCTGCTCATAACCGGCGTCCTGGTCGCCGCGGCCTTCGCGATCAGGCGGCACTACGCGGGGGTCGGAGTCCAGCTGAAGCGCCTGGACGCGATCGTCGAGGCGGCGGAGATCGAGTCGGGCAGGCCCCCGGCGGAGCCCGCCGTCCTCGACCGCAAGGCCCGCACCGCCGTGATCCTCGTCAACGGCTTCAACGGCCTCGGCCTCCACACGCTGCTGAACGTGCCCCGGATGTTCGGCGACACGTTCCGCAACTTCGTGTTCGTGCAGGTCGGCTCGGTGGACGCCGGCAACTTCAAGGGCGCGGCCGACATAGACGCCCTGCGCGAGCACACCGAGCTCGAGGCGGGGCGCTACGTCCAGTTCGCGACGTCCCGGGGCTACGGCTCGAGGTCCTACACCGCAGTAGGCTACGACGTCGTCGGCGAGGTGATGAAGCTAGCGCGCCAGGCGGCGGCCGATTTCCCCAACAACGTGTTCTTCGCGGGCCAGCTGCTCTTCACGAACGAGACCAACATCACCCGCTGGCTGCACAACCACACCGTGTTCACGCTCCAGCGGCGCTTCTTCCTGTCGAACCTTCCGTTCGTCATCCTGCCGATACGCGTCGACGCGTGACCGCACGCGGCCGGCCTATTCAAGGAGGACCTGCCACTGGTTCTCCCGGGCGGCGCGCGCCGCCTTGAGCGCCCCGAGCGCCACGTACCGCTGGAAGTCCTGGCCCGCCAGCCTCACCCTGGGCGACTCGTAGCCGTCGTCGGCGAGCCGCTTCTGGAGCACCGTGTCTATGCCGCGGATCTGGGATCCGCCGCCGGTGACGATGATGTTCTGCAGCAGCGCCACCACCGAGTCCGAGGAGGCGTAGCCTATCAGGGCCGTGAGCGCCGGGTAAACCTTGTCGATCAGGACGTTGCATGCGTTCCCGATCGCGTCGCCAAGCTCGAGCGTCCGGCCCTTGCCGCCGATGACGACCTTGACGTCGAGCGGCTTCCGGCTGGGGCCGACGTAGGCGTAGGCCTCCTTGATCTCGCGCACGCTCAACCTCGAGAGCCCGTTGTTCGGGTAGGTGCGGTTGAGCTCCTCGTGGATGATCCCGTCTATTGCGTCTCCGGCGAACGGGATGCTGATCTGGTCCTCCCGCGTCGGGAAGTAGCCCTGCACCAGGCACAGGTCGCTCGTGCCGGCCCCGATGTCGATGAAGAGCGAGTTGACCACCGGATCGACGTAGCCCGACTGCTTGACCCGGGAATCGTCGCGGAACCCGAGCGCCGCCAGGAAGGGCTCGGGGATGAGGAGTATCCGGGCGAAGATGCCCTGGGCGGCGCGGCGCACGGCCTCGCGGGCCTGTTCGCCGGCATTCGCGGGCACGCCCACCACGGCGCGGATCTCCGCGCGGCCGGATGGGTCGGCCAGGAGGCGGACGTGCTGCATGAAGTCGCGGGCGGCCCCGGGGTGCGCGATAACGCCCTGCGCCAGCGGGGCGACGAGCTCGACGTGAAGGCGCTGGCGCAGCGCGTCCTCTCCGAAGAGGATCCGCACGTTTCCGGTGATGATGCCGTCGACGATCCCGTCCTTGACGTAGCCGACGACCGTCGGGACCACCTTGCTGACGGTGATGTCGGTCGAGCCGGGCGCTCCCGCGAGGATGCAGGACTTGTTGGTGCCGAGGTCGAGCCCGATGATCAGGCTGGATGCCTTTGCGGCTGGCGGCCGGGGCGCGGTCGGTGCGGATGCGGCAGACGGGGTGGATGGGGGTACGGGAGGCTTTTCGAGGGTGAGGGTGGACATGTTGTTGGTTTTGATTCGGTTGGGATTGCGAGAGGGGGGATCAAGGGGAGCCGGCGCGCTCGTAAGCCAGCATCTCGTCGATGTAGTCGGCGATGCCGCGCCCGTCGACGGGCGCCCTTGCCCCAGGTTTCCTGGGAGCGGGGCCAGCGGCGGGCGCATGGGCCGGCGCAAGGGCGAGCAGGCGCTCAGAGAGCATGGGTGCGAGGAGCTCGGCCAGCGCAACCGCCCCGGCCACGCGCTCCCTCTCCTCCTCCACGATCGCCCTGAATCGGTCGTCGGACTCGACTCCGGCCCCGGAGGCCGCGCGGGCCCGCACGGCGGCCGCGGCGAGCTCGGTCTCCTCCACCCTGCGCGCCTCCGCGCCGCGCCCCTCGGAATGAAGGAGGAACACGCGCCTGAAAATGTCCCGCACCTCAGTCCAAGGCGTTTCAAATGGGCGGAGGGTGTCGGCCGGCGGGCTCAATGTCACCGCACTGGACAGCCGATAGCCGCGGCGGTTCGGAAGTTTCTCGGCCGCGCGCCACCTGCCCCCCCATGGAGCGCGCAACGCAATGCGCGTCTGCGGCCGCCGCCTGCGGGTCACGGCGCGGGCCCGAGGTCGAGCCCGGTCCGCGCGAGGGCAACCGCCCCGTGGATGCCCGCCTTGTCGCCGAGCTCCGACAGCTCGACCCTCACGCCGTCCACGGGAAACATGCCGACCCGCCCGGGCAGTGCGGCCCTCACCGTGTCGAGGATAAGGTCCCCGAGCGAGGCGACGCCGCCCCCCAGGACCACCAGCTCCGGATGAAACGTCGTCACGACGTTGGCCACGCCGATGGCAATGAACGAGGCCGCCCGGTCGATGGCCTTGCGGACGGCGTGGTCGCCGGCGCGCGCCGCCTGGGCCATCGTGGCCGGGCTCACGAGGCCCGCGTCTCCGCGGACGATCTCGTGGAGCAGCGGGGCGAGCCCGCCGCGCAGCAGCCGGACCCCCTCGCCCGCGATCGCCGGCCCGCTCGCCACGGCCTCGAGGCAGCCGCGGTTCCCGCAGCCGCAGAGCGGCCCGTCGGGCAGCACCGTCTGGTGGCCTATCTCCCCGGCGGCGCCAAGCGGCCCCAGGCGCAGCTTCCGGTCGATCACCAGTCCGCCGCCTATCCCCGTGCCGAGCATGAAGAGGACCATGTCCCTGACCCCGCGCCCCAGCCCGTAGTGCAGCTCGCCCAGCGTGGCCGCGCGGCAGTCGTTCAGCAGCAGAACCGGGCAGCCGAGGCGGCCGCGCAAGGTCGCCGCCGCGGGCACCCCGCGCCACTGCGTGGGCAGGTTGGGAAAGAAGAGCGTGGTCCCCGTCCCGAGGTCGACCAGCCCGGGCACGCCCACGCCCAGGGCGTCGATGCGGGCCCCGCCGGACAGGTCCGCCACCAGCTGCGCGATCCGCGCCAGCACGGCGCCCGGCCCCTCGTGCGACTGCGTCGGTATTGTCTCCGTGCGCACGATCCGTCCATCCGCGTCGGCCAGGGCGCCGGCGATCTTGGTTCCGCCCAGGTCAACGCCCGCGAACATCCCGTTCATCGCGGTGCCCGGGGGGCGGGCGGCCGCAGGAGGGCCCGGTGGGCCGGCTTGCCTTCGGTGCGCATTGGCTTGGAGGTTGGGGTGCTCGCCCCGGCCCTGGATTCCCCGTCGGGCCCGGACCACCCGAGAATAGGCGCAGCCGGCCGGCCTGCAACCGAAAGGAACCGGTCCGTCATCCCGGGACCCCGCGCCGCAGCTCCCCGACAAAGGCCGGCCCCTGCCCCTCGGCGCCAAGGAGCCTCATGCGCTCGGCCACCCTGGGCACATACCGCTCGGACACGAAGCTCTGGACTCCGTTGTCCATCACCGTCGCCTTCCACCGCGGATCCTTCGGGTCAAACTGGGGCGCCCTCTCCTCGTAATAGGCCCTGGCGGCGCTCGACCGCAGCAGGAGCGACTCGCTCGACCAGTTGACCTTGACGACGCCCGCGCGTGCGGCGGCGGCCAGGCTGGCCGCCTCGAGGCCGGAGGACCCGTGCAGCGCCAGGCCCACGGACCGCCCCGTGAGCTCGCGGGCCAGGTCCACGTTCGCGGCGATTCGGTCGACCTGGAACTCGGGATAGCCGTCGCCGAGGCCGTGCCGGGTGCCCAGGCCCGGCGCCCAGAGCCAGACGACGCCGGGGTGCCTGGCCTCGACCGGCGCGATGAGCCGGCGCGTGCGCTCAGGCGGCGTATGGCCCACGTCGACGTCGGCCTCCATCTCGATGGTCGCCGGCGCCCCCGCCTCGGCCGCGATGTCGGCCAGCCGGCAGACAAGCGCCACGTTCTCGTCGTCCGTGAGGCTCGAGGCGTCGAGCGAGACAGTCGACGCGCGAACCAGACCGCCGCCGATGCTGAGGCCAACCTCGACGCCCCTGAGCGCGGCCGCCAGGACGGCCTCGGTTTTCGGCCCCTTTATGTGGTCGGTGTGATAGATGACCGGCACGTCGCCGTAGCGCGCGCCTCCCGCGAGGACGGCCAGGTCCGCCAGGTAGCGGGCCAGGCCGAGAACGGCGTCGCCCGCGCCGTAGGCCCGGCCCTCGAGCTGCCAGAGGCTGGTCTCTATGATGGCGGGCGCCCCTACCTGGCGCGCGGCCTCGAGCACGTCCGTGACCGCCGCATGGCTGTCGGCGTTGACCGCGAGGATGGCGTAGTGGTTGCGCAGCGCGTGGCTCAGCAGCGCACGGGACTGGATCGGGTCGAGGAGCATCGGGGCGCCGCGGCTAGAGCTGCACCTTGATGTGCTTGGTCTTCAGGTACTCGAACACGCCTCGGCGCGACAGCTCCATGCCTAGGCCGCTCTCCTTCCACCCGGCGTAGGGACCGTAGTTGGTGTTCACCGCGCCGTGGTTGACGCACACCGTGCCGGCCTCCAGAGCCTCGCTCACCCGGTGGGCCGTGGCCAGGTCGCGCGTGAACACGAAGGCCGCGAGGCCGTAGGGCGTGTCGTTCGCTAGCGCGACAGCCTCCTCCATCCGGTCGAAGGCCGCGAAGGGGAGCACCGGCCCGAACGTCTCCTCGCGCATCACCTCCATGGAGTGCGTGGCCCCGGTCAGGATCGTCGGCAGGTAGTAGTTGCCCCGCGCGAAAGCCGCGCCGTCCGGCCGCCGGCCCCCGCAGACCAGGGACGCTCCCTTGCGCAGCGCGTCGGCCACGTGGCGCTCCGCGGTCGCCACGCCCTCGGCCGTCGCCATGGGGCCCATGTCCAGCGCCTCGGCGCTCGCACCGTCGCCCATAGTGAGCTTCGAAGCCAGCGCCGCCGTCCTGTTCACGAGCGCGTCGTGGACGGCGCGGTGCGCATAGACCCGGTTCACCGAGCTGCACGACTGCCCGCAGTTGCGGAACTTCTTGTAGATAAGGACATTGGCGGCATTGTCGATGTCGGCGTCGGCGCACACGATTGCCGGGCACTGGCCGCCCAGCTCCAGGGAGATCTTCTTCAGCAGGGGTCCGCCCGCAGCCATGATCCTCTTTCCCGTGTCGCTGGAGCCGGTCATCGCGACCTTTGCGACCCCGGGATGGCGCACGAGCGCGTCGCCGAGCACCGCGCCCGACCCGGTGAGCACGTTGATGACGCCTCCCGGGATTCCGCCGGCAACAAGGGCGCGGCAGAACGCGAGGGGCGAGAGGGGCGTGACGGACGTCGGTTTGACGATCATCGTGCATCCCGTCGCGAGGGCCGGACCGAGCTTCCAGCTGAGCAGCGAGACGGGGTAGTTCCATGGCGTTATGAGGGCGCAGACGCCGACGGGCTGGTAGACGACCCACGAGCGGTAGTTTCGGTTCTCGGTGGGGCTTATGCAGCCCTCGATGCGCACCGCCTCCGACGCGAAGTAGTCGATGGTGTCGCAGGCCCCGAGCACCTCGCTGCGGGCCTGCGCCAGCGGCTTGCCCTGCTCCTGCGCCATGAGGGCCGCGATCTCATCCGCCTGGGAGCGCACCTGCCCCAGCGACTTCTTGATGGCCCCTTCGCGCTCGTACGCGGTCAGCGACGACCACTTCGGGAACGCCTCGCGGGCCGCGCCGACAGCGAGGTCGACGTCCGCGGCCGTCGCGGAGGCGATCGTGCCCACGAGGCGACCGTCCGCGGGAGAGCGGACCTCCTGCGTGCGTCCGTCGGCCGCCGGCACCGACGCGCCGTTGATGAACAGGCCGAAATGCGCGGGGGTGCTCACGGCTGGGATCCGGGCATGATGCAGACCTTCAGGGCCTCGCCCGACTCCATGAGGCGGAATCCCTCGGCGATCTGCCCGAGCGGGAGGTGGTGCGTGATGATCCGGTCGGCTGGAAAACGGCCGCCCTGAAGCAGGTTGAAGGCGGCCTGGAAGTCGCTCTTCTTCTCTGAATACGAGCCGCTTACGGCGAGCTCCTTGTAGTGGATCTGATTCACGTCAAGGGGCGCGACCGGGTCGGACTTCGGCAGGCCGGCGAAGAAGCTCACCCGGCCGGCCTTGGCGGCGATCTGGAGCGCGTCGTTCTGCGCGGCGGCGGAACTCACGGCGACGATGACGACGTCGGGTCCGAATCCGCCGGTGAGCCGGGCGATCTCTTCCCGGTGGCCCCCGTCGGGGCCGGCGAGCAGCGCCCCGTCAATGTCAAAGCCCCGCGCCATCTCCACGCGCGCGGGGTTGCTGTCGATCACGTACACCCTCTGGGCGCCCTGCGCCCGCGCTACCACCGCGTGCATGATCCCGATTGGGCCCCCGCCGATGACGGCCACCGTGTCCTTGAGGCCGACGCCGAGACGCGAGTGCGCGTTCATGACGCAGCCCAGCGGCTCGGCGAGGCTCATGCGGTCGGACGGGACGTCCGAGGTGACCCTGAAGAGGGCGCCCTGGGAGACCGCCTCCGCCGGGACCCTCATGAACGGGGCGAACGCCCCGTCATAGTGGTAGCTCATCGTCGAGCGCTGGCTCGATAGATTGGCGCGGCCCATCTCGACCCACCGGTCCGAGCCGTGCAGGACGACGATGTACATGACGACGCGGTCGCCCGCGCGCAGCCCGGCGCCCGCCGCGCGCGACTCGACGACCCTGCCGCAGAATTCGTGGCCGAGGATCCGCGGGGGCGTGATCTTCTTGTCGCCGTGGCGGAAGGTGCGCAGGTCGGTGCCGCATATCGAGCAGGCCTCGATCGCCAGAAGCACGTCGCCCTCGCCCGGGGAGGGGACGGGCACCTCGCGCACGTTGACCTGCCCCTTGCCCTCGTAGACCGCGGCTTTCATCGGGCCGGGGTTGCCCCGCCCGGGGCGGGCGGGCGGGCGCAGTCTGGCGCGGTCAGGCGCATAGGTAGTTGCGCAGGAAAAGCCCGCTCTGTCGCAGGGCCGCCTTGCGCGTCTCGAGCGTCGCCTCGTACGCGCGATCCTCGACCTCGACGCACACGGCTCCCGAGTAGCCCACGTCGCCGAGAACCGAGAGGAACCGGCCCCAGTCGATGTCGCCCAGCCCCGGCAGCTTGGGGCAGTGGAACTCCAGCGGGGCGGCGAGGATGCCGACGTCGTTGAGCCTGTGCCGGTCGACCCTCACGTCCTTGGCGTGCACGTGGTAGATGCGGTCGGCGAACTCGCGCAGCGGGGCAACCGGGTCGATCTGCTGCCAGACCAGGTGTGACGGGTCGTAGTTGAGGCCGAGCGCGCGGCTCGGGATTCGCCGGAACATCTCGCGCCAGTTGCGCGGAGAGACCGCGATGTTCTTGCCGCCCGGCCACTCGTCCTCGGTGAAGAACATCGGGCAGTTCTCGATGCCGATGCGCACGCCTAGGCTCTCCGCGTGGCCGACAATGCCCGGCCAGCGCTCGTCGAACACGCGCCAGTTGTCGGCCAGCGGACGCGCGGGATCGCGGCCGATGAAGGTGTTGACCTGGTTGACCCCCAGCAGGGCGGCGGCCGAGATCACCTTCTTCAGGTGCCCAATTGCGACGGAGGCCTCCCTCTCGTCGGCCGTCAGCGGGTTGGGATAGTACCCCAGCCCGGAGAGCGCGACCCCGTGCCGCGCGCAGAGCGCCAGCACGGCGTCGGCCTCGGGCCGGCCGAACGCCGACACGTCGACGTGGGTGACTCCCGCGTAGCGGCGCTCGGCCCTGCCCACCGGCCAGCACATGGGCTCGACGGCACCGAACCCGGCCTCGCGCGCGAACGCCAGAACGCCGTCTAGGTCGAGGTCGGGCAGTATCGCGGAAACGAATCCGAGTTTCATCCGATCGGTCCCCGCGGATTCACGAGGCGACGCGGGTCCACGAGCCGCTCCGGTTGCTCGCGGCGATGGCCTCGCAAATCAGGAGCTCGCGGTGCCCGTCGGCGAATGTCGCGTAGGGCGGCTCCGCCGAGCGCCGGCCGGCCCTGACGTCGTCGTAGATCGCGCGGAACCCCTGCTTGAAGGAGTCGGGAAAGCCCTCGTTGTGGCCGCCGGGGAAGTTCGCGAAGGGCGCCGCGGACGGGTCGAGCAGCGAAGGGTCGCGAATGAGCTGGTTGTTCGCCGCGGCCCGTTGCCCGATCCAGAGCTCGTTGGGCGCCTCGCTGTTCCAGGCGAGCGCGCACTTCGAGCCAGCGATCTCGTAGCGGATGCAGTTCTTCCGGCCGGCGGTGACCTGGGAAACCGTGAGGGTCCCCTTCGCCCCGCCCTTGAACCTAAGCAGCACGGAGCCGCAGTCCTCGGTGGTGATGGCCACGGGCTCCCTTCGGCCGGCCGTGGCGCCGAGCTTCTCCTTGAACGTCTCGACCGAGCCCGCGGGCGGCTGGAGGCGGACCGGGTGCACCGTCTTCAGGTCGGCCATCACCGCTTCGACCTCGAGGCCTGACACGAAAACGATGAGATCCAGCCAGTGGGTGCCGATGTCCCCGATCGCGCGCAGCTGGCCTCCCTCAGCGGCCAGCACCCTCCAGTTGAAGTCTGTCGGGTAAAGGAGCCAGTCCTGGGTGTAGCTGCCATGCAGGTGGAAGATCTCGCCGACGTCGCCCCGGCGCACCATGGCGCGAGCCTGCAGCGAAAGCGGGTAGAACCGCACGTTGTAGTTCACCGCGCAGACCTGGTTCGGGTAGCGGGCCGCCGCCGCAACGAGCTCCGCCGACTCGCCCGATGTCATGCCGAGGGGCTTCTCGCAGACCACGTGCTTCCCGGCGGCGAGGACGGCAAGGACGTGCTCGCGGTGAAGGCGGTTCGGGGAGGCGACGTGGACGCAGGTCACCTCCGGGTCCGCGAGCACCGCCTTGAGGTCGGGATACGCCACCGCGAGCCCGAGCTTCGAAGCCGCGGCGCTCGCCTCCTCGCGCGAGATGCCGACGACGCCTTTTACGACGAGACCAAGCCTTCTGAGGGCTTCGACATGAACGGGGCCGATGAAGCCGGCCCCGACGACAGCAACGACGGGATTTGGCATGGGGATGGCGGGTTGACCGCCCGGCATCCTACACCAGGGCGGCCGGCCGCGCCATGTCCCCACGCGCAAAAACATATCCTTTTAGGCAACACATAAGCGCCATTATCTGTTGCCCATCCCGCCTTGTTGGTATCTTTTCATGCACAACTAGCCAGCCATGATCGTGCACAAGGAGCGCTTTCGACGCCCAGAGCAATCCGAGGTCGGGGCGCGGGTGCGGCCGGTCTTCGACGACTTCCACCTCCTGCGCATGGAGGGGTCCTGCGAGTACCCGCTCCACCAGCACACCAACTACGAGGTCATCCTCGTCGAGCGCGGCCCGTATCGCTGCGAGCTCAACGGCACGGAGCTGACGCTCGTGGACGGCCAGACGCTTGTCATCAAGCCCGGGGACTTCCACCAGGACCACCTTGGCGACGGCCAGCGCCACTACGTGCTGCACTTCCGGGTGCTGGACCCGGGAACCGGAAAGCCCGGCGTGCCGCTCTTCCGGCCCGACGTGCGGGCGTTCGAGCAGATCTGCAGCGGGGACTACGCGGGCGAGACCTGGTTCCTCAAGGAACTGCGGCGCGAGGCGGAGGCCGCGGGCGCCTACGCCGGCGCGGTGCAGGACAGCCTGCTGGAGGCCCTGTTCTGGAGGCTGGTGCGCGGCCTCGACCCGGCGGCCCTGAGCCAGGAGATGCGCCAGCTCCCGGCCGCGGCGGCCCGGCGGGAGGAGATCGCCAACGTGATGGCCGGCTTCGTCGCGAAGAATCCGACCGTAGCCGAGGTCGCGGCGGCGCTCGGGGTGAGCCCGCGCCACCTGACGAACCTTTGCGTGGCGCTCTTCGGCCGCCCGCCCGCGAGGCTCCTGCTGGAGCTCAAGGTGCGCCGCGCCGAGGAGCTCCTCAATTACCGCGCGCAGCGCGTCCGGGAGGTCAGCGACGCCCTGGGGTTCGCCAACCCCTACCATTTCTCGCGGGTCTTTCGTCGAATCCGCGGCTGCGCGCCCTCGCGTTGGTCGAGGTCGCGGGCGCGCCGCTCCAGGGTCTAGCGCTGGCTGCGGCTGGCCGCCCGCCCGCTAGCACATGCGAACGCGTGCCCGTTGCCCGGCGAACCTTGGCAGGGATCTTCACGCCTCGTTCAGGGTTCGACTGGGACTTGGGCATCCTCTTGCATTCGTCGCATGAAGACGCCCGGACCTGCCAATCGCAGGCCTAATGCCAAGAGTACCGCAACTCCGAGGACGATCGACGAGTACCTTGCCGGCGTCCCCGAACCCGCGCGCGCCACACTGAAGAAGATCCGCGCGGCGATTCGGTCCGCCGCCCCTCCGGAGGCCGCCGAAACCATCAGCTACCGAATCCCCGCGTTCAAGTACAACGGGACGCTGATGTGGTTCGCCGCGTTTTCGGACCACTGCAGCCTGTTTCCCACGGCCTCGGTCCTCAGGATGTTCAAGAAAGAGCTCAAGGGCTTCTCCACGTCCAAGGGGACCATCCACTTTCCCACGGACCGGCCCCTGCCGGCGGGTCTTGTTAGGAAGCTGGTGAAGGCAAGAGTCGCGCAGAACGAGGTCAAGAAACGGCGCTGATCGCCATCCTGCGTCAAGGCGGCGACTTCGCTTGGCCTTCCAATGGGGCCGCACTGTGCAACAGCTCCGGATCAGGGCGCATTGAACCCAGCTGGACCCCCGTTCATCTCTCCAATTGGGGCGGGCCGCGATTTGGCCCGGTTTGTGCGCCAGTGGACAGGATTGCCCCAACCATGAAAAACGAACGCATCCTCGTCCCGCGCAAGGGAGACCCGTCAGTCCTGAAATTCATCGCCGACGAGGTGGATCCGCCTCGGCCCACCGAGGTTCTTATCCGGGTCAAGTCCGCGGGGGTCTCCTTTGCGGATGTCTTGGTCCGGGAGGGCGTGTACCCAGGCGTCAAACTCCCGGCGACACCCGGCTACGACGTGGTGGGCGACGTCGAGTCTGTCGGGGGCGAAGTGCGCGACTTCCGCCGAGGAGAACGGGTGGCGGCGATGACGGTCGTCGGCGGCTATTCCCGCTACATTTCGGTGCCGTCAAGGAACGTTGTCCGCGTCCCCGACGGCCTGGATTGCGGCGAGGCGGTCACTGTCGTTCTTAATTATCTAACAGCCCTTCAAATGATTAAGCGATGCACTCATGTGGTCGCGGGGGACCCCATTCTCGTCCACGGGGCGGCGGGAGGCGTGGGCACGGCCCTGCTCCAGGTTGCGTCAATCGAGAGGTTGCGGGCATTCGGAACGGCTTCCGGCGGCAAGCTCCAGGTTGTGGAGCGACTTGGCGGCGTGCCTATTGACTATGCGAACGAGGATTTCGTGGCCCGTATCCGGCAGGATACGCAGGACGGCGTCGGGGCCGCCTTTGACTTCGTCGCCGGATCGCACGCGAAGCGCTCCTATCAGGCGCTGCGATCCACCGGCACACTGGTGTGCTACGGCGTCTTCGGCGCGACAAAGAACGGCCGCATCCAGCCGTTGAAGGCGCTGCTGACCCTCCTGCGCGATCCCTCCTTCAAGCCGATGACCCTCCTTGCCGCCAACAAAGGCTGCGTGGGTTACAACGCCCCTCGGTGGCGCGACGCCCGGCCCAAAATGTACGCCGAGGATCTTTCGACCCTGTTCGGCCTACTCAAGGAAGGCCGGATCTCTCCCGTCATAGGCGCGCGCTTCCCCCTGGAGCGCGCCGCCGAGGCACATGGCCTGCTGAACCGGCGCGGGGTTTCCGGAAAGATCGTGCTCGACTGCTGAAATCGCAGATCCGCCCCCCGGCCAATTCGTCGTTGACAGCCGGGCGGCCCGACAAACAGTTAACCCTATGGTTAACTGTAATGCGGACCGCCTCGACCGCGTGTTTCGAGCCATGGCTGATCCCACGAGGCGCAGGATTCTCGCCGAAATAGCGCGCGAGGATTGGACGGTGGCGGAGCTTTCGCGGCCATTTCGGATTTCTCCACCAGCGATCTCGCGCCACCTGCGCGTGCTGGAGGACGCGGGAATGCTCCGCCGGATTCGCGACGGGAAGTTCCGCCGCTTCGAGCTGAATCCGCGCCCGATCATCCAGGCGGGCGAGATGCTGAGGCGCCTAGCGCTGGAATGGGAGAGGCGCATCGATCGCTTGGAAGCCTTCCTGGACAGGGAGGCGACATCCGCACGGATCAGAAAATGAGCATGAAGAAGCATGTTCTCGTCATCCGGCGATTGATCAGACACCCGCGTGAGCGGGTGTTTTCCGCGCTCACGGACCCGGCGAAGATGGCCCACTGGTTTTTCGGCATGAAGACCGGACGCGCAAGGGTCACCAGCGACCTGCGCCCCGGGGGAAAATACGTGATAGAGATGTCCGACGGCCTTCAGAAATGTGATCCGCATGGGACGTACCTTGAAATCTGCCCTCCGGGGCGACTGGTGTTCACCTGGTCCCTCGCCGGGCGAGTCGCAGAGAGCAAGGTCACGATCGAGCTCCTGGAGCGCGGGACGGCCACGGAATTCGTCCTGAAGCACGAATTACCCCCGGACCGGACCGAGGAGCATCGGCAGGGATGGATCAACTGCGTCGATCACCTGGTCGAATTCCTTGGAGGGCGCGCGCCCGAATGGGCACAGACTAAACACAAACGAACGAAGGAGCCGATTGCCATGGCCAAACTGAGGACCCGGACGGGCACGAAGGAACACCGAGTAGTATCGCCAAAGGAATGGCTCGCCGCCCGCAAGGCGCTGCTAGCCGAGGAAAAGAGGCTCACGCGCCTGCAGGACCGGCTTAAGAAGAAGCGCCGCGATCTGCCATGGACCAGGGTTGAAAAGGACTACGTCTTTGACGGCCCGGACGGAAGGGAGACCCTTGCGGACCTCTTCGGAGGGAGGAGCCAGCTTGTCGTTTACCATTTCATGTTCGGCCCGGACGACGCCGGGGGATGTCCGCACTGCTCGTTCTGGGCGGATCATTTCGAGGGCGCCCGCCTCCACCTGCCCCATCGGGACACGACGCTTGTCGTGATCTCGCGCGCCCCGCTCCGTAAGCTGGCCCGCTTCAAGCGCAGGATGGGCTGGAAATTCAAGTGGGTCTCGTCGGGCGGGAGCGGGTTCAATTACGACTACAGGGCTTCGTTCAAGCCCGAGGATGTCCGGGCCGGGAATGTCTTCTACAACTACGCGAAGTCCGACATGCCCATGGAGGACCGCGAGGGCATCAGCGCGTTTTACAAGGACGGGACCGGCACGGTCTTTCACACGTATTCGACCTTTGCCCGGGGGATCGATCCCATCAACACGACCTACAACTTTCTCGATCTGACCGCCAGGGGCCGTGACGAGAATCCGGAGATGGCGCAGGACTGGGTGCGTCACCACGACAAGTACCCGAAGCGAAGGTGAAGGGGCCGGTTGCCATCGGCATTGGCTCGTAATCACCGCGGCCCAGCTGCCAAAGGGGACCATAGCGTCGCCCAACGCAATGGCGGCGGGCTCTCGACCCTGCCTCACGCCGCCGACACCATCATTCGCCGTAAGGGCCCCAGTTGAGGCCGCAAATCCGGTTTCAAAGAGATTCGGGGCCTCGGAAGAGGGTGCGGCGACGTTCGACGCTGCGGCGGACCTTCGCTCGGCCTGAACCGGACGCCTGGACGTCCCAGGGCTGCCGCTGCCGACGGCGCCGGCATGCTCGGTCGGGTTCCCGGGGAGCACCCCGGGGGATACCGCATCAACCTGAGACCCCGCGGCCGAACGCCTGCTGGACCTCGCGCTCGGACAGGATGCGGCCCGTCCGGACCTCGATGTCGGTTTCGTTCCAGCGCGCGAGAACCCACCCGTCCCTGGTTTGGGCCGTGAACCCGTAGCGCACAGAGCCCGTCCGCAAGCCAGGCGGCACGTCGCCGTCCGAGCCTATCGTGCGGCACATGAACAGCGCCCGGACTGTGGCCGGCCTGCCGTCGACCGTGAAGGTCGACCCCTGCTTGAGCGTCGCGGCTTGGTTGGGCGAGACCCTGACCGAATCGGACGCCGGCCCGAACAGGTACCACTGTCGGGCGTCCCAGGCCAATCCCTGGATGAGGAGGGCGTGCCCTCCCTGCTCGTCCACGAGGTCGTACTCATGCCTGCCGAACCTGCCCCGCATCTCGTCGATCTCATTGATCTGGTGCCCCGAAATGACGTAGTGGTGCCCCGCCAGGTCGCCCTGCGCCCTGCCCGGCAGGTGGAGGCTGGGGGCCGGGACCGCCGGCGGCGGCTCGGCGGTTTGCTCCGAAGACGCGCCCTGAGCCCAAATGAAGAAGAAGATGGCGCCCGCGACCAGGATCGTTCCCACCAGCCGGTTGTCGGCGTCAAACCAGCTGTCGAGCCCGCCGCTTCCACCCCGGAATATCCGGGCCAGCAGCGACTGCTCCGGCAGACCGAAGGCGCGCTCCACGTCGCCCCTGGGCAGGTTCTGTCCCTCATAGAACTCAACCTCGTCCCCGGTCCAGCTCACCACGAACAGCCGGTTCCCGGCCTCGGCGTTGAAATAGTGCGCCTCGCTGCCGACCCGGTATCCCTCCGGAGCCCTTCCCTCGATGTATGCGACCCGCGACTGCCCCACGTAGGTGATGTCGGCGGAACTGCCGCGCATCGTGACCGGGTCGCCGACGCCGAGGTCCGCGGCGTCGCGGGCGCTCAGCGTGACGTCGGGATCGAACAGGTCGAACCGCTTCCAGATGCCGCTTTCGTACACCAGCGTCGTGGCCGTGCCGTCATCGAGCTTCAGGTGATACTCGTCCCACCGGTAGCCGTCGCCGGACTTGAGCACGGACCGCCCGACGACCGAGGCGCGGTGCCCGAAGATGGCACCCTCCTGCCCGACGCCGAGCGCGGTTGGGTTATTGAATTTAAGGCTGCTCACTCTTCTGGAAGAAATGCGGCACGAAACGGCTCAGGTTGCTCGTGATCAGTCGGCAATCCTCCCGGATGCCGAGGCCGGCCGGCTCGTGGTCCACGATCCAAACGCCGCACACCGGGTGATTGCCCTCGAACGAGGGAATAGCCGCAAGGGCCTGGTAGACGCGGCCCTCGGCGCCGTAGCCTCCCTCGGTCTCCTCGACGACGACCCCGCCCTCGATCCTGGCGATGTTGGCCCCCTCGCGGCTGAGCTTGGGCTTGGCCACGTAGCAGGCGCCCAGGCGCTCCGCGCCCTCGTAGGCGGGAAGGAGGTTCGGGTGGTCGGGGAAGATCTCCCAGAGGATCGGGAGGAGGCCCTTGTTGCTGAGGAGCATCTTCCATGCGGGCTCAAGCATCCGAACCGGCTCCGACGGAAGGTGGACCGCGAATTCCTCGCGCCAGAGCCACTCCCACGGGTACAGCTTGAAGCAGTTTTCGATGCGGACGTTGTCGAGGTCGATGAAGCAGCGCCGCCGCGGGTCCCACCCGATGTCCTCGACGGAGACGCTCCGTGTCTCGACCCCCGCCTGGACGCAGGTGTCGCGCAGGTAGAGGACCGTCTGCTCGTCCTCGGCGTGCTCCTTGATGCTGCTGAAATGGATGCTCCGGCCGTTCCACCGGCGCCAGGCATCGATCAGCCGCTCGTGGATGGAGTTGAACTGGTCGGCCCGGGGGCGGGTGTCCTGGAGCCAGAACCACTGGGCCACCGCCGCCTCGACGAGGGCCGTCGGTGTGTCGGCGTTGTACTCCAGGAGCTTTGGCGGTGACGTGCCGTCATAGGCTAGGTCGAAGCGTCCGTAGATGCTGAAGTCGTCGCGCTCCCACGAGTTCAGGATGGAGGGCACGGCCGCGGGCGGGATCGCGAGGCGGTCCCACCAGTTGTT
>CAZCAJ010000032.1:0-43871 GCA_964496645.1 uncultured Opitutaceae bacterium
TTAGAGCACGTGTATCACACACACGGGGTCACTGGTTCGAGCCCAGTAGCGTCCACCATCTCGACGTCTTGACGGATCGTGTCCAGGGCTGCCAGGACGCGCCTTTTCAGAAGGGAATCGACGTACTTCGAACGACTCTCGCCTTTCCCCTAAGAGCCACGAAATGACCTGGCCTGATCCTCCGCGCCGGAAACTGGTGCGCAAATCAGTACGCGCTCCTATTTCCTTATTTTGGAACCCGAGCCTCGATAAAACCCGCTCAGAAGATAAGAACAATTTCATTGAGTGTGAAGGCGCTCTTATCTACCTAGTTGCCGGAGTTTCTCGCCAATGTCCCCGGCATTTCCAGCCGCCTCGGCCCGTATGGATAAACATAGAGCCGGGCGCCGAGGGGTTTTCGCAGGCCTTGGGCTAGCTCTGCTCTTGGGCGCCCCGTCCTATGCGCAGTGGAGCTATCCCCCCACCAAGACGGTCGACGCCGCGGATACGTACTTCGGGACGACCTACAAGGATCCCTGCCGGTGGCTGGAAGACCTGAAGGACAAGGACGTCGTCGCCTGGTTCAAAGCGCAGGCCGAGCTCACGGACGGCGTGCTGGCGAAGATACCCGGCCGGGATACCCTCGCCCAGGAATGGATGGCCCTAGACAAGCTCAAGCCCGCAACGTACAAGGACATCGTCTTTGAAAACGGCCGGGTCTTCTACAGGAAAACCCTGGGAGGCGAGAACGTCGGCAGGCTGTTCCTCCGTGAGGGATGGAACGGCCGGGAAAAGCTCCTCTTCGATCCGGGCACCTACAAGGCAGGCGTGACGACGACCATCCACAACTTCGTCCCCTCGTTCGACGGCCGTTTCGTCGTGATCGGATTGTCCTCGGGCGGAGCCGAATGGTCGGAACTGCGGATACTAAACGTCGACCACGCGGCGCTGCTGCCTGAGAGCATTTATCCCTCCTTCACGGCCCTTGGATGGACGCTCGACAACACATCATTCTTCTATGACGCCGGAAAAGTGAACGAGATCAAGAGCCTCGACTTCGAGCTCAACCGCAAGACCCGTATCCATAGGCTGGGCACTCTTGTAGCCACCGACATTGACTTCTTCAGCAACGAGAGCAACCCGGAGCTCGGGATCGCGCCGAAGGAATTTCCCGATGCGTTCATTGACGAGTCCTACCCCGACTACGTCTTCGGATTCGTGGGCACCGTGCGGAACGAGATGAAAATCCTCTACTCCCCCATCTCCGGCATGAAACAAGCGCCGGTCAAGTGGGACGTGCTCTGCGAATACTCGGACAATCTCGTGCGGAGCATTGTCTTCAAGGGGGATTACGCCTACGCCGTGACGCACACGGACGCCCCGAGGTACAGGCTAATCCGCACCAGCGTGAGGCGCCCCGACTGGAAGCGCGCGGAGACCGTCATTCCGGAGGGGCCGGATTCAATCCAGTATGTGACAAAGAGCAGGGACTACCTCTTTGTCGTGTATTCGAACGGAGTCGTCGGGCGAATCGTGAAGTACAGCTTCGCCACCGGAAAGTCTTCTGAAGTTAGATTGCCCGCTTCCGGCACCGTCGACATCTCCTGTCCAGACTGGCACACCAACAGATGTATCGTGGAGATATCGTCATGGACCTCTCCCACAACCCTCTATGATTTTGACGGGGAGAAGGAGATCTTTGCAAAGAGCATCTTCAACACCGATGTCTCGTATCCCGGTTTCGAGAATCTGGTCACCGAGGAGGTCGAGGCTCCGGGTCACGACGGCGCGATGGTCCCGCTCTCGATCATCCACCTTAAGGGCATTCCGATGGACGGAAGCTGCTGCTGCATCATGCTGGGATACGGCGCCTACGGAATCTGCTACACTCCGGAGTTCGACGTGCGCCATTCCATCGCCCTGCGCGGGGTGGTGTTCGCTATCGCCCACCCTCGGGGCGGAAGCGAGAAGGGCGAGGCCTGGTACAAGGCAGGCTACAAGACCACCAAACCGAATACCTGGAAGGACTTCATATCCTGTGCGGAATATCTGGTGAAGAAGGGCTTCACGAGCCCCCAAAGGCTCGGGTGCACCGGCAGAAGCGCGGGCGGGATCCTGATCAGCCGCGCCATCACCGAGCGTCCGGACCTGTTCGATGCGGCGGTATGCAATGTCGGCGACGCCAACGCCATGCGCATGGAGTTCACCACGAATGGCCCCGCGAACATCCCCGAGTTCGGCACAGTGAAGGACCCCGTGGAGTGCAAGGCCCTGTACGAGATGGACGGATATCAGCACGTCCAGCCAGGGACGCGGTATCCGGCCCTCCTCGGCGTCTGCGGGTGGAATGATCCCCGGGTGTCGCCGTGGGAGCCGGCGAAGTTCGTTGCGGCCGTGCAGAGCGCAAGCGCATCGGGGAAACCCGCTCTGCTTAAAGTCAACTACGACAATGGACACTTCACGGAGGAGAAGGTCGTTACCTTCAAGGATCTCGCCGGCCAGTACGCGTTCCTGCTCTGGCAAGCAGGCCACAAGGATTTCCAGCCGGTAAATTAGATAATACCGCAACCGCTAAGCCGTTGAGAATTTGGTGCGCAATTAGGCGCGCTTCCCTCTTTCGGGCTTTTGGAAGTAGCTGTTTTAACAAGCCCTTCCAAAATATTGGCTACTGGTTCGAGCCCGGTAGCGTCCACCATCTCGACGTCTTTACGGATCGTGTCCAGAGCTGCCAGGACGGTTTTTTCAGAGGCTAGCGCTGAAAGAGTGGCGCCTTTGTCGGTAGCATGGCACGCCGACCCGCCTTACAGTTGCGCCCTCAACGCTACGGCTGGATCCACCCTCTTGGCGCGTCCGGCCTTAGGTTGGCACCTAGACGCCCGCCAACTACTCGATCCAGCTAATGAGCTTTGGCGATGAGACATCCGCCGAAGAGATTTTCCCTCCTCCCCCTCCTCCGGGTGAGTTTCCGCCGCCCCTCGGGCTCCTTTTAGAGCTTAGATCCTTTAATTTGCCACGGGATTTTGCCGCATTTCTTTTATTTGGAGTCGTCATGTCTTTCCCGGGTTGTGACGTTTTCAGTTGGGCGCCCCTTCATCGATCTGCAGCTTGAAAACCACAGAGCTATTAGAGCAGAGAATCGCGTTGGTTAGATTCTCTCACCCCTTCCCATCGGGGGGTCAACGATTTTTTGCCAATGACGCATAACCTCACCACGTCATTTAATCTCAATAACTTAGGTCCTGATTTGAAGCTCAGGCCCGTTGCCAGCCGGCCCGCGCCGCGTCTTGGTAGGCCATGTGCAGTGGAATGGGATCTGCCGACCCGACCCGAAAACCCATGCGCGGCACTGATTGCCGTTGACCCTCATCCGGCCCCCGACCCACGGGGTTGCGAAAGCTAGCGGAACGCACTCAGGAGGCGCTCTCCGAGGCAGCAGAGGCATGATTGGCTCGCGCCTGATCGGGACGCCCCGAGACCCGTCAGAATCGGCGCGCAAATTGGCGGGCCCTCCCATTCCCGATTCTTGGAACGCGAAGGCTGCGCGAGCGGTTTCTGATTTTCGGACACAGGTCCGAGGTTAGTAACAGTCACAAGATAGGATTGGCGAGTAGCGCAAGACCGATGTCAGTGCCTAGAGAACGAAAAAAATGACGGTACTTCAGTCCGTGAATAGGGTGAATTGGGCATTCCGGTGCATCAATAACTCCAGCGTCAGCTTGTACGGCGATTCCGCGGCAATCCTCTTTGAGAAGACGCTCAGCTTGGTGATACCAACCTCAACATTCGATCCAGTCACCGGCAGGTGAGCGGATCCACCCTTTCGGGCCCAGATCAAGAGACTGGGGCGGGGTCGCCGCTCGAGGGTTGATGCTTGTGTCTAACGACCCGCAACAGATTTGTCGCAGGGATATTCAATTTGGCTGGCAGCGAAATGCCTGCTCTGGCATTCGACAATACGCTCCATGAAACCGACGCAAAGCTGGGAGAGAGTTGGGAAAGGTGCGTTTTCTTCATGAACATGGGCCCCTGGCGGCCCGCCGCGCGGACGGGGGCCGTGTTTTCCTCTCTTGTTCTGTTCCTAGGGGCGACGGCCCCAATGCATGGAGCGCCGCAGGCCGCCTCCACATATGGACCGATCACTGTTCCCCTCAGGACCCTTTCAACCAATCCCCACTACTTTACCGACGGAAGCGGAAGGGCGGTCTATCTGACGGGTTCTCAGACGTGGAATACCCTTCAGGACTGGGGCACCCATGGTTCAGTCCAGCCCATAGACTTCCCGGCGTTCGTGAACATGCTTCTCGCCCACAATCACAACTTCACCCTTATATGGGCTACGGAGCTGCCGACGTTTCGCGGCCTTCCCACCACGGCTGCCTCGCCGCCGGATTTCACTGTCTCGCCGCTGCCGTGGGAGCGAACGGGCCCTGGGATCGCCACCGACGGGAAACTGAAATTTGACCTGACCAAGTTCAACCAGGGCTATTTTGATCGCCTTCGCGATCGGGTCCAGCAGCTGGGAACGGCCGGAATCTACGCCGGGTGCTACTTCTTCACCGGCGAGTGGCTCAACCTCTTCCGCTTCCCCGGCGATGGCTATCCGCTTTCGGGGGCCAACAACGTGAACGGGGTCGACGATGGAGGCGGTACCGGGGCCGTGACCATGACGGCGCCCAACGCGGTCACGACGGTCCAGGATGCCTATGTTCGAAAGGTGATCGACACCCTCAACGACCTCCCAAACGTCCTTTGGATCGTCTCCGAGGAGGCTCCCGCGGATTCGACCTGGTGGAATAGCCACCTGATTTCCCTTGCCCGCTCTTACGAGGCCGGAAAGCCGCTCCAGCATCCCATCGGATATGCAACAACCGTGAGTTTCACCGACGCCGGGCTCCTGAACAGCGACGCCGATTGGATCGCGCCCGCCGCGAGAATCTCCCCGTCCACCAGCTACGGCAGCGGCCATCCGCGCAACAAGGTCAACATCAACGACTCAGACCACAGCTACTGGGAGATGTGGAACGATCCGCCCCAGGTGAACCGCAACTACTTTTGGATCAACTTCACCAATGGCAATCAGACGCTGTTCATGGACCCCTACGTGGTCTTTTATCCCCGCCAAGGCCGCAACATGAGCCCGTCTCCCGTCGACGGGATCAGCCCAGGGCCGGATCCACGATGGGAGAATGTGCGCGGCACGATGGGATTCATTCGCGGATATGCCACCCGAATGAACCTGGCCCTCATGACGCCGAGGGGAGATCTCGCCTCCACGGGCCACGCCCTCGCTAACACGACCTCAGGCAGCGCCGAAATCCTTATCTATGCGCCCTCGGGCGGCACGCTGGACGTAGATCTTTCGGGCATAGACGCTCCTTTCGCCGTCGAATGGATGAACCCGGAATCGGGCGCCACGACGCCCGGCAAGCCGGCGCATGGCGGGGGAACAATATCAGTCACTCCACCCTTTGCCTTCGGCAAGGATGCAGTCTTGTATCTCAAGGAGCTCGTCGAGGGGCCGAAGTAAGGCCTTGATGCAATCTCGTGGGACCGATCGGTTGATGCACGACGACCGATGGCTCCTCGGAGCGATTCGCAAAAGCCTGATAATAGGCCCAGATAGTCATCGGATTAGGGCGCGCGATGTCGTGCGCCTTCCTGTTACCTGTTCTTGCACCTTATTGACAGAGCGAGTTATCCAGGAATTCCAGACACTGGTTCGAACCCAGTAGCGTCCACCATCCCCGCGGGGCCAAGGGGCATGCGACGGCAAAGTCGCAAGCAAGAGCATGTCACCGGATGACCCTCGCCGGCTTGTTGCCCCACGTAGCCTGAAAACTGCCTTTAAACTTCCTCTTTCCATCCAAGGTTGCGAATTCATAGGTTCCCGAAACCGGATGGTCACCCCGCAGGGTCTTGAACGAAACCGAACCCTCCAACCTTTCCGGCATTGATTTATTGAGATTGGCCTGAAAGAGGGCGCGCCCGTCTCCCTTTGAGGGCCCTCCCCCTGCATCTTCCGTCCCCGAAAAATGAATGGTCTTCGTTTCCAGGAATTCGGGGTTACCCCATATGTTTATGCGGATGAAGGGCTGGACGGCATCATCCTGATGTTGCAGCGGAATCTCTATATCGTAGGCAGCGCCGTCCCACGGAGCATAGGAGAAGTAGATGATCGCCCGATCCACAGGCCCGGCTGCTGGAGTGTCTGCAGCTCTGATGTGTGCTCCGGTGAAGCAAACTAACAGCCCCGAAAACCCACTCACTAAGAGTGCGCGACAGTTCATATCATCACTCTATGGCGGCAACGACATTAGTTCAATTGGCTGGGCTCCGAAATTGATCGGGAGCTTACATGGCCCCCAGAGAATGACGATGAGAGATTGAAACGTCCATAAACTGCGGGGACCGGGCCACGCATGGGACACCACGTGCGGCAGGATGGAGCCTTTGACAATCTCGCGCGTGTTTTCGCGGGTCTCCCTGTTTGCCGTTCCCGGAATCAAGCAAGCTGGCAAGCATTTCCAATAACTCCGCCACTGGTTCGAGCCCATTAGCGTCCACCATCTTCACACCGGCCAGAAAGGAAGGAACCAAGGTTACCGTCAATGTGCCTTTTTTCGCGCGTTAAAATCGTATTGAAACAGGATCCCGACGCTTTGTGCGCCTTCCTTATCATGGCGGATTGCGTTGAATCCATAGCCACACCGCAGGACGATTTGAAAATTCTTCTCCCTGGGCGTTAAGCTTATGGCGCAGCCCGCACCAGTCTGCCAGTCGCCTCGTTGTTCAAAACCGGGCAGGTAATCCAGCCGGGCCGTCGCTGCTTCCACCCGGAATTCCCAACGATGAAGTTGATCCAGCGGGATGCTATACGATCCGTAGAAATGAACGAAGCGCGCCACGGTCAGCTCCTCGTAATAATAACCGGGCAGCACCAGCGGGAATTCGGAGATCAACGGAAGGACGCCACCCAATCGCCATGCGCTGAACCGATCTGCGTCAGTCGAGCCGCCGACGGTAGTGGCGAACGAGAATCTGTCCCCGCTTTGCTTCAATTTGTAATCCAGATTCGCATAAAACCAGTAAAGATCCGTGTACGGGGTGATGCTCCGGTCATTATCAAATCCGTACGTGCCATCATCAAAATGCCATTGCCGCTCAAACCAGGCCGATAATTCCAGGGCAAGGTCCGGATAGAGCGTGGGCTGAATTCCCGCAAATCGCAGTCCGAAAAGCGTGAATGCTTCGACCTGGTCTTTGGGAAGCTTGAATTCCGATGAGGTCTCGGCCGTGTCAAGAAACGTCGAATAGTGAAATCCGCCGCGTGCGACCAGATTCAGCGGGATTAGCATTCCCGGATCGAGCAACTGATAGACAGCTACCGACCCGCCGCCGCCATCTCCATAAAAACTCTGACTCTCAAGGAAATTGCCCTGCCGCACTTCATAGTAGTTTTCGCCATAAATGCCGCCGGAAACGCCAATGCCCACATCGGTGCTAGGCGAAAGCAGATGTTTAAACCCTATCTCACTATCCAAGTAGGCGGGTGCGACCGCCACCCGCAAGGCGACATCTGGGCCGAAGAATTCCGGCGAATTGAAATAGTAATAGGCGTAAATTGCCTGCGGTCCGTGGCCGGCAAGAGCTTGGTCATATCCCACCTCAAGCAGATGCCTATCCGTGGGATCAATCTGCGCCGGACAATTTATTCCGGTCAGCAGCAGGCCGAGAGCGGCCAGCAAAAAACAGATATCTTGGATTCGCTTCAAGATCGGCACGGTAACGCAGTATCTCAGGGGGCCGCCTGCTTTGGCAACCCGATGAAGCTCCGGTTCTGACAGCGGCGTGTAAATCTGCAAGCCGCCCAGAACTCGAATTGCCGGGCTGTGCGCAAAAGGGTGCTTTCCCGATCAACAATCCGTTGTTGCGCCGCAAAAGAATTTCGCCGCTGAAAAGTTAGCCCTTCGCGGCAAAGACATCTGGCGAATTGACCCGAGTTCGAAGGGATATCACACATCCGAAAATCAGTGCGCAATTTGGTGCGCCTTGTTATTTCCTGCTTTTGGAACGAGCCGATTTACCAAGGGATTCCAAGACTTCAGCTACTGGTTCGAGCCCAGAAGTGCCCACCATCCCCAAGTCTTGACGAATCATGTCGAGAGCAGCCTTAGGCTGCTGCTTTCATTCTCGGATAGAGGCTCCCGATGCGCCGGCCTGCTCAGCCCATCGTTGAATGTTCACGCCCATCACGGAGAGCCATTAGAACCCCGATCCTTCCCCATGAGGTCCGGGGCCAGATTGTAGAGGCGCCGATGAATTCGGGCGGCGGTTAAAGATATGTCGGGCCTGGTTGATGCAGTTTTTTGGCGAAGGTCCTACGAGAAGGCAGGTATAGACCCCATGTTTCTCAAATCCCGTTTCAAGTAACGTCCTCGATGTGGCGAATCCTTTCCCAACCGGCGTTTGTTGGCCGAGATGAATACTCGATTGACCGCGGCTGCTCTAAGGCCACCGGAGGCGGGAACCTCGACGGTCGCCACCTTAAGGAGCGTGGACGAGGCGGTCGAGCCGCACTTTTCTCATGGGGTGAATGGGATTGGCACGTCCTCGCCCAAACGAATTCTGGTGACTGACAATGAGCCGGGACTTCGAGTGCTGGTGGCGGACACCGTCATTCGCGAGGGTTTTCGAGCGGACACGGCGTGGGAAGGCGAAGGGGACTGGAAGGCGTTCTGCCTCAAGCACTATGACCTGATCATGACCGACCATGAGATGCCAAGATTGACCGGCCTGGCGCTGATCGAACGGCTGCGGGCGCTTTCGGACAAACCGCCCTGCATCCTTATCTCTGGATCACTGCCCATGCCCGAAACGATTCTGAGGGGAATCGTTCATCTTGGCGCGGTCCTGCAAAAGCCTTTTTCAGCCTCCGCATTGATCGAGAAGATATTCAGCCTCCTGTCGCCCGGCGGCTCTCAGGACCAAATCTCCTCACAACCTAACAGTTTACCCGCCTTCGGCACTCTCCCGCACATGCCGATCGGCTGAAATTGGGTGTCCCCAGCGCCGCGGCCGACCTTACGCTTCATGAATCCCCTCGCGCCCTTTAATCCCCCTGCAAAAATGTTGAGCATAAACTGCCCAGTCAACCTACCGGCATGGAAGCGCAGCATCGACCTTGTGTGCTGTCTGGTGGCTTTGCCGTTTCTTTGCCTGATCACTGTCCTGATGGCCATTGGACTAAGAATGGCTTCGCCGGGACCCATATTGTTCAGGCAGGAGCGCGTCGGCTACAAGGGATCGCGCTTCATGTGCTACAAGTTTCGCACGATGCCGGTCGGCGCCGACACCAAGAGCCATCAGGCGTACCTCATCAGTCTGCTGGGCTCAAATGCCCCCATGGTGAAGCTGGACGCAAAGAACGACTCGCGGTTGATTCCCGGGGGATGGCTCCTGCGAGCGACAGGCCTCGACGAATTGCCGCAGGTCATCAACGTGTTTCGGGGGGAGATGAGCATCGTCGGGCCCCGGCCCTGCCTCTCCTATGAATACGAAGAATACAAGCCTTGGCAGCGCGAGCGTTTTAACGCGGCACCTGGGCTCACCGGTCTGTGGCAAGTTTCAGGCAAGAACCGGACCACGTTCGACGAAATGATCAACCTCGACATCCGCTACGCCGAAACCAGAACATTCTGGCTGGACATGAGGATAATACTCATGACGGTGCCGGCTTTGCTTAAACAGCTTGCCGATACACACCAGGCCAGGAAAGCGCAGGGCCAATTTGCAAATACGCCGCGCATCTTCTCGGCAGAGTCCGCCGTAAAATCCAGGAGGCAGACGGCAGTCTTCTAGGCGCCTGCGCCGTCTTCCGGGCGCCGCGGCCGAAGAAAAGGCGCCCGGACGAATTGCTCCCGCAAGCCCGCCAATGTTCCGAGCTGCCCGGCTGACCTGCCGAGCGCTCCCGCCAACAACTTTGAGCGGCCGCCGCCGGGTCTTGCCTTGCTGAAGTGGAAACTAGATTTTGTTGGACGCCAGGCCCGTACCGGCGACACTACCGGCGTGCGAAAGACCTAACAGGTCAAGTAAGTTCAAGCAGACGAGAGCTAGCCGAAAGGATTCTATTGCGTGCTTGAATGCTGGCCTGCCCCCTATTGCGGGCTGTCCTTCAAAGCAGGCAACCTCAAGATGCGAATATCTGGATTCGGCCACGCTCTGTTCGGGATCGCAGTGGCAGGCCTCGCCATACTCAGTTTAGTCTACGGCAACTTCGCGCCAATATTGGAACCGTTTCCTGCTTTGCTTCCCTGGCCGGAAGCTTGGCTATATGGATCGGGGGCGATATTGCTGGCTGCAAGCGCCGGCTTGTTCTATGCGCGCACAGCCCTGGTAAGCGCGATAATCATCGGAGCGTACGAAACGGTCTGGGCCGTGGCACGCGCGCGCCCCGTTTTGCTCAAGCCTCTGAGTGTCGGCTCCTGGTACGGATTTGGCGAGGCCCTGGGGCCACTGGTCGGCGCATGGATTCTCTACGCCGTGCTACGCCGACATAATGACGGGCACGCGGTGACCGTTATGACCGGCGACCGCGCGCTACATGTGGCTCGAGTTCTTTTCGGCGCGGCTTGCGTGGCGTACGGCGCCGCGCATTTTGCCTACGCAGCGTATACGGCGGCAATGGTGCCGGCGTGGCTTCCCGGCCGGACGGCGCTCGCGTATTTTACCGGAGCCTGTCATGCGGCCGCGGGCTTCGGCCTTCTCGTCGGGGTTCTTCCCCGCTTGGCGGCAACACTGGAGGCCATAATGTTGAGTCTTTTTGGCGTCGTGGTCTGGTTGCCGAGTTTTTTCGCGCAACCCGTGCCTGAATGGGCGGCTTCAACGCAGATTCGATGGTCCGAGACCTTCGTGACGTTCTTGCTGGCGGCGTCGGCATGGATCGTCGCCGCATCGCTGCGAAGCGCCCCGTGGGGATTCGCGCGGGCCGCGCCCGACGATCCGGCGGCGCCGGTCAAGTAGTGCAGGCGTGAGCGCGCAGGTGGCTTCACCGTGCGCCTTCGATTTGGAGTCAACGTCGGCACCGACCCTCGAATCTCATCATTGCGGGGAGCATTCCAACTTGGCGAAGGATCGCCTCGGGCCCGGTACGGTCGTATGCGTCCAACCGGGCGGCCCACCTAGGGTCATTGATGTCGACGCATACTGGGCACCTTTTCGGACAGGGAGTTGGCCTCAGCGCCAAATCGGTTACCGGCTGGCATTCGCGCGCATTGCGGATCGTCCGCTCGGGACGCGGTTTTTCACATTCGCGAGAACCCCAAGGTGAATAATCGCCAATTTCGGATCGCTACTTCACCGACTGTCAGCTCATTTGCCACAAGGTCCGCCTTTCCGGGGGCGGCCTGACGTTCGACCCTCATTCCAGCCCCAAATTAGCCCCGTCATGCACATTCGAGACCTCTGCCTCGCCCTGGTACTCGGCCATAGCCTCTGCGCGCATTGTACGGCTGAGGAGAAGGAATACATTCCACTGATCAATCCGAAGGCCACCCCCGCCACGGTAAATCTTTATGACTTTCTCCAGGACATCCAGGGAAAGTTCACGCTTTCCGGCCAGCATAACTTCGTGGGCAAGGGCTCGGTCTTCACCGAGCAGCTGGAGGCGCTGACCGGAAAGTCACCCGTGGTCTGGGGCTCAGATTTCAGCTTCACCGTAAAAGGGGACGACGCCATGCGTTTCCAGCATGCAGGCCCGGCAAACCTGCCCACGATCGACGTCGAGAGGGTTCGAGAGATCATGGCGGAGAGGAAGAAGAAGGGCCTGCAAGGGCCGCCTCCTCCGGAGGCGCTTCCCAAGCCCGAGTTCCTCGACATCACCCTGGCCCAGGCGAGGGCGAGGACGATCGACGAGATCAGGGCCCGCCATGCTAAGGGGCATATCATAACGCTGATGTGGCACGCGTGCTTCCCCACCGACGGAACCCCGTGCCGCGGTGAATCAGTCTGGGCCGAGGGGCACCTGCCGACCGACGCGCAATGGGACGCACTGACGACCGACGGCACAATGCTCAACGAGGCTTGGAAGAAGAGCGTCGATGAGGTTGCGGGCTATCTGGAGGAGCTTCAGGAAGCCAACATCCCGGTGCTGTGGCGGCCATACCACGAGATGAACGGGGAGTGGTTCTGGTGGGGTCACAAGAAGGGGGAGCACGGCTTCAAGCGGCTCTGGGCCATGATGTATGACCGTTTCACGAAGGTTCACAAATTGAACAACCTGATCTGGGTGTGGGATGCGAATGCGCCCCGCAGCGTTCCTGGAGAACGGGGCATTCCCTACGAGGACTGCTTCCCCGGCGTTGAATTTGTCGATGTCCTGGCTTCCGACATCTACCGCAACGATTACAAGCCCTCGCACTACGACCAGCTGTTGGTCCTGGGCAAGGGTAAGCCGGTGGCCCTGGGCGAGGTGGGAGAACTGCCCTCGCTCGAAATACTGCAGCAGCAACCCAAGTGGACCTGGTTCATGTCCTGGGGCTGGATCCTGTTCCTGTCGAACGAGCCCGATCGCATCAAGGCGATCTACAATTCCGAACGCGTGCTAACGCTTGATAGGATTTCCGTGGATAAGGACGGGAGGTATTCGGTGAAGTAGGTATGCGCCGACCCATCGGTCGCCCAAATCATGATCGGGGGCCGGCAATATGGACGCTTCTGTGCGACGGGAAACGGAACCTCGCGGTCAGAACTCGGCGGATAGTTGCCGGCAGCTGGGAACGTTGAGCCTATCTTAAAAGCCCAGCGGCCCCGGTCGCCCACCGGAGTCGCCGTAAACGACGGGGATGTTTACGTCCTGGAATACACTCATGCGACCGAGGCAAAGAAGCAGGGCTGGCAGCCGCGCGTGCGCAAGATTGCGCGCGATGCCACCGTCTCGACCCTGCTCACGGTCAGTTCCGGCACGAACATCCGCACGGAAGAATGAGGCGTTGGCTGTGATTCCCTACGCGCCTTCCCTCCAGGCGGAATGACACAAGCATTGGGTTCCTTCCCGAATTCGAGGCCAGGAAGCCAGTGGGCGGTGCCTTAGAAGAGGCCGGCTCCGGAACACCAGGGCCCAAAGGCGTGGCGATGCTCGGCCGCCCCCGATACACCAAAGGCCGCAGGTTCTGGCCCTGCGGCCAATTGCCATCTCGAACTACGGGCGAGCCGACGACTTGGAGGCTACCAGCTTTTGCCCCTTCGCGCTGGCCGGTGTCGTGAGCATTGCGGTTTCCACCGAGGGCGAGACGAGCGACATCTGCGACACGTCGCCGTGGTCAAACTGCACGACCAGGGTGCCGTGAGCGCGGCTTTCGTCGACGGCGAAGTTCCGGTAGAGCCACGTGCCGTCCTCCAGAACGGCGCTCGGCCTGCCGAGCCTCAGGGCGACATTGCTCCTCCAGGTTCCTATCTTGACGATGGATGCCCCGGGATTCAACGCACGGTAGGGCTTAGCCGCCTCAACCGGCACGACGCCGGCCCTGGCGAACAGTTGGGCCGCGGAGTCCGCCCGAGCGGTGTCGTTGGCGGAGGCTATGGCGGGGACGACGAGGAGCGCCGCGGCAAGGGCGGCGGCGCGGAGCGAGGCGACATCAATGACATTCATGGCGAATTTGGTTTTGAGTTCTGCCGTCCTGTTGGGCGACGCGCGGGAACCTGCGCGCCGTGATGCGGCGGCACGAGATGCTTTACATGAACGGCGCGTCGCGTTGATGAATGGCGCCGAAACCGGAATCGGACACGAAGAGCCGTCCCCCGCGGCGCGACCCCCTACACGAGATTCTCCGCGCGCCTAGGCGCCCTCAGCGAGCAGCTGCTTGATCACGGCCTCGAGGTGGTCCGGCTGAAGCCCGATCACGCGGACCCGGCCCTTGCGGTCGATGACAGCGTAGGTGGGATAGTATTGGACGCGCCAGGCCTTCTCCGCCGCCAGGTTTGGGTCGCGGGCCGTCGGATACTCGATGCCCCGGTCCTTCACAACCTGCGCCATCTGGTCCTGGCCCCGGTTGCTTGTGCACACGCCGATGAGCACGAGGCCCTGGTCCTGGAATTCCTTGAGAAGTTCGTTGTTGTGGGGAATCGAGCGCATGCACGGGCCGCACCACGTTGCGTAGAAATCCACCAGGACCACCTTGCCCTGGAGACCGGCGGGATCCACCCGGCCGTTGATCCAGCCGGTCACCTCGAGCCTGGGCATCGGCTTGCCCTCCAGGCCCGCGTGCTCGGCGCGCATCTGGGCGTCGTCGTCCCACGTCCAGTTGTCCGGGAACTCCCCTGCCCGCAGGCCAGAGAACGCGAGCACACCACACGCCGCATACGCGAACATCCCTGCGAGCTTATTCAAGACGGATCCTTGGTTGGAGCTTTGCACCTGCTGTGATTCTCGGGAGGATTGGCGGCTGTCGAACGCATCGCGAGCCGAAAGCGCGCAGGCGATCCCGTCACTCCGCCGACGCGGGATTCTCCCGTTGGAGGGCTATTCGGAGCGCAGGGCGACCATCGGATCGATGGAGGCGACGCGCCGGGCGGGTATCCAAAGCGCGGCAAGCCCGACGAGGCCTATCAGGACAGAGACGAACAGGTAGACCCCGGGGTTGTTGACCATCTGCGAGCCGAAGAGGCTCTCAAGCGGGCGCGTGAGGAAGAAGCCCGCGACAAGGCCCACCGCGACCCCGGCGGCGATCTGCCTGCCGCCCTGCAGCAGCACGAGCCGCAGCACCTGCCCAATGGTCGCGCCGAGCGCCATGCGGGTGCCAAACTCGCGGGTGCGCCGGCTCACGGCCTGCGACGTGACCCCGTAGACGCCGAGCGCGCCGAGGAACACCGTGATGCCTGCAAATATCGCGGCCATCGTGCCGACGATGCTGAACCCGCGCAGAGCCAGCGCCGTCTGGCTCGTGAGCGTGCCGACGGAATGGATGGGCTGGTTGGGGTCGATGCTCGCGATGGCCTTTCGCACGGCGGCGACCAGCTGGAGGGGATCGGACTTCGTGCGGACAAACAGGTCGAGCCAGCCCCAGCCCATCTGGTCCTCCACAAGGTAGAAGCCGGCCTCGTCGCGACCCGGGGGGGCGAACAGCCCCTGCATCTGCAGGTCGGGGACTACGCCGATCACCTTGGCCCAGCCCTCCTGGGTCTGGTTGCTGCGGAACCGCTTGCCCAGCGGGTCTTCCCGCGGCCAGAACCTGCGGGCGAACGACGCGTTCACGACCGCGCACAGGGGTTCCTTGGACTGCTCGCGGGTGTCGAACAGGCGTCCGGCCACCGGCTTGACCGCGATGAGCTTGAAATAGTCGGTGGAGACCACGTCCAGCCACACGGTCGGCCGGTCATTGTCATGGGCGAAGACGGCGCCCTCGGGCGCCACCTGGGTGGCGACCCCCGGCCCGATGAAGTTGCGGCTGGTGACGGCCACCGATTCCACGCCGGGCTCGCCCTGCAGGCGCTGGAGCAGGGCGCGGTAGAAGAGCGCCCTCGCCTCCGGGGTGGGCTGCGTGGCCTCCTGGACCTCGATGCGCCCGGTGAGGAGCTGGTCCGGCTTGTAGTGCAGGTTGGCCTGGCGGGTCTGGTAGATGGTCAGGGTGAGGACGCCGGCCGCGACAAGCAGCATGGTCGAGAAGGCGATCTGGGCCCCTACCAGCCAGCGGGCCAGGCGGCTGCCGCCCGCGCCGGCGGCCGTGCGCGAGTCGTCCTTGAGCGCCGTGTTGAGGTCGATGCCGGACGCCTGCCACGCGGGCACGATGCCGGCTAGAAATCCCGCGGCGAGGGTCGCGACGACGGCGATGGCGACCACCCGACCATCGACCCGGAAGTCAAACCAGGTCGGGACCGTCATCTTCTCGACCAGGTTGTACTGGAGAAGCCTAACGCCCTCCAGGGTCAGCAGAAGGCCGCCGACGGAGCCGAGAGCCGCGATCAGCAGGGCCTCCGCGAGAAGCTGGCGGACCAAGCGGCCGCGGCCGGCCCCCACGGCGGCCCTGACGGCGAGCTCGCGCGTCCGCTGGCAGGCGCGACCGAGCAGCATGCTGGCGACGTTGACGCAGGCCAGCGCCAGGATGAACAGGGTCATCGCGAGCATGAGATAGAGGAGCGGCTGCGTGCCGCCTCCGGCGTAGGCGAGGGCGAACTTCTGCACGCTCATCCGGTCGAAGCCCTTGTTCGTCTCCGGCCAAGTCTTCGCCAGGCCCGCGGCCAGCATGTCAAGCTGCGCGCGCGCCTGGCTGATGGTGACGCCGGGCTTGAGCTTTCCCACCATCTCCACGCGGTCGACAAGCCGCAGGCGCGGGTCCCCGGGCGCGGCCCGCAGGTTCGTCCAGACCTCCTGGACCGTCGGGAACCCGAATCGCGGGGGCATCACGCCGATCACGGTGCCGGCCTCGCCGTTGACGCTCAGAGGCTGACCGAGCACGCCCGGGTCCGAGCCGAATTCCTGCTGCCAGAGCCCGTGGGACAGGACGATCATCAGCGGTCGGCCCGGCTTGTCCTCCTCGGGCGTGAACCAGCGCCCCAGCATCGGCTGCACGCCCACCACGTCGAGCAGGTCCGCGCTGCAGAGCGCTCCCATGTGATTGGAGGGTATGCGGCCCCCGCCGCTGAGGTTGACGCTCAGCTCGTTCATGCCGGCCAGCGACTCGAAGACGGTCTGCCTTTCCCTCAGCGCGAGGAAGTCGCGGTAGGAAACCGACTGCCATCCGATGGAGCCCCCCTGCTGGACGTCCGCGCGCGAGACGTGCATCAGCCGCTGCGCGCCCGGGACGGGCAGCCCGCGCAGAATGACGCCGTCTATCAGGCTGAACTGTGTGGCGACCAGCCCGATGCCCAGGGACAGGGATGCCGCCGCCATGAGGCTGAAAGCCGGCCGGTGGGCCAGCATCCTGAGGCCGACGCGCAGGTCCTGGAGAAAGGATTCGAGGATCATGGCGCCTTCAGGGGAGGCCCCCCGGGGGTTCGGGCCGGCGCTCCGGCGGGGCGACTGGACCCGTCGCGAGGTGAGAACGGCTGCAAAGTGGGCACGGGTTCATAATGGCATGAAGCATGCCATCCACCCTAAGAAACGCTTATCCCTGTTAGTAAGGAACTAAGCTTAATCCATCCCCTTTGCCCGCCGCAGATCTTGGCCGATAGCGAGACCCGGCCGTCCCACTAATGGGAAGCTTCGGATTCGCACGCCATCCAACATTCTCGTTCCTCCGAATGGACCGGGCCTTTCAGGCGCCGGGATTGAGCGCCGCGGCAATGGAGCTCATTTCGCCGGCGCGAAGCCTGTACATCCTGCTGACGAGGGCGCTCACGGCGTAGCAGGCGGCCGGGAACAGGGTGAACAGCGCGACGACGCATTTCAGGGCGCCGGGGGCCTGGGTCTGACCGCCCGGCACGTATCCGCTGGCGGCCAAGGCCCAGCCGATCACGGCGCCGCTCAGCGCAAGCCCCAGCTTGAGCACGAAAAGGGTGCCGGCAAAGCTGACCCCCGTGAGGCGCCGGCCCTGCTTCCATTCGCCGTAATCGACGGTGTCCGACATCATCACCCACTGGATCGGGGTTATCATCTGGTGCAGCACCCCGATGACGAGGACGAGGGCGAACATGGGCAACCGACGCTCGAGCGGAACGAAGAACATGGCGACACTCAGGACCGCCAGTGCCAGGTTGGTCCAGGTGAAGACGCTCACCTTGCAGAGTCGGTCGGTCAGCGGCTTCGTGAGTAGGCACCCCATGATGTTGCCCGCCGAGTAGGTGGCCAGGAAGGCGGTGAACAGCCCCGCCTTCCCAAGGATGTAGGTCACGTAGTAGATCATCGCGCCGCCCCGGGTCGCCACCGCCAGGATGTTGAGCACCGTCAGGACGCCGACGATCCGCCATTGGTCGTTGCGCGCGATGTCCCTCACGTCGGCCCAGAACGAGGCCTCGGCCTCCCGCCTCGGAAGGACGCGCTCCCGGGTAGCGGCGAAGCAGGCGAGAAGCATGCCCGCCGCCGCCACGGCCAGCACAGCGATCGCACCCTGGTATCCGGAGGCCTTGTCGGTCCCGCCGATCCAGCCCGCCAGCGGCACCATCAGGATCGTGCCGAGCATCCCGCCCGCCGTCGCGAGCACGAAGCGGTAGGCCTGCAGGGATATCCGCTGGGTGTCGTCGGCGGTGATGACGCCGCCCAGGGCGCAGTAGGGGATGTTGACGACGGTGTACATCAGCGTGAGCAGCGGGTACGTCAGCCCGGCGAAGATCATCCTTCCGCCGAGCCCCAGGCTCGGCGTGCTGTACGCGAGCACGCAGCTCAGCCCAAAGGGAACGGCCCCCCACAGGAGATAGGGGCGAAACCTGCCCCAGCGCGAGTGTGTGCGGTCCGCCAGCCAGCCCATCACCGGATCGCTCACCGCGTCCAGGGCCCGGGCGATCAGGAACATGCCCCCGACAAACGCCGCCGGAAGCCCGAAGATGTCCGTGTAGAAAAACGTCATGTAGAACATGACGTTGTCGAAGACGATGTGGCTGGCCGCGTCGCCCAGCCCGTAGCCGATCTTCTCCCGCGCGGACAGGGGGGTGCTTCCGGTCGGCGGCGTCATTGAGGATCCGGCGGGTGCGGGAGCCCAGTGCCAGCGTCCGCGCAGCGCCCCGCGAGAGCTACCGCCGGTGCGCAGAGGGCGATGGCTTGCGTCGGCCCACCCCGGAACCCGTTCATGGCTTGAGGATTCGCTCGGCCTCCGCGGCGGTCTCGCAGGTGACCACGTGGACGCCGCGCCGGTAGTGAACGATGGCGAGGATGTTGAACCCGATGTCCTTGGACGGGTCCGGGATGATCCTCACGACGGTGCCGACGCCCTTTGCCCTGAACCTGTCCATCATGCCCGTGAGATCGGGCGCGCAGTCCAGCTCCATCGACTCGAGCCCGCTCAGATCGGTCAGCACGGTGAACCCCGGCCGCAATCTCGAGAGAATGCCACCGGCCCGCTCGGTGACCGACTTCATCGAGGCGGCGGTAACGTGCCCGAAATACCTGAACGTGACGAGATTCCGGGACTCATCGACCTGAATGTCGCACGGCGCCGTCCTCGGCGCCTTCCCCGCAGGGGCGTTCTTCCCGCCCGCGCCCGATTGGCCGGGCGTCGGTTCGGTGGGCTTGGGAGTCGGGGGCATGGGGTGGCGGCTCGGTCGGCGCCGGCTTGGCCGCGCGCATCAGCCGAGGACAAGCATACGAAGGGCAATTCCGTCAAGGACCAATGGCCGGAGGGCATCGGAACCCCGGGCGCTCGCGGTCGCATGGCCGCCCGCGGTCCCCCTGGGGCCCGGATTCCGGGCCGCGATCGCCGGCCGGGCTTGCCGCCGGGCGGGGGACGTGAGAGCATCTCCCCTTTGGCATGGCCGGCACCGTTCCGGGAACACCTCGAAAGGATCCTCTGAAACTAGACGCAAACATCAAGGCCCCCTTCGGGCTGAAACTCATCGCCGGGGCGAAGCTCGCCAAGGGCATAGTCCTCGCGTGCCTTTCGCTCGGGGTGCTGGACCTTATCCACAGCGACCTTCCCGCGCTCGCGCTCCGCTTTCTGGAGGTCGCCAGGATATCCCCGGAAAACAGGTACGTGGTGTTCCTGCTGGACAAGGTCGGCCTCGTCGACACCAGGACCCTGGTTCGTCTGGGCATACTGTCGGCGCTCTACGCATCGATCCTCCTTGTCGAGGGTTTCGGCCTGTGGATCGGGGCCGCCTGGGCCGAGTACATGGTGGTCATATCCTCCGGCGTCTTCGTGCCGGAGGAATGCCTCATCCTCCTCCACAAGTTCACGTGGCTCAGGCTGTCCATCCTCCTCGTCAACGCGGCCATCCTGGTGTACGTGGCCAAGGTCGTGTGGGACCGGTACCACCTGAGGAGATCCCGGAGGGCCGCCCCGGGCGGCGTGCCCGCGGCCACGCGCGAACCGCTCCGGCTGGATTGACCGGGCCCAAGGGCCGTGCGCAGGCCGAACGCCCCGTCAGAAGAGCGGCGCGTCGTTTTTCGGGTCGCTTAGCAGGGCGTCGAATCGGGGATCGTCCCGAAGCGGGGCGAAGAACGGATCGTGCCTCGCCAAATGGACGTTGGTGGGGCAGGGAATGCTCAGCAACCGGGCCAGCTCCAAGAGCGCCCACTCCCTGTCGCCGTTGCTGCGGAGGGCCTCGGCGATCCGGCTGGCCGCGGCTGTGTCCTCTCGCGCGTAGCTCAGGAAGACGGCGCGGTTCGCGGTCGATGGGGAGCTGGCCGGCATGAATCGGTTGGCGCGGAAGGATGGCGGTTGCATCACGGCGGCGGCGAGCACAAATCCGGGACCGCCCGCCGGGCGCGCCCCCTATCCCACGGCCCCCGGCGGAGCCAGCAGGCCGTGGAGCTCGAGCGTCCCGTCCGGCCGGGCCAGGGCGGCGCCTATGCCCGGATTCGCCGAGCAGAACCCCGCCACCTCGGCGTCGGTCATGATGAAGAACGCGGTCGACAGGGCGTCGGCCACGGCGGCATCCGGCGCCAGGGCCCAGGCCCGCAGGGTCCGGGCCGCCGGAAGGCCGGTCCGGGGATCGACCAGGTGGGGGCCCTTCACGGCCAGCCCGGAGCCGCTGAGCGCCGCGCCCCTGAGAACGATCTCCCGGCGGGCGCCGCCCTCGCCGAGCCCGACCGGCCACCCGGCGGCCGACGCGGGACCGCCCCGGGCCAGCACGGTGCTGCCGCCGCTGTTGAGGCAGGCCGAGGCAACGCCCCATTCGGCCAGCACATCCGCCATCCGGTCAAGGGCGTAGCCCTTGCCGACCGCCCCGAGGTCGATCTGGAGGCGCAAGGCCTGCGAGGTCAGCACATGCGCGGCCGGGTCGAGGGTGAAAGCAGGGGCGCCGTCCGGGAGCCCCGGCCTGCCCTCGGATCCGTACGCCGGGTCGAAGGCGCGCCGCGTCGACTCGGCGACCCCGGCCGCGACGAGGAGGCACTCCATCGCGTCGTCGCCGATAACCGCGGTTCCCCCGAAGGGCAGGCGGTTGGCGCGGGCGATGTCGCTCGACTCGACAAAGCGGCTGAGCTCGCCCTCGAGGCGGTCGAGCTCCCGGAACGCCGCCGCCGCGGCCTGCCGGGCGTACGGCCCCTCCTGGCCCGCGACGGCGATCTCGAACCAGGTCGCCATCGCCTCGTGGCGAAAGACGCCGGCGCTCATGGACGCGGGCGCCGCCACAGGTCCAGGCGCAGGCGCAGCATCTCGAAGGCGGGCCGCCACCAGAGCCTGGCGAGGCCGTACTTCGAGCGGCCGTGCAGCCTCGGGTGGTGGCGCACGGGAACCTCGCCCACCCGCAGGCCGGCGGCGGCCGCCAGGGCCGGGATGAAGGCCTGTAGCAGCGCCATCGGCTTCACGGCGGCCAGGACCTCCCGGCGCATGACGCGCAGCTGGCAGCCCGCGTCGTGGACCCGGTCGGCCAGGACGGCCCGCCGGACGGAGTTGGCAACCCGCGACATCGCGCGGCGAAGCAGGGAATCCCTCCGGCCGACCCTCCAGCCGCAGACAAGGTCAAAGGGGCCGGACTCGAGCAGCGAGAGGAGCGCCGGGAAGTCGGCGGGATCGTTCTGGAGGTCGCCGTCCATGGTGAGGATCCGCTCTCCGCGCGCGTCGCGCAGGCCCGCAAGCAGGGCGGCCGCCTGGCCGGCGTGCGCCGGCAGGCGCAGCTCGCGGCAGGCGGGAAAGCGTCCGGCCGCCGCGGCGATTTCGGCTCCGGTCGAGTCCGTGCTGCCGTCATTGACGAGGATGATCTCGAAGGGCTCGGCGCGGGCTCCGAGGGCCGCGGAGGCCCGCTCGACGAGTTCCGCGATGTTCCCGGCTTCGTTGTAGACGGGCACAACGAGGGAATTGCGAGGGGTCATCGCCGGGGCGTGAAGACGACGCAGACGAAGCCGGGGCGCAGGCCGAGGTACGATTCAGCGTAGGCCCCGTGGAGGCGCGAGCGGACGGCATCGGCCAGGTCTGCGGACGCAACGACGAGAGCGCCGTCGCAGTCCGCCGGCGGCCGGTCCCAGTAGCCGACGCGCGACAGGCCCCGGAAATACCACGGCAGGGGCCAGTATTCCTCGCTGATCACCCTTATCGTGCCGCCCGGCGAGCGCGCGAGGGCCCCGTCCGCCATGGGCCGGAACTTGAGGACGTCCGGCGAGCTGTGGACGTAGGCGAAGGGATTGCGCGGGTCGGACGCGTAGGGCCGGGTCACCCGGTCGGCCTGGAAGCCCAGGAATCCAATGACCGTGAGCGCCGCGGCGGCCGCGGCCCACCGGCCCGGCCTCGTCCGGGAAAGCGCTGCGACCGCGCCGGCGGCCAGGAGCGCGAAGCCCGGCGCGAGGTCGACGGCGTGCCACGGCGTCTTGTAGGGCACCGCAGAGAGGGCGACCAGGACGAGGCCCGAGTACGCGGCGGCCCACCGAAGCAGCGGGCTCCCCCGGAGGAGGGCCGCGCAGAAGCCCCCCAGGACCAGGGCGGCGAACCCGGCCTCCTCGAACACGAGACCCCCGGCGCGCTGCCACGTGAATATCCTCAGGAAATACCACCACGGCTTCTCGTGGCCGGTGTCGGCGCCGCGCAGCCGCGCGAGCGCCTGGCCGCAGGCCCCGAGCGCGTCCTGCAGGCCGGCGGGGTGCGCGCCGAACGAGGAGTAGAACAGGGCCGCCACCGCCAGCGCCGCCGCGGCCCCGGCGCCGAGGCCGCGCGCGGGATTCCTGGGCATGGAGGGACCGCCCGCTGGCCGCGCAGCGAGGAGGGCCGCGAGCGCGGCCAGGGCGAAGAGCGGCGCGCTCTCCTTCGAGGCCAGCATGAGGCCCAGGCAGGCGCCGGCAGCCGCGGCCCAGCGCGTCCGGCCCCCGCGCAGCCACTGGCGGGCGCAGGCGAAGGCGGCCAGCGTCGACGACGCGAGCAGGGTCTCCTGTATGAAATACCGGCTGTAGTAGACCGCGGGGGGCGAGGCCGCCAGGAACGCCGCGGCCGCGAGCGAGGGCCAGCGGCCGAGCGGGGCGGCAAGGATGCCCAGCAGGAGGACGGACAGAGCTCCCGCCAGGGCGGGCACCATGCGGACGGTGACCTCGTCCAGGCCCGCGAGCGTCCGCTGGCCCCGGAGCCAGGCCACCGGAAGGACGGCGTAGTACAGCAGCGGGCCGTGGTGGTCGCGCGGGTCGAACGCGTACCGCCCGGACTCTAGCAGCTCGCCTGCCTTGACCGCCTGGTTGGCCTCGTCCGCGTGCATCGGGCGCAGCGCGAGCCCCCGGGTCCTCATCCAGAGCGCCGCCAGGGTCACTATCGCCAGGGGCAGCCAGCGGGAGAGGATCTTGGGCACGGCGGACGGCGGGCGCGCGCCACCACGCGGGCGCGTCAGTTCACGGGCTTGCCGTAAACCTCCACCTCGGTGTAGTGGTTGAGCTCGTCGGAAGTGTTTCCGTCGCTGTAAAGGCGGACGTAGCGGGCGACGACGCCCTTCGCGTCGACCACGCGGCCCTTGTAGGTCTCGACGTAGGCCAGGTCGGTCCCCTTTCCCAGGCCGTCGGCGCCGGTGTCGTCGTTGTTGAAGAGCGTCGTGACGCCGGTCTTGAAGGCCGGGTCGTTGGAGGCCTGGATGACGACCGCGTGGTAGACGCGCGCCTCGGCGTGGAAGTGCCACACCGCGACGGCGGCCAGCCTGGCGGGCGCGCCGAGGTCGACCTGCGCCCACTGGACGCCTGGCCCGAACTCGACGTAGCTGCCCTCGACCCCGGACTTGTCGCCGTCGGTCAGGTAGCCGAGCTCGCCGATCACCGGGTACGAGTCGCTCGCGGTGACGGGCTTGCCGCGCGAGAGGAGGACGGTGCCCGCGGGCACGAGCACCGGCGGGCGGTTGGCCGCGGCCTCCTGCGGCTCGAGGTTCGAGACCTTGATCGGCCGGGGCGTGCCGACGAAGAGGGGCTTCGGCAGCTCGACCTTAAGCGGGACCAGGTCCTCGGCGCGGGCGAAGGAGGCGAGCGCCAGGACGGCGGCGGCGAGTCGGATCGTTGCGGCGTTTTTCATGCGGTGAAGTCCTCGGGGGCGAAGGCGAGCATCCGCCGGGCCGCGACGGCCTCGTTCACCTTCAGGATCGTGACGGCGGTGGCGAACGCGACCTCGCCGGGGCTGTGCAGGGCTGCCCTGCCGCGGATCGCGTCGAAGAAGTTCTCGAGGTGGGGCTGGTGGATCGGCTTGTCGAGCACGACGGGGATCTCCCAGGCGGACAGCTCGGCCGTCTCGCGCACGTCGACCACGGCCGCCGCCCCCGAGAACCCGGGGATGCGCGGGCGCGGCTTCTCCCAGGGCTTGACGGGCGCCGGCGCGCCCTCGCCGGAGCCCGGCCGGGCGATCAGGCCCTTGTCAACCCACGCGTCCCACTCCGGGGCCCTGGCCTCGCGGTAGAGCCTCGTGTACTTCGGGTTCTCGGACATCTTGAGGGCGCCCTCGTCGCCCATGAAGTACTCGTAATAGCCGCCGCCCGCGCTGGTCGTCGTCAGCACCTCGTAGCTGGTTCGCACGATCTGGGCCTGCGTCGGGTACTCGTATATAACGAACACGTTGTCGTACCACTCGTGGTTCGTGTAGTAGTCGCGCCCGCCCCCGGCGATGACCGAGACCGGGTTTGCGCCGAGCATCCAGTTGAAGATGTCGATCTGGTGGGCGCCCAGGTCGGATATCACGCCCCCGGAATATCTCCTGAACCAGCGCCAGTTCCGGAACTCGTGCATGTCGCCGTAGCCGTACTTGTGCAGCACCTCCTCCGTGAGGCCCTGTCCGGCCGGGAATCCCAGATCGTCCGTGACGGACCGGTTCCACTGGGCGGCGGCGTTGGTCACGCGGCCGAGGAGCCTGGCCTCGCGCAGGATGCGGTCGTGGGCGTAGATGTAGCGCGGGTTGCTGCGGCGCTGGTGGCCGATCTGGAGGAGGCGGCCCGCCTCCCGGGCGGTGCGCACCATCGAGCGGGCGCCCTCGACCGTGTTGGACATCAGCTTCTCGCAGTAGACGTGCTTGCCGGCCCTGAGCGCCGCGTTCGTGTGCTCGGCGTGCATGAAGTCGGGCGTCGCGACGATCACGGCGTCCAGGTCGGGCGTGGCCGCAAGCATCTCCCTGTAGTCCTCGAACGGCACGGGGTCGTGCCCGAACTTCTTGAGGAGGCGCTCGCCGTACCTGCGGTTGTACGGCCAGATGTCGCAGACGGCGCGGAAGCGGATGTCCGGGATCCTGAACGAGGCGTTCATGAGCACGCGCCCCTGCTCGCCGCAGCCCACGATGGCCACGTTGAGGCTGTCCCCCCCGCCTGCCGCCGGGGCGGCGCGCGAGAGGTAAGGGGCCGCGATGATCGCGGCGCCGAGCTTGGCGCCGGTCGCGAGGAAGTCGCGGCGGGTGAACCCGGGAAGGGGCGCGGCGGGCATGGCGTCGTGTCGGCCTACGCCCGGCGGTCGGGCAGGAGCGCGAATCGCTCGTAGCGCACGAGGAGGAGCGCCCCGACGATCAGGATCACGTGGATGGCCAGCCAGGCCACGCCCTCGTTCTCCTGGACGGCCATGAGCCCGAACGAGAGGCTGACGTAGAGGAGGCCGGTGACGACCAGGGTCTCGCGCGACTTGACGCCCAACAGGAGCAGCGCCCCGAGGAAGAGCAGGAGGTAGCCCAGCGAGTCCGCGTAGAGGCGGGTGGCCCAGAGCGGCAGGAAGGAGTTGGCCGTGATGCCCTGCGCCATCCCCTTCATGTTCTCGTAGTAGTTGGCGAACGTGTAGCGGCCGTTGCGCTCGTACTTCTCGAGGCCCTCGAGGAGCGTTCGAAGGCCGAGGAACAGGCGCAGCAGCAGGAAGGCCCAGGCGTACTCGCAGCGCTGGGCCGGCTGGGGGGATTGGGTCGTATCGCTCATGGTATTCGGGGAGGCGCGTGGGTTAGACACCGAAGCCGGGCCTGTAGCGCTCCGTCACGAACTCGTTGGCCGACGCCAGGTTCGTCACCTTCATGGCCTCCGAGTCCCACTCGATCCGGCGGTTCGTGCGGAGCGCGATGTTGCCGATCAGCACGCTCTCGGCCAGGCGGGTCGAGTACTCGAAGTTCGAGCCGGCGGGCACGCCGCCCTTGCAGGCGCGTATCCACTCGGCGAAATGGCCGCCCGGCACGCGCGGGATCGTCCTCGGAGGCAGGCCCGGCGCCATGTCCTTCATCTTGGACTCGGGGATGATCCGGATGCTGTCGTAGTACGTGTCGGCGACGACGGTCGCCTTCGAGCCGATGAGGAGCGTGCCGTTGTCCTGGAGCGCCCGGCCCTCCTCGAGCTCCGGCGGCCGCGGCGGCATCAGGCCGCCGTCGTACCAGGTCCACTGGACCGGCGGCCTGTCGCCCCGGGCGGGGAACTGGAGGCGGATCACCGAGGACGACGGGTAGCTGATCGCGGTCCCGTTGGCGCTCACCGGCTCGATCGAGGTCGGGGCCGTGAGGCCGAGGGCCCAGTAGGCCCCGTCCATGATGTGGCAGCCCATGTCGCCGAGCGAGCCGGTCCCGAAGTCCCAGAAGCCGCGCCAGGTGAAGGGAAGGTACGCAGGATCGTACTCGCGGGCCTGGGCGACGCCGAGCCAGAGGTCCCAGTCGAGCGTCGGCTGCACGACGGGCATCATCTTGCTGTGGTCGAGGGGCTTCACCCCCTGGGGCCAGATGGGCCGGTCGGTCCAGCTGTGCACCTCGCGCACCTCGCCGAGCACGCCCGCGTCGACCCATTCCTTGAGCCGGCGGGCTCCCTCGCCCGCGTGGCCCTGGTTGCCCATCTGCGTCGCCACCTTCTTCTCCCTTGCGGTCTGCAGCAGGACGCGGGTCTGGTGGACGTTGTGGGCTAGCGGCTTCTCGATGAACACGTGCTTGCCGAGGGCGAGCGCGGCCATCCCGACCGGGAAGTGCATGTGGTCGGGCGTCGAGACAGTCACCGCGTCGATCTTGTTGCCCAGCTTGTCGAGCATGACCCGGAAATCCCGGAAATGCGGCACGCTCGGGAACTCGCCGTAGCTCTTCGCGGCCCGCTCGTCGTCGACGTCGCAGAATGCGACAAAGTTCTCCCCCTTCATGCCCGCGACCGCGCCCTCGCCGCGGCCTCCGACGCCCACGCAGGCAACGTTGAGCCTGTTGTTCGGCGTCTGGGCGCCGGCTTCCTGGGAGCGCAGGATGTTGGGCAGCGAGACGGCCGCGGTGGCGAGCGAGGCGGTCTTCAGGAAGGTTCTGCGGTTCATACCGGGGGTGTTCATGGTCGTTTGATTAGGGCGATGTCTGGCGGATGCGCTTTCTGCGGTAAAGGGTCCTGGGGGGGGTTATCAAGAGGAGGGCCAGGCCCGGGCCCGGCCCTCAAATGCCTGCTGCGGTCCCCGGGGCCGAGGGCGTCCCCGGGGCACATGGACAAGACGGTCAGGCGAGGGCAAAGGTGCCAGGATTCGGATGAACTGACCGGGCCTCTCCAAGCGGGGCAGGTTGCCTCCGGCGCGGATTCTTAGCCACTCTAAAATCATGGCCGGGGCGCGCAACGGGCACAGAGTACCGCGGCTTTTGGGCGCGATTAGGCGCGCGCCGGCGGCGGCGCAGCTTGCAATTGACGCCTCCCTGCTCCTTGTTCCTCGGCACACCCGGACCCTCGGATCGCCGGGCACCCGCGCAAAAAAGATGAATTCACCCACCCCGTCCGGCCAGGCTGCGCCGCATTCGCCGCCGAGGCAGTTCCAGGTCTCGCGCCGGACCTTCCTCAGGCGGGTCGCCACGGCGGCCGCTGCGACCGGCCTGCCCTCGTGGTTCGTCGAGAGCCAGGTGCTCCGAGCCGGGGAGCCGGCCCCGGCACCGGCGCCGAACGACAGGCCGGGGATCGCGCTCATCGGCTGCGGCGGCATGGGAAAGGCCGACTTGGGCAACGCCGCGAACCACGGCGACATCGTCGCCGTCTGCGACGTCGACTCGAGCCACGCGGCCGCGGCCGCCCAGAAGTTCGCGGCGGGGGGCAAGGTCCCGGCGCAGTACTCGGATTTCCGCAGGCTTCTCGAGCGCAAGGACGTCCACGCCGTGGTCAACGCCACGCCGGACCACTGGCACAGCCTGGTCAACATCGCAGTGGCGAGGGCCGGCAAGGACGTCTACGCCGAGAAGCCCCTGACGCTGACCATCGAGGAGGGGCGGCACGTGATCGAGGCCGTGCGCAAGCACGGGACCGTGCTGCAGACCGGCATGCAGCAGCGCAGCTCCCAGCGGTTCCGGATGGCGAGCGAGCTCGTGCGAAACGGCCGCATCGGCGGCATCAAGCGGGCCGAGGTGTGGCTGCCGGCGGGCATGCGCGACGGCCCGTTCAGGGAGGTCCCGGTGCCCTCGACGCTAGACTGGGACTTCTGGCTGGGGCAGGCGCCGAGGGTCGGCTACATGCCGCAGCGCTGCCACACGTATTTCCGCTACTGGTACGACTACTCGGGCGGCACGATGACCGACTGGGGCGCGCACCACCTGGACATAGTCAACTGGGCTGTCGGCCTTGCCGCGCCCCGCGAGGTCGAGGGCGAGGAGCTGTCCGAGCCCGTCCCCGGGGGATACACCGCCTACGCCGACTACGACGTCCGGTACCGCTACGCGAACGGCATAGGCATCCACGTGCGCACGACCCGGGACGACGACATCTACGGGTCCAGCGTGAACAAGGACGGCCAGCACAACGGCATCCGCTTCGTGGGCACGAGCGGCTGGATCTGGGTCAACCGCCACGAGATCACCGCCAGCGACCCCGACCTGCTCCGGACGCCCCTGCCCGAGGGCTCGTTCCGGCTGCCCATCAGCAAGGAGCACATGACGAACTTCTTCGACTGCGTCCGGTCCCGGCAGCTGCCGATCTGCGACGTCGAGGCCGGCCACCGGGCGGCGACAATCTGCCACATGGGCGCCATCGCGCTTCGCACCGGCCGCAAGCTCGTGTGGGACGCCGAGTCCGAGCAGTTCGTCGGGCCCCACCACGTCGAGGCGAACCACTACGTGTCGCGCCGCATGCGAAGCCCCTACGACTACGGCTTCGCCGCCTAGGGCGCCCCGCCCTCCGGGTCCCGAGCGGACAGCCTCCCCCCACCCTTATGCCGAGGATCACGCACCCGCCAGCATCCATGAGACGCCCGAGCCTCGCCCTGCCCGCCGCGCTTGCGGCCGCGGCGGCGCTGGCCTTCGCGCCGCCAGGGAGGGCCGCGGAGGCCGCCCGCTACTCCGGGGCCGAGTGGTCGACTCTCGACCTGAAGCAGGTCGAGACCGAGGCGTCGGAGGTCACCCTGGCGCGGCTGCCCGACTGCGACGACGCCACCGTCGACCAGAAGTCGATGCGTGTCGTCCACGGGGACGGGACGGCCGAGATGCAGGACGAGGTGTTCACGAAGGTCCTGACCGAGAAGGGCCGGCGCAACAACGACACGCTGAGCCTGAACTTCCTGCTCCCCTACATGACCGTGTCGGTGCCGCGCCTCGAGATCATCAGGGCGAACGGCGACGTCGTTCCGGTCGACGTGGCCGCGAACTCGAAGGAGAGCATCGACGAGAGCCAGATGCAGGAGAACATCTACGACCCGAACTCCAAGGTCCTCAAGGTCAACATCCCCAAGCTCGAGATCGGCGACATCGTCCACTCGGTGATCCGGATCACGGTCGAGCGCCCCTTCATGCCTGGGGAATACGCGGAGGACTTCATGATGGAGGGAAGCGGCTACATCAGGCACATCTCGATCGAGATCCGCATGCCCGCGGACAAGCCCCTCCGGCAGATCGCCCTGCGCGACGAGACCCCGGGGACCGTCTCGGCGACGACGGCTGGCGGCTCCGGCGGCCTCGTCTACCACTGGGAGGTAAACCGGGTGCCGAGGATGTTCGACGAGCCGGCCATGCCGCCCTACCCCGAGGTCCTCCAGCACCTGTCGGTCAGCACGACCGCCGACTGGGCCGCGGTGTCGCGCTGGTACTGGGACCTGAGCAAGCCGCACCTGGACGCGATAACCCCGGCGATGAAGAAGCAGGTGGCCGAGCTCACGGCCGGGTCCTCCACCGACATGGAAAGGATCAAGGCGGTCTTCTACTACGTCTCGAAGAAGATCCGCTACATGGGCATCACCCCGGAGAAGGACCGCCCGGGTTTTGAGCCGCACGACGTAGAGATCACCTACGAGAAGAAGTACGGGGTCTGCCGCGACAAGGCGGCGCTGCTCGTCTCGCTGCTGCAGGCCGCCGGCGAGAAGGCCTACCCGGTGCTAGTCAGCGTCGGCTGGAAGAAGGACCCGCAGGTGCCCAACCCGTTCTTCAACCACGCGATCGTCGGCGTGGAGCTGGGCAAGGGCCGGTACGTCCTCATGGACCCGACCGACGAGAACACGCGCGACCTCCTGCCCACGTACGACGACAACCAGAGCTACCTCGTCTGCCGCGCGGACGGGGAGACCCTGCGCCTGAGCCCGGTGGAGCCGCCGGAGAACAGCATGATGCGCATAGCGACCACGGGGACGCTCAGCGCGACCGGGGCCCTGGAGGCGCACTCGCACCTTTCGTTCGACGGCATCAACGACAACGCCTACCGGCAGGCCTTCGCGCAGATGAAGCCCGACGACCGCAGGCGCTTCTTCGAGGCCAACCTCAAGCGCGCGATGCCGGGGGCGACGCTCAAGGGCCTCACGATAACGCCCGCGAACATCCTCGACACCTCCGTGCCCGTCCGGGCCGAGGTCGACTTCTCGGCGCCCAGCACGACGGCGTTCGGCGAGGGCAAGGCCGTCGTCAGCGTGCCCTGGATCGGCAAGGACCTCGGCATCGTCAACTTCATCCTCGGCGGGACGGGCCTGGAGAAGCGCCGGTTCCCCATGCAGACCGAGGTGACGTGCGGCATCCACGAGGACGTCTCGCTGCGCCTGGCCCCCGGCTTCACGGGTGCGGTGTCGATGCCGACCTGCGCCCCGCAGGACGACGCCTGCGTGGAGTACCAGCGGTCATTCTCCTTCAGGGACGGGGTCCTGTCCTGCTCCCGCGACATCAGGCTCAAGACGGTGGAGTTCTCGCCGGCCCAGTACCTGGCGCTGAAACAGACGCTCAAGCAGCTGCAGAACGACGACCGCAAGGAGCCCGTCCTCGCGACGACGTACACCGCGGGCGACCTGCTGGCCGCGAGGGCCGACGCCGGCCCCGCCGGGCCGGTGGAGTCCGACTCGCGCGTCCTCGAGGAGCGCGACGAGCTGCAGGTGAAGGACGCGCACACGGCGCTCCTCAGGGTGCGGGTGGTGAAGGAGATCCTCAACTACGGCGGCAAGAAGAGGGAGTCGGAGGTGAAGGTGGAATACAACCCGGCCGTCTCCGACGCCCGAATCGTCAGGGCCGTGGTGACCTCGAAGTCCGGGCAGCGCCAGGAGCTCTCCAAGGAGGAGCTCAACGTGATGGACGCGGGCTGGAACGCCGGCGCGAGGCGCTACACCGGCGGACGGATCCTCGTGGCGAACCTGCCCGGGGTCGACATCGGCTCGACGATCGAGGTCGAGTACGAGATCTCCTACCACGACAAGGCCTTCCTGTCCGGATTCCAGTCCTTCCAGGAGAACGACGAGGTCGCGCAGAAGGTCTTCCAGGTGACCGCGCCCTCCTCACTGCCCGTGCGGACGCTGGACCGGGGGCCGGCAGGCATCGTGGCCGCCGACCGGAAGGCCGCGGACGGGGCGCAGGTGCTGACCTGGAAGGCATCCGAAATGAAGGCCATGCCGGCGGAGCGCGAGCTGCCGCCCGCGTGGCTCTACCGCGCAGGCGTGGCCTACTATTTCGGCGACCCGGCGGCGTACCTGTCGGAGCTCGAGCGGACGCTGCTCGACCGCTCGGCGCACTCGGAAAAGGCGCGGGCTCTCGCCGGGACGCTGGCCGCGGCCGCAAAGACCAAGCTCGACGCTGTCCGGGCGATTCGCGACCTCGCCAGCATTTCGATCCGCCTGGCCGGCCCCGCGTTCACCCACCTGCCGCTATCGGAGCTCTCGAACGCGGACACGACCCTGGCCGACGGCTACGGCCACGGCGCCGACCACGCGATCCTCCTCCACGCGATGCTCTCGGCGGCGGGGCTGAAGCCCGAGTTCGTGCTGGGTTCCCAGGAGCCCGCCATAGGCGCGATCAGCGACGTCACGGGGAAGTTCCCCTTCCCCTACGAGTTCCAGGCGGTGCTGGTGCGGGTCCGCGTGGACGGCGAGGACTACTACCTCAACGACACCGACCAGTACGCGAGGCTGGGGGCGACCGAGCACGACGGGTGCCTGGGGATCAACCTGGCCGACCAGGCCGGCGTCGTGATCAGCGCGGCGCGCGGCGACGAGAACCGGCTCGCCGTGGACTACCGCATGGGCGTCGACGACACCGGCCGGGTCCGGCTTCGGATCCGGCGCGAGTACTCGGGGGAGGAGTTCGGGGAGAAGAACAAGTTCTTCTCGGAGCTGCCGCCCGAGGAGCGCAAGCGCTATTTCCAGGAGGCCGTCAGCGGGGTTGCCCAGGGGGCGCGGCCGGTGGGCGACCTGGCGACCAGGTTCGACGTGTACCCGGGCGTCGAGGAGTTCACCGTGGACATCGACCACTACGCGGTGGTCGACGGGAAGTACCTCTATTTCGACCTGCCCTATTCCCTGAGGCTGTTCCCGACGTACACGGACAGGCACACCCTGCCGCTCCTCATCAGGAAGGCCCGCATCGAGAGCGTGCACGCCGAGGTCGAGCTGCCCGCGGGATTCAGGCACGTGGTGATCGCCCCGCGAAGCGAGGACCTTGTCGCGCCCTCGGGGGCGGGCGACGTCCACGTCTCGGCAAAGGCCGGCGGCGGGGACTGGTCGGTGACGCAGGAGCTCGCGGCCAGGCCCGCGGTGGTCGCCCCGGAGGACTACTCGAGGCTCCTCTCCCTGGAATCCGTCCTCGAGAACGAGTCGTCGCGCCTCCTGCTCCTCGAGCGTTGAGCACGGCCCCCGGAAACTCCAGTGGATGACGCCTGACGATGAAGCTCGACCGACTGAGATGGGGAATCCTGCTCGCGATCCTGCCCGGGGCCGCGCGCGCCCAGCAGCTCCGCCACGTGCAGCAGCAGACCGCTGACGGCGTCCTGGAAGGGGTGGTCAGCCCCGACGGGAAGGTGAGAACGTTCAAGGGGATCCCATACGCCGCGCCGCCCGTCGGACCGCTGCGCTGGAAGCCGCCGCAGCCGGTCGTTCCATGGGCCGGGGTCCGGAAGGCCGCCGACTACGGGGCGCGCGCCATGCAGGGGCCGATCTACAGCGACATGGTCTTCAACGACAGCGGGCCGAGCGAGGACTGCCTGTACCTCAACCTGTGGATGCCCGAGAACCGGCCGCAGGCGAGGCTGCCGGTCATGGTCTGGATCCACGGCGGCGGATTCGTCGCCGGATCCTCGTCGGAGCCGCGCCAGGACGCGGGCAACCTGTCGAAGAAGGGCGTGATCGTGGTGAGCTTCAACTACCGCATGGGCGTGTTCGGCTTCCTCGCCCTTCCCGAGCTCTCTAGGGAGTCGGGGCAAGGCGCCTCGGGCAATTACGGGCTCCTCGACCAGGTCGCCGCCCTCGAGTGGGTCAAGAGGAACATCGCCGCGTTTGGCGGCGACCCCGACAACGTGACGATATTCGGCGAGTCGGCCGGCTCCGAGTCGGTGAGCGCGCTGATGGCCTCGCCCCTGGCGCGGGGCCTCTTCCGCCGGGCGATCGGCGAGAGCGGGGCGCTTTTCAGCGCGAAGCCGCCGACGAAGACGCGCGCCCAGGCCGAGGACGCGGGAGTCAGGTTCGCGCGGGCCGCGTTCGGGACGGCCTCGCTGGAGGCCCTGCGGTCCCGGTCGGCCCGGGAGGTCCTCGACGCGGCGCTCAAGCTGCCGTCGGACTACTTCGAGCCGGATATCGACGGATACTTCCTTCCGGCCGACTGCGGCTCGATCTTCGCGGCCGGGGAGCAGAGCCACGTCCCCCTCCTGGCCGGCTGGAACAGGGACGAGGGCGGCTACGAGTCCTTCTTCGGCAAGAAGGAGCCGACCGTGGCAAACTACGTCGCGCTCGCCAGCGCCAGGTTCGGCTCCCGAGCGGAGGAGTTCCTGAGGCTTTACCCGGCGGCGACCGACGCCGAGGCGAGGCGTGCGGCGCAGGACCTGGCCGGGGACGACTTCATCGTGCACGACACCTGGAAATGGATCGAGGCCCACCTGAGGACGGGCGGCTCCCCGGTCTACCGGTACGAGTTCGACCAGACGCTTCCCATCCCCGAGGACGCGCCGCCGGGCGCCGAGGCGAAGGCAAGCCACTCGTGGGAGATCGAGTACGTCTTCCGGGTGCTGTCGTCGAAGCGCCTCCCCTGGAGGCCGGAGGACCGCGAGGTGTCGGAGCTCATGTCGTCCTACTGGACCAACTTCGCGAAGACGGGCGACCCGAACGGCCCGGGCCTGCCGCCGTGGCCCGCGTACGGCGCCCGGGACGGCTACCAGGTGATGCGCATCGCGGCCAATCCCGGCGCGGCCCCGGACAGGCGCCGCGCCCGCCAGGAATTCCTCGAGCGGGTCGGTTCCTCGCGGTAACCGCAACCCGACCTGCCACTGGGCGCCACCCGGCCCACGTTATCGCCTCCCTAAAAGATCCACCCGATGAAACCGACGCTCAAGTCCGCCTGGCGCGAATGGATCAAGCCGTTCGCCGTTTTCCTCCTGGTCATGGCCCCGCTCAGGTCCGCAGTCGTCGACTGGAACTGGGTCCCGTCGGGCTCGATGAAGCCCACGATCATGGTGGGCGACCTGGTCTTCGTCGACAAGCTGGCGTACGACCTGAGGGTGCCGTTCACGACGAGGCGCATCTGCACCTGGGCCGAGCCTTCGCGCGGGGACGTCGCGGTCCTGTTCTCGCCCAGGGACGGCACGCGGCTCGTGAAGCGCGTCGTCGGGCTGCCGGGCGACGCGATCGAGATGCGCGCCGATGTGCTGTTCGTGAACGGGATCCGCCAGGGATACTCGATCCAGGACCCGCGGCCCTTCCTGCAGGACATGCCGGAGGCCAGGAACCCAGTCGTCGCGGTCGAGCACCTCGGCGGGCGCGACCACCTGATCGCGGTCATCCCCGACCGCCCGGCCCTGCGGACCTTCGGGCCCTGCCTCGTCCCGAGGGACGGGTATTTCGTGATGGGCGACTCCCGCGACAACAGCAACGACTCCCGTTTCTTCGGCCCCGTCGCCCGCCAGGACATCGTCGGCCGGGCGACCTTGGTGATTGCCTCGTTCGACACGACCCGCTGGCTGCTTCCGAGGCTCGGGAGGTTCCTCCATCCGCTGGGACCCAAGGATCCCTGAGCGCGGGAAGGGGTCGATGCCCGCGATGCAGAGGATCCTCGCGCAGCCGATCTCCCGAGCGGCCCTGAAGCGCGCCGTCGACCGCCTCAACCGCGGTTACGCCGCCGCCTACAACCGCGGGCGGCTGGACCGGGTGCTCGACTTCTTTGCGGGCGACGCCGTGACCCTTCCCCCGGACGGCAAGCCGGTCAGGGGCCGGGCGGCCCTGCGCAGGCACCTCAGGGAGGCATTCAGGCGCGAGGGCCGGCGGTGCCTTGCGCTCGTCTCCCTGCGGAGGGAGTCCTCCGGGGGCGTCCTCTGCGACGGCGGCCGGTGGCGGAACTCGGTCCGCTCGCCCGACGGCAAGTCGGTCTCGACGTCGGGCTACTACCTCACCGCGTACAGGCGCAGCGGGGGGACGTGGAAGGCCGCGATCACGACGTTCAACCTCCTCCGGGCGCCCGCGCCCCGCCGGGGCCGCCGGGGAGGACCGGCCCGCCCCTAGCCTCCCGGGGGGAGAACCCAGCTGCGCCGTGCAGGACCTCGGAAAGCTCCTCGTCGCCGTCGGCCTCGCGATCGCCGCCGTGGGCGCCTTCGCCTGGTCGGGGCTGGGCCGGTCCTGGTTCGGGCGCCTGCCCGGGGACATCCACTTCCGCAGGGGGGGCACCGAGGTCTATTTCCCGGTCGCCACCTGCATTCTCGTCAGCATCGTCCTGTCCCTCGCTCTCTGGCTCCTGCGCGCGCGCCGCTAGCGCCGCCCCCTCAGGGGGCCGGCGAGTGGCTCAGGCGCCGCCGGTAGATGCCGATCAGGCGGTTGATCGTCTCGGTCTGCTCCCTGCGTCCCTCGATGCGCGCAACGTCGCGCGCCCTGGCGAGCTCGCCCAGCATCTCAAGCCCCCGGTCGAGATCGGCCAGCCGGCGGGCGAGGTCGAGGTGCTCGGACGAGGAGAACGGGCCGCTGGCTTCCACGGCCCGCAGGCTCTCGACAACCTTCGAGGGGTCGTCCCTGGCGGTGTAGATGCTCACGAGGCGCCGGTTGTTGGCGTAGTCGCCCGGCTGGTGCTCTCGAGCATCGAGGGTCATCGCCTCCGCCGCGTCCGGCCGCTGCTGGCTCAGGTAAAGGCGGACCAGAAGCTCCAGCGCGGCCGCCGAGGACCGGCCGTCGGGGTCGTCATCCCAGACCCTGCGCGCCTCCCTCTCGGCGCCAGCCGGGTCGCCGCACCGGAAGAGCAGGTCCGCATACTCCAGCCGGAGGTATTCGTCCGCGGGCGACCGCGACAACACCCGCTCGAAGAACTGCCTGCCCCTGTCGAGCTGCCGGCTGGCCGCCCATACGTCGACGAGCGCCTGGTCGGTGGCCCGATGGTCCCCATCCGTCTCGCGGGCGAGGAGCAGGATTTCCTCCGCCTCGTCGAACCGCCTGAGGCCGACCAGGGCCCTGGCCTTGCGCCTCGACAGCTCGACGGACGGGGGCTGAAGCGAGCTTGCCCTCTCAAGCATCGACATAGCCTCGCTCATGTCTCCCGAATCCGATTCCATGTCCGCCAGGAGCATCGCAAGATCGGCGTTGTCCGGATCGAGCCGCTGTACCCGCCTGACCGCCCTGATCTCCGCGGAGCGCGCGCCCGGCGTGCCGAGGGCGGCGATCGCGGCGTCGATGTCCTTCTCCAGCCTTGCCTGGTCCTCGGTGAACGTCGACTGGTCCGCGAACGGGGGCCTGACCGTCTCCTGGACGACGGCCTGGAGCACCTTCAGCCGTGCGTCGGCCGTGAATCCGAGCGCGGCGGCGCAGCCGGCCGAGTCGAGCCCGCCCGCCGCGGGCGCGCCCGGGCCGAACAGCTGCCGGGCGCACCCGCCAGCCAGGAGCTGGGCCAGGCGGAAGTTCCCCTCCCAGTTGAAGTGCACGTGGTCCAGAAGGATGTCGTGGCCGGCCAGAGGCGCGGCGGAATCGGGGTCGGACCCGAGCTCGCGCGCGGCGTCCACCAGGAGCACGGATTCCCCGGCCTCCCTGGCGGCCTGCCTGATGATCGCGTTGACGGGCCAGTCCGGCCGGAAATGCATCGCGTCCCAGTGAAGGGCGTCGAGGTAGCGCTTGCGGGCGATCCCGGTCGCCCCGATCGCCTCCGCAACCCTTCCCAGTTGGAAATGGGTCTCGGCGAACTCCGGATCGATCCGGAGCGCCTCGCCGAAGCCGACGACGGCGCTTCTCGCGTCACCCAGGTCCAACGCCACGGATCCCGCCTCGGACGCATCGCCCCAGGCCTTGGAGTCCGCCGGGGACAGCCCCGAGTGGTGGCGAGAGATGAACGGGGCGCCGTCCCCCACGTTGGCGACGACGGTGGCGAGGACCGTCTTGACCCCGGCCGTGCCGGCCGCCTCCAGGATGCCGCGCAGGTTGCCCGAGAAGTTCCGGTAGACCGCGCCGAGCCGCGGATCGTCGCCCCGGACCGGGTTGCCGGAGAACGTGTCCATGCCGCTCCAGTCCCGGGGCCTCAGCTTTGGAATGGCCGCCTTGCCCAGCAGCGCCGTCAGAAGCTGGCCCGTGCGGGTGCCGCGCACCCAGACGCCGGCCCGAATGAACCAGAGGGGCGGGTTCGAGGACAGGTAGGCGCAGCCGGGGCCGTAGGGCCCCACCACCTCGTTGTTGCCCATGTAGATCACCAGGAGGTCCGGCCCAAACTCCACGGCCTGCCTGACGATCCGGTAGACCACGTGGGAGTTTATTGCCGGGATGGCCAGGTTGAAGACCTCGAAGGATGTTCCCGGGTAGCGCGCCTTTAGCTGGGCCCTGAGCTGCGGGGCGATCCCGAAGCCGGGCGCGGGAAACCCCTGCGCGGCCGATTCGCCGAGCACGAACACGCGCACCGTGTTCGGCCCCTTGTCCCTGCGGATGCGGAAGCTGAGCGGCTGGACACCGAACGACGCGGGTATGAAGGGCGCCGTGAAATCCGGGTTGGTCCTGTAGAACCCGGGGACGCTATCCGGGATGAAGAACTGCGTCGACCTGCCGTAGCCGGCCCGCCTGAGGCAGCCCTCCAGCGCGCAGAAGAACGCGACCGGGATCGCGGCTCGGAGAAGGACCCCGAGGATCAGGCGCCGCGCGCGCCGCCAGCGGGTGCGTCCGGGGTGCGGGTCGGCGGTGGGGAGCAAGGCCATCGATTGGTATGGGCGGTCGGGGGGAGGGCGCGAATACCGGGGGCGCCTGTCGGAGCCACTGGGGCCGCGGGTGCCCAGTTCGATATCAACGTGCTGCTCGGGCCCAGAAAGTCCATAAGCAACAATTGCCTTCAGGCGCGGGCGGCGCCGTTGGCGGCCGCGGGCGTCCAGGCCTCAAGGCGGTTGCCTAGGGCCCCACGCCGCGTCCATCATGCCCCCGCGATGACCCCGCGAATACTGCCTGTCGCAGCGCTAGCGGCGATGGCCGCGTGCCTCGCCCGGGCCGCGGACCCGCCCGCCACGGTGCGCCCGGCGATAACCGGCCTTTCCCACGTCGCCCTCTGGGTCCGGGAACTCGGCAGGTCCCGCGCGTTCTTCAAGGGCTACCTTGGATTCGACGAGCCGTACTCGCTGGACGACGGCAAGGGCGGGGTCCTCATCACGTGGATCAAGATAAACGACCGGCAGTCGATCGAGCTGTTCCCCGTGGGCGCGAACACGCCCGCGAGCGGCGACAGCCTCTACCACCTTGCCCTCGAGACCAACGATGCCGCGCGGATGCTCGAATACCTCGCCTCAAGGGGCGTCCGGGGACCGGGCGCGACGCCGCTTCCCGCGGCGGCCAAGGCCGGGCGGATCGGGAACCTCAACTATTTCACCGAGGATCCCGACGGGCACATCGTCGAGTTCACCCAGTACATGCCCGGCGGGTGGACGAGGGCGAACGCGGGGCGGTGCATGCCCCCGACGCGGATCGCCGCGCGCATGAGCCACGCCGGCATCGCGGTCGGAGACCTCGAGGCCTCGCTCAGGTTCTACAGGGACATCCTCGGATTCCGCGAGTTCTGGAGGGGCAGCAGCGACGGGAGGACGCTCAGCTGGGTCAACCTGCGCGTACCCGAGGGCGACGACTACATCGAGCTGATGCTCTACGGGGCGAAGCCCGGCCTCCAGCAGCTCCACGTCCTGAACCACGTCTGCCTCGAGGTCCCCGACGTCGGGGCGGCCGGGGCCTCGCTTGGGGCCAGGACTCTTCCCGCCGGCTGCAGGCCGCCCTCCCCGGTCCGTACGGGCGTCAACAGAAGGCGCCAGATCAACTGTTACGATCCCGACGGCACGCGCGTGGAGATCATGGAGTCGGGCACCGTGGACGGCAGGCCGGCGCCGTCCTCGGACGCTCCCCCACCGGCCGGCGGGGGGGCGTAGGGCCGGCGCCTGCATTTTCGATTTTTGCCCATTTACGCGGGCCGGTTGCCATGTCATCGTGGCCGCTCCGACCCGGCCCCGCCGGGGATCCGTCAAACGTCCCCCACCCATGAACCGAAAAACGGTCCTGATGGTCGCGAACGGCGACCTGCGCCCGTCCGCCAACAAGCAATGCTGGCCCGCCCAGGCCGCGATGGAAAGGGCCCTCGCCCGAGCCTTCTCCCGCCTGGGGGCCCGGCTTGTGCGCGCCCATCCCTACAAGCCGGATAGCGGGCACGGCTTCATCAGCTCGCAGAAGGAGGGGATGGCCGTCTTCGCCGGGATCGACCGGAAGGCGCCGCTCGTCGTCGCCGAGAGCGTCTGGCAGTACTCGCATCACCTGCTGGCCGGCCTCATCTCGCACCGCGGCCCGATCCTCACTGTCGCAAACTGGTCCGGCACGTGGCCCGGCCTTGTCGGCATGCTCAACCTGAACGCCTCGCTGACGAAGGCCGGCGTGGCCTACTCGACGCTTTGGAGCGAGGACTTCAGGGACGACCTCTTCACCGGCGGCCTGAGGCGCTGGCTAGCGACGGGAAGGGTCCGCCACTCCGCGGCGCACGTGCGCCCGCTCTCGAAGTGCGCCGTTCCCCGCAGGGCTGTCGCCGTCGCCCGCCGGCTCGCCCGCGAGCTCGGCGCCCGCAAGGCGATCATGGGCGTGTTCGACGAGGGCTGCATGGGCATGTACAACGCCATCATCCCGGACGAGCTCCTGTTCCCCACGGGGGTCTACAAGGAGCGGCTGTCGCAGTCGGCGCTCTACCACGCGGCCACGAGGGTGAGCGCGACGGAGGCACGCGCCGTCTACGCATGGCTCAGGAGGAGGGGCATGAGGTTCGCCCTCGGGACGAGGCCCGCCGTCGACCTCACGGAGGACCAGGTGCTGTGGCAGTGCCGCACGTACGTCGCGGCGCTGCGCATCGCGGACGACTTCGGGTGCGACGCGATCGGCATCCAGTACCAGCAGGGGCTGAAGGACCTCCTTCCGGCGTCCGACCTGGCCGAGGGCCTCCTGAACAACGCCGACCGGCCGCCCGTCAGGAACGGCGCGGGCCGCGTCATCCGCGCAGGCGAGCCGCTGACGCACTTCAACGAGGCCGACGAATGCGCGGGCCTCGATGGCATCCTCACCCAGCGCGTGCACCGCGCGCTCGGCCAGCCTCCCGAGAACACCCTGCACGACCTGCGCTGGGGCGACATCGACCGGAGCGGCTCGACGGACGATTACGTCTGGGTGTTCCTGATCTCCGGCGCCGCGCCGCCGGCGCACCACATCGGCGGCTACCGGGGGACGGTCTCGGTGCGCCAGCCGCCCATGTTCTTCAGGCTGGGCGGGGGCACCGTGCGCGGGGTCGCGAAGCCGGGCGAGATCGTGTGGAGCCGGGTGTTCGTCGAGGACGGACGGCTGAAGATGGACCTCGGCCGGGGGCGGGTCGCCCGGCTGCCCAGGGCGGAGACCGAGAGGCGCTGGCGCGAGACGACGCCCCAGTGGCCGATCATGCACGCGGTCACCTACGGGGTCTCCCGGGACCAGATGATGGCCCGCCACAAGGCCAACCATGTCCACGTCGCCTACGCCCGCAGCGCCCGGGAGGCGGACCTCGCGATGTACACGAAGGCGGCGCTTGCCCGGGAGCTCGGCCTCGAGGTTGCGCTCTGCGGAAAGAGGGCCGACGGCCGGCGCTTCTGAAGGCCCCGACGCCCATGCCCGAGCGGCTGCTCGCCCTGCGCGACATCGGGAAGCGGTTCGGCGCCAACCGGGTGCTCGAAGGGGTCTCGCTCGACCTCGACGCCGGGGAGGTGCACATCCTCGCCGGCGAGAACGGCGCCGGCAAGACGACGCTCATCAAGATCCTGGCGGGCATCCACTCCGACTACGAGGGCGCCATCGAGCTGGGCGGGCGGCCCGTGCGCTTCGCGACGCCGCACGAGGCGAACCGGGCCGGCATCTCCGTCATCCACCAGGAGCTGTCGCTCATCGACTCGATGAGCGTCCTCGACAACATCCACCTGGGCCGCGAGCGGGCGCGCCCCGGCGGGCTCTGGCTCGACCGGAGCGGCCAGGCGGAACGGGCCCTGGCTCTCTGCCGCCAGCTCAACCTGGAGCTTTCCGCGGAGGACCTCGCCCGCCCTGTCGAGCAGTTCCCCCTCTCGGTAAAGAACCTGGTCGAGATCGCGAAGGCCCTCGCCTTCGACGCGCGCATCCTCGTCATGGACGAGCCGACGAGCGCCCTTAGCCGCGCCGAGGTCGACAGGCTCTTCGCCCTCGTGGAGGCCCTGAAGCGCAGGGGGTGCGGAATCATCTACATCACGCACAAGATGGAGGAGATCTACCGCGTCGCCGACAGGATCACCGTCCTGCGCGACGGCCGCCGGGTCGGCACCGCGGCCGCGGGCGATTGCCCGGAGTCCAGGCTCATCCAGTGGATGATCGGCCGCGAGCTGGCCCCGCAGGGCCCGCCGCGTCCCCGGGCGCCCGGCGCCGGCGAGGGCGTCCTCGAGGTCCGCGGGTTCGGCGTCCCTCATCCCGTCCCCGGGCGGCCCCCCGCCGTCCGAGACTTTTCGGTGTCGGTGCGGGCGGGAGAGATCGTGGGCATCGCCGGCCTCCAGGGCTCGGGCGCGGCCGAGCTGTTCCAGGGGCTGTTCGGGGCCCGGGGCGCGGTCTGCGCCGGCTCGGTCGCCGTCGGCGGGAAGCCCTTCAGCCCCGAGTCCCCGTCACGGTCCATCGGGCGGGGTCTCTGCCACCTGACGGCGGACCGCAAGGGCTCGGGCCTCGTGCCGGCGATGAGCGTCGAGCACAACGTGACCCTCGCCTCGCTCCCCCGGTCGTCTCCCGGCGGCGTTCTGCGTCCGCGGCGCGAGCGGGAGTGCGCGGCCGCCCAGGCGGCCGCCCTGGGCATACGGCTCGAGTCGCTCGACCAGGCGGCCGGCACGCTGTCGGGCGGGAACCAGCAGAAGGTCGTGCTGGCGAAGTGGCTCGAGACCCGGCCCAGGGTCCTCCTCCTCGAGGAGCCCACGCGGGGCGTCGACATCGGCGCGAAGTCCGAGATCTACTCGCTCATGCGCCGGTGGACGACCGAGGGCATGGCGATACTCCTCATCTCGAGCGAGCTCCCGGAGCTGCTCCTGCTCTGCGACCGGATCCTCGCCATGCACCGGGGCGCGGTGACCGCGGAGTTCAGCCGCGAAGAGGCGACGCCGGAGCGGATACTGGCCGCGGCCATGGGCTCGCCCGGCCGCCCGGGGGAGGCGTGCGCGTGAAGGCGGGGTCCGTGCGCCGGTGGCTCGCGGCCCCGTCGTTCCGCGCCCTCCTGGCGCTCGCCTTCGTCGTCGCGATCGGCTGCGCCTTCAACGCGGACGGCGCGTTCTTCCGCTGGGGCACGCACCGGGACATGCTGCGGCAGGTATCGGTCTACGGGATACTTGGCTGCGGCATGACGCTGGTCATCATCTCCGGCGGGATCGACCTGTCCGTGGGGAGCGTGGTCGGCCTCTGCGCCGTCCTCTTCGCCCGGCAGACGCTGCACGAGGGGCAGGCCGCCCCGGCCGCGCTCGCCGTCGTCCTCGGGGCCGGGACGGCGATCGGGCTCCTCTCGGGGGCCCTCGTCGCGCGCTTCAGGGTGCAGGCCTTCGTCGCCACCCTGGCGATGATGGTCTTCGCCCGGGGCCTCGCCAAGTGGGTCTCGGGCGGCCAGAAGATCTCGCAGGCGATCCAGCATCCCGACGGAACCTTCACCTACGTGGACCTGCCCTCCGTCTTCCAGCGCCTCGACCACCGGATCCTTGGCGGGAACCTCTCGGTGGTCACGCTGGTATTCCTCGGCTGCGTGCTCCTGTCGTGGGTCGTGCTCGAGAAGCTCCGCTACGGCCGCTACCTGTACGCGACGGGCGGCAACGAGGAGGCTGCGCGCCTGTCGGGCGTGCCCGTCGCGCGCGCGAAGCTGCTCGCCTACGGGCTGAGCGGCCTCTTCGCCGCGGTCGCCGGCGTCTGCCAGGCCGCGCAGGAGCAGCAGGGCGACCCGGAGGCGGGCTCGACCTACGAGCTGACGGCGATCGCGATCGCGGTCATCGGGGGAAACACCCTCTCGGGCGGGCGCGGGGGCATCGGCCTCACGCTCCTCGGAGCGCTCACGATCGGCTAC
>CAZCAJ010000033.1:0-4671 GCA_964496645.1 uncultured Opitutaceae bacterium
ATCTCCACGCTCATCGCCCTGCGCGACAAGGGCAACACGCTCGTCGTCGTCGAGCATGACGACGAGCTGATGCGGCGCGCGGACTTCATCATCGACCTCGGCCCAGGCGCCGGCGTGCACGGCGGCGAGCTGCTCGCACGCGGGACCCCGGCCGAGATAAGGAGGAACGGCTCGTCGCTCACGGGGCTCTTTCTCTCCCGGGGGATCAGGCATCCCCTCCGCGGCTCGTACCGGGCCCTGGGCGCCGGGGGCCGGCACGAGCCCTGGGTCGAGGTCCGCGGCGCCCGCCTGCGCAACCTGCGGGGGGTCGACCTGCGCATCCCCCCGGGGCGCCTGACCATGGTCGCGGGCCCCAGCGGCGCGGGCAAGTCGACGCTCTTCAGGGACCTGCTCGGCCCCGCGGCCGCGTGCGCGATAAAGGAGCGCAAGCCAAGGCTCTCGGGGCGCGAGTTCGCCCGGTTCCGCGGCGAGACCGAGCCATGGTTCGCCGAGCTGCGCAACGCGGACCGCTTCCGCTCGGTGATCGAGGTGGACCAGTCCCCGATAGGCAAGACGCCGCGGTCCACGCCGGCCACCTACCTCGGGATATTCGACACCATCAGGGCGCTGTTCGCCTCGCTGCCCGAGTCCAGGATCCGCGGATACACGGCATCGCGCTTCTCCTTCAACACGGTCGGCGGCAGGTGCCCGACCTGCGAGGGAGCCGGCCGGATCCGGCTGGAGATGGCCTTCATGCCCGACACCTACCTCCCCTGCGACGACTGCCGGGGCCTCAGGTACGGCCCCGAGCTATCGGACATAACGTGGAACGGCCGGACGATCGGGGCGGTGCTCCAGCTGACGTTCGAGGAGGCGGCGCAGTTCTTCGGGTTCCACCAGGAGCTCTCGCAGGTGTGCGGCCTCATGGGGGACTGCGGCCTCGGCTACCTGACGCTGGGCCAGAGCTCGTCCACGCTGTCGGGGGGCGAGGCCCAGAGGCTCAAGCTCGTCACCGAGCTGTCAAGGGGCCTGGCGACCCGCGCCGAGCGCAGCCGGGGCGCCCCCCCCATGAACCTCTACATCCTCGAGGAGCCGACGATCGGCCTGCACCTGAGCGACTGCGAGAGGCTGATAGGCGTCCTGCACTCGCTCGTCGACCAGGGCCACACGGTCATCGTCATCGAGCACAACCTCGATCTCCTCGCCGAGGCCGACTACATCGTCGAGCTGGGCCCCGGGGGGGGGCCGGACGGAGGCGAGCTCGTCTACCAGGGCGAGCTCCGCGGCCTGCTCCGCTCAGGGCGCAGCCCAACCGCCCCGTTTCTGCGCTCCAGGCTCGGGCGCGCGCCCTAGGCCGCGCCCGGGGCCGAGCGCCGCGCCTACGGCCCTGGCGATGTCCGACGCCCTCAGGGGCTTCACGAGGCACGCCGACAGGCCCCCGATGGCCGTGCTCCTCGAAATGAACTCGGTGTTGGTGTAGCCCGTCATCAGGATCCTTTTCGTCGACGGGGCCTTGTCCATGAGCCGGATGAGGAAATCGAGGCCCTGCTCGCCGGGCAGCATGTGGTCGCAGACGACGACGTCGAACGGTTGCGCGGCGACCTTCTTGTCGGCCTCGGCCGCGGAGGCCGCCGTGTGGAGCTCGAAGCTCTTCCTCAGCTCCTGGGCGATCACCTCGAGCAGCAGCGGCTCGTCGTCGACAAGGAGGACGACCGGCGGGCGGATGGGCGCCTTTATCACCGGTTCGGCCATCTCGCTCAGCCGCCCGTCGAGCCGTTCGCGCGCGCCGCCTCCTGCACCACCTTGATGAGCTCGGAGAACGAGACGGGCTTGAGCAGGTAGCGGAAAAGCGCGGCCTCGTTGACGCTGCGCATCAGCATCTCCGGCTTCATGTACCCCGTGACGAGGATTCTGCTCATCTTCGGATACTCCTCTCGCGCGCGCACCAGGAAACTCATCCCGTTGCCCCCGGGCATGAGGTGATCGCTGATGACGACCTTGAACTCCTTCTTGCGCAGGATGTAGTCGGCGTCCCTGGCGTTGGTCGCCGAGGTGACGTCGAAATAGGGGGACAGGCAGGCCGCGAACGCCTCGAGGATGGGCAATTCGTCGTCGACGATAAGTATGGCGTCCTTTGGACCGGCCGGGGCACTGGCCTCTGGAGACATGCCTGAACGAGTAGGCGGCGAGCCCGGGGTTGGCAAATACAAACCCTTACGACAGCGGGTTTTCAGGGCGGCCTTTTGATTTGCGTCGGCCCGGCGCGCCCCGTTTCATCCGAGGCACTAAGCAGATGGCCGATACAGCACCCTTTTCGGTCGCAAGCCTGGCAGCGCGCAACCCAGCGGGCCACACGCGGATCCACACGGCCGCCAGGTACGGCGAGCTGCGCAGCCTTCCCGCCGAGGCGCTGACGGCAAGGTACCTCACCCTGAAGAACGAGGCCGGCTACACACCCCTGCACCACGCGGCGATCGGGGGGCACCTCGACCAGGTGCCCAAGGAGGTCCTCACCGGGGAGAACCTTTCGATCCGCAGCAACGCGGGCTACACCGTCTTCCACACGGCCGCCGCGCACGGCAATCTCGCGCAGATCCCGGCCGGGCTCCTCACCCCCTCGGTCTTTCTGCACGGCAACGACCTCGGGAACACCCTTCTGCACGAGGCGGCCGAGAACGGCACCCTCGACAGCATCCCGGCCGAGTACCTGACCGCCGAGAACCTCGCCCACCGCAACCTCAGCGGGGAGACCGTGCTCCACGTCGCCGCCTTCAACGGGCACCTCGACCAGGTGCCGCCGGCGCTGCTGACCGGCGCCGCGATGCGCCAGCAGACCGCCGCGGCCGACACGGTGTTCCACTCGGCGGCGATCTCCGGCCACCTGGAGCAGGTCCCCCGGGACCTCCTGACGTTCGAGAACCTCTCGGTCCCGAGCAAGACCGGGTTCACGGCCACCCACGCGGCCGCGGAGACGGGCCAGCTGGGGAAGATCCCGGCGGAGCGGCTCACGGCCGAGCTCTTGACGACGCGCAACGAGAACGGGGACACCCCGCTCCACGCCGCGGCCTACGAGGGCCACCTGGACCAGGTCCCGCCGGCCCTCCTGACGCCCGAGCGCCTGGCGACGCGCAATTACGACGGCATCTCCGTGCTTTCGCTCGCGGTCAGGCGTGGGTTCATCTCGCAGATTCCCGAGGATGCGCGCCCCCGGCGGCCGGGCCCGGTATCGCGCTTCCTTCGCAAGCTGGGCGGGACGCGCGCGCCGTTTTGACGGGCCGGCGAGCCCACTTTGGGCTTCTCCCCGGGGCCGGCATAGCCTCTGATGGGCTTTCCTATTCCATTCTGACCAACCATGAACACATCCATCGCCTCGATAACCGCCCGCGAGATCATCGACTCCCGCGGAAACCCGACCATAGAGGTCGACGTCAGGCTCGCCTCGGGCGCCTTCGGGCGCGCCGCCGTGCCGTCGGGAGCGTCGACCGGCGAGTTCGAGGCCATCGAGCTGCGCGACGGCGACAAGAGGCGCTATTCGGGCAAGGGCGTCCTCCGGGCCGTGGCGAACGTGAAGTCGAAGATCGCGCAGGCGCTCGTTGGATTTGACGCCGTCGACCAGGTCGCGGTCGACCGGGCGATGGTCGACCTCGACGGGACGAAGAACAAGTCGAGGCTCGGCGCGAACGCGATCCTCGGGGTCTCTCTCGCGACCGCGAAGGCGGCGGCGGCGGCCCTGGGCCAGCCCCTCTACAAGTACATCGGAGGGCCCAACGCCAAGGTCCTGCCGGTGCCGATGATGAACGTCATGAACGGCGGCGCCCACTCAGACGCGCCGATCGACTTCCAGGAATTCATGATCATGCCGGTTGGCGCGGATTCCTTCAGCGAGGCCCTGCGCATGGGCTGCGAGGTGTTCCACGAGCTCAAGAAGGTCCTCAAGGCGAAGGGCCTGTCCACGGCTGTCGGGGACGAGGGCGGGTTCGCGCCGAAGCTCGAGTCGAACGAGGCCGCGCTCGACGCGATCGCCGCGGCGGTGAAGCACGCGGGCTACAAGCTGGGCAGGGACATCGCCCTCGCCCTTGACCCGGCGTCGTCCGAGTTCTACGTGCCGGAGAAGAAGCGCTACGTGTTCAAGAAGTCCGGCGGCCGCTCGCTGACGGGAGGCCAGATGGTGGCCTACTACAAGGAGCTCGTCGGCAAGTACCCGATCATCTCGATAGAGGACGGCTGCGCGGAAAGCGACTGGGAGACCTGGGGGAAGCTCACCGTGGAGCTCGGCGACGACGTGCAGCTCGTGGGCGACGACATATTCGTCACGAACACCGACTTCCTCAAGCGGGGAATCGACACCGGCGTCGCGAACTCGATCCTGATAAAGGTGAACCAGATCGGGACGCTCACCGAGACGCTCGACGCGGTCGAGATGGCGAAGGACGCGGGCTACACGGCGGTCATCTCCCACAGGTCCGGCGAGACCGAGGACGTCACGATCGCGGACATCGCGGTCGCCACCAACGCCGGCCAGATCAAGACGGGCTCGCTCTGCCGCACCGACCGCGTCGCGAAGTACAACCAGCTCCTGCGGATCGAGGGGGAGCTCGGCGCGTCGGCGATCTACGGCGGGAAGCTCTGACCCCGGGCGCCGCTCAGGCCGGCGCCTCCGGCTTCGCTCCGTCGCCCGGCGCCGCCTGCCCC